>JAQCQR010000005.1 GCA_027687465.1 Coriobacteriaceae bacterium AF08-21
TCCAGTCCGGACCGCCCCGCGGTCCAACTTTCTGTCCGCACCCCCTAAGGACTAAAAATGTCCGGAAAGGGGCTGAAATGTCCGGAATGTCGGGGCTGTCCCATGCTCGGGTTGCCGTGGTATGGCCCTCGGTGTGGCGGCGGAGCGATGTTGACGGCCCGGCTGCGTTTGTGTTTGGACTCTGGTCCTCAGCTTCTCAAGCAAAATCTCAATCTGTAACAGGTGGACCAGGTTTGCGCGGCTAGATGTTACAGATTTAGATTGTTGAGGATGGGCCGTGGGGAATGTCTTGATCTGTAACATCTAGATCCAATTCGGGCGGCTAACTGTTACAGATTGAGACAAACCGACGCCCCGCCCCGCCCCATCCACCTGCCGCTACCTGCTGTCTGCCGATTTCCGTTGCGCCACTGTGCTCCCATGCCATATCCTTTAGACAACTACGCGGCATCATCGCCGCCGCGCCTACAAGAGAGGAATATCCATGACCGCACCTGCATCCAAGCTGCTCCAGCCCATTACGGTTGGCCCCCTTGAGCTCAAAAACCGCATTATGTTCCCGCCGCTGACCACCGGCTACGAGGAGCGCGACGGTTCCATCGGTGAGCGCAGCCTGGCTTTTTACGAGCGTCTGGCCCGTGGCGGCGTGAGCTACATCGTCATCGGCGACGTCGCTCCCGTCATGACCGCGAGCCCCACGCCCAAGCTGGCGACCGACGCCCAGATCCCCACGTTTAAGGCACTGGCCGACGCTGTCCACAAGCACGGTGCCAAGGTCGCGCTGCAGCTGTTCCACCCCGAGTACGACGTGCCCGGCGTCGGCCGCATGGTCATGGGCTCCATGGCCGCTGCCAAGGCCGCGCAGGAGGCAAAGGCCGCCGGCGACGAGGAGACCTTTGCCGCCAAGATGGCCGAGTCCAACGAGATCCGCAAGCAGGCCTACGCCAAGCTGCACCACGACATGCAGCACTTTGTGAACGAGGCCAGCGTGGAGCAGCTCACCCAGATCAAGGAAGCCATCGCCGCCTCGGCCGCCCGCGCACAGCAGGCCGGGATCGACGCCATCGAGGTCCACGGCGACCGTCTGGTGGGTTCGCTGTGCTCGGCCATCCTCAACCAGCGCACCGACGAGTACGGTGGCTCGTTCGAGAACCGCGTCCGCTACGCGCTCGAGGTCGTCGCCGCCATTAAGGACGCCGCGCCGGAGCTGATGGTGGAGTACAAGCTCCCCGTGATCATGGAGAACCCCGACGGCACGCCGCGCGGCAAGGGCGGCCTGCTGCCCGATGAGGCCTGCGAGTTCGCCAAGCTGCTCGAGGGTGCGGGCATCGACATGATCCAGGTGGCGCAGGCAAACCATACCGGCAACATGGGCGACACCATTCCGCCCATGGGCGCCATGCCCTACAACTGGACGCTGCCCGTGGCCGAGCGCGTCAAGGCCCTGGTCTCCGTGCCGGTGGCAACCGTCGGCCGCGTTGTCTCGGTCGAGGCCGGCGAGAAGATCCTGGAAGATGGTTCGGCAGACATCGTCGCGTACGGCCGCTCGCTCATGTGCGACCCCGACATTGCGCTGAAGGCCGCCACGGGTGAGCCCATCCGCGAGTGCCTCAACTGCAACAAGGGCTGCGTCGACGCGATCCAAAACCGCCAGTACATCTCGTGCGTGCTCAATGCCGAGAACGGCGACGAGGCGACCGTCGCCATTAAGCCGGGCGAGGGTGACAAGAAGATCGCCGTGGTGGGCGGCGGTATTGCCGGCCTGGAGGCCGCGCGCGTGGCGGCCAAGCGCGGCTACGACGTGACCGTCTACGAGGCGAGCGATCATCTGGGCGGCCAGATTGTGCTGGCGGCTGCGCCTCCGCGCAAGGACGAGATCATGCGCTCGGTCGAGTATTACGAGAAGATTCTGCCCGGCCTGGGCGTGAAGGTCGAGCTCAACCATGCCGCTAGCCCCGCGGATCTCAACGCCGCCGACGCCGCGATTGTGGCTGTGGGCGCGCACGACGTGGTCATCCCCGTTCCGGGTGCCGACTCGGACAAGGTCGTCTCGAGCTGGGACGTGCTGGCCGGCAAGGTGGAGCTCAGCGGGCGCGTCGCCGTCATTGGCGGTGGCCTGGTGGGCACCGAGACTGCCGAGTACCTGCTGCAGCACGGCTGCGAGGTGGCGATCGTCGAGATGCTCGACAAGATTGCCGCGGGCGAGTCCGAGACCATTCTGCCGCTGATCATGAGCGACTTCGCCGCCCACAACGTGGAACAGCACGTTAAGACCCGCCTGACCGCCATTACCGACGAGGGCGTGGAGGCCGTGCACACCACCGAGGACGGCCCCGAGGAGCCGGTGAAGATCGCCTGCGATTACGTGGTGATGGCCGTGGGCTCCAAGGCCAACGCGTTTGACCTGGACGGCGTGACGGTGCCCGTGACCTGCGTGGGCGACTGCTCGGGCGAGCGTACCGCCGATATTGCGAGCGCCATTCGCACGGCGTATCACGCGGCCAACGAGCTCTAAGCAAGAAAGCTATCGCGTATTGAGTGGGCGGGGAGTGCCGTATCGGTGCTCCCCGCCTTTTTGCCAATAGAGTGTCCCTGATCAGCGGGTTCAGAAAATCCGAATCTTGAGCACCCGAAAATCCGAATCTTGAGCACCCGAAAATCCGAATCCTTAGAACATGAAAATCCGAACTATATGAACACGAAAATCCGAATCGCAACTACCCGAAAATCCGAATTTGCTACAGTGGAATAGAAGAATCAGAAAGCAGGACCTGGAAATCTGCGGGGGTGGCTCATGGCAGGTGAGAGGCTACATCGGGACGGATACATCCCACGTATCGTGGATGCGCAAATCGAGCGCTACCTTCACGTCTTTGGCGCGGTCGAGATTGCAGGCACCAAGTGGTGTGGCAAGACGTGGGCCGCGCTTGAGCATGGGGCGTCCGCCTCGTATGTCGACGAGAATCTCGACCTCGCGCGTGCCGACCCGGCGATGATGTTGCTGGGAGACCGTCCGCATATTATCGATGAGTGGCAGCGCGTTCCCCAAATTTGGGACTACGTTAGACACGAGGTTGACCGCACCCGGGGTACGCGCGGCGCCTATATCCTCACGGGTTCCGCCACGCCTGCGTTTGGCTCAAAGGCGGAGGCGCCCGCGCATAGTGGAGCCGGCCGCATCGGCCGCGTCCGCATGCACCCCATGACGCTTGCCGAGACAGGCGAGTCCAACGGCAAGGTGAGCCTGGCGGGCTTGTTTGAGCATCGTTTTGAGCCCTGTCGGTGCAATGGCGATACGCCGGGGCTTGTCGAAGCCGCTTGCCGCGGCGGCTGGCCCGAGGCGATCGATATGGTTTCGGCTGACGCCCAGCTCATCGCCCGCGAATATCTCAACACCACGTTTTCGAGCAGCTTTCCGGCGGTCGGTCTCGACCCCGATATTGCTCGTCGAGTCTCTGCATCGATCGCGCGCAATCTGGGACAGGCGACCACGTATAAAACGATTCTTATGGATATGTTCGGTGCCGAGGAGGAGCCCGCAGCGTTTGCCGACGAGACCAAGGTGCGTAGGTACCTGGATGCCCTCAAAGGCATGTTCATTCTCGAGGAGGTCCCCGGTTGGGTTCCCGCCGCGCGCGACAAACGACGCTTTACCGTCAAGCCCAAGCGCTATCTGGCAGATCCGAGCCTTGCTTGCGCCTTGCTAGGTATGTCCTTGCAGGCGCTGCTTGCCGACTGGCAGACATTTGGTCTGGTGTTTGAGAATTTGGTCATACGCGACCTTTCGGTCTACGCACGTTCGCTCGACCTGCTGGATAGCACGCCCGTGCGCTATTATCGCGACGATTCGGGCCTTGAGTGCGATGCTATCGTGCAGCTAGCCGACGGACGGTGGGCCGCCTTTGAGATTAAGGTGAGCGAAGATAAAGCGAGCGCCGGCGTCGAGAGCCTCAAGCGCGTTCGCAAGAAGGTCTGTGGAAATCCTCGTTCACGCACACGCGAACCGGAGTTTATGGCCGTGATTGTGGGGGTGGGTGAGTACGCCCGCGAGGTCGAGGACGGTATCTACGCGATACCCGTGCGCGCGTTGGGGTGTTAAGGGGCGGCACGCCGTGTGCCCGCTGCCCGGTGCTGCGTATTGGTGCAAGTGGTCAGGTTTGTTTGCACCATGTCCTTGGCATATGGAAGAAGCTGCTATTCGTAATCTTTAAGACATCATTAAGGCTTGCGCTGTGGAGCAAACCGCAGGTCAATGCTATTCTTTTACCTTATCGTATGGTGTTGTATTCTGCCTGAATTCTATGCCTACGAGCAATGGATTGATCGCGACCAAGCGGAAAGGACGGCACGCCCGCTAGCAGGGCAAACGCAAACGATGAGTGGCATGGACCGACATAGCGAGCTCCAGCAGCACAAGACGGCGGCCGAGTACCGCCAAGCTGCCGACGAGCACGCGCGGACCCTCAAGGATTTCTGGAAGGATTTCCTGGTGAGCGGTCTGTTTGTGCTGGCCGCCATCGTTGCCATCTTTGCATGCCTGGCCTGGTTTGCCGCGAATAACCGAGTGGGTGCCACGGGGAGTACGATCGGGGCGAAGGGCCCACGGTTTGTGCTCTCGGGAACGCAGGGCGGCACGGCAGGCGAGTACGACGCCCAGGACAACTACGCGTCGGACAGTACAAGCCTTGCCGTGAACAATCTTTTCAACCTCAATAACATGAGTGCCGATGGCAGTCTTTCTCCGGGGTCGGCCGGTCAGCTTCAGCTCAACGTCAAGCCGCTCTGCAATGACCTGCACGATATTACGGTGGAGATGACCTGGGAGATTTCCGTCCAGACGAGTGCTGTCGGCACGGGCTCCGCTGCGGATGCATCGAAAAACGAAGAGATCATCAACTCGCTTAAAGATTTGGTGCGCGGTCATATCCTGGTTTTTCAGGGCAAAGACACCTCTGGCTTTTACTCCAATCCGCTGGTCCCCACGACAACCACGGTGACCCAGGACGGAGCCAGCGTTACCGTCATCACGCAGAGCTTTACCATTCCGGCGTCGGACTTTTGCCCTGAGGGCTCAAATAGCACGACCAAAACCGCAACCAAAACCCTCTACTGGATTTGGCCGGAGCAGTTCAAGAGCTATGTTCGCACGGGTAACGCCGGCTACGGTGGCAACCTTTTTGCGAGCACGGACCCCGCCGCGGGATACGCAGCCCTCGTCGGCGACATCAACAATAACCACGCGCGCTATTTCCGCGCCGATAGCACGAGCGTGCCAGGTCAGGCGCCTAGCGCGGTTCCGCCTGTCGGAGCCGGCATGTCCTCTGCGGATGTGGAAACCTGCGCCAGCTACTACAACAACGCCGACGAGATTATCGGCAAGAACGTCAAGTACATTCGCGTGCGCTTCACCGCCAAGGAGGCGGATAAATAAATGGACGAGCAGCTTAATGCCCGCGAGCAGGGCGATATCAAACACAACGAAGGAGCGGCAAACCCCGGCGGCAACGGGTTCGGCTCGCACAGCGAAGCGCGTCCGGCTGGCCGCATCGAGCGCATCAAGGCTTGGGTGAGCGACCACCGTCGCGAATCCCTTGCCATCATGGGCCTGGTGGCCGTGCTTCTTGTGTTGCTGGGATTGACGCTCGGATGGTTCGTCGATGCCAATCGCGGCTCCACCGTTGGCAAGATCAAGGAGCCGGCAGAGCTCAAGGTGCTGGGCCCCAACGCTACGGCAGCCGAGCAAATCGACCTGAGCTACAACCCCGAATACGGCGATACCAAGACTGGCAACACGGTGACGCTCAAGCGCCCGTTTTGCGTGCAGACGGGCGGCGACGGGTTTGAGCTGCAGCTTGCGAATACGACCAACATTAAAGGTCTCACTATCGAGCTGTATAAAGCCGAGAACACGTCTGCGCTCCAGACGCCCGACGTGAGCGGTACCGCAGGCGACAAATCTTATAGCTGGAAAGCAACCGGAGAGAACCTGCTGACGAGCTTCACGCCCATCAACGACCCGGGCGACGGCCTGGCAGCCGTGCCGGGCGAGGGCGCAAGCGACCCTACATTCAAGGACTATCAAAACGTCCAGCGCAACGCGCGCCCGCTCTACCGATACAAGAAATTCGGCAAAAGCGAACTCAACGCTAAGACGCTCGACAGCTCGACTGGCAACGACACGCTCAACTTTATCATCAAGCTTTCGTGGGACGAGAGCACCAAAGAGACCGACGTGATCTACCTGATCGCGCGCAACACGAGCGGTAAGTAGGAGAGGGGGCGCACATGGAGGAGCAAGGGAAGCGGCAGACTGTCGAGTGCGAGCAGCTGGCAAAAAGCAAAAGCCTAGTCAAGAATAAGCTGGTTGTGGCAGCAGTCGCACTTGTTTGTGCCGTGGCGCTCGTGATGGGTGGTTACTTTACCTATTCCGCCTACACCGCCAACGGATTTCTAAAGTCCGTCGCCGCAACGGGCACCGCGCAGAGCCTGTTTGCGAGCGATTTGCTCACGGGCTATATGAGTGCGCCTAGCAACGACGAACTCGCCCATGCCCAGCGCTCCGTTACGGTGTATCCCAGCAACGGGCAATGCAACTTTACCTTTAGCATCTACAACTACTTGCTGGGCAACAGCAACTTCTGCAACGACAAAAATGTGACATACACCTTGACGGTCGAGGGGCACGGGCTCGATGGCGCCACGTGGAGCTATGCGCCCCAGCCCGGTGGCAGCGTCACGCTTCCGGAGAATCAACCTACCAAGAACGACTACACCGTGACCTTCCCCGAGGCTAAGTTGGGACAAGCATACTTTGTGATTAAGGCCACGGTCGTATCGGAGAAGAGCCCCGGCACCGAGCTAACCTGTCTGGCGGCGAAAGTCGTGCCGTCAAAGAGGGCCGAGGTCAAGACCGCTGCGGTTGAGGGCGCGCTGGTCGATGAGGCTGGCAAGTTTGCTGATTACGCTGCGTACAACTACCGCGTGACGGTTACGGGCGCACCGGCAAACGTCACGCTCGCGTGGGGGGAGAACGTGGAGATCGACCCGTTCTTTGAGATCAACCATGGCGCGACGGTGGATGCTGCAGCTCGCAAGGCTACGTTCACCATGGAGCCGGGTTCGATGGTCGTCAACTTTTACCGAGCGGACGGCAAAACGCCCGGTGGCTGGGGCGACCTGGACATTAGCGTGAACGGAACTACCCTGACGGGCACGACGGAGACTCAATAACTCTGGAAGCAGAGTTTTTAGGATAAGAGGTACGGAATCGATGAGAACGGCAAAGCGCATACTCGCAGAGTTCATGACGGTGGTCATGGTGCTCCAAGCATGCTCGCCCACGGTGGCTGCTGTGGCGGCAGGCTGGCAGAACATCTCGAACGAGATTGCTACCGCATCTGCGAAGGCGTTGGATACTGCCGAGGGCGGCGAGACCAAGAGCGATGTCACGATCGGGTCTGGGTCGAGTGATACCGGCGCCGACAGCGACAGTGCTGGGGATGGCGCTGCAGCAGGCGATACCACCGATAGCGCCACGGGTTCCGATTCCACGGGCGACCAGACGGAAGGCGACGATGCCGCTGACGATGCCGCCGCTGACGACGCCGAGCAAGATGCCGATGATGCGACTTCGGAGGACGCTGAGGCCCAGGCGGCTGCGACGATCACGGATTTGAAAAAGCTTGTCGAGCTGCTCGAGGCTAATGGTGCGGAAGGCATCGAGCCCAAAGAAGATAACAGTGGAATCAAAAGCCTCAATGTCACGTCGTCGGAGGCGTTCGCCGTCCTGTCTAACGCCGACGCCTCGCTTTACTATGATGCGCAGATCAAGGTTATCATCACGGGCGATGCGAAGCTCACCGAGTCGGCAAATAACGGCATGTCTTTCCAGGGCTTTGGCAGCGATGAGCATCCGTTTGAAGGCAAAATCTATAGGTCGTTGAATGGCGTTGATAGCCCTGTTGAGCTTACGTCTAACCGGACGGTTTTCAATAACTTCAAACTGACTGACCAAAACAATACGGTCAAGATAAAGTGGATAGGCGCAACTACCTATAGCGCGCCGATGGTCGCTACGAAGGTCAGCGGTGCGGAAAACAGCGAAGAGTGCAAGACGCTTAACGCGTCGGTTGACATCGCGGGTCCCGTTGATAAGAAGGATGATACGACTTCCGTCTTGACGGCACCCCTCCTGGGTGAGACGACGGGCTATCTTGCTGCGAAAGTTACCTATAGCTTCACCGGTTCTCACAAGATTCTCAAGGTGAATGCGACGGGCAACATTGGCTTGATTGGTAACACGGTCGAAAGCGGGGCCTTGACGGTTGAGTCCGTCACGTTCCCCAACGATCTGGTCTCAGGCGGAACCGTCGAAACGAGCTCTGACAACGCTGGCCTGCTCGTAGGCGAAGTCAAGGACGGTGCGACTCTGAGCGTCGGCACCCTGACCAATGTTCCCACCGCCACCGTCCAGTCCACGAGCGGCTCTGCCGGTGGCGTTGTAGGCCTCGTTGGCTCTAGTGCAGGTGCCATGGTCAACGTCACGGAGGCTCTCGACCTACACGCGCTCACCGTCAAGGGCACCACCGCCAGCGGCGGTTTTATCGGCAAGGCAGCCAACCTCACGCTTACCGTGGGTACGGATAACAGCGGAAAAGACGCCTCGGGCAATGCCATCACCATCAAGCCTGCACGCGCGGTTGGGTCATCATCGGCTGGCACGTATGCAGGTGGCCTTATCGGCGACGCCTCGTTTGCCGGCAAGTTCACCATCAACGGCGACATCTTCGACTTTGGCGAGGGCGTGGATCTCAGCGTATCCAACACGAGCGTCGCTCCTTCTGCCGGCGGACTGTTCGGCGAGCTCGACATCTCGAACGGCGATGTGACCGTCAGCGGCGGATCGTATACAAGCACGTTGCAAAACGGAACGGACAACAACAATAGCGTGCGCGGCAACTACGGCGGCTTGGTGGGCAAGCTGTGGGGCAGGAAGGATGGCGAGGCACTGCGTGCGTTCACGGTGCAGGATGGCGCCGCGGTGTCGTTTGGCGTGGGCTCCAACGGCAAGCTCACCTATGCGGGCGGCCTGGTAGGCTACCTTGGCGAAGGCAACGGGAGTCCCAACGAGTCTGCCGTGGTCATCGATGACGCAACGGTGACATGTGCAACATCGGGCTACGCCAGCAATAATGGCAAGTATGGCGGTGCTGTGGGCGTCGTGGACACAAAAAACGTTCTAGAAGTGCGCGGCCTAAAGGTCGAAACCGCCGGCAACGCCACCATCGGCGGCTCGAACGGCGGCTTTGCCGGAGTCGTCGGATCGTCGTGGCGCGGCATCGTTAAGTTCAGCGGTGTCACCGATCTGTCGGACGCCAGATTCGCGGAAAACGACCACACCGCGCAGCTAGTCTATGAGAACTTCAACTCACTCATTTTTGCCGCGGGTAGCGGAAGCGACGGCGGTGCCACCGCAGGCGATATCACAAAATGGCAATACAAGCGCCCCACCACTCAGGTCAAGATTGATGACATCTACAGCTATGGTCAGGTCATTCGCCTGGGCAGTGGGCTGAGCAATGATCTCATCACCATCAACGATTCGCACCAGTGTATCTTTAAATCGAATCTCGTAAAAACTGGTGGCGCCTTTGTGCTGGCAGGCGTCGACGATTTCGCAAAGCTGGCGATCACCTGGCAAACGAGCGGGTACTTCTCCGCCGTGGAGGACGTTGCGGATGACAATTTCGCTCAGATTCCTTCGACGAACATCACGCTCTCTGCAGACATCAACCTTTCCGGCACAGGTCTTACCGGCCTTACCAAAGACCAACAGCCCAAAGAGCAAGCCGGCGTTAACGAGAACAACCACAGCTTTACCGCCACGCTCAACGGCAACGGTCACACCATAAGTCTGGCGGTGGGCGAGCCTTACGGCATGCGCGGCAATAGCGAGGTCAGTGCCACCAGTGATGGCAACGGCAAAATCTATCGCCACGGCCGCCTGGGCTTGTTCGCAGCAATCAACGGCGCAACTGTCTCCGACGTCACAATCGCCGGCTCTATGAAGTTCGATAACGGCGCGGCCATTGATGCCGGATCGCTTGCGGGCACCATTGCGGGCGGTCTGACGCTGTCTGGCGCAACGTGCAAAACGAATATCGCGTGCGATGATACGTTCGCTAACGATGTGAACATTAACGATGTGAACATTGGTGGTATTGCGGGCAGCGTGTCGACAGCTTCCACGGTTACGTTTGGGGGCAGCAGCAAGGCTCAAGCGACCATCGCTGCAACTAAAACGCTTAACGGCAATATTCGCATTGGCGGCGCCATCGGCTATGTGGGCGATTGTGCCTCGACATTCAATGTTACGGGTCTCGAAGCCGGCGGCAAAATCGAAACCGGCAATTGCGCCAGCGGCAAGATTGCCCAAGTTGGTGGCCTTATCGGCTGCATCGCACAGGGTAAACAAGAAAACGTGACAAACAAGACCAATGTGGCGACCGTCAACATCGCAGGGTTGGTGTTCGATTCGTTCGCCATGAGCGTCGGCAAGAACGGCGATAAGCTCAATGGCGCGGGCGGTCTCTTGGGTTATAGCTGGGGCAACGCGGTCGTAACTATCGGAGATAACAGCGTTAACAAGGATGTAAACTCCTATGCTCTGAGAACAACCAAGGCCTCAATAACTGCGGAGAATTCCAAGGAGCTCGGCGGTCTTGTATACGCCGCTAGTGGCCACTGGGTCATCAACGACTATGCCATCGACCTTTCGGGTGCAACCATTAACGCGAGCAACGCCGAGATGTTGGGCTTGCTCGTCGGCCGTGGCAGCAGAGTAGCCGACGGAATATACGGTTCCGAGCCGTATGCGGGATTATATCTAGAAGATAAGGCTTATTGGGGTACTGCCTATAGGGTCGAAGGCATTCATGTTGCGGAAGCTAAGTCCATAAAGAAGTTTGATGAATGGGTTGGCGACGGCAGGAAGCCAGGCAGCAAGCTAATCGATGCTGAATGGAACACTGTCGTTTCACTTCACACCAAAGACGACGTTAATAATGGCAAGCTCGACATGAGCGGAAATCCGGGAAGCGATAACAGCTATCACAATCGATCGAATTTCGGCAACTCACGCAAAACCAACGCTTGGACGAGGTATTACTACAATCTTGACAAGGCGTATACGGTAGTAGGCAGCAACTCAAAAAATAGTAGTGCGAGCAGCTGGATGGACCGCCCGGAGTACTTGTTGCTTTGGTGTGCATGCCTGTATGCCCCGCCTGCAATTCAGGGCTATATCATTCCGGGAAATCGTGAGATTTTCAAAGGAAACAATATTGGTACGAACGGTTCCGAGGGCGTGGCTATCAACCTAGAGGGATACAGCTTCTACCCCACCAACCCCACCAGTAATTCCACGGTAACGGTAAAAAACGCAACCATTACGTTCCATTATTCCGATATTAAAGCTGAGCAAGAAGGCAATAAAAAGAATAACGAAGCCACGCAGCACGAGAATATGCACTGCGCTCTCATCCGAACTCACACGGGCGATCTTAAGGTTGAGAATGCCACGCTTGCTGGTACCGTGGGCTCTGTTGTGAGCGATTGGGGAAGCTCGTCTGGCGCGCTTGTGTGTCGCTATATCTACGGACCCGTCAAAAAAACCAATGTGGCACAAATCACGATAAACGGTTTAGTGCTCGATGGTCTTGCGGTCGATGGTGTGACGAACGCCACCCAATACGCTCCACTGCTAATCAACCAGATGCAGACCCTTGTAAACCTTGATGCGAAGAATATCTCGGTAACCGATTCGTACAATAACGGTACGAAAAAAAAGATTGCAGCTACAAGCTTGTTTGGCGAGCTCGGCGTGGGAGATAAGGCCAATCAGGTCATAGCGAAGTTTGAGAAAATAAGCTTGCCCAGCCAAACGGACAATTCGATTTTTACCCACGCGAGCCTGCTGGAGAGCTTTGGCTACGCGACCGGCGGCACGGGCTCGGCGGACTATACCTTTACAACAGATGCCGCTCAAAATGACAAGGTGACCTACGGATCCGAAATTGATAGGAAAGGCACGGAGTACTCCGGCAAGCAGCTTTGGTATTACGATGAAGCGACGTATGGCACCCCTAACGGCTTGGTGAAGGCTGGGGATAAGACGGCGAATGTCGATGCCCCGGTGTTCGGTGACTATCTTCCTTATGTTTATAAGGGGAAGGCCACCGAGAGCAATGTCCAGTACCACGAAATAAAAGTCAACCAGCGTATTCCAAAGCTGATAACGGGATGTGGTACATATGGCGATCCGTATACCGTTAAGGACGCGACGGAGATGAACGCCATCGCCAACTACATCAACAATAGCGTGGCATTGGATGGCTGGGAAGTCACCATTGCCGCTGACCAGAGTGCGCTTTGCACTCGCCGCAGCGACCAATCGACCAACAATGAGGTTACGTACGTCTATAAGCAGGCAAACGGTACTGATAAAAAATGGGAGAGGAAGATCGGCGATAAGACCGATCCCGAGCAGACGCTGAGCGACGAAACCGTGCACCGCTATATACAGAGTGCGTATTACAGCATAGAGCCTGACAAAGATAGTAAGATTACCGTCGATGCGGCATCGTTTGGCGGGTTTGGCAACAAGGCCAATCCGTTCCGCGGTGTTATCGTTGGCGATCTGGGCGCCTCGACTGCAACAATTGAGATTGAAAACAACAAGGGCGAGCTTCGCGGCCTGGTTCCCTATAGCTATGGCAGCGTGGTACGCAACCTCAATATCAATTATGTGAACGAGTCGGCGGCGATTACTTATTCTGCCAAGGACGCCGACGGTGCCCCAACGGCGTTCTTTGGTGGCGTTATCGGCTGCATCCTTGGTGGCGATAACATTATCGATGGCGTGGTCGTAAATGGGGCGACGGCCGATAACCCCACAACTGGCTTTACGGTTACTGGTGGCGGAACTAAGCCACATCTTGTTCCCGTCGGCGGTTACGTTGGTGCCATTGCGGGCGGCGGTGTGATCTTCCGCAATATGTCAGGGACGTCTTGGCGCGCTGGAACCAGCGACAAGTCTCAGGGTCTTGGAACGGGCAACTTCCGGCAGTACGACAATCCCTACGTTGGTCGTGTGATTGATGGCTATGCCTTTAGCGAGGGCTGCAAAGTCGAAAACGGTAACGCTAACTACAAGATCAACGAGCTCACAAACAAGGGAACCGCCTGCGTCACTACCACGGGCACCGACAACAAGTATATCGGCACTGATGCCGAGGCACCCGTGACCACGGTGGAAAACGCCCAGGGCCTTTTGGTGCTCTCGGCCATCATTAGCTCGGGTGCGGGTGCTGGAGCGGCACATACCGACTACGCTAATTATGGCGTGTTCCGCGGCTCCAAGGCGTACTGGGGCAGCGATAAGCAGGACCCGGCGATAAACGGCTACCTGTTTGGCAACAAGGAATATGGTAAGGTGCGAAATGCCAGCTACGACTGCGTGGGTAAGCCTGCGAGCGCTGCCGGCGATTTCGAAACCGCCAAAAACGATGACCAGAAGGCCCCGGGCAAACAGGGGTGGCACGGCCCGCTCGACCATGATGACTATGTAAATTCGCCCTACCTGGTGGCGTCCTACGCTGCCGACTACCAAACGGGCTACGTGTGCGCGTCGAAATCTATCGGCATGAGCCTGGAGTTCAAGGAAAATGCCACCTACGATATGACCGGCTACGGCACGGGATACGTGGGCCTTAGCGGCCGTTACTATTCCAATGCTTGCAGCTCGAACGAGGCGTCCACCGATCGCGACCGCATCACGCCGCACGTGGCAACGATCGACGGCAACGGGGCCACCATCACGGTAGGCACCAAAGATGCCACTTACGGCGTCGTCGAATATGCCGATGACGACTATAAGGTCTCGGGCGTGGGCGGCCTATTCAGCACCGTGATGTTCACCTCAACCAATGTGGGGCAGAGCGTCACCGCGAATGACGGCGCTCAGGTCAAAGACCTCACCTTTAGTAACTGCAACGTATCGCTTACGTACAAAGACGCCAACGGTAGCATTGCCTCGGGACCGGCATCGAACGACCTCATCGGCACCGGCCTTTTGGCGGGCGCAACGGCCAACTACGACGGCAACACGCGTGGCGTCTACCGCAACGTACAGATGAAGAACTGCACCGTGTTGGGCGCAAAGAGCGTAGGAGGGCTTCTTGGCAGCTCGGGCCGTACCAGCCGAAGGACGGATAACGACGTGACCTATATGGTCAATTTCGGCTCCGGCACGCAGGCGCCCGCGAATCTCTGTGACTGCTCATACACTGGCCTTAGCGTCACGGGCGAGAAGTACGTTGGCGGCTATGTGGGTGCGATCGCCTCGCCGTGCGGCGTGTGGACAACCGCGGCCACAGGGGTATACGAGAAGACTATTGGCAAAAACTCGACCATAACCGCCACGGGAACAGCACCCTACGTGGGCGGCGTGTTCGGTTATACCTCCAGTAACGTATCGGTGAACACCAAAATTGGCATCACGGAAGCCGTCGCATCGAGCACGGCAGTCATCTCTGGGGTAAATGTACTCGCCACCGGGTCGAACACCGATAAGTACATGGGCGCCGGCGGTGTGGTCGGAAGCGCCTATAGAGGCGTTATTTCTATAAGCAACGTGCGCATTGATGCCGGAGGCGATACCAAGAGCACCATCATCGGCGATGCCACCGGAACGAACAATAGCATCCGTAATGCGGGCGGCTTGATTGGCGAGGTTACGAGCAGTGGCAGCCCCAACACGTACTGGTTTGAGGGCTGTAGCGTCGAGAATATCAACATTGCCGGCACCGACCAATGCTCGGGCGGACTTATCGGCTACTACTTCAGCAATGTGAACATAGCCTGCAGCAATATCGCGATTGAGAGCGCCACGATCAAGGGCAGGTGGAGCGGCGGTCTACTTGGCGCGATTAACAGCGGTGCCGACGTCATCAACGTCACCAACACAAAGGTATCTAACACAACGTTTGGCGGAACCTCCAACGGCGGCATTGCGGGCGACGGACGCGGCCAGTTCCATCTGGTAAACGTGCTCATGGACAGCAATACCTACAAATTGGGCTCTAAGCAGGGCGTGCTCTTAGGCGAGGTTGACACAAACGGCTATAGCCTCTCCGCAGCGGGCGTGAACGTAAAACTCGGCAACGGCAAGACCACGCGTGATCTGCCGCCGATGGTTTACACGACCAATACGGCCGCCGTAAACAGGAAGACCTACATCGCGTTCGGCGACTATAAGGACACGCTGCGCGCGCCCGACGAGGGCACCACGCTCTACGGTGCGGACGATACCGCTACCACGGCGGCAAGCCCGTACGTGACCACGAGCCCCGTGAGCACGCTGGCGGTGCGTGCCTCCGACAACGACACCACCGACCGCTACCTGTTTGGCGACGGCGCCGCCATCGACACCGCGGCGACCATCCAGAGCGAGGCGGCTGCTGGCGTTGATGGCCGCTACACCTACACCAATATCGGCGGCATTAATGACAACGGCGCCTATCAAAATACCTCGAGCTACGATGCCTCATCCGTGGCGAGTAAGTTCAATTCGAATAATGATACAAGCAGCAACCAGGCCACAACAGATTTCCCCGTTTTGGTGATCTCTGGCAACGACAACACGACGGTCAAGAGCTATCTAAACATCGTCACGAACGGCGGCTTCTCCGACGCTTGCAGATTGAATAACGAGAATGGCACCAATCCGCACGTGACGGCCAAAGCAGAGGTTTTCCAACTCAAGGACGGTGTGTTCGTTAAAGACGGTGACGCGTCGAACAATCCCACGCTTCGCGTAGTGAACAATGGCAAGAACAATATGTCGTTTAGCCCAAGCTTCGATTGGGACAACGGCAAAGGTCGCTTTACGCTCCTGACCGTTACCTTTACCGAGGCGGGTCAGAGCTACAACGTTCAGGTGCCGATCATCGTTAAGCGTAAGCTCGAGATCGATTTCACTGCAACGTATGATTACGGCACTCAATTTAAAGAAAAAGACTACGCTAACCTTGGAAAAGATGCACACGTGCTTACGAGCTTTGGCGAGCCGATGACGGGTCTGCTTACCTGGACATACAATTCTGCCAATGGGAAGGAAGTCGACTTTGGCTGGGACAGCTATATGGCTGCTGGCGGCTCGATGAAGGGGCTCGGCAAGAGTATCCTCTTCAATGGTGCCGACGGAAGGTTGCCCCAGGGCACCCAGCTTACGCTCATCGATGCGAACGTTGATGGCAAGGCCGGTGGCAGGGAATATCACTATACGGTGGGCGAAGGCGGCGCCACGAGTGTTTCGCTGAGCGGAAACGACGGCTTCAAGGATTCTGCGGGCAATCCATATCAGGAGCGATGGCTGAGCGAGATTTTGGGTGTGTCGGCCACACAGGATGGCGCCGGCACATGGACCGTGTGTGATAACGAGGCAGAGGCGACCGCTAAGGCGAAACTCGATGGCAAGTGGACGCTGTTTAAGGTTGCGGGTGCTGACGTTCCCAGCAACAGTCGCTATACGCTAAAGGTACCTAAGGAGGATACCAAGGTACCTAAGGAGGATACCGGCAAGGAGCGGCGTGCGTCGGAGAGCGTCTACCTAGTTGTCAACGTGCCCAAGTCGGGCGACGGCGTGACGCAAGCTAATATCAACGGTTTTACGGCTTCGTCTATTGACTCGAATTCTTCGGGTGCCCGCATATCTTGGAATCTGCATCACGTCTTGCGCACCGGTGGCGACGATAATCAAAACGGTACGGCATCGACATACAGCATCTTGTCCAATTATGAGCAGAATGTAGTCGACAAAAAAGATGGGGCGTGCATTCCGGTTTCGAAGTCGGAGGACGGTGCCGCCTACGTGCTTTCTCTTGACGTCAAAGATACGGTTACGTTTAGCCCGAGCCAATACTATACAGAGAGCGACCATCTGTTCTATCAGCTCGATACATCGCTGTGTCGCTATGGCGCCAACAACAACCTAATGGGAGTAAGCAGTTTCCCGAGTGGAACCTCGGCAATTGCGAAGTTCTATGTTGCCATCGGCGATCAGAACTACAGATGGAATGGCAAGGATTGGGAGATATGTGACGCTTCAACGCCTGCGTTTACACAGATTGTGACGGATACGGGTGATGACTCACTGAGGCTCACGCTCGACCATGACCTTGCCGGAATCCGCAAGCGTGCAACGGGCGGATCCTTTACCGTGCGTACGGTAGTGGAAGAGATTCGCCTTACGCCGGACGGCTGCAACAAGGTTATCTCCCTGTCCAAGCAGTCTGGCGAGGACGCCTGTACCAAGATGTCCTATACCGCCAAGCTTTCGACGCGTAAGGAAGGCCTTAATACCTCGAGCCTGACGCAGGCGAAGCCCGGTAACGTCGGATACTATCGCATGGACACGGGTGATACGACCATTACGCTTTCTGCGCCAGATAAGTCGCAGCTTGGTATTAACGTGGACGACCTACGTCCGATCGCGAATGGCACGATTGGTCTGGGTGCCACGTATGAACTGGGTGGTCTTAGCAATGCCGCCGAGGCAATCGCGAACGCCGACTCTGTTGTGTACACGCTCACGCTGAAACGCCGCGGAACCGACGGCACGTATGAGAGCGTAACGGATGATATCTCCAACTACGTAACGGTGACGGAGAGTAAGCTTGCCGCGGCCGCTCCCTCCGGTAGCACGATCACCTTCACTGACTCGAAGGAGAATGGCAAGTTCCGAACACAGAACGGCGACACCACGTTTAACCTGCCCTTTACCGTTAAGGTCAACACGCAGGCTGAACAGCGTGATCAGTTCTACGCGAACTATCGTCTGGTGATGACGGCGAGCCTAGTCACGGGCAGCACGGCGAGTGCAACGCCTCAATCGCCCGACTATGTGACCTACACGCTCACGAGGGTGAACCTCAACGGCATCGATCACTAGTTCCGAAGCCAACTAGCTTCGCAAAGGGGGCGGCAACCACCCGGTTGCCGCCCCCTTTCTTGCTCGCGCGGCCTGCCGTTGCTTCGGCTTCCCATCAAACTTTCCAACTTTCCACTTAACTTACCATCTAAGGTGGAAAGCTGGAAAGAAAGCTGGAATGTTGAGTGGAAAGCTGGAAAGTAAGGTGGAAAGCTGTCGCGCCATTGCGGGCGGGTAGGGGGGGTCAATAATTGCGTAGGCCATACCAGCCAACAAAAAGATACCAATCTGGTTGGTAAAACACCCTCAATGAGCTGCGAGCTAACTAGCTGCGTAAATAAAACCTAAAGAACTGTTGCAAATTAATGGCAAATGCCCAGATAGCGAAATTGCGATTTTCAATTAACTGTTACGTGCAAACAGCAAAATGCTACTATCTAACATGCACGTAAGAAAGCAGATTAACGGTTAAGGCTAAGAAGTGGCAGGTATGTCGGAAGCAACTAGGATTCGCACGCATGCGCCCGAGGTTAGGCAGCGCGCCGTCGAGATCCTCCAAGGGGGGGTCGGTCACCGCGCCCTCGCCGCAAAGCTTGGCATTCCCCAGGCCACGGCTCGTCAGTGGGCCCGCGCATATGCCGTGGGCGGTGCCGACGCCGTGCTCAACGCCGGTTCGCATCATCACACCTATTCGTACGAAGTTAAGCTCGCCGTGGTTAAGGACCGCTTGGAAAACGACTTAACGGTTCGCGAGGCCATGATCAAGCACAAGATTCCCAGCGAGTCTTCGGTCAAGGCTTGGTGCCGCCAGTATCGCGAGAGCGGTGAATCCGCGCTGGTCGATAAGCCGCGCGGTCGCAAGCCGCGCGGTCGCAAGCCGCGCGTTAAAAAGGCGGAATAGCGAACGGGATGGTGCGCCCACAGGGGCGCATTTTTCTTGCCGCCCCTCTGCTCCAATGCGGACAGACTCCTTGCCCCGTACGTCTAAAACTCCCCAGTTGACCGAAAACCCGCCGCCGCTACTCCTCAATTGAGCTATAACGTTAAACAATTGCAGCGTTTTTGCATGGGGGAGTGATGGTATGACGCTACTGTATTTCCTTACCCTGTTTCCGCTGGTACCGGCGCTGGGCATGCTGCTCGCGCGCGGTGACCGAGCCCGCGACGCGGTAGGGCTTGTAGGCTCTGGCATCATTATGGCGGTGACAGTTGTAGTCGCCGTCATGTTTTTTGGCACGGGCCCGCAGAGCTTCGAGGTGGCACCCGGCACCTCGCACGTGCTCTCCATCATCAGCTCCGTCATCGACGTCATCCTGTGCGCCGTCATCCTGTACAACGCGTACAAATATAGGAACGCGCTCACCACGGTGCTCGGCGTAGTCCAGTTGGTGGGCTCGCTCGCCTTTGCAGCCATGACGATGCCCGCGGCCGAAGCCGTCACGGCAACGCCGCTCTACCTGGACTACATGAGCGTAATCATGGTCCTCGCCGTCGGCATTGTCGGCAGCCTGATCTGCGTGTATGCCCTGGGATACATGAAGGACTTCCAGGCCCACGACGAGCACGAGGCTGCGCTGCGCGGACAGACCGCGCCCGACCGTCGCCCGCAGTTCCTGGCGCTTATGTTTCTATTCCTCTCGGCCATGTTCGTCATCGTGACGAGCGACAACCTGGAGTGGCTGTTCTGCGGCTGGGAAATCACCACCGTGTGCTCGTTCCTCATGATTGGCTACACGCGCACGCCCGAGGCCATCAAAAACGCCTTCACCCAGATCATCCTCAACATGCTGGGTGGCATCGCGTTTTTGGTCGGCCTTATGTTCCTGCACGTCAACGGCATGCCGTTGACCATCTCGGGCATGATCGAGCTTTCCGGCGCCGGAACCGCGCAATCCGCGCTGCTGGTGATGCCGGTCATCCTGCTGTCGCTCGCCGCGCTCACCAAGGCCGCACAGATGCCGTTCCACACCTGGCTGCTCGGCGCCATGGTCGCCCCCACGCCCACGAGCGCCCTGCTGCACTCGTCCACCATGGTCAAGGCCGGCGTGTTCCTGATGGTCAAGCTGAGCCCGCTCTATGCCATCTATCCCGTGACCGGTTTTATGGTCACGAGTGTGGGTGCCATCACGTTTTTACTCGCTGCCCTCATGGCGATCTCGCAGAGCAACGCCAAGCGCGTGCTTGCGTACTCCACCATTTCCAACCTGGGCCTCATCAGTGCCTGCCTGGGTGTCGGCGCGCCCGAGGCCGTATGGGCCGCCATCTTCCTGATCCTGTTCCACACGGTGGCAAAGTCGCTGCTGTTCCTGTGCGTGGGCACGGCCGAACATCATATCGGCAGCCGCAATATCGAGGACATGGATGGTATGTTCAGCCGCATGCCGCACCTGACGCGTCTGATGATGCTGGGCATCATGGGCATGTTTGTGGCGCCGTTTGGCATGCTCGTGTCCAAGTGGGGCGCCCTGGTGGCGTTCGCACAGACCGGCAACGTGCTCATGATCATGGTGCTTGCCTTTGGCTCGGCCGCGACGTTCTACTTCTGGGGCAAGTGGCTTGCCAAGCTTTCGGGCGTCGACCCCACGGCTCAAAACGTTGAGGTCAATGTCCATAAGACCGAATGGATGGCGCTCAACACCATCGCCGCGCTGCTGATTCTGTGCTGCGTGGCGTTCCCGGTTATCTCGAGCGGCCTGGTGTCGCCTTACTTGGCCATGGTGTTTGGCCGCGTGCCGTACGTTATTGGCAAGGACGCCATGTATCTGATGGTGGTTATCGTGGCGTTTATCGCCGTGGTGCTGCTGACGTCGTTCCGCGTGAGCAACAAACCGCATGTCAACGTGTACCTTTCGGGTGTGGGGACCGACAATTACCGCCATTTCCGCGGCTCGATGGGACACGAGGTGAAGGCCGAAAAACGCAATTGGTACTCGGAGGACGCCCTTGGCGAGAAGCGTATTGGCCCCGCGGGCAGCGTCGTGTGCTGCAGCATTATCTTGTTTGCGCTGCTGTGCTGCGCGTGGATTGGGCCCGAGCGGCTTGCCATGAGCGCGCCCTCGGTGCTGCGCGGCAAGTATTTTGAAGGTTCGGGCGTCGTGGGCATATTTATTGGCACCGTGGTGTTTGCCCTGCTGGCGCCGCTTGTGGGTGGCCTGATCGACGGCGTTGACCGCAAACTTTCGGCCCGCATGCAGGGCCGCGTGGGCCCTCGCCTGCTGCAGCCTTTCTACGACGTTGCCAAGCTGCTGCGCAAGGCCCCTGCCAGCGTAAACACCATGGACGATACCTACATGGCGTGCGCGCTCATCTTTACCGTGGTGGGCGGCGGCATCTTTGTGTCGGGTTCCAACACGCTGCTGTGCGCTTTTATGGTGACGCTCGCCGCGATCTTTGTGGTGCTGGCGTCCGCCTCGACGCAAAGCCCGTTTGCCCAGGTCGGCGCCGACCGCGAGCTGCTGCAGGTCATGAGTTACGAGCCCGCCGTTCTGCTGATGAGTGTGGGCCTGTATCTTGCCACCGATAGCTTTGATTCCATTGCCGTGACGGGGCAGTCGGCCCCCATCATCGTGTACAGCGCGCCCATTTTCCTCGCGCTGCTCGCGGTGCTTACCATCAAGCTGCGCAAGTCGCCGTTTGACCTTTCGTACTCGCATCACGCGCATCAGGAGATCGTTCAGGGCGTCGCCACCGAGATGAGCGGTGGTACGCTGGCAAAGATGACTCTCATGCACTGGTGCGAGACCGTACTGTTTTTGATGTGGGTGGGCATGTTCTTTGTTTGGGACAACCCGGTGAGCTGGCTGGTCGCCCTGGTCGTGATGGCTGCGACGTACTTTGTCGAGGTGCTGATCGATAACACCTTCGCCCGTAGCACCTGGCGCAGCTGCTTTAAGCTCGGCTGGGGCGTGGCGCTGGTGTTTGGCCTGCTCAACCTTATGCCCATCCTCGTCGACGTATTTATTTAGGAGGCGGCATTCATGGATCATAAAATGTCGCGCTCGCCGTGGGTTATTCATTACGACGGCTCGAGCTGCAACGGATGCGATATCGAGGTGCTGGCCTCGCTCACGCCGCTGTTCGATGCGGAGCGCTTTGGCGTGGTCAACACCGGCAACCCCAAGCATGCGGATATCTTTTTGGTGACGGGCTCGGTCAATGCCCAGAACCTGCCCGTCGTGCGCCAGATCTACAACCAGATGCTCGAGCCCAAGTGCGTGGTGGCCTGCGGTATCTGCGCGTGTTCGGGCGGCGTGTTCCGCGATGCCTATAACGTGATCGGCGGCGTGGACCGCGCAATTCCCGTGGACGTGTACGCGCCCGGATGTGCCATTCGTCCCGAGACGGTGATTGACGCCATTGTGGAGGCGTGCGGCATCCTGGATCAGAAGGAGGCCGTGATGCGCGCCGGCGGTGACCCGCTTACCGTGGGCGGCGCCGCAACCTGGGACGGTGGCGTTGAGTTGGGCGAGGACGGGTTTGTGGCCGCGGGGGCCGGGACTGATGGTGCCGGTGACACGCCCGCCGCGCCGCCCGCCGCGCCCGTCGCTGGCGACGCGCCTGCTGGGACGCCCACCGCACCCGCCGCTGCAAAGGAGGCCGAGTAATGCAAAAGGCAATCTATACCACCGTCGGGATCGATGGGCTGTTGCCACATGTGCAGGCGCTCAAGGGTGCCGGCGCGCGCTTTGTGCAGATGCATGCCGAGCGCTGTGTGGACGACGGATCGTATCGCTTGGTCTATACGTTTATCGACGTTCGTGCTGCTCAGGAGCATATTGCGCAGGACGGCAGCTATGCGATTGAGAATCTGGTAGTCGAGGGCATCGACCAGTACCAGGAGATTCCGTCCATCAGCTCGTACTATCCGGCAGTGTTCCCGTTTGAAAACGAAGCGCACGACCTGTTTGGTCTTGCCATCACTGACATGCAGGTCGACTTTAAGGGCTTTTTCTACCAGGTTTCGACTGCCGAGCCCATGAGCGTTATCACGCCCGAGGTGAAGGCCGCGCGCGAGAAGGCCATGAAGGTCCGTGCCGCTGCCGAGGCCAAGGCGCGCAAGGCCGCGGCCGAAAAGGCCGCCGCTGCTGCGGCTGCTGCAGGGGAGGGCGCTGCCAGCGCCGGCGATGCCGCGGGCGCCGCTGCTCAGCCCGCTGCGGCTGCCGGCTCCGATGCTCGGCACGATGAAGCTGCCGCCAGGGCCGCGCTCAAGGCTGCCGAGATGGAGGCAAAGCTCGCCGCCATGGATCCCGAGAAAGCGGCCAAGGTCCGCGCGGCGCTTGCCGCCAAGGCCGCCCGCGACAAGCAGAAAAAGGAGGCGTAAAGTCCATGGCACATCGCTCCGTTATTCCGTTTGGCCCGCAGCACCCGGTGCTGCCCGAGCCGCTTCATCTGGACCTGGTGATCGAGGACGACCGCGTCATCGAGGCAATTCCGCAGATCGGCTTTGTGCACCGCGGGCTCGAGAAGCTCACCGAAAAGCGCGATATGCACCAGTTTGGCTACATAGCCGAGCGCATCTGCGGCATCTGCGCCGTGGGCCACAGCTGCGGCTATGCCAGCGCCTGTGAGCGCATGCTCGACATCGAGGTGCCCGGCCGCGTACAGTATATCCGCACCATTTTGCACGAGCTTTCGCGCATTCACTCGCACCTGCTGTGGCTGGGCCTGCTCGCCGATGCCTTTGGCTTTGAGGCGTTGTTCTATCGTTCGTGGACCCTACGCGAGCAGATTCTCAAGATTTTTGAGAGCACGTGCGGCGGCCGCGTGATTCTGTCGATCAATGAGATCGGCGGCCTTAAGCACGATATCGAGGACTCCGAGCTGGCGGGTATTGTCCAGACGCTCGACGCCATGCGTCCCGACTACGAGGCCCTGGTGCATACGTTTTTGGACGACGACAGCTGCGGCGAGCGCCTGCACGGCGTGGGCGTGATCAGCAAGAAGGACGCGCTGGATCTGTCGATGGTCGGCCCGTTCGGGCGCGCCTCGGGCGTGGACTATGACGTGCGCATGTTTGGCGACGGCGCCTATGCGGATCTGGCTGCGTTTGAGCCAATTGTCGCTACCGATGGCGACTGCTATGCCCGCTGCCAGGTGCGTTGCGCCGAGGTCACGCAGGCTATGGACATCATCAAGGAGCTTGTGGGCAAGATTCCGCACGACGGTATCGGTGGGCGTACCAAGCTCACGCCGGCCGACGGCGCGCGCGGCGAGGTTGTGATTGAGCAGCCGCGTGGCGAGGCGTATTACTATGTGCGCGGCAACGGCAGCAAGAACCTGGACCGTTTCCGCGTGCGCACGCCGACGTCGCAAAACCTGGCGGGTCTGACGCATGCGCTGCAGGGCGTGCTCCTTGCCAACGTGCCTATGATTATCCTGACCATCGACCCCTGCATTAGCTGCACGGAAAGGTAGGCGCGGCATGAGTTTGCTGACATTTGTCAAGACGGCCTTGGGTTCTATGGTCAAGCAGCCGGTCACGGTGTGCTATCCGCAGGAGAAGCTGGCGGCGCCCGAGCGCCTGCGCGGGCATATCGTCAATGACATGGATGTGTGCATTTGCTGCGGCATGTGCGCGCGCCGTTGCCCGGCGGGCGCGCTCGCGGTCGATCGCAAGGGTGGAACGTGGTCGATCGACCCGTATGCCTGCGTGGTGTGCGGTGAGTGCATCGAGAGCTGCCCCAAGCACTGCCTGACTATGGACACCGCCCGCATCCCAGTCGCAGCGGACAAGACTCCCACGGTAGAAACCAAGCCGGAATAGCGCTGGAACAGAGCTGGAATAGGGGCCGGTGGGGCAAAAATGCCCCACCGGCCCCGCGCTTAAGCGCGCGGTTGTGCCGCCGCGAACAAAACTATGCCGGATTACGGGGCTGGATGGAGAACCTCCGACCATACTGAAAACCGCAAAAACAAAACCGCAGGTAGATTGCTTGCCGTTTTTCAATAATTGGGGGTATGGATGAGGGCCTCGGCTTTAGCCCCGTAATCCGGCATAGTTTTGAAATGACACCATATCCGTAACAGCCCTTGATCCCCCAAGGTCGGAGGAAAACGGGCCCTTTTGCCCCGCCCATCTTGAGTCGCACCTATTTTCCTGCGAAAACGCCGTGTCTCAACTTTGGTGAGACATTTGTCTCACGCCCAAAACAGAATCTGGAACATGTGTCACCTGCCCAAATTGTGTCTCATTTCGTAACTTTAGGCTGTTGCAAGGTCTGAGACCGCGAGAAG
Source organism: Coriobacteriaceae bacterium AF08-21 (assembly GCA_027687465.1). GTDB lineage: Bacteria > Actinomycetota > Coriobacteriia > Coriobacteriales > Coriobacteriaceae > Collinsella. The sequence goes on from JAQCQR010000005.1 coordinate 25,223, forward strand.
GGAGACGCGATGAGTAAGTACACGAGGGGTCTCTTGGCGGTGATACTGGCCGTGGTGCTGGTGTTGCCGGCTGCAGCATTTGCCATGCTGCCCGAGGCCAACGCCAGGTCCAGCACCGGAATGGACGGACCGACGGTGAGCAAAAAGATAGTCGACCCAAACACCACCGGCCGTTGGCAATACTGGGCGTCGGGCGGCGAGCAGGACCAGACGACACGTTATGTAGGCCGAATCTGGACGGACAAGACGGTCGAGCCCGCGCAGGACGAAAAGTCCGACTTTGTGACGACGCTTTCCACGATATCTTCGACCTCTGATACAACGTCGCTGGTCACTAAACCGCTCGATATCGTGATGGTGCTTGATGCCTCCGGGTCGATGGATGAGAGCATGGGCGGCAACGATCAGACCAAACGCATCACCGCACTTAAGAACGCTGCCAGTTCCTTTATCGACGCCATTGCCGAGCAGAATGCAAAGATCGATGCTTCCAAGCAGCATCAGGTTGCCATCGTAAAGTTTGCGGGAAGTAGGGCTGATTGGGTCGGCAACGACACGTATTGGGAGTCGGGGTATAGGTACAACTACTCGCAGACCATGAAGAAGCTGACGCCCTGCACGGGCGATGACGCGACGAGCCTTAAGAGTACGGTCAACTCCATCAGTCCTAATGGCGCCACGCGCGCCGACTATGGCTTACAGCTGGCTGATGGGGTATTTTCGTCTGGTCGCGCCGACGCCAAGAAGATCGTTGTCTTCTTCGCTGATGGTTCACCTACGAGTTCTAGTGGATTCCAAGCAAGTGTTGCCGATAGCGCCGTCAAAAGCGCCAAGAGTCTCAAGAATAAAGGTGCCGACATTTATACGATCGGCATCTTTAATGGTGCGAATCCCGTTGCCGATCCTACGAACTACTGGACGAGCAACGAAAACAAGTTCATGCACGCCGTGTCGAGCAACTATCCAAACGCCACGTCCTACACAACCAATGAGCTTGGTAAGCGCACGGAGAATTCCGATTTCTACAAGGCTGCGTCGAACGCCGATGAGCTCAAGAAGGTGTTTGATGATATCTCGAGCTCTATCACCTCGGGCAAGGGCTCTCCCACTCAGATCGAGGATGGTTACGACGAGAGCAAGTCCGGCTACATCACCTTTAGTGATGAGCTGGGCGACTTTATGCAGGTCGATACGTTTGTCAGCGCTCAGATTAATGGCGTCCCCTTTGATGAAGTGACCAAGACAACCAAGGGCAATACGGACACGTACGAGTTTTCGGGCGTGGCCAAGGACCTGGTCATCACCGTCGAGCGCTCTGCCAATGCGCAGCAGGGCGATATCGTGACGGTCAAGATTCCCGCATCACTGATTCCGCTGATCCGCTATCACGTGGACATGGAAAACGGGATCTTTGAGCGCACGTCGCTCAATGACATCAAGCCTATTCAGATTAAATACACCTCGAGCGTCAAGGACGCCGCGCGTAACAACCTGTTTACGCCCGATGACGGACTCAAGAAGTATATCGAGAAACATAAGGGTGCCGACAACCAGACGGTCTACTTCCTGGCCAACAAGTGGTCGGGCGGCGAGCTGGGCGATGTTGTCGCCGAGTTTGAGCCCGCCGATACCAACAGCTACTATTACTTCCAAAAAATCACGCCTATCTACACGGACAAGGAATGCACCCAGCGCGCGACGGTAAAGCCGCAGGGCAACGACGTCTATTACTACAAGGACGAGTTTGTGGCGATGGGCGCAAACTGCAAGCCGAAGGACGACTATGCCGTTGTGGAGTTTGAGGGGCACGAGATCGCCAGCTACGACGGCGCTCTGGTCAAAGATGACGGCTATTGGTCCTTTAATAAGGGAACCGCGCGCTTGGCCTATATCGACCAGCTGCATACCACCAAGGACGATGTGGAGGCGAACGGCAACAAGACCGAGACCGCGCGCGACGTGCTTAACCCCAGGTGGAATGACCTTTCCTCCGTTGCGACTTCCACGCACGTGCATTCGCACCTGGGCAACAACGGCAAGATTATCTTTAGCCTTGCAACCAAGCCGACAGCGGTTGATACCAAGACTGACTTTGGTCTGACCAAGGTGCTCGAGGGCCGCAAGTGGGCGGATACGGATGCGTTTGAGTTTGAGCTCTCCGCGACGTCCGACAACAATGCCCCGATGCCCGACCCCGCGACCGTAACTGTGACCAATGCCGATCTCGACAAGGGCAAGGCAGCCATTAACTTTGGCAAGATTACTTATGCCGAGCCGGGCGAGTACACCTATGAGGTCCGCGAGGTCAAGGGCGACGCCGGTGGCATTACCTACAGCAAGAACGTTGCCACGTTCAAGGTGACTGTGACGGTTAACGCCAAGGGCGAGCTTAAGGCCGACGTTGAAAAGATCTCGGGCGAGACCGACTTCAAGAACACCTATAGCGTGAAGCCTGTCGAGGACCAGATCACCGCGACCAAGGTCCTGACCGGCCGCAAGCTCAAAGACAGCGAGTTCTCCTTCGAGCTCGTCGAGGGTAACGATGTCGTCGCCACCGGCAAGAACGATGCCGACGGCAAGATCGTCATGGGCAAAATCACTTACGACAAGCCCGGCACCCACACCTACACGCTGCGCGAGAAGCTCCCCAACGAGGCGGGGCTGAGCAACGGGATCACGTACGATAAGACGAACTACACCATCAAGACGAGCGTCATCGACAACGGCGACGGCACGCTTAAGGTGACCCATACGCTCGAGGGCCCCGAGACGGCGCGCTTTGAGAACAAGTACAACACTGCCCCGAATAAGTCCAGCGTCACCGACCAGATCACCGCGACCAAGACCCTGACCGGCCGCGACCTCAAGGAAGGCGAGTTCTCCTTCGAGCTCGTCGAGGGTAACGATGTCGTCGCCAGGGGCACCAATGCGGCCGACGGCAAGATCACGATGGACAAGATCACCTACACTGCGGCTGGCGAGCACACCTACATGCTGCGCGAGACCAAGGCCGGCACCACCGAAAACGGCATTACTTACAGCACCGCGGCCTACACCATCGTGACCACCGTCACTGATGATGGCAATGGCAAGCTCACGGTTAAGCATGAGCTGCAGGACGTCGAGAAGGCTATCTTCGAGAATGCTTACAGCGTTACTCCGAATAACTCCAGTGTCACCGATCAGATCACCGCGACCAAGGTTCTGGACGGACGCAACCTCAAGGCCGACGAGTTCTCCTTCGAGCTCGTCGAGGACGGCGAGGTCGTCGCCACCGGCGCTAACGACGCCGATGGCAAGATTACGATGGGCAAGATCTCCTACACCGCCGCCGGCAAGCACACCTATATCCTGCGCGAAGCCAAGGGCGCCGAAGGCAACGGCATTACCTACGACAGCACGACCTACACCATCGTGACTACCGTTACCGATGACGGCAATGGTAAGCTCACGGTCAAGCATGAGCTGCAGGGCGCCAACGAGGCGAAGTTCAACAACAGCTACAAGCCGAATCCTGACGAGTCCAGCGTCACCGACCAGATCACCGCGAAGAAGGTCCTGACCGGGCGCGACCTCAAGGAAGGCGAGTTCTCCTTCGAGCTCGTCGAGGACGGCGAGGTCGTCGCCACCGGCACCAACGCTGCCGACGGCACGATCACGATGGGCGCCGTCAAGTACGACAAACCCGGCAAGCACACCTACACACTGCGCGAGGTCAACGGCGGAACCACCAGCAAGGGCGTCACCTACAGCGATGCCAAGTTCACCATCGTGACGACCATCACCGATAACGGCGACGGCACGCTCAGTGCCCAGCATGTTCTGAAGAATGCCGAGGCCGCGATCTTCAAGAACACCTACAACGTGACCCCGCTCGAGACCGAGCTCGACTTTGGTCTGAGCAAGGCTATCGACGGTCGCGACTGGACGGATGGGGACGAGTTTAGCTTTACCATCACCGCTCCCGAGGGCGCCCCGCTGCCCGATCCCGCAACCGTAACCGTGAACAAGAGGGACGCGAAGGACGGCATCGCCGCCATCAAGTTCGGCAAGATCCACTACGCTGCCGCCGGAACCTATAAGTACGAGATTCGCGAGAACGCGGGCAGCACGGTCGGCATGACGTATGACGCGCATGTCGCAACCGCCGAAGTGACCGTGACCGAGGACAGCGATGGCACCCTGACCGCCAACGTCACTAAGAAGGAAAACGGACGCTTTACCAACACGTACCGCACTGAGCTCGATTACGCCGCGGCCGGCGGTCTCAAGCTCAGCAAGACCCTCTACGGACGCCCCATGACCGAGGGCCAGTTCACCTTTACCGTGACGCCCGCCGATGCGGCTTCTGCCACCGCGCTCGGCCTGCACGAGGGCGCCAACGTGTACAAGTCCCCTGCGACGGCAGAGGCAACGGTCGGTCGGATTGACATTCTGGCGGGCCATGAGGTCAAGTTTACGCAGGCTGACGCGGGTAAGACCTTTACATACACCGTTGCCGAGAAGAATGACGGCCAGCCCGGTTACACCTACGACGATGCCGAGCGCACCGTGACGATCGCTATCGCCGACGACACCGCCGGTACGCTCACCGCCACGACGACCGTCTCCGGCGGTCCCGAGGGCACGCTGGTGACCGAGTACAAGACCGGCGCGGCTGCGGTCGAGAGCGCCGTGGTCCCGTTCGTCAACAGCTATAGCGCTACGACCGATGCACCTGGTGGCACCGTTGCTCAGGTCGTTGCCGCCAAGACCCTGACCGGTCGCCCGATGGCCGACGGCGAGTTCTGGTTCGGCATTGCCTATCAGGGTGAGCTTGTGGGTTATGAAAATCTCAAGCCCAATATCGGCGGGCACGTGAGCTTTGATGCGCTGCACTACGACACCAAGATGCTTGCCGATCTTGAGTCTGCTGGGCTTGCCCATCGTACCGACAAGGACGGTAAGCTCGCTTGGACCATTAACTACACGGCCTACGAAGCTATACACGGGCTGCCGAACGGCGTTTCTGCTACAACGTGGTACTTTGGCTTTAAGGTTATCGTCGTCGATAACGGTGACGGTACCCTGACGGCAACGGTCGACTACGGTGGCATCGAGCCCTTGTTCGAGAACGTCTACGGCGCCGATGCCGTTGACGCCGCGCTCGCCGGCACCAAGAAGCTCCAGGCTGCCGAGGGCCTGACCCCGGCAGACATCACGGGTAAGTTCATCTTTACCGTGGCCGCCGATGAGGCGGGTGCCCCGATGCCCGAGCGCACGACCGCAACCAACGACGCGGCCGGCAACGTGGACTTTGGCAAGATCCACTTTACGCTCGATGACCTCAACCGCGCCCTGGGCGTGACGGACAACGCTTCTGGCGATGCATCGAACAACGCTGAAGCCAACGCCGACGAGGCCGAGGTTGACGCTGACGCCAGCGGTGACGAGACCAAGGACGAGTCCGAGCCCGCAGCCCCCACCGCCCCGCGCTCGCACACCTTTACCTATACGGTGACCGAGTCCGGTAGCGCCCCTGGCGTGACCAACGACGCTAACGTAACGCGCAAGGTCTCCTACACCGTGACCGATGACGGCGCTGGACATCTGAGCGTCAAGCGCGACGGCGGCGACGGTGCGGACTTTACGTTCACCAACACGTACAGCGTGGCACCCACCGATTCTTCCGTGACCGATCAGGTCAAGACGGTCAAGCGTCTGACCGGACGCGACCTTGCAGCCGGCGAGTTCACGTTTGATCTGCTCGAGGACGGCGTGGTTGTCGCTAGCGGCACCAACGACGCCAACGGCACCGTTACGCTGAGCCCGATCCACTATGAGGCGCCCGGCACGCACACGTACACGCTGCGCGAGGCTTGCCCCAACGCGCTCGGCCTGTACAAGGGCGTCACCTATGACGGCGCGACCTATACCGTCGTGACCACCGTCTCCGACAACGGCGACGGCACGCTGACCGCGACGCACAAGCTCGAGGGAACCACCGAGTCGGCTGGCTTTACTAACAAGTATCACGCCATGCCCACGCAGGTTTCCATCGGCGCCATCAAGGTGCTCGAGGGACGCGAGCTCAAGAAGGACGAGTTTAGCTTTAAGCTCGTTGGCGAGGACATCGAGTCCACCGTCACCAACGATGCCGACGGCAAGATCAACTTCGACAAGTTCGAGTACGACGAGCCCGGTACGTACGTCTACACCATCAGCGAGGTCAAGGGCGACGAGGCCAGTATGACCTATGACAAGTCCGTCTTTACCGCGACCGTCAACGTGGTCGACGACGGCGAGGGCAGCCTCAAGGCGAACGTCACCTTTACCAAGGGCGACAAGAGTGTCGAGGGTATCGTGTTCAACAACATGTACAAGAAGCCCGAGACGCCCGTGCCGACGCCCGACCCCGGTACGTCCAAGACCGTGACGAACATCGTCAAGACGGTTAAGGGCTTCCTGCCCACTACGGGTGACCAGCAGGCCGCCGCACTGCTCATGGCATTTGTCATCGCCATGGCCGGCGTCGGAGCCCTGGTCTGGGGTATCCGTAAGCGCTAGGCACGCTGGCAGCGCCCGGGGCCAAAAGGCCCCGGGCGGCCGGCGGGAAGCCAGAACATAGCCCCCGCCCCCACCCCCAGCCGCCACGGAGACGTCTCCCTTCTCCGTGGCGGCACTTTTGTGCGCAGGGGAGGAAGGGCCGCCACGAAATCGGCCCATCTACTACGTTTATCCCCTTACCCCCAACCATGCCAAAAAACGCGAAAACAAAACCGCAGGTAGAACGCCTGCGGTTTTGTTCAAAACGAAGGCATGGTCAGGGGTATCGAGTCAAACGTAGTAGATGGGCCGATTTCGTGGTTGGCGCCGCCAAATGATCCCCCGGGGACGGAGGAAAACGGATCATTTTTGGCCCCACGCGGCTGGTGGGTGCGTTCGCGCAGGACCGTTCAAACAAAACTATGCCGGTTTACGGGGCTGAGTCACGAGTCCCCAACCATGCCGATATTCGTGAAAATAAAACTGCAGGTAGACGAGCCGTCATTTTGCAGAAAACGCGGGTATGGATGGGGGTCCTGAGTTTAGCCCCGTAAACCGGCTTAGTTTTGAAATGGCATTAAATCGATGGCAGCCATTTTGCTATGCCAAAGCGGTCGGCCGTTGGGTAATTACCCTCGCAGGTAGGCGATGGCGATTTGCGTACGGTTGCGCAGGCCCATTTTGGCCAGGATCGAGCTGATGTGGTTGCGCACCGTGCCTTCTCCCATATAAGCCGTGGCGGCAATCTCCTTGTTATCGAGGCCGCGGGCGATGAGCTCGGCGACTTCGAACTCGCGGTCGGTCAGACCGGCAAAGGCCGCGGGCCGGCGAGTCGCACCGGCCTCAGCGTTCGCCCCATCAAAATCGACATCTTCGATCGCCTTGCCCTCGAGCACGCGTTTGCCATCCATGACCTGCGCCAACGCTGGCGGAATGGCGGCGACATCGGTCTTGATCAGGTAACCGCGGGCGCCCAGCTTGAGCGCCGACACAATGTACTCGTCATCCGAGAATGTCGTCAGAAACACCACGCGTGCCGCGGGGTCGTGCTCAAGGATCTCGCGCGCCGCCGAAAGGCCGTCGCGCCCCGGCATCTGAATGTCGAGCAGCGCGATATCGGGTGCGAGTTCGGCGTAGAGTGCCACCGCGTCGTTGCCGTCGGCTCCGGTGCCCACTACCTCGATCTGCGTTTGGGCGCCCAGGATAATCTTGAGCGAATCGACCACTAGGCGGTCGTCGTCGACAACGATGAGCCTCATCGGCCCTCATCTCCTTGCTGTTTGGGAACGGTGGCGAACACACGCCAGCCGCCGGCACCGGCGCGCGGACCGGCGGTGAAGGTGCCGCCAAGCGCCTCGACGCGCTCGCGCATGGAGCCGAGCCCCATGCCTTCTGCGACGTTGCTGCTGCTCGCCGGGGTCGCGTCCGCGCCATTATCGGTAACGATGAGCTGGTAAAACGACGGATGCTCCATGCACCGCACGGTAACGGCATTGGCATGGGCGTGGCGCATGGCGTTGGAAAGCGCCTCGCGAAGGACCGCCGCAAAGCAGTTGGCGACATTTGCGGGCGCATGTTCGGTCATAACTTCAAGCTCAATCTGCGGGCCGCCGTCCGAGCGCGCGCCTTCAACAATGCGTTCGAGCTGCACGGAAAGGTCGACAGCGTTGTCGTTGAGCGCATGGACGCTAGTACGCACAAGTTGGAGCGCCTCGTCAACCGTGCGTTTGACGTCGGCGAAATCGGCGGCGACGCCGGGCTCGTCGGCGTGGATCACGCGCAGGGCTTCGGCTTGTAGCGAGGCACGCGTGAGCTGGTGTCCGACGTTATCGTGGATCTCGCGCGCGATGCGGGCGCGTTCGGCGAGCGTCGCGAGCTCGACTTCGTAGTCCTGGCGGTCGGCAAGATCGCGGTTGCGCGCTTCGAGCGCGAGGGCTCGTTCCTGCAGCTCGTCGCGGGTACGGCGCATGCGTTCCTGTTCGCGCTCCAGCTGCGCGGTGCGCAGTGACAGCAACGTGGCGGCGACCGAAAGAATGGCGGTTAGCAGCAGCGTTCGGGTGGTGAGCGCGCCGCCGCGAAGGTCCGCGACGAGCGCACAGGCAAAGACAGCACCGACACCCAACGCGATCCAGGCGTGCTCACGGCGCACGCGCCGCGCGATGTCATAGAGGGCGAGAGGCGCAAACGGCATAAACGGCGGCACGAAAACAGCCGCGATGATGTAAGCGTAGCTCACGGCCTCGCTCGCACGGCGGGCGCGATTTCCCTGTGCGACCTCGGCCAGTGAGGTGGCAATAACGCCCAGGCAAAACGCCGCGACTAAGCGAGCGTCCACAGCAAGGCCTGTGGCGGCTGCGATGCAGCACGCCAGCACAATCGATTTGTCGAAAAGCCTGTTCATACGGGTATTGTACGCGATGCCGCGCGTGGTGGAGGGGCCGCCTGCGCAACCGTGACATTTCTCCCGCGCGGCAAAGCGGGGGCGTCGGCAGGCCGTACGACCAAGACCTCCGCACTCGTGACAAAGCTCACTGGTGCGCGCCGCCCGCTCCTGCGATGATGCAATCGTACCGGGCCACGACCAACAGAAGGGCCGCCTCATGACAGACATCGTCCACGTCGAAAACCTCGTCAAGCGCTACGACGATCTTATTGCGCTCGACCACTTTAACCTGAACATCGCCCCCGGCGAGATTTTTGGCCTGCTGGGCCCCAACGGCTCGGGCAAGACCACGTCCATCAACTGCATCCTGCAGCTGCTCGCCTACGACAAGGGCACCATCGAGCTGTTCGGCGAGCGCATGACGCCCGCCCGCTACGACCTCAAGCGCCGCATCGGTGTGGTGCCGCAGCAGGTGGCGGTGTTCGACGAGCTCACCGTGCGCGAGAACATCGACTATTTCTGCAGTCTCTACGTCAACGACCGCAAGCGCCGCCGCGCGCTGGTGGACGAGGCGATCGACTTTGTCGGCCTGGGCGACTTTACCAAGTTCCGCCCCGGCAAGCTCTCGGGCGGCCTGACGCGTCGTCTCAACATTGCCTGCGGCATCGCGCACAAGCCCGAGCTCATCTTTTTTGACGAACCCACGGTGGCGGTCGACCCGCAAAGCCGCAACGCCATCCTGGAGGGCATCTGCCGCCTGCGCGACGAGGGCGCCACGGTGGTGTATACCAGCCATTACATGGAGGAAGTCGAGCAGATCTGCAGCCGCATTATGATCATGGACGGCGGCCGCGTGCTGGCGCAGGGCACTAACGACGAGCTCAAGCGCATGATTCAGATGGGCGAGAAGATTGTAATCGAGGTCGGCGAGGTTCCGAGTGCGGCGCTCGGTGCCGTCGCAAGCCTGCCGCACGTTCTGGACCTTTCGGCAACGGCGGGACAGCTCACGTTTTCGTGCGAAGCGAGCCCGCACAACCTGACGGACATTCTCGATGCGCTGCGCTCGCATGACGTGCCGCTCGGCCGCATCTATTCCGAACCGCCGACCCTCAACGACGTGTTCCTCGAGATCACCGGCCGCGAGCTGCGCGACTAGGGGGCGGCCATGTTCAACACCATCATCACCACGGTCAAGACGCTGCTGCGCCGGCCGAGCACGTGGGTCTGGGGCGCTCTCTTTCCTATCGCGCTTTCCACGATGTTCATGTTTATGTTTGCGAACCTCAGCTCCGACGGCACGGTCGACCCGGTGCCGGTTGCCGTCGTGGCGGACGAGGCCTGGGATGCCTCGACCTTTAAGGATGTGGCAGCTTCGCTTGCCAAGGCAGGCGACGACCAGCTGCTCGATGTGAGCGAGTACGAAGACTTGGCTGCCGCGCGCAAAGCGCTCAAGGCCGGCGAGGTCGCGGGCATCTATACGGTTGATGCCGCGGGCACGCCCAGGCTCACGCTGCTATCGAGTTACGACAGCTCGCGCGCCTCGTCGGTGCTTACCGACCGCAGCATCCTTGAAACGGTGGCAAGCTCGTATACGCAAAATGCCGAGCTCATGTCCCAGATTGCCCAGGACAACCCGGCGGCGCTCGCCGATCCGGCGGCGGTTGCGCGCGCCCTGTCGCTCGAGGGCGGAACCCGCCGCGTGAGCCTGACTCGTGCCACGCCCGATGGCACGGTCATCTACTATTACGCGCTTTTTGGCCTGGTCGCGATGATGTCTGCCGAGTTTGCCGCCTTGAGCGTCGTCGATTTGCAGCCCAATCTGTCCGGCCTCGGCGCGCGCCGCTGCGTGGGCGGTCTTTCCAAGACGGCGTCGCTGGCCGGCATTTTTGTCGGCTCGTGGCTGGTTTCCTTTGCATCGATGGCGGTTGCGATCGGCTACGTGCGCCTGGTCGTGGGCGTCGACTTTGGCGGGCGCGAGGGGTTGTGCCTGCTGGGCGGGGCTGCATCCGCGCTTGCCGCCACGGGCCTGGGGCTTTTTGTGGGCACGCTTCCCGTTAAGGGCGGCAAGGCATCCAAGTCGGGCATCCTCACGGGCTTTGCCACCACGTGCGCCCTGTTCGCCGGCCTCTACGGCGAGCCGGCGATGGCGCTTGCCGACGACGTCGCCCGCGCTTGTCCGGTCGAGTGCTGGCTCAACCCCGTCAAGCTCATCTGCGACATGTTCAATCGCCTGTATTTCTTTGAGGACCTGGGGCCCTTCGCTGTTCGCGCCGGCGCGCTCGTCCTGATGGCCCTGGTGTTTGTCGCCGCCGCTACGCTGATCTTTGGAAGGAGCCGCTATGAGCACCTTTAAGACCGCGCTTCGCATGGCGCTGGCGCACCCGTTCTACCTGCTCATCTATACGGTGTTCATCTCGCTCATGGGCGTATTCATCGCGGCTTCGGTGAGCTGGAACTCGTCGCAGCTTACCGAGTACAAGCCCTACGACACCAACGTGATCGTGGTCGACCGCGACGATAGCGACCTTTCGCGGGCGCTTACCAAGCACCTGGGCTCACGCTTTGACCTGGTCACGGGCGTCGGCGACGACACATACGACCTTGCTGACGCGCTCTCCAAGAGCAACAGCGCCAAAGGCAGCGCCGACTGCGTGTTCTTTATCCCGGAGGGGTTTGAGGACGATCTTGTTGCAGCCGCCCGCGCGGGGGAGTCCCTGCCCAAGCTCGATGTGACCTACGGTGCCGGCACCATGGCGGCGGCGCTTTCGTCTGCCGAGGCCTCGCGGTGGATCTCGCTCGCGGGCGCTGCGGCCGCACTAGAGCCCGCTGCCTCCAACGGCGACGTCGCAAGGGCCGCCGAGCACGCGGCCGCAAAGCGCGCGGAGGTCCAGATCGAGCAGGTCAAGGTCGACTCGACTGCTGCTACCACGCTCGAGTCGTACTTCAACTTTGGCGCGTACGCGATCATCTCGTCGGTCATCGTGTCGGTGGGACTGGTGTTCTCGGGCATGAACGAGCCCGAGCGCGTGCGCCGCATGGATGCCAGCCCGGTCTCTGAGCGCCAGCGTTCGCTCGCTGTGTTCGCGGCCGCCGCCGTGCTCACCGTCTGCATCTGGCTCGTGTCGAGCATGATGGGCGTCGTGGGCTTTGCCAGCGCGGTTGCCGAGGTCGGCGTGGGTCGCGTGTGCCTGGCGCTGGCGGCAACGTTTGCCCTGGCGTGCACGCCGCTGGCCGTTGGCTTTACGCTGTCGAGCCTGGGCGCGCGCGAGGAGCTGCTCAACGGTGTGGGCAACCTGCTCGGCATGCTCATGACGTTTTTGGGCGGCGCCTGGATGCCGCTGTCGCTCATGGGCTCGGCCGTGCAGACGGTGGCGCACTTTGTGCCGACGTATTGGGTGAACGACGCGATCGGCAAGGCGCTCGCTTCGGACCTGACGTCTGCCGTGCTGGGCGACATCGCCTGCGACCTGGGCGTCACGGTGCTCTTCGCCGCTGCCATCGCCGCCGTAGGCCTAGCCCTCGCCCACAACAAATCCCACGCCTAGCCACCTAGTCATTGGGGACAGTCTTTGCCGATTCGCCGGCAGGGCTGGCAGGGATTGTCCCAATATGTCGGCACTTGGGGACCACTCATTGGGGACAGACTTAAATGAGCGATTTCACTCATTTAAGTCTGTCCCCAATGAGTGGGTTGGAAAATAGTTCGCGCACGTCGCTTAAAAATAGTTCACCTGGGTTTACTATTAGCCTAGAAAAGTGGCAGAAGGCTAACAACGGGGGATAGCATGGCGACAAAGCAAGCGTATGTCCAGGTCAGCGGGCTCAAGAAACACTATGGCGACGGTGATGCGCGCCTGACGGTACTCGATGGCATCGACACGTCCATCAACCGCGGCGAGATCTGCGTCATGCTGGGGCCCTCGGGCTCGGGCAAGTCGACCTTTCTCAACCTGATCGGCGGCCTGGAGGATGCCGACGGCGGCTCCATCATGGTGGACGGCTGCGATCTCACGGCGCTCAAGCCCGCCGATCTGGGCGAGTACCGACGCCGCGAGCTGGGCTTTGTCTTCCAGTTCTACAACCTGGTGCCCGACCTTACCATCAAGGAAAACATCGAGGTCACGGCGCACCTGTCCAAAAAACCGCTCGACGTCGACGATCTGCTGCGTTCGCTGGGCCTCTACGAGCACCGCAACAAGTTTCCGCGCCAGGTCTCGGGCGGCCAGCAGCAGCGCTGCGCCATCGGCCGTGCGCTCGTCAAAAATCCGGGCCTGCTGCTGTGCGACGAGCCCACGGGCGCGCTCGACTACAAGACATCCAAGGAAATCCTGCAGCTCATGGAGGACGTCAACCGCACCTACGGCTGCACCATCATCATCGTCACCCACAACGCCGCCATCGCGCGCATGGCCAATCGCGTGCTGCGCCTGCGCGACGGGCGCATCGTCGAGGACGAGCTCAGCGAGTCGCCCGTCGCGGCCGCCGAGCTCGATTGGTAGGCGGCGCCATGACACCTCTCGCAAAACGACTCCCGCGCGAGCTGCGCCGCAATATCGGCAAGTACCTGGGCATCTTTTTGCTTATGTGCGGAAGCATCGCCCTCACGTCGGGCTTTTTGCTCGCGGCGCATTCCATCGGCTGCCTCATTGACGACATGCGCGATGCGTACACGATCGAGGACGGCCGCGTGACTACCTCCTTCGAGGCCACCAAAGATCAGCTCAAGGCTGCCGAAGACGCGGCTGAGGACGTCGGCGGCGTTACGTTCTACAAGAACTTCTCTATCGACGCCATCATCAAAAAGGCGGCTGGCGACGACGGCACCAAGCGCACCCTGCGCACCTACGCGCATCGCACCAAGGTTGACATTGCGTCCTACTGCGAAGGCAGGCAGCCCAAGACGGACGATGAGGTGGCAATCGACCGTGTCTTCGCCACCAACAACGACCTCGCCGTGGGCGATAAGGTCGAGCTTGAGGGCCGCACCTACACCATCTGCGGCATCATGACCCAGCCCGATAGCCAGGCGCTGTTCCTCGACAATTCGGACTTTACGGTGAACACCATCACGTACGGCGTGGCCGAGGTCACCGACGCCGGCTTTGCCGCGCTTGAGGACGCCGGCGGCGCGCCTGCCTACACCTACTCCTTTACCTTTACCGATCGCGATCTCCCCACCGCGGATCGCATCGATGCGGAGCAGGATATGGTCGAGGCGCTGACCGATGCCGATGCGCGCGTGGACGATCTGATCGATGCCGATTCCAATCAGGGCATTGGCTATGCGCGCGACGACGTGGACGGCGACTCCATGATGTGGATGACGTTGCTCGACATCATCATCGTGATCATGGCGTTTGTCTTTGTGGTCCTTACCGACGCCACCATCGAGGAGGAGAGCGCCATTATCGGCACGCTGCTCGCCAGCGGCTATCGCCGTCGCGAGATCGTGCTGCATTACCTGGCACTTCCCGCCATCGTGGGCGTGCTCGCGGCACTTTTGGGAACCGCGCTCGGCGTTGCGTTCTTTACCGAGCCCATGCGCGGTCTCTACTACGGCTCGTACAGCCTGCCGCCCTTCCAGGTGTACTGGAGCTGGGAGATCTTCGTGAAGTGTGCCGTGGTCCCCGCCGCTGCGCTCATCCTCATCACGCTGGTGGGCCTGCTTCGCAAGATGGGCAAGACGCCGTTGCAGTTCCTTCGTCACGAGGCGAGCGGCAAATCGGGCACCAAGCGCGGCCTGCAGCTGCCGGAGTGCATGGGCTTTGTCTCGCGCTTCCGCCTGCGCGTCTTCCTGCGCAACCTGGGCAACTTCGCCACGCTCTTCGTGGGCATTGCATTCGCCTCGCTGCTGCTGCTCTTTGGCCTGGCGATTTTGCCCACGATGACGCACTGCGCCGACAACCTCGAGACGAGCCTGGTCGCCGAGCATCAGTACACACTCAAGGCGCCGCTGGAGCTCGAGGGCACTACCGAGGAGCGCGAGCAGTGGTCGGCACTCGAGCGCTTGCAGTCGGTTGACGGCGCGCTGCTTTCTGCCGCCCAGGATGCCGATGACGAGCTTGACGGCGCGGCCGATGCGGCGCAGACGGCAGCCGATGCCGCGACCGCATCTCCGTCTGCCGAGAGCCTGACCGCAGCGCAGGATGCGCTTGCCAAGGTCCAGGACAAGAAGGATGCGCTCTACGCGCGCCTTGACGATCTTGCCGATGCCCTCGGCTGCAACCGCGATGAGGCCATCGATCTGATCGACAAGGCCTCTAAGATCGACACTGACAACGACGATATCCACCCGGTCAATACGACCGACAACGGCGCGGGCGCAATCGCGCAGGCCGAGAAATATGCCGTTCACCAGCTGCAGTACGACCGTGGCGACGGCAATGGCGAGGAGACGATTTCTGTCTACGGCATCTCGTCCGATTCGCGCTACTGGAAGGGCCTCAACATCGGCGATGGCCGCGTCGTCTTTGGCGGCGGTCTGCTCGATAAGTTTGGCTGGAGCGAGGGCCAGAAGGTCACGCTCAGCGACAAGTACGAGGGTGAGCATTATTCCTTTGAGTACGCGGGCAAGGACTGTGCCTGGGGCTCCAAGTCGGACATGAACATCTATATGAGTATCGACGACTTTAACGAGCTGTTCGACAACGACGCCGCCTACTTTAACGGCTATGTGAGCGACGAGAAGCTCGACCTCGACGCGCGCTACTTTGCCGGCGACACCACGCCCGACGACATGCGCGCCGTGGGTGACCAGTTCATCGGCATGATGAGCAAAATGATCGGCATGATGGTCGGGCTCGCGGTGTTTATCTTCCTGCTGTTTATGTACCTGCTGACCAAAGCGGTGATCGACCACAGCGCCCGTTCGATCAGCTACATGAAAGTCTTTGGCTATCGCGATAGTGAGATCTCGCATCTGTACATCCGCTCGATCACGCTGTGCGTGGCGGCGTCGCTCGTGCTGAGCCTGCCGGTCATTATTGGCTCGCTCACGGCCATCTTCCGCTCGATGCTGCTCGCCTACAACGGCAATATCGAGATCTACGTGCCCGCTTGGTCCATGGCTGCATGCGTCGGCATTGGCTTTGCGACCTACCTGGTCGTGGCGCTGCTGCACACGCGCTCTATCAAGCGCGTCAGCCTAGCCGAGGCCCTCAAGGTGCAAGAGTAGTCATCGGGGACGTTCTTAAATGACTGGTCATCGGGGACAGTCTTTGACGATTCGCCGGCTCGCTGGCCGGGCTGGCAAGGACTGTCCCTGGCGGTACTCATTTAAGTCTGTCCCCAATGAGTGCCTAACGACTCGGTGTTGCGCTTGACTTCGACCCTACTTCAACGGGTACCATCCTCTTATGTCTGTAACGCCATATAGACCGAGGGGATAGATATATGACCGCAACTGCACCCGCAGCACCCGCTAAGGTGTACTTCACCAACCTGCGCACTCATGCTCGCGAGAGCCAGCTCGACAAACTCAAGCGCCTCATTCGCCGCGCCGGTATCGAGCAGATCGACTTTGAGAACAAGTTCGTCGCCATCAAGATTCACTTTGGCGAGCTGGGCAATCTGAGCTTTTTGCGCCCCAACTACGCCCGCGCCGTCGCGGATGTCGTCAAGGAGCTGGGCGGCAAGCCCTTCCTCACCGACTGCAACACGCTCTATGTCGGTAGCCGCAAAAACGCGCTCGAGCACATCGATACCGCCTACCAGAACGGCTTTACCCCGTATGCCACGGGCTGCCAGATCATCATCGCAGACGGCCTCAAGGGCACCGACGAGGCACTCGTTCCGGTCGAGGGCGGCGAGTACGTGCGCGAGGCAAAGATCGGCCAGGCACTCATGGATGCCGACATCGTGATCAGCCTTACGCACTTTAAGGGTCATGAGCAGGCGGGCTTTGGCGGCGCCATGAAGAACCTGGGCATGGGAGGCGGCAGCCGTGCCGGCAAGATGGAGCAGCATGCCGCCGGCAAGCCGAGCGTCGATACTACCAACTGCGTAGGTTGCCGTGCCTGCGAGAAGATTTGCGCGCACAGCGCCATCACGTTTGACGGTACGCGTGAGCGCGAGCTTGCCAACGGCAGCACCCGCACGGTTCACGTGGCTACCATCGACCACGATCGCTGCGTGGGCTGCGGACGCTGCATTGCGGCGTGCAACCAGGACTGCATCAAGCCCGACTATGACGCCGCGGCCGACGTACTCAACTACAAGATCGCCGAGTATACGAAGGCCGTTGTCCAGGATCGCCCCAGCTTCCATATCTCGCTCGCCATGGACATCAGCCCCAACTGCGACTGCCATCCCGAGAATGACACGCCCATCGTCAACGACATCGGCATGTTCGCGAGCTTCGACCCGGTCGCCATCGACCAGGCCTGCGCCGATGCCGTCATGGCATCCGAGCCGCTGCCTAACACCGAGCTTACCGACAGCGCGGCCAAGATGGAGCATAACCACGAGCATTTGGAGGGCGAGCAGGCGCGCGACCCCTTCTGCATCACGCATCCCGACACCGACTGGCGCGCGTGCATCGCGCATGCCGAGAAGATCGGCCTGGGCACGAGCAAGTACGAGCTCATCGAGGTCAAATAGCGCCTAGCTATTGGACAAAACAAGCGCCTCTGTGGCGTAAGTCGAGCAAAAGCCGCCCGTGAGCACAGCGCCCACGGGCGGTTTTCCGGAAGTATGCGGCAAATTCCGAGGCCGCCGAGCACACGACGTTTTTTGGCAACAAAACCCCTGATAAATTGTTGATAAAACTGCGGTCTGGTCGGCAGTTCCAGATTTTGCCGCATACTTCCGAAAATAGGGGGTCAGATAAAGCCCCGGACGTTGCTTTTTGCCTAAAAATTCTTTCCGAGGAAGTCGTCGACCGTATTCCAGTAGAGCTCGGGGTCAACTTGCGCACTCTTGGCGTGGGTGGCGCCATGGATGGTGAGCTTTTGCTTGACCTTGCTGGCGCACGCGTCGTAGTTTTGGTCGAGCATGCTGTACGGCACAAAGGTGTCCTGGTCGCCGTGGATAAACAGCATGGGAACCGTCGCGTGTTTGAGTTGCTCCACACTGCTTGCCTCATGAAAGTCGTAGCCCGCGCGCACGTTGCACACCAAGTTTGCTACATCGAGCAAGGGAAAGCTGGGCAGCCCAAATACATCCTTGAGCTGCAGGGAAAACTCGTCCCAAACACTCGTATAACCGCAGTCCTCGATGATGCATTTCACGTTGGACGGCAACGATTCCCCCGCGACGTTCATAGCGGTTGCCGCACCCATCGACTCACCAAAGACCAGGATGCGCGCCTCGGGGTCGGCCTGAACGATTCGCCCGATCCATGCGACGACGTCGAGCCGCTCGGGCCAGCCCATGCCGATATAGTCGCCGCCGGAGCGCTCGTGGGCGCGGGCGGCGGGTGCGAGTACGTTCATGCCGCGGTCGTGGAATCGTTTGACGTATCGGGCCATGCCGATGGGCTCGTCGGTATATCCATGCAGGCAGACGGCGTAATCGTGGGTGTTCTCCGAGGCGGCAAAATACCAAGCGGAGAGCTCGGTTCCGTCATCTGCGGTGAGGCTGCTGCTCTCGCGATTCTTTTTAAACCATGCCCGCGCCTCGGTGTCCTCGGCATCCGGCTGCTCACCTTCTTTGTCGTCCTTGCCGTCCTGCATCATCTTCATGGTGTATGGCGCGCGGGGATTCAGCGCGAAGTCAAACAGAAAGTTGCCGGCAAATCCGAACAGCGCAATGACAACCACCAGTGCAACGATGCCGGCTATCTTGAGCTTTCGATGGGAATGTGCGTTTTGAGCCATGCGGTATTCTCCTATAAGATGTTAATACATCAACATTTAATGCAAGCGCATTATGGACGTTCACCGTTGATGCGTCAACAGGCAAAGAATGGGTAAACAAAGGGTCACGTATGGTGCAAATTTCGCACGCACCCAGACGCTTTGATATAGTGTTGAGAACTCTTTACGTTGGAGGATGTAACCGGCATGTCCGATTCGAGCGACAGTTCTAAGCCGCGACCCAAGACCGCGGCCGTTCCACACTACACGGTGGGCGAGGAGATCATGAACTCCGTCACCCATGGTGTCGGCTGCCTGCTGGGTATCGCGGGCCTGGTGCTCCTGATCGTATTCGCTGCCTTGCGCGGCGGAGGCCCGGCCCACATGGCCGCGGCGATTGTCTATGGTGTCAGCATTATCCTCGAATACCTAGCCTCTACGCTCTACCACGCGATTCAGCCCGCGCGCGCCAAGCGCGTGTTTCGCATCATCGACCACAGCTGCATCTACCTGCTCATTGCCGGCAGCTATACGCCGTTTTGCCTCATCACGCTCGCAAACGACGGCGGCCCTGCGCTGTTCTTTGCCGTATGGGCCATCGCCATTATCGGCATCGCCCTCGAGTGCTTTATGCGCGAGCGTCAACCGCACTGGGTAAGCGGCCTAGTCTACCTGCTGATGGGCTGGCTCGTCGTCTTTAAGTTGCCCGAGCTCGTGTCGCTGCTCAACCCCGTGGCGCTTGCCCTGCTCGCTGTCGGCGGCGTGTGCTACACCGTGGGCGTGCCGTTCTACATCGCCAAAAACGTGCGCTATCTGCACAGTGTTTTCCACTTGTGGGTGCTCGCCGGCAGCATCTTCCAGTTCATGGCGGTGATTCTCTTCGTAATCTAGCGATCGCGTCTGTGCCCGCGGACCTATCCAAGCGGCCGCCGGGCGCAATTGCCCTATCCGTCACCTACGCTTACTACCCAACGTCCCGAATCTTGGAGGTTCGAGAAACTCCCGATGGACATAACCATCTCCCTTATCACCACCCTCGTTTTGACCCTCATCAACGGCTACTTCTCTATGTCCGAGATGGCGCTCACCACGGCCAAGCGCGCCGTGCTGGAGCACGAGGCCGAGGAAGGCGACAAGCGCGCCGAGCGTGCCATTAAGCTGGCTGCCGACTCCGACCAACTGCTCGCCACCATCCAGGTCGCCATCACGCTCGTGGGCTTCGCCTCGTCTGCCGTCGCCTCGACGAGCCTGTCCGACCCGCTCGCCACGTGGCTCATGAGCTTTGGCATCGCGCCGCTCTCCGCCATCGCGCGCGGCCTGGCGCCGGTCATCATCACCGTCGCCGTCGCCTTTGTGTCCATCGTGATCGGCGAGCTCGTGCCCAAGCGCATCGGCCTTGCTAACGCCGAGGGCGTATCCAAGCAGGTCGTGGGACCGCTCTCCGTATTCCAAAAGATCGCCCGCCCGCTCGTGTGGCTGACCGGTGCCTGCTCCGACGGCCTGGCCCGCATCTTGCGCATCAAGAGTGCCGACGACCGTCAGAACGTCTCGGAAGAAGAGATCAAGTACATGGTCTCGGAGCAGGACGACCTGCTCGACGAGGAAAAGCGTATGATCCACGAGATCTTTGACCTGGGCGACACCGTGGCTCGCGAGGTCATGGTGCCGCGCGTGGACACCACCATGTGCGAGGACGACGAGACGGTCGCCGACGTGTTGTCCACCATGCGCCAGACCGGCTTCAGTCGCATCCCCGTCTATCATGAGGATCCCGACAACGTCGCGGGCATCGCGCACATTAAGGACCTGATCCAGCCCGCGCTCGACGGCAAGGGCGACCAGCCCATCGCCGACTTTTTGCGCGACGCCACCTTTGTGCCCGATACCAAGGACATCCTGCCGCTGCTGTCCGAGATGCAGACCTCGCACGACCAGATCGTGGTCGTCGTGGACGAGTACGGCGGCACGGCCGGCATCATCACCATCGAGGACATCGTCGAGGAGATCGTCGGCGAGATCGAGGACGAGTTCGACCCCGACAACAAGTACCTCACGCGCCTCTCGCGCCGTGAGTGGCTCGTCGATGGGCGTTTTTCGTGCGATGACGCGATTGAGCTTGGTTGGCCGCTCGAGGAAAGCGATGATTATGAGACCATCGCCGGCTGGATTTTGGAGCTTTGCGACTCGGTGCCCGACATCGGAGAGGTGTTTGAGGTCGCGGGGTACAAGTTTAAAGTGCAGTCGATGCGTGGCCAGCGCATCTCGCTCATTCGCGTGATCGCTCCGGCCGAAACCGATAAGAAGGATTCCGAGTCTTCGGTAGACGAGCCGACGACGTCGGGTGCGGGTTCCGCGAATCCGCACGACGGCGACGAGTAGGACAAGGAAGAGTAGGGGAGAGTTATGGCAGGCCTGTTCAACATCCTTAAGGTCACCGTCAGCGAGGACAAGATCTGCGCGCATGTGCTGGTGAACCCCGGCATGCCGCTCATGACCTCGGAGGACATCGAGGCCACGGCGCGCGTGTACTACCTGGTGCCCGCGATTGCCAAGCACCTGTGCCTGGGCGATTCCGGCCGCGAGTTCCAGGACTGCATGGGTCAGACCGAGCTCTGCCACCTGCTGGAGCACGTGACGGTCGAGCTCATGAACGAGACCGGTCTTGCCGGTAGCATCTCGTGCGGCCGCACGCGCGTAAGCGAGCATGACGAGCGTGTCTTTGAGGTCGAGCTTTCGTGCCCCGATGACGCACTGGCCATCGGTGCGCTGTCGTCGGCCACCTTTATGATGGACTGGGCGTACCTGCACGCCGACCAGCCTGCCCCCGACGTGGAAGGCACGGTCGCGGGCCTGCGCAACCTGGTGCTGGGCATGCGCGCCGAGGCCGAGGGCAAGGATCCTCACGAGGCCGTCGCTGCTGCGAACGGCGAAGATGCTGCCGAGGACGAGGGTGCTGACGAGGGCGATGTGCCGGTCGACGCCGAGCCCGTTGCCGATGCGACCGCCGAGCCCGTTCCCACCGAGCCCCAGGGCGTCCCCAACTTTGACGACGAACCCCAGGTGGCGATTGATACCGAGGGCGCGGTTGCCGAGAACCACGAGGCCTCCGCTGCCGTCTTTGGCGGTGCGGCGACGGTTCCGGCAGGACCTGCGCATGAGGGCGGCCTGCCGCTCGTGGACGGCGCCGGCGAGGACCCGGGTGCCACGGTGGCCATGCCGGCTATGCCTCAGGAGTAGGCCTACGCGTTTATCACCATCACGTACCTGCGCCTTTGCCGTACGCAGATGAGCGGAGCGGCAAGTGATGCGCTGCGGGTATAATGGACAGCATTCAAACGGTGGGCACCGACGTGCCCGCAGGAGAGGAATGATCATGGGTAAGACTTTCAGCTTTGTCTCCGGCGCACTTTTTGGTGCCGCTGCCGGCGCTATTATCGGTGTTGCTCTGGCCCCGCGCTCGGGCGCCGAGACCCGCGCCATGGCTGCCGATATCGCCAACGACGCCTGGGACAATATGCGCGACACCTACGAGCACAGCGCCGAGGAGGCCCGTGCTGCGGTGAATGACTTTGGCCCGATGGTCGACGCCAAGACCGACGACCTGCGCGCCAAGGTCGACCTGGCCCGCGAGCGCATGGACCAGCTGCGCGAGCAGCTCAACGACGCCATTTCGGGTGGCAACGTGACGCCTGCCGCCGACGTCGTGGTCGAGAACGCCGTCGAGGCTGATACCGAGGCTGCGGAGCCCTCGACCGAGGCATAATGCGCGCCGGGGATTTTGTCGGCGCCAAGATCTATCGCAAGCCTACCGAGGACAAGCGCACCAAAAAGGACGGCACGCCGCGCAGCCCTAAAAAGCTCGGAAAGATTCACTTTCCGGTCTTTACCCCGGGCGGTACGCGCGTGGTCGGCTTTATGGTCCGCCAGTCCGATATCGCGGGCATGATCGAGCGTCCCGATCGATTCGTAGCGCTCGACGCCATTGGTGTCTACGAGGGCGCCATTGCGGTCGATGACGTCAAGGACACGTACGATGCCGCCGCCGCCAAGCGCCTCGACATCAACCTGGACGATTGCATCATCTGGGTCGGTATGGACGTGCGCACGGAATCGGGCGACGTCGTGGGCTATTGCTCGGACGTCGAGTTCAAGCCGCGCTCGGGCATCGTGCAGGCATTCTATGTGACCGCCGGTGCTGCTTCGAGTGTTTTGGTTGGTGACACGCAGGTGCCGCCGACGATGCTGCGCGGCTACGAGAACGGCGCGATGATTGTCTCGGACGAGGTCAAGGCGCTCGGGTATTCGGGCGGTGCGGCTGCCAAGGCCGCGGAGGCCAGTGTCGTGGTGGGCGATAAGGTCAAGAAGGGCGCCAAGGTGCTCGATGACAAGGGATCGGTTGCCGTGGACAAGGGCAGTCGCGCACTGGGCAAGCAGCTCGGCAAGACGCGCGGCATGTTCAAGGCCTTTAAGGACGAATACCAAAAGGCGAGCGGAGGCTCGTCAAAAGCTACAAAATAGCGACGTACCAAATGATGGGAGGCAAGCCGGAGACCTGTTGCTCCGGCTTGCTGTGTTTATGGGGGAGGGCACATGCGCCAAAACGGATCCAACTTAAACGGGCGTTCGGGTGCGCGTCCGACGGCGCGCCGCGACCTGGGGCAGCTGCCCAGCGGTCAGCGCCGTCGCCGCCGTAAGCCCGGCGCGATGTACCTCAACCATAGCCGCGGGTTTAGCGACCGCAGCGCGCGCATCGGCAACGGGCGCTCGCCGCGCCGACCGTCCCGTCTGCCCTATGCGCTCATTGCCGTGGGCTGTGCGCTCGTGCTGTTTATCGCTGCCGTCGTGGGCTACGTCAACCGCAGCGTGGACGTGGAACTTAACGGGCAAAAGACCGCGGTGCGCGTGGGCTCTACGCTGCAGAATCTCATCGACGACCAGGAGTTGACCGATACCTACGACGCAGGCGACCTGCTGGCCGTCGATGACAGCGTGCTCAAGCGCCATGGCGGCGAAAAGCTGTCGGTTAAGGTGGACGGCAAGCGCATAAAACAGGGCAAATGGGATAGCCGCGAACTTGAGGGCGGCGAGAAGGTGACGGTCAAGGATGGCCGTAACACCTACGAGAAGCACGAGGTTCAGGCTACGGTTATCGAGCCCAAGCTCAAGGTCGAGGGCACGGGCGCTATCGAGTATGTGCAGACATGGGGTGTCCAGGGCCGCTCCGAGGTGTGGGTTGGTGAGCAGTCGGGCAAGACGCAGGACCGCGGCGAGGTTGTGCCCGCCACCGATTGCGTCGTTGCGTGCGCCAGCGTGGCGCCCAAGGGCAACAAAAAGTACGTGGCGCTGACGTTTGACGAGGGTCCGAGCGGCGCCACCAAACAGATCTTGCAGGTGCTCAAGGAAAAGGGCGTTACCGCGACGTTCTTCCTTTCGGGCGATGCGGCCGAGGCCTCGCCTGCCACGGCCAAGGCGATTGTCGATGCCGGGTGCGAGATCGGATCCAACAGCTACAGCGACGATTCGCTCAAGGGTCAGGACCGTGAGACGGTACGCGAACAGATCACGAAAGGCACCGATGCGATTAAGTCGGCGACCGGCGTGAAGACGATGCTGCTGCGTGCTCCCTACGCTGCCTTTGACGAGCAAAACTGGATTGATGCGATGGACCTGGTCTCCGCCGTGGTCTCGTGGAATATTGACTCGGGCGACTGGCTGCTCAACGGTGCCGACGAGCAGGTCTCAACGGTGCTCGATTCGGTGACGCCGGGCAATATCGTGCTGCTCACCGATAGAGACGAATGCGCCGAGCAGACGCTCGAGGCGCTGCCGCAGATTATCGACGGTCTTGTCGCCGACGGATACAAGATCGTGACGCTCAGCGACCTGGTCAAGACGGACACATCGCTCAGCAAAAAGCTCACCTCGCTGACGAAGGTCACCATGCCCAAGGACGCCGTGTTCCCCCAACTTGCCGAGGACGATGACACCACAGAGTAGTCATTGGGTAGTCGTTTAAGAACGTCCCCAAGGGCTATGTCACGGATACGTCAGCGTTTGGTATGCCTGCAATGTGCAGCGCATAAATTCGATGCCGCAGGGCGATGCTGATGCTATAGTTACTGCGGTTAATGAGGGTCAAGAGAAAGGTTACAGGTGAAATCCAAACCTCGACCATACAGTCGATGACCCCATGCAGGTGCTTTTTGCGCATGCACGGGGTGTAAGCGTCGAGCGGCGTGCCGCCCGCGCATGCGTATACATATCCAGAAGCCCCCGGACGCCGCACGCGCGGCCGCGTCCGGAGGAATAATGATGGGGAGCACCATTGAATTATCTGAGTGAGATGCTCAAATTGCCGGTCTTGGACGTCGACGGCGAAAAGCTCGGCGTGGTCAACGATTTTGGCATTGCTACCGGCGAAGTTTTTCCGCACGTGACGTCGCTCGCGTTCCGCGGCCCTGGCAAGACGCCGTTTATGATCAGCTGGCGCAAATGGGTCGACCGTATCGACGAGACGGGCGTGTATCTCAACACGTCTGCCACCAATATTCGCTTCTCGTACCTGCAGCCGACCGAGCTCCTGCTGGCGCGCGACGTGCTCAATAAGCAGATCGTCGACACGCAGGGCATGAAGGTCGTGCGCGTCAACGACATCAAGTTTTCCATGTCGGGCGAAAACCAGCTGCGCCTGTTGGGTGCCGAGGTCGGTGCCCGCGGTCTGCTGCGCGCGATCAGCCCCGCACTCGAGCATATCGTCGAGGGCTTTATGAAGCACCTGGGCAAGCCGCTCAGCGAGGACATCATCGCTTGGTCCTACATGGACCTGCTCGACCGCTCGACTAAAAACATCCAACTCTCGGTGTCGCACAAGACGCTCGGCGAGCTGCACCCTGCCGACATCGCCGACATTATCGAGCAGCTCGACCCGCGCCTACGTGCGCAGGTGTTTGCGCAGCTCGATACCGCCCAGGCAGCCGAAGCTATCTCGGAGTTCGATGACGACGAGCTTATGACCGAGATGCTCGAGGGCCTGTCCGACACGGACGCATCGTCGATGCTGGCCATGATGGACCCGGACGACGCTGCCGACCTGATCGACGAGCTTGATTACGAGAAGGCCGAGAAGCTCCTGCGCCTGATGGGCGTCAAGGAGGAGAAGGCGATTCGTAACCTGCTGGGGTATGAGGACAACACCGCCGGCCGCATCATGACCTCGGAGTTTGTCTCCCTGCCCGCCACGGCAACGGTCGGTGACGCCATCGAGGCGATTCGCGAGCTCGACGAGGACTTCGAGAGCGTCTACTACGTCTATACCGAGGATCCGAGCGGCATGCTGACCGGTGTGCTTTCGCTGCGCACGCTGATCGTAGCCGATCGCGACGCCACGCTGGGTCAGCTGGCCTATCGCGACCTGGTCTACGTGTCGCCCGACGAGGACCAGGAAGACGTGACGGACGAGATGACCAAGTATGACCTGGTCGCTATCCCCGTCTGCGACGAGAACCGCCACATCCTGGGTATCGTAACCTTCGACGACGCCATGGACGTTATTGCCGAGGAGCATCAGGAGGACCTGCAGATCGCCGGTGTCGGCTCGGGCGATAGCGCGTCGGACGACTCGACGAACGTGCTCAGCTGGTTCGTGCATCGCCAGTACTGGGTTGTTGTATGGGGCATCGCGTCGTGCATCATGGCGACCGTGCTGGGAACGGCGCTCGGCTCCGCGCATCTGGTGGTGTTCCCCATGTGCGCCATGCCGCTCGTGCTGCTGGCGGCCTCGCGCATGGTGTCGTTCGTCAAGAACTACTTCCTGGAGTATGACGGTCACGACGATGAGCCCAAGCCGTATCTGGGGTTCTTCTTCCAGAGCACGGGCATGGGCCTGATTCTGTCACTCGTGACCTACCTGTGCGCCCAGCTGGTGCGCACCGCTGCGTTCCCCGATGCGCCCATGTTTGAGGAGCAACTCTTTACCGGGTGCTTTAATATCGCTGCCATCATTTGCCTGGTTGGCAACATGAGTGCCGTGATTTACCTGATGGTGCTGTTCTGGCGTGACGAGCATGACCTCAACACGTCGGGCACCGCCATGAACGTCATTGCCGTCATGATCTCGTGTGTGGCGTATTGCATCGCCGCGGTGCTGCTCGCCATGTCGGTCATGGGTTAGGTGGTCGCGTGCAAAATACCAAGCAAAAGTCGGGCACCAAGCAAAAGCTGACCATCGCGGCCATCTTTGGCGCTATGGGTCCCGGTCTGCTGGCGGCGCTTTCGGGCAATGACGCCGGCGGCATTGCAACGTATTCCAGTGCGGGCGCCAGCTATGGCTACAAGATGCTCTGGATGCTTCCCGTCATGACTGTGCTGCTCATCGTGACGCAGGAGACCGCGGCGCGTTGCGGCTGCGTGACGGGCAAGGGCCTGGCATCGCTCATTCGCGAGCGCTTTGGCGTGCGCAAGAGTGTACTTGCTATGGCGGCGCTGTTGATCGCCAACACGGCTGTGACCATTTCGGAGTTTGCGGGCATCGCCAGCGGTCTTGCTCTCTTTGGCGTGCCGGCGAGCATCTCGGTGCCGTTGGTGGCGCTGCTGGTATGGATGCTTACCATGTCGGGTAGTTTCCAGCGCATCGAGAAGATTTTGCTGCTGGTAAGCTGCGTGTTCGTGACCTACATCGTCGCCGCGTTTATGGCCGGCCCCAACTGGGGCGAGGTCGCGGTCGACTTGGTCGTCCCCAATATTCAAAACGACCCCAGCTACGTGTCGCTCGTGGTCGCAACGATCGGTACCACCATCGCACCGTGGATGATCTTTTTGGCGCAGAACAACGTGGTCGATAAGAACGCGGGCGAGGACGACATCGTGCTGCAGCGTATTGATACCGTGAGCGGCTCGCTTGCCGCCGATGTTATTGCCGGCTTTATTATCATCACGACCGGCACGGTGTTGTTCCCGGCGGGTATTCAGATTAGCGATGCTGCCGATGCTGCCCGCGCGCTGGAGCCTATTGCGGGTCAGTGGTCTACGGTACTGTTTGCCTCGGGCCTGGTCGCGGCGAGTTTCTTGGCTGCCTGCGTGCTGCCGGGCGTTACGTCGAGCGCTATCTGCGAGGCATTTGGCTGGGAGCGCGGTGCCGACCGCAGCTGGGACGAGGCCCCGGTCTATCGCGGCATCATTACGGCCATCATCGGTATCTCTGCCGTGCTGGTGCTTATGCCCGGCGTCGATCTGTTCCAGATTATGATGACCTCGCAGGTCATCAATGGCGTGCTACTGCCCGTGGTTCTGGTGTTCCAGGTGGTTATCGCCGCCGACCGTCACATTATGGGCGCCAACCGCAACGGCCGCGTATGGAACGTGCTCACGTGGGCGACTATCGGCGTGATTACGGTGCTCACGGTCGTCATGTTTGTCCTGCAGGCGATGGGCTACAGCGCTTAACGCCCACTTTTGCTTCCGAACAGGCCGCAGCGATGGACTGCGGCCTGTTTTTTGCCCGCGACCTCTTGGGGCCGACTCTAAAAGAGTGATTTTTGGTTGTTTGCTGCGGGTTACTTGTCGGTGCCCAGCTTGTGCGGCTTGAGAGCGAGCGCATTGACGAGCGCGTCGGTGGCAGACTTGACGGCCGCCGGCTGCGGATCGTTGACGTGATC
Source organism: Coriobacteriaceae bacterium AF08-21 (assembly GCA_027687465.1). GTDB lineage: Bacteria > Actinomycetota > Coriobacteriia > Coriobacteriales > Coriobacteriaceae > Collinsella. The sequence goes on from JAQCQR010000005.1 coordinate 53,578, forward strand.
CTCGGGATGCACGGGCAGGTCCTTCTTGACTGCATCGTGAATCAAGTTGAGGTACTCAGTTACGCCAGTGGTCGACAGGTGCGTGCCATCGCCATCGAACAAGTCGTTGCGATTGGCACTGTATCCGTACCAGTCGATAACGCGCACGTTCTTGTAGCGCGTAGCAGCGTTGGCGATGGCCTGGTTGGTAGAGCCAACCCACGGCTGCGGGCTGCGCGTGTTCACAAACACCACAATACGCTTATCTCCTGCATCGGTCATGATGGCGTCGATCTGGTCGTCGGTTACCAAGCCGTTGGTGCCCAGTGCAAAGACCACGATCTTGCCGGCAAGGTTCTGTTGGAGATAGCCCTCAAATGTCGCGCGGCCCGCATCAAACTGGCGGCCCTTTTCGGCATCGATATGGCTGTGCGGGAACACGCCGTCAAAGGAATCAACGGCGCGCAGCGACACGGAGTCACCGATCATCAACAGGTCGTAGGAGCCATCGGGGAAGCCGTCGTTGTCCTTGTCGGTGTCGTCGGCCGCCTGTTGGTCTGTGGGCGCGGTGTTTTTGGCTTCCTTGTTGAGGACTTCGGCGCCCTCACCGCTCAGTGCGGAGGTCTCCGGCACAAAGATCAGGCCGCCCAGTGCAACGACCAACACGACAGCGCAGGCTGCGCAGACAGGGACGTGCGCGCGCACCCAGTTGGCGGGCGCGGTGGTGCCGTCGCGGAACTCGGATACGGTGCGCCCAAAGGCGCCCTTTCTAAACGGCGTCTCGATAAAGCGATATGAACATTCGGCTACGGCGACCACCAACAACACCTGCAAAATGTACTGCCACCACGGCGTATCGTTGATGTTGGCGACCGGGTTCATGAGCAACAGTAGCGGATAGTGCCACAGGTAGATGCTGTACGAGCGCTTGCCAACCCACACGAGCGGCTCGGCGGACAGTGCGCGGGCAACCATTCCCTGGGGCTGCACGCAGGCCGCGATGACCATGAGCGTGAGGATGGAGCATAGCAGCGTGCCGCCGCGATACTGGAACGCGGTGTAGCCGTTGGTGAGCGCGACCATGGCGGCAAGGCCAACCAGACCCACGACGCCCAACACATCGATGGATACGGGCGAGGACCAAAAGCGCACGAGGGCGCTCGGCTGTGCCGGGACGGTCTCGGCTGCGTTGTCGGCCTTCTCGCCAGGCTTGCCCTCGGCGTTCTTGCCGTGCTTGGCGGCGCCAGCCAGGCGATTGAGCCCCAAACGATGAGCGAGACACACCGGCGCCAGGTCGCGATCGGGGATAAAGGCCATCCAGGCGCCCAGCAGCAGCGAGAAGACGCGGGTGTCGGTGCCGTAGTACACGCGGCTGGGGTCGGCGGCAGGGTTGTAGAGCACCATCATGGCAAGGGCGGATACCGCTGCGAGTCCCAGGACCACACGGCGCGTGTTGGGTTTGCTCACATGCATGGACACCATGGCAAACAGCAGCGGTGGCCAAACCAGGTAGAACTGTTCCTCGATGGCGAGCGACCAAAAGTGCGTAAGCGGCGAGGGGTCGCCCAGGGCGTTGAAGTACGAGACGTCCTGCATAATCTGCCACCAGTTGTTGAAGAACAGCAGCGACGGCAGGATGTCGGGGCGCATCTTGGTGAGCATCACGTGGTTAAAGATGGTGCACAGCGCGCAGGTCACGAACACTACCGTTACCACGGCGGGGACCAGGCGACGGATGCGGCGAATCCAGAAGCTCTTAAGGTCGATGCGGCCGGTCTTAGCGACTTCGTTGAGCAGCAAGCGCGTGATCAGATAGCCCGAAAGCACAAAGAAGATCGTGACGCCAAGCAGACCGCCCTGAGCCCACGTGAGGTTGAGGTGATAGAGCACCACCGCGACGACGGCAAGCGTGCGAAGGCCGTCAAGGGCAGGGATGTAGCGGGACTTGGGGCGAGCAGGCGTCTGCTCCGCGGCGGGAGTGTTGGCGCGGCCCGCGTTGTTGGCAGAAGCGCGATGGGGGCTCGCGGTGCGTCGCGGCTCGTTGGCACGGCGTTCGCCCTTCACGCGTTCGTGCGGCGCCGGCTCGTTGCCCGTGCGGCGTCGACCGCGCGAGCCCGATTGCGAGAATTGTTCCATAAAACATCATCCAATGACGAGAATAATCAGCACGTATTCATTGTAGCTGCCTGCCCCTGTGAATGCTTGCTGCTGGCGCAAGCTCAAGCGCGCGTCCACATCAAAGTGGACTAAAGTTATAGGAGGTGCGAGAGTGCACAATCGTTGGTCGACGGTGGGCGCAAAGCCTGAAGACGAGGAGGTTTCCATGGCGGATCACAGCATCGTTGCGGTGTTCGGCAGCATGAACATGGACCTTTCGGTGGCGTGCGAGCGCATGCCGCGTGCGGGCGAGACAGTCGGTGGCAGCGGTTTTATCACCAACGCTGGTGGCAAGGGCGCTAACCAGGCCGTCGCTGCTGCGCGCATGGGTGCGCGCACGTGCATGATTGGCGCTGTTGGGCGCGATACCTTTGGCGATGCGCTTGTGGCAGGGCTCCAGGATGCCGGCGTGGACGTTGAGTTTGTGGCGCGTCGCGATGACGTGGAGACCGGTACCGCGACTATCATTCGCTGCGAGAGCGACAACCGCATCGTGCTGTCGCCGGGCGCCAACCATGCGCTTGCGGGCGAGGACGTTGCCCGCGCACTGAGGCGCTTGGTGGCCGACGAGCTCGACGGCGATGCCAGCGAGTTTGCCCCGGCTGCTGGCGGCGTCTTTATCGCCCAGGGCGAATGTGACCTTGCAGCGACGGCCGAGGCGCTTGCTTGCGCTCACGAGCTGGGGTTCTATACGGTCTTTAACCCTGCGCCCGCCTGCGATTTGCCGGCAGGAGCGTGGCCTGCGGTCGACCTGGTCTGCCCCAACGAGACCGAGTGCCAGGTGCTGACGGGCATTCTGCCCACGGATGATGCGAGTTGCGTCGCCGCGCTCAATGCGCTGCTCGACAAGGGCGCCGGGGCTGCGGTCATCACGCTAGGCGGTGCCGGCTCAGTTGCACTTGGTGATGACGGTGAGCTGCTGCGCATGCCGGCGCTTTCGAGCGAGGTGGTCGACACCACGGCTGCGGGCGATACGTTTATCGGCGCGCTTGCGGCGGCTCGTCTGGAGGGCCTGCCGCTCTTTGAGTGCATGGCGGCGGGCGCACGCGCCTCGGCGGTGACGGTGTCGCGCCTGGGCGCTCAGCAGTCGATTCCCACACGTGCCGAAGTCGAGCGCGTGTTTGATTTAGACGATTTGGTACAAGACGGAGAAGCGGAGTAGAACAATGGCAACCAAGAAGCTGATCCTTGATTTGGATATGGGTGTGGACGATGCGATGGCGCTCGCCTATGCCATCGCGAGCCCCGAGGTGGAGCTCGTGGGCATTACCACATGCTTTGGCAACGTGCGCGTCGAGCAGTCGGCGCACAACTGCCTGGCGGTGCTCGACCTGTTGGGTCGTCCCGAGGTGCCGGTGTACCTGGGCGCCGATCGTCCCATGAAGGCGACCGAACCCTACACGCCGCCGGCGTCCACCACGCTCATCCACGGTAAGAACGGCATCGGCGGTGCGAGCGTACCCGCGTCGCCCTACGAGCCGGTGGGGGCGACGTCGGCCGATGGCAACGCTGCGGTCGATTATCTGATCGATGCCGCGCGTACTTATGGCCCCGATTTGGTCTACGTGGCGACCGGCCCGCTCACCAATCTGGCGCTTGCCCTGGAGCGTGATGCGGCGGCGATGATGTCTATCGGCCGCGTGGTCGTGATGGGCGGTGCGCTTACCGTGCCCGGCAACGTGAGCGCGGGCGCCGAGGCCAACATGGCGGGCGACCCCGAGGCTGCCGACGCCGTGTTGCGCTCGGGCCGCAAGCTCACCATGGTGGGCTTGGATGTGACGCACCGCGTGGTGCTCACACGTCGCGACGTTGCCGGCTGGACGGGCTCGGGCACTATGGCTGGCTGCGCGTTTGCGAGCATGGTCGAGCACTATATCGGTTCGTACGAAATGAACGCGCCCTACCTGGGCGGCTGCGCGCTGCACGATCCGCTTGCTGTCGCCGTGGCGATCGACCCCACGCTCGTAGGTGCGCTCGGCTGCAACCTGCGTGTTGATCTGCTGGGTGAATATCGCGGCCGCACCATCTGCGACGAGCACCGTCTGTCCGATCCAGATAAGAGCGCGCTCGTGGCGCTCACCGTGGACGCCCCACGTTTCCTCGCGGAGTTTAAGGCACGCATGGCTCGCATCCTTGGCTAAACGGTTTCTGTGCCCCGATCCAGATTAGCTACCGAGTAAATACGCCCGTTGGGGGAATAGTCGCGTCGCTTCGCTTGACAACAGGCTAAACTAGCTATTAAACATTTACTATTCTGTTTAGATTGAATTTGCGGTCGTTTAGTTGTCGAGTCACGGGGCGGTCAGGCCACGATGCTCGACCGCGACCGTTACTAGGGGGAACAATGGCCAAAGCAAGTGTCCGCGAAATCAGCCGCATCACCGGTTTTTCGCCTGCGACCGTGTCCAACGCGCTCAACCGCAAGCGCAGCGTGAGCGAGGAGACCGCCAAAGTCATCCTGGAGTGCGCGCAGTCGCTCGGCTATCAGCAGTCGACGCAGCTCGAGAGCATCCAGTTTGTGCTCGCGCGCAAGACGGGCGCCATCCTGGACGAGAGCACCTTCCATCCCGCGGTTATTGAGGGCGTGGAGCGCCAGGCGCGTCGACACGGCATGAGCACGAGCTTTGTCTCGCTCGACTTTAGCGACCTGGACGCCGTGCGTCCGCAGGTCGAGGGCCTGATCGCCGACCCGTCTGCCGCCATCGTGCTGATGGGTACCGAGCTGGGTGAGGAAGATTACGCCCTGTTCGCCAACGCTGCCGCCCACCTGATCGTGCTCGACGGCTGGAGCGACCGCCAGTACTTTGATGCCGTAGTCATTGCCAATACCGATTCGGTGCTGCGCGCCGTGGACTACCTTATCGAGAAGGGTCACAGGCAAATCGGCTATCTGGCAGGCGATCTTCGTATCCGCAACTTTAAGGATCGCGAGCGCGGCTATCGCCAAGCACTTGAGGATGCGGGCCTCGAGGCAAACCCGGCATGGCGCGTCACGCTGGGCACCACGCTCGAAGGTGCCTATCGCGATATGGGTGCATGGCTCGACAGCGTCTCACGCGACGACCTGCCGACGGCTTTCTTTGCCGAGAACGACGTGCTCGCCGTGGGTGCCATGCGCGCGTTCAACGAGCACGGCATTCGCGTGCCCGAGGATGTCTCGATCATCGGCTTTGACGACCTATCTCTGGGCGCCTTCTCCAACCCGCCACTCACCACGGTGCATGTTCCCAAACACGAGGTGGGCGAGATCGCGGTGCGCCGTCTGGTGGGTAACATCCGCAATCCCAAGAGCTATACCTGCAAAACGGCCGTGTCGACCTATTTTGTCGAGCGCCAGAGCGTGCGCGAAATCTAGGCGGAGACGGCATTGCCTGCAGCGTGCCAAAGCTCGCTAGGGCAGTTAACATAGTGCCATTCAGAAGAGGATCCTTCGGGGCCCTCTTTTTGTTGCCCTTGTATGTTCAGATTGTTTACATACCGTTTAGGCTGATTTCTCTACCGTTTACGGGACTTTCGCGCTAAACTACTAAACAAAAGAGTAAAACATTTAGTAAACAGAACAAAACGAAACATGCGTCTGTTTACTGAACATGTGATTAGGGGAGGACGTACATGGATAAGATCAAGCTCGGCTTTGTGCCCACGCGCCGCAGTATCTTTAGCGCGCCGGACGCGATCAAGTATCGCGGCCTGACGGCTGATCGCCTGCGCGAGATCGGCGTCGACATCGTGGATATCGACGACATCAACGACGAGGGCCTGCTATTCGACGACAGCCATATCGCGCCTATCGTCGAGAAGTTCCGCGCCGAGGGCGTCGACGGCATCATGCTGTGCCACGCCAACTTTGGTACCGAGTATGTTTGCGCCCGCCTTGCCCGCGAGCTCGGCCTGCCCGTGCTGCTGTGGGGTCCGCGCGACGAGCGCCCCGAGCCCGACGGCACCCGTCTGCGCGATAGCCAGTGCGGTCTGTTCGCCACCGGCAAGGTCCTGCGTCGCTTCCAGGTTCCCTTCACCTACATGACCAACTGCCGTCTGACCGATCCCGAGTTCGAGCGCGGTGTCTGGGACTTTTTGGCCGTGTGCAACGTGGTCAAGACTTTCAAGCACACCCGCATCTTGCAGATGGCCACTCGCCCGTTCGACTTCTGGTCCACCATGTGCAACGAGGGCGAGCTGCTCGAGAAGTTCAACATTCAGCTTTCGCCCATCCCCATGACCGAGCTTGTCCAGGCCGTGCGCGACGCCCAGGCCGACGAGCAGGCCATGGCAGCCATGCTCGCCCACATTGCCGACAGCTTTGAGATCTGCATCCCCGAGGATAAGGTCCCCGCTGTGGCCGGTCTTGCCATTGCCATGAAGCGCTTGGTCGAGAAGTACGGCTGCAACGCCGGTGCCATCCAGTGCTGGAACGCCCTGCAGGACGAGCTGGGCATTATGCCCTGCGCCGCCAACGCCATCCTCAACGAGATGGGTATCCCCGTCGTCTGCGAGACCGACATCCACGGCGCCATCACAGCGCTGATGGTCGAGGCCGCCGACCTGGGCCGTCACCGCGGCATGTTCGCCGACTGGACCGTGCGTCATCCCGACAACGAGAACGGCGAGCTGCTGCAGCACTGCGGCCCCTGGCCCTGCAGCTGCGCGGCCGTCAAGCCCAAGCTCACTTACCCGCTGGCTTTCGATCACCCCGGCGCGCTGACGGCCGAGGCCAAGCACGGCGACCTCACCCTTGCCCGCTTTGACGGCGACAACGGCGAGTACTCGCTGCTGCTGGGCAACGCCCGCGGCATCGACGGCCCGGCCGGCATGGGCACCTACCTGTGGGTCGAGGTCGAAAACCTCAAGCGCCTCGAGGCCAAGATCGTCGAGGGTCCCTACATCCACCACTGTGTCGCCATCCACGCCAACGTGGTGCCGGTGCTCTACGAGGCGTGCAAGTACATCGGCATTGTCCCCGACCTGTACGATCCCATCGAAGAAGACGTCAAAGCTTACCTGCGAGGAGAGTAGAAATGGCAACTATCGAAGAGCTTGAATCCCTGCGTTGGGACCTTCGCCGCGATTGCGTCGATATCATCATGGCTGGCGCCGGCGGGCACATCGGCGGCGACATGTCGGTCATCGATGCGCTGATGACCCTCTACGCCAACCACCTCAACATTTCTCCCGAGACCGTCGACGATCCCAACCGCGATCGCTTCGTGCTCTCCAAGGGCCACGCCATGGAGGCCTACTACGCGGTGCTCTGCCACGAGGGCTATCTTGACCTCGATGACGTCAAGGCCCGCTTCTCCAAGTTCGGCAGCCCCTACATCGGCCACCCCAACAACAAGCTCAAGGGCATCGAGATGAACTCGGGCTCGCTGGGTCACGGCCTGCCCGTGGCCGTCGGGATGGCGCTTGCCGGCAAGATGGATGGCCGCGACTACCGCGTCTACACCATCATGGGCGACGGCGAGCTTGCCGAGGGCTCGGTCTGGGAGGGCGCCATGAGCGGCGGCAACTACCAGCTCGATAACCTGTGCGCGCTCGTGGACCGCAACCGCCTGCAGATCAGCGGCAGCACCGAGGACGTCATGAAGCAGGATTCGCAGGAGGAGCGCTGGGCCGCCTTCGGGTGGAACGTGCTGTCCATTCCGGGCAACGACGTCCAGGCCATCGACGCCGCGCTGACGCTGGCCGCCGAGACCAAGGGTAAGCCCACGGTCATCATCCTCAACACGGTGAAGGGCTACGGCTCGCCGGTTATGGAGGACAAGGCCGCCTGGCATCATCACCTGCCCAACGATGAGGAATATGCCCAGATCATCGCCGATTTCGCTGCCCATAAGGAGGCTATCAATGGCTAACAAGATCGCCAACCGCAAGGTTATCTGCGACACGCTGCTCGAGGCCGCCGCAACCGATAAAGACATCGTCGTCCTGTGCTCCGACTCCCGCGGCTCTGCATCGCTCACGCCGTTCTTCGATCAGTATCCCCAGCAGTCCATTGAGGTCGGCATTGCCGAGCAGGACCTGGTGAGCATCGCTGCCGGCATGGCCTCGTGCGGTAAGAAGGCCTGGGCCGCCTCGCCGGCGTCCTTTGTGACCACGCGTTCGTATGAGCAGTGCAAGGTCGACGTTTCGTACTCCAACACCAACGTCAAGCTCATCGGCATCTCGGGCGGCGTGTCCTATGGCGCCCTGGGTATGAGCCACCATTCTGCGCAGGATATCGCCGCTATGAGCGCGATTCCCAACATGCGCGTGTATCTGCCGAGCGACCGCTTCCAGACCGCCGAGCTTGTGCGCGCCCTGGTAGCCGACAACAAGCCGGCCTACATCCGCGTGGGGCGCAACCCGGTCGAGGACGTGTACACCGAGGACGAGTGTCCGTTCCAGATGGATCGCGCCACCTGGGTGCGTCGCGGCACCGATGTGACGCTCGTCGCCACCGGCGAGATGGTCCGCCACGCCGTGGACGCCGCCGATCTGCTGGCCGAGCAGGGAATCTCGGCAACGGTGCTCGACATGTACTGCGTCAAGCCGCTCGACGCCGAGGCCGTGATCGAGGCCGCCGGCGCCACGCGCGCTGTCGTGACCGTCGAGGAACACAGCCCCTTCGGCGGCCTGGGTTCCATGGTCGCGCAGGTCGTGGGCGAGCATTGCCCGCGTCCGGTCAAGTGCCTCTCCCTGCCCGACGCGCCGGTCATCACCGGTACGAGCCCCGAGGTCTTTGCGCACTACGGCCTGACGGGTGCCGGAATCGCGCAGACCGTCGCCGAGTTCTTGCCCGCAGAGTAACTGGAATGTGACAAAGGGACCGCCCCTTTGTCACATTCGTTTTGAAAGGGGTGGCCATGGGCCGCTACATCATCGGAATCGATCAATCCACGCAGGGCACCAAGGCGCTGCTGGTGGACGAGGGCGGCCATTTGATTCATCGTGCCGATCGCTCGCATCGCCAGATTGTCAACGAGGCCGGCTGGGTGAGCCATGATCCAGCCGAGATCGCCGCCAACGTGCTGGCCGTGGCGCGCGCCGTGGTGGAGGAGACCGGGGTCGATCCGGCCGACGTCGCCGGCATCGGCATCTCCAACCAGCGCGAGACTACCGTTGCCTGGAACCGCACGACGGGCGAGCCGCTGTGCGACGCCGTGGTGTGGCAGTGCGCCCGCGCCCGCGAGCTGTGCGACGAGCTGGCCGCGCGCGAGGGCGTGGCCGAGCTGGTGCGCGACACGACGGGTCTAGTGCTCTCGCCCTACTACCCGGCGGGCAAGATGGCCTGGATCCTCGCAAACGTTCCCGCGGCTGCCGAGGCCGCTGCAGCGGGCGAGCTGTGCCTGGGCACCATCGATGCCTGGGTGGTCTGGACGCTCACGGGCGGCGCGGAGTTCCGCTGCGACTGGTCCAACGCCAGCCGCACGCAACTCTTTGACCTGCGCCGTGGCTGCTGGAGCGAGCCGGTGTGCGAGGCCTTTGGCGTTGACGTGGCCTGCCTGCCACAGGTGACCGATTCCGATGGCCTGTTCGGCATGACGGACCTGGGCGGCTTTTTGCCGGCACCCGTGCCCATTCACGGCGTGCTCGGCGACAGCCATGCCGCCTTGTTTGCGCAGGGCTGCCATAGCCGCGGCATGGCCAAGGCGACCTATGGCACCGGCAGCTCGGTCATGATGAACGTCGGCGACGAGTTCGTCGCCAGCTCGCACGGGCTTTCGAGCTCGCTCGCATGGCGCATGGACGGCGTGACCGAGTACGTGCTCGAGGGCAACGTGAGCTACGCCGGCGCCGTCAAGACGTGGCTGCGCGACGATCTGGAGCTCATCAATAACCCCGAGGAAGTTACCGACCTGTGCTACGCCGCCAATCCGGCGAGCCGCGTCTACTTTGTGCCGGCGTTTACCGGTCTGGGCGCGCCGCACTGGGCGAGTGACGCCGAGGGCTGCGTCTTTGGCATGACGCGCACCACGGGTCGCGCGGAGTTCGTGAAGGCCGCCGACGAGTCGATCGCCTATCAGATCTTTGACGTGATTGATGCGATGGTCGAGGATTCGGGCGCGGCGCTGGCCGAACTTCGTGTTGACGGCGGTCCCACGCGCGATGCGTACCTGATGCAGTTTGAGAGCGACTTGGTTGGCTCGCCCATCCGCATCGCGAGCAACGACGAGATGAGCGGTCTGGGTGCGGCTTGGGCCTGTGGCATTGCGCTGGGCATGTACACGCGCGACGTCGTTGACGTCTACGGCGCCCGCGGCATCGTGGAGCCCGCCATGTCTGCCGACGAACGAGCCAAAAAGATCGCCGGCTGGCGCCATGCTGTCGACGCCACAATTGCATACACTGCCTAGGCGGCTGCGCGGCGCCCAAGGATTATTCTGGGACGGGGATAAAAAACTCATTGATCCCCGTCCTTGGCAGCTCATTTGGGACGGGGCTTTTTTGACTGGTATGATTGGTGCGACCATTCCAACCAGCTAAAAGAGCCCCGTCCCAATTTAACTACCGAGAGGAACTGCCATGGAGCGTATCGCGAGTTTTTCCGTTGACCATCTGCTGCTCGAGCCCGGCGTGTATGTGAGCCGCATCGACCGCGATCCGGCGACCGGCGCCACCGTCACCACCTTTGACCTGCGCCTGACCACGCCCAATAAGGAGCCGGTCATGAACACGGCCGAGTGCCACACCATCGAACACCTGGGTGCCACGTTCCTTCGCAATCATGCCGAGTGGTCGAGCCGCATTGTCTACTTTGGTCCCATGGGCTGCCGCACGGGCTTTTACCTGGTTGTTTTTGGTGAGCTGACGAGCGAGGAGATTCTGCCGCTCGTGCGTGAGCTGTTCGAGTTTGTCGCCAGCTTTGAGGGCGATGTCCCCGGAGCCGCTCCCGAAGAGTGTGGCAACTACCTGGACCAGAACCTTCCCATGGCAAACTGGCTCGCACGCCGCTATCTCGACCGTGACCTGGCCGATATCGATGAGAAGCACCTGCACTATCAGCAGGCGTAAGGACTTTATCGTCCAAAACGCGTGCATTGGGCGCCTTCGCTTATGCGGGGGCGCCTTTTTGTTGAGTGGTCGGGATGAGCGTTCAAAATCGCTCATGTTTGTTCTAGAATGTTCGTACTGTCACATAAACGAACAGGAGCGAACATGCATATCTACTCTGTATCAGATCCCGAGTTCAAATCCTATGGTCACGTGTGGGATGACGTGCCGTCCAACCTGACCGCCCCGCTTGTCGAGGCGCTTGCGGCCACGCCCATCCCCGAGGGCAGCAAGTACGTAGCAAATGCGCCGGAGCTCGAGGGCGTCAAGGATGCCGGCAAACTGGGCTTTCTCATGTTTGGCGGCCGCCCCTTCCAGCTCGGCTGGTGCAACGGCCACAACACGCAGCTCAACTGCCTGGAGTATCACCGCGCCAGCGAGTTTAACCTGGGCGCCCGCGACTTTATCCTGCTCGTGGCGCATCGCTGGGAGATCGAGGATGGCAAGCTCGACACCGCGTGCGTCAAGGCGTTCCGCGTGCCGGCGGGTACGGTCGTCGAAGTCTTCAACACCACGCTCCACTACACGCCCTGCATGGTCGACGACGGTGGCTTCCAGGTGATGGTGGCGCTGCCGGCAGGCACCAATGGCCCGCGCCCCGAGGCTGCAGCCGACATGCCTGCCGCCGGTGACAGCTACTGCTACTGGAAGGCCGACAAGTGGGTCCTCTGCCACGCCGACAGCCCCAAGGCAGCCGAAGGCGGCTACGTGGGCCTCGTCGGCAAGAACCTCGACATCACCTGCGACTAGGGGCTTCCTGTTTGTCTCGATCTGTAACATCTAGCGGGTTAAATCGCCTCTACCTGTTACAGATTGAGATAAATCGTAGAGGGTGCCCGAAAGATCTCGATCTGTAACACCAGGCCCGGTTTTGGCTGCCTACCTGTTACAGATTGAGACAAACCTGCCCAAACCACCACAAAGGTGCCTGTCCCCTTTGTGGTGGTTGGCGGTTTGGGTCGGCGGGTATCAAAAAGTGTCAGACGCGGGCAGCTGTCGGGCGCCCGCGCGCGAAAAGAAGTGTCGACCTGCGTCGCTGCCGTTGAGCGGCGCGCTGTTTGCGGGGATACTGAAGCCACGACAAACAGCGTGTGAAAGGATCGATGTATGGCTTTCCGTAAAGACTTCCTGTGGGGCGGCGCGACGGCTGCCAACCAGTGCGAGGGCGCTTACGATGTGGATGGCCGCGGCCTGGCCAACGTGGACGTGGTCCCGCACGGCAAGGACCGCTTCCCGGTCTGCCTCGGTGACCTCAAGATGCTCGAATGCGATGCCGACCATTATTATCCGGCGCACGGAGCCATCGACTTCTATCACCACTACAAGGAGGACATCGCCCTCTTTGCCGAGATGGGCTTTAAGACCTTCCGCATGAGCCTGGCGTGGACCCGTATTTTCCCCAACGGTGACGAGGTCGAGCCCAACGAGGCCGGTCTGGCCTTCTACGAGGACGTGTTCCGCGAGTGTCAGGCGCACGGCATCGAGCCGCTCGTGACCATCACGCACTTCGACTGCCCGATCCACCTTATCAAGGAGTACGGCGGCTGGCGCAACCGCAAGCTCATCGACTTCTACAAGAACCTCGCGACGGTGCTCTTCACCCGCTACAAGGGCCTGGTCAAGTATTGGCTCACCTTCAACGAGATCAATATGATTCTGCACCTGCCGTTTATGGGCGCCGGTCTGGTCTTTGAGGAGGGCGAGAACCGCGAGGAGGCCAAGTTCATCGCTGCGCACAACGAGCTCGTGGCGAGCGCCTGGGCCACCAAGATCGCCCGCGAGATCGACCCCGACGTGATGATCGGCTGCATGCTTGCCGCCGGCACCTACTACCCCTACAGCTGCCGTCCGGGCGATGTACGCGCCGCACAGCGCGATAACCAGCAGAACTACTTCTTTGTGGACGTTCAGAGCCGTGGCTACTATCCGGCGTGGGCACTCAAGAAGTTTGAGCGCGAGGGCATCGACGTGGGGATGACCGACGAGGACAGGCAGATCCTTGCCGAGAACACGGTCGACTTTATCAGCTTTAGCTACTACAGCACCCGCTGCTCCGCCGGTGCCGACAACCCCGATGTCGAGAGGACCCAGGGCAACGCCTTCGCTGGTGCCAAGAACCCCTACCTGCAGGAGAGCCAGTGGGGCTGGGCTATCGACCCCATGGGCTTCCGCATCACGCTCAACGACATGTACGACCGCTATCAAAAGCCGCTGTTTGTGGTCGAGAATGGCTTGGGCGCCAAGGACGTTGTCGAAGAGGACGGCTCTATCAACGACGACTACCGCATCGATTACCTGCGCCAGCACATCCAGGCCATGCGTGATGCCGTGACCGAGGACGGCGTGGACCTGATGGGCTACACATCCTGGGGCTGCATCGACCTGGTGTCTGCCGGCACGGGCGAGATGTCCAAGCGCTACGGCTTCATCTACGTCGACCGCGACGATGCAGGCAACGGCACCCTCAAGCGTTCCAAGAAGAAGAGCTTCGATTGGTACAAGAAGGTTATTGCTTCTAATGGTGAGGACCTTTCCTAAGGAAGCTGAGACACTCGACTTCAGAGTCTCCTGATCAAGGCGCCCGGCGAGCAGTTAATGCTTGCCGGGCGCCTTGCCGTCGGCGGATTTTGGGACATGTGGCCCGCTTTTTGGGCCTGCCTGTCGGTACACTAAAGGCACTATGAGTACCCGCGAGCGACATATCGGCCACGCGACCGCCCGATCCGCACCCGTGGCGGATCCCAGGGGCGGCAGGCTCTTCGCCATGCCGCGATTCCTTGTTGGTATAACACATCAGGTGTACCGTCACCGCGTCTTTGCTATCGCCGGCGCCATCACCGTGCTGTTCCTCATGCTTTTGGCAGTCTTGCCGGCGCTGTTTGCCTCCGACCCCAAGCTTTCCAACGCCGTGCCCGCCTATAGCGAGGTGTCCGAAGAGGTCGTGGATGCGCTCGTTCACTCGAGCTCTCTCCCGTTGCTTGTCGCCGCAATTATATTTTCGATCTGGGGCGTATCGGTCTATCTACGCTGTTTGGACTATGTGTTGCGCCGCCGCCTTGTTGCCGTCGCCACCATCTGCGCCCTCTGGATGATTGAGGTCATCCTCAAATACAAGTCGTTCACACCGTTCTATGCCACCGTGCTGTGGTACCTGTACTACGTGCCCATGACGATCATTCCGCTGCTCTACCAGCTGTGCGGCCTGCGCCTTGCGGGGCTGGAACAACACCGTGCGGGCCGTCGCTATCGCAGCATCCTGTGGGTCGTGGCCATCCTACTTATCGGTTTTGTGCTCACCAACGATTTCCACCGGCAGGTATTCCACTTTGACCGTGCAAGCGACACCTGGAGCAACGATTACACGTACGGCTGGGGTTATTTCGCCGTCCTCGTGTGGACGGCCTTTGACTTCGTGGCCTTTTTTATCCTGGTTGGTCGGTCCTCGTCCTTTCGCATCCAGCGTTTCTCGGGCACGGCGGCGCTCGTACTGCTGGGTGGCGCATTCTTTGCCATCTCGTATGCTCTGCGCGTGCCCTGGGCATGGAGGCTCAACTTCTCGCTCGTCTATTGCGTCTTGTGCGTGGTGGCGATGGAAATCTGTCTCGATTGCGGTGTCATTCCGTCATATCACGACATTGCTGGCATCTTCGACACCTTGCCGCTCGACCTCAAAGTTCTAACGCGCGACCTGCAGGAAGTCTATGCCACGCCGGTGTCGAAGCCAATGCCGGCGGGCGTGTGCGAAGAGCTTCGGGCCCAGGAACACGGGCATGCCCATGCCTTTGCCGTGGCGTCCGATCCCGATGTAATGTATCGCGCCTTTCCACTGCTGGGCGGATCGGCCCTGCTTGCCCAAGACGTGTCGGAGCTCAACGAGCTTAACCGTGAACTGGCACATCGTCGCATGGAGCTGCAGCGCCAAAATGAGCTGCTCACGGCCGACTACGATCTTAAGACGCATCTGGCAGATCAAGAGGCCGAGACCTTGCTAGTCCAAGACGTGGACCAGGCGCTTGCCCGCGCGTTCGAAGAGATGTACGACCTGCTGAGCTCGCTGCCACCGTTGACCGACGAGGCGTCTTCACACGAGCGTTACCGCATGCTGCAGCGCGCCAAGATGCTCGTCGCCTATTGCAAGCGCAAAGGGTCGCTCACGTTGGCGCAGCACGGGGAGAGCGGTTTTGATCGCGACCGCATCCAGCTCATTGCCAATGAGCTCGCAAGCGACCTGCGCACCATCGATGTCGATTGCGCCTCGATTATCGCCATACGGCGCCCGATGCACGCCAGTACGGTAAGCGCCCTGTACGACTGCGTGTATGACTTTGCGTTTTTTGCCTACACCACCGACCATCCGGCGCTTATGTATCACTTGGGCGACCATGACCGGTGCAGTGTCGAGCTGCGCGCCACGCTTTTTTCCAACGATGATGAAGATCTTTCGCAGACGCCCGCTGCGCAAGAGCTCGAAAGCGCTCTGCAAGGGCGCAACGTGGCATACCGCCTTGAGGGCGAGCCCGGCCAGCTGCGCATGATCGTCTTGATGCCGAGGGCGGGTGAGTGACGATGCAGATTTCGTTCATCCTTCCCCAAATCGTTGCGCTCGATGTTGTCTTTGCCCTGGCTGCGTGTCTGCAGATGATCCACGTCCCGCTCATCGCATCGCGCCGCTCGTCCTATAACCGTAAGGTGATTTGCGCCTACGAGACGAGCCTTGTGCTTCACCTGATGATTTCGGCGCTCATCTTATTCGCGTCGTCTGGCTCGTATCTGGTGGCGCCGCTTGACGTTTGCGCCAGGGCAATGGGCGGAGTACTGTGGCTCAATGCCGCGATCTTTGCCTATGGCGTGGTCCTCATGGTGCACTATCGTCGCCCTGTCATGCTGGCCGAGCTGCTGCTTGTTGGCGCCGTGACACCGCCGGTGGTTTTTGCCATGGGCTCGGTGTGGGCCGTTGTCCTTATCGCAGAGGGAGCGTTCTTCCTGTTTCGTTCCGTTGCGGCGCTCTTGATGGACGTCCGTAACCGCCAGGAGGATATCACCGCGTTCTCGACGATCGAAACCATCAACGTGATTCCCGTGGGCATCCTGTATCTGGACTCGAGGGGCCGTCCACTGCTCATGAACCGCTGCATGCGCAAAAACCTGGTGGAGCTTCATATGCCTACCGACCTAGGCGATATGAGCGGTACATGGAACGACCTGCGCAAGCTCAGCATGCAAATGCCCGAAGGCGGTAAGAACCGCGTGCGGATCAACCTGGACCGCTTTGGTGAGGCGCGTGCGGTGGTCGAGGTTTCTCCCGCCGAGATTCGCCTGTTTGTGTGCGATGGCGTTATGGTCTCGGGCCGTTCGTTCGAGCGCATAATCGGTCTGGATGTGACAGAGTATGCGCATGCGCATGACCGCCTGGCGCAAGCCAACCACCTGCTTGAGCTTGCGGGCCAAGAGCTCCAGGCCCAGATCGAAGAAGTCAAAAAGGTTGCCGACAATGCGGCCTATCTGCGTATGCGCGCTCGCGTGCACGACGTGATCGGGCAGCGCCTGTCCATCCTCCATCGCTATCTGGAGGAGGGGCGCCTGGACGACGAGTCGCTCGAGCAGATCGACCCGCTGCTGCGCTCAATCGCTGCCGATCTGCGCAGCGGGGGCGCCAGTGAGCCGGCGGAGCAGTTGGGTGATATCGTCCATGCTTTTGGCCTGGTGAGTGTGCAGATCGATGTTGAGGGTGCGCTGCCTGAGGACGCGCGTGTCGCCGCCGCCTTTTTGCAGATTATCCGCGAGGCCTCGACCAATGCTACCAAGCATGCGCAGGCGCATCGGGTCCATGTGCGCTTGTGGCAGGAGGGGACGGATGCTGACGCCGTCGCGCACATGACGATTTCTAACGACGGGTCCCCGGCCCCCGTATCGTATCGCGAGGGAACGGGTATCCCAGGTATGAGGCATGTCGCGCAAGATCTGGGTGGCAGCCTAGAGGTCCACGCCACCCCGCCCTTTACGCTTACGGTATCCATTCCGCTTAACGCCAACGACACGTCCCAAAGGAGAAACTCATGATCCGCGTGTTAATTGTCGAAGATCAGGCCATCCTGCGCGAGAGCCTGGCGCGCTCCGTTGGCGACCAGCCCGATATGACCGTCGTTGCCGCGATCGCCGATGCCTCCGAGGCCTTGGGTGTCGCGCTCAAGGAGCGCCCGGACATGATACTGATGGACGTGTGCACCGAACACGATTCAAACGGCATCGTGGCGGCGGCACGCATCAAGGAGCAGCTGCCCGAGTGTCGCATCATTATCATGACAGGCATGCCCGAGATCACCTTTGTCGATCAGGCCCGCGAGGCGGGCGTCGATAGCTTTGTGTACAAGAACGTCGGTATCGACGAGCTGTTCGCCGTGATGCGC
Organism: Coriobacteriaceae bacterium AF08-21; assembly: GCA_027687465.1. GTDB lineage: Bacteria > Actinomycetota > Coriobacteriia > Coriobacteriales > Coriobacteriaceae > Collinsella. The sequence goes on from JAQCQR010000005.1 coordinate 71,151, forward strand.
TCCACGTTGGCTGGCTACTGCACGTTTCCCAAGCCGCCCGAGAGCATTTTTTCGGGCACGGCAGCCCTCGACGATGTCGAGCTATCGATTTTGCGCCTTGCCTGCGAGGGCAAAAGTCGTCGCGAGATCGCGGCCGAGCTGTTTATGAGTGAGGGCACCATCAAGCGCCGCATCTCGGAGATCCTGAGCAAGACCGGCTACGACAACATCATGCGCCTGGCCGTGCATGCGGTGACCGAGGGTAGCATCGTTCCCAACATGGAGCGCCCGTAATCGACGCGCTCACCCGTGTTCCGGCACCGCAAGGATAGGCCGCCCACCGTTTCGCATCTAAAAACGGCGGGCGGCCTGCTTGTATGGGCAGTGCTGTCGGCATAAAGCGGCGGGGCCGCAGGATCATCTCCTGCGGCCCCGTCTGGTGTGCGCGGATGTGTCCGCCAATCCGCGGCTGTCGTGGTCTACCGCTACGCGATGGTTGCGCTGTAGGAGGCGACGTCCTCGTAGGAATCGGTCAGGTAGGCGTCGATGCCGATGGTCGTGTTGACCAGGTCGTCAAGGCTGTCAAGCTCGCCGCTCGAGAACGTGAATTCCTCGGTGGCGTTGGTGCCGGGCATCAGGTGAGCCGAGAACCAGGGTTCCTTCATGGTGCCGTTGACGTTGGTCTTGCCGGAAGGAGCGTAGAAGGTCAGGTCCTTGTCGCTCTTGTTGGTGATGTTGACGACAAAACCGATGTCGCCCCACTCGTCCTTGAACTTCTCGGTGATGGTGATGGTGCACAGGTCGTCATCGGCAACGGTGACGGCGGGGGAGATTTCAATCTTCTGGACGTCGTCGTCTTCGACGGCCTCGTCGATCTCTTCTTCTTTCTCGGCCGCCTCGCGATCCTTCTTCACCGTGCCGGACAGGTCCTTGTCGGACTTGGTAAAGACAAGATTGCCGTCATCCTCTTCGAGGATGAGCTTGCCGTCCTTGAGCTTCATGTCATGCGACTCGTCTTCGGCGGTGATGGTTACGGTGGTGGCGTCCTTTGCCTCCCATTTAAGGTCGACGACTTCAAGGAACAGGTCGAGGGCACCTGTACCGTCCTCATCGAGAATCAGGACGCAGTGCACACCCCAATCCTCGAGCATCTTCATGTACTCATCGGTCAGTTCTTCGCCCTCCAGGGTTCCACCCGAGAGTTCCCAGCTGCCGACGAAGTTGGCCTTGGGGTCTTTGCCGCCGCCGCTGCAGCCCGTCAGGGCAAAGGCGAGCGCAAGGACGCATGTCAGAAATGCGAGTACGGACTTTTTGAACGTTGTCTTCATGGTGTCCTCCTTTATCGAACGAAACCCATAGAAGCAAATGCGGGGGTGGCGGATCCCCCGCCAATTACCAGATAGAGGGGCTAGGGCCTGGGCGTTCCGCAGTTGCTGCAGAACTTGCCGCCGTTTTCGCTGCCGCAGCTGGGGCAGAACCACTTGGCCGGTGCCGGGGCGGGTGCGGGACTGCCGCACTCGGAGCAGAACTTGCCGGTGTTGGTGGCGCCGCAGCTGCAGGTCCATGTGCCGGCCGCGGGGGCAGCGGCGGGAGCCGGTGCGGGAGCGGGTGCCGGAGCCGGCTGCGGGGCGGCCTGCTGCTGTGCCTGGCCGGCGGCGAACAGCTGGCTGGCGTTCATGCCGCCCATGCCACCTGCCATGCCCATAAAGCCTGCCATCGCGCCGTTGGGATTGGCGGCTGCCGCGCGCATTGCGTCGCTCTGGGCGCTGGCAATGTTGGCTGCCGCCATAGTGGGATCGCGCATGACGGCGGCTTTCTGCAGGTCCTTGATCATCTGCTCGTCCTCTTGCGAGGCAGCGATGGAGTTGACGCCAAAGCTCACGATCTCGACGCCGCGCAGGTCACGCCAGTCGGCAGAGAGGACCTCGTTGAGCGCGCGGGCGAGCTCGGTGGTGTGGCCGGGGATGGCGCTGTAGCGGATGCCCATTTCCGAGATCTTGGCAAAGGCGGGCTGCAGGGCGGTGAGCAGCTCGGATTTAAGCTGGCTGTCGATCTTGTCGCGCGTGTAGCTATCGGTCACGTTGCCGCACACGTTGGTGTAGAACAGCAGCGGGTTGGTGATGCGGTACGAGTACTCGCCGTTGCAGCGCACGGAGATGTCGACGTCCAGGCCAATGTTGTTATCGACCACGCGGAAGGGCACGGGCGAGGCGGTGCCGTACTTGTTGCCGATGATCTCCTTGGTGTTGATGAAGTAGACGCGCTGGTCCTTGCCCGCGTCGCCGCCAAAGGTAAAGCGGCTGCCGATATTGGCGAAGGTCTCCTTGATGGAATCGCCCAGGTTGCCGCTAAAGACGCTCGGCTCGCTGCCGGTATCGAAGACGAACTCACCGGGCTCCAGTGCGACTTCGATGATCTTGCCGTTTTGCACCACGAGCATGCCCTGGCCGTCGTTGACGGCGATGACCGAGCCGTTGGAGATGACGTTGTCCTCGCCGCGCGTGTTGGAGCTGCGGCCACCGGTGCGTTTGCTGCCCTTGCAGGCCATGACGTCAGCAGGCATCGATTCGCAATAGATAAATTCCTTCCACTGGTCGGCCATGACGCCGCCGGCAGCACCCAATCCAGCTTTCAAGAGTCCCATGGTGATCTTCCTTTCTCGTCAAAGGCCGGGTGGTATTGGTCGGATTGCTTAGTCGTCCTTGTCGTCTTTCATGACAACGGTGGTCTCGGTGTGGTTGAAGGTGTCGTGCTTCTCGGTCAGGTCGAGCTCGCCGCAGTACTCGTCGGCGTGGGTGGCCTCGTTGGCCGTCTTGAGCTGGCCTACCAGTAGCACGTCTCCGATAATCACGATGATCAGCGGCGCGACGATGTTGATGAGGATGCCCTCGATATCAAAGGCGAGGTAATCCGGATCGAAGGCGTTCTCACCCATAAAGAGAATCTGGGAGAGGATAAATCCGATCACAAAGAACAGCACCGAGGCAATAGCGAGCTTGGGCTTGGAGCAGGGGAGCTCGCCGACCAAGCGGCCGGTCTGGCCGTTCATGGCAAACAGGTAGCTCTTGCCGTTCCACGAGGTGGAGAGCATCCAGACGGGGAACAGGGCGTAGTCGCTGTCTTCCCAGGTGTAGTCGAGCTGCTTGCTTTCGACCGTGGCATCGTCGTATTCGTCGACGACAGTCTCGCGCAGGGCCGAGATCGTGCTTTCTTCCATACGGCGCTCGGCGCGCGCCTTGCAGGTCTCGCAGTCCTCGTCGTAACGGTTGGCGATGTAGCCGGGCATATATGCGACCGAGAACGGACGCAGCGCGTCGTAGTCAAACGGCTCGATGGCGTCCATGTGGCCGTCGGGCATCTTGGACGATCCGTCGACGGGCACGCGCTTAAACGAGATATTGCCCTTGCGATAGGCATCGTAGTGGTCGGTGGTCGTGACGGTGCGGTCGGATTCCTCGGTCACGGTCTCGTTGGTCGCGTCAAAGTACACTTCGCCGTCCACGCGGGCGCCGTAGAGCCAAAACGGCACGTAGACACCTTGGACCTCGTCGATGTGGTTGCCGGTGACAAAGCTCTTGGGCAGCAAGATCTTGCCCTTGTAGTGTCCCTTGAGTGCGGCCGTGACGTCGTCGCGCCCGAGCTTAAACGGAATCACCAGGTCGGGCGAGAAGTCGCCAGAGAGCTGGCCGGGCGCCACGGCGGAGTTGCCGCAGTACGGGCAGGTGGTGACGGCGACGGTGCCGTCGGACACGAGCTCGGCGCCGCACGACGAGCAGATGTAGCCGGCGTTTTGGGCGAGCTCCTGCACGGCATCGTCGGCAGCAGGTTTGGGAGCTGCGGCTGCGGCATCGGCTTTGGCATCTGCCTTGTCCTGGCGCTCGCGATAGAGGGCCTCGACTTCTTCGACTTCAAAGCGTGAGTCACAGTAGTCGCAGACAAGCTTTTGCTCGGCGCTGGCAAAATGCAGGGGACCACCGCAGGCAGGGCACTGATAGTTGACGCTCTCGAAGGCCATGATCGGTCCTTTCCGTGCCGGAGGCTATGCGCCGATGGCGCCGCCGCAGTATTCGCAGCGCCCACTGGCATCGGGAATGGTGGTGGCTCCGCAGAAGGGGCAGGTCACCGCGGTCTTGGGGGCCTTGGCGGCCACGACGCTGTCGCGCGTCTCCTGGCGCAGCTGCACCAGCGCGTCGCGGACCTCGGTTGCCTGGCGCTTGGCCTCGCGGTATTCGATGGAGCCGCGCTGATCGATGGTGGAGTCGTTCACGCGCAGGTTGATCTCGGTAAAGTACGGCGTGTTGACGTGAATGGTCAGATTAAAGTCGTAATCCAGGTCGTAGCGCGGCGGATTGTAGCTCTCGCGCTCGCCGTCCTTGGTCTCGCGATAGATTTCGGTGCGATGCTCGTCGATATCCATATCGCAGCCGAGTACCTGCGAGAACTCGATGATGTCGGGATTGGCGTCGCGCCAGCGGCTCTGCGAGGTAATGATCAGCAGGCCCGCGTCCTCATCGAGCATGATGTTGGTGCGCCCGGCAGAAAGCGTGCGCGTGGGGTTGAACGACGCCAAGCGCTCGGCATTGGCCTCGCGGTAGGCGATCTGCTCGCGGATATCGTCCGCGGTGCTGGAGCGATAGCCGTGAAAGTAGGGGGAGAGCTTGCCGGCGCACTCTTTGCACAGGTAGCCTTCATTGATTTTTGTCTTACCTAGAAGTCCCAGCTCGGTACCGCAAATCGCGCACTCTTTCTTCTCGAACATCTTGTCAAAGAAGCCCATGGCTGCCTCCCATCAACTGGTAGCGTGTGTCACTTTTGATGATGGGGGAGTGCGCAGCCTTTCACGATACCCAGACGGCTCAACGAGTCTCCACAACTGGGACACATGGCCCATTTTTCCTACTCATTGGGGACGTACTTAAATGAGTGAAACTACTCATTTAAGTACGTCCCCAATGAGTGCTCGCAGAACGAGAGTGGATAATCTCCCATTTTTGGCCTATGTGCAGGCTCAAAGTGGGAGATTATCCACTCTCGTCATTTGGGTGTCCAAAAATCCTCGCTCGTTTGGCGCCTGGGGACACTCTTTGTCGAATGCGGCGGCTGCCGAATGTGGGCGTCGCCCTTGCTACGCCACGGTCACGGCGACCTGGGCGTAGCGGGTGCAGGGGCACTCGGCGCGCGTCTGCACGGTGAGGGTGAGCACAAAGCGGTCGCCGGGTCGTGCGTCGGCGGGCACGATGAAAGTGGCATCCTCCGTGCATTCTTGCCACAGCGACAGATCCTGGACGCCTGCATAGCTCGACGGGTCTACGGCGACATCCCAATGCGCATCGAAGCCCCTGCCGTCGGGGTCGACGATGGTCGCCGCAAGGTCGATGCGCTCGCCGGCTGCGGCGCTGCGGTCGGCCGTGACCTCGACAACATGCGCCGGATGCGAGCAGATGGCCGGATCATGGGCGCACCATTGCGCGCGGGCGGCAAAGTCTTCCTGATAGGCACGCAGATAGGGATTGAGATTGTCGTCTGGGGGCGTGCCGAGGGCGGCAAAACCGGTGGGCGCGTTCGCATCGGGGTGTCCATCAAGAAACATGCGGCCGAGCAGCGTATCGAAGTCGCGGTCGTCGATACCGCGCAGGCCAAACGGAAGCAGCGGAATATAGGTCATGCTGTCGCCTTCGGCCATAAAGTCGCCGCGCTCAAACTGTACCGCGGGCATGCCTTCCAGGCCCCAATCCAGGCGGGCATGCTTGCCAAACTGAAAGCGCTCAGGCTCGTTTTCGTAGACCTTACCATCGCCATAGAGCATATAGCGTGCCATGAGGGGTCCGTTGCCCTGCGTGAGATTCCGCTCAGGCCAAGGAGCCTTAAACAGCGGCAGCGTATCGGGCTGAGCTGTTTTGGCGTCGAAATAGTTGCCATACATATAGGGCGTACGCCAAAAGATGAGCTCGGGAAAGAGCTCGCGCCCATGGTCGAGCCACGAGTTATCCTGCCCCACACCATCGGCAACGCCCATCACGCGCACCTTCTGATAGACCCGCTGCTGTACGGCGGGCCACTCGGGTGTGGCGCGATAACGCTCGGCAATACTCATGAGGGCGCGAACGATCGTATTCATACCACCCCAGCTGAGCAGCCACAGCGTGCGCGGGTCATCGTCCATGATGGCATCGGCGATGACGTGAGACCCTTCAGTCTCCTCGCGCACATCACCCTCAAAAGCAACATTTCCCACAAACGTACGCTCGATCATCTGGGCAGGCGTGGGAAACGGCGGTTCACCGGCGGCGTCCGCATTTGCCTGCAACTGCGGCCAAGCCTGGGTATATTCATTACTCCAGAGACTCTCAATCCAATGCTCGGGAAACGGCCGATACTCACGAAGCTCGCCAGCCAGCGGATCGGGCTCATGAGGCACAACAGCCCACTCATAAGAGCGCCGCCCTTTGGTCCGCCAATGCGAATTCACCTCGCCGAGCGTATGAACCCCATCCCCAAGAAAGTGATACTGCGAAGCCGTATACACCACAGCCTGAACATCAAGCAAGTTGAGATACAGAGCCAAATGAACAAGCGAGTTCATATCATCGACTTCCATATCAGTGGTAACAATCACCCGAGTCAACTTCTGGGACATAGGAACAGCTCCAATCAAAATCAATTCAGCCAGTTACGCGCAAGGCAAGACGGGACCCATGCCCCCATCGCCACCGACCCGGCGGCCCGCTAGAAGCGGCCGGCCAGGGTCACAGCAACGTCAACGCAGCGGAGACCGGGGTTTAGTCTTGCAAACATTCCGCAGGGGGCATGGGCAGGCGCAGCGCGAAGCGCAAAGCGCCAGCCCATGCATGCCCGAGGACGTTTGCAAGACTAAACCCCGGTCCCCGCGATGGGAGGGCTTAGCGGTCGACCCTGGCCGACCACTCCCAGCAGCCCACCGGCTCGCCGTCGATGAGTACGTTGCCCCCGTCGAAGTCTTGATAACACAGGTCGTTGAATTGGTGGATCCACACGCCGTGGTTGAACGTCTTCTTGGCCGAGCCGTCGGCCTCGCGATACACGCCGGTCAGGTCCTCGACATGGCTAAAGTAGGTGAGATGCACGTTGGCGCCGGCACCGCGCAGGCGCGCGAACAGCGGCAGCACGGTCTGTTGCGGTGACACAAGCTCGTCGCCCTTGGAGTGCGTAAACCACAGCGGCGTCTTGGCGAGCGCGGCCACGTCCTCGTCCGTGGCGTTGTACCACGGGGCGCAGCAGGGAAGGCCCGCGGCGAAGAAATCGGGGTAGTCGGCGCACAGGCGCAGGGTCATAAAGCCGCCGTTGGAAAGACCGGCGACCACGATGCGGTCGGTGTCGATGCGGTCGGCATGCTCGGCGACAAACTCGTCGATAAGCGCCTTGAGCACGGAGGAGTAGATGCTCTGGTTGGAGCGACCGAGTTGTTCGACGCCGTTGTCCATCCAAAACGTGGGCGACTGCGGCACGAGCACCCAGGCAAAGCCGCCAAAGTAGCGCTGGATCTGCGCCTGGCTAATGGCCGTCACGCGGTTGCCGATATAGGCGCGCGTAGCGCCTTCGCCTTGCGTGGCGCCCTTGCCCTCGCCGGCGCCGTGCAGATACACCACGAGCGGTGCCCTTTGGGGCACGGCCGTGGCCTCGGGCGCAAAGGGGTTGAAGCATGCCGAGTCCTCGGCCTTAAAGCTGGGCTCAAAGAAGCCGTATTCGAGCGCGATACCGTCGACGGCGGTCTTTTGCGTGTCGTTGCTCCAGCCTTTGAGCGCAGGGCAGATATCGCCACGGCAGGTGTCGAAGACCAGGCCGCAGGTGGGATCGTCGCCGTCGTTGCCGGGAAGAGCCGCGAGCTGCGTGATGTGCAACTGGTCATCGAGCATGCGCGAGCCCATGACGCCGCCTTCGATCTTTTTGGTCAGGCGCTGCTCGGCGACCTCGAGCGCCACATGGGTGCCCACGGCGAGCTTACGTCCGTTCTCGTCGCACGGATATGCGGCGAGAATGTCGATGTAACCCACGGAGGGCGCGGCATGGTCGGCGCCGCGTTCCTTGCGCATCAGAACATCGCCCGAGCGCTCGTGACGCTCTACATATATATGGAAGGTGTTCGCGTCGATGTCGTTGGCGCGCACGGTGCAGGGCAGGTCGAGTACGACCTTGCTGATCCAGGGGCCAAAGTCGCCCAAGGTGGTGACGGTTGCGTAGGTACACAATTTGAGTTCCATGAGCTGCCTCCCTTGCGCCGCGAATGCCTGGCATCTGCGGCAATACAAACTAAACATGTTTAGTGTAATCTAGAATTGAAGAATAACCAGATGAACTCGGTAAACGGCAAAATTGAACACGTCGTGAACTACTAAACGTATGTTTACTAGCTTCTAGCAGGGATTCTGTTGATGAGTTAACAGATCAGTGAGGTGTTCATCAAAATAAAATCCCACGTAAATGGCTATATATCAATAGAGGGTCAAAGAGACCATCTCCCGCCATTCAAATACGTTCACCCCCGATTTCCTACCGTTCACCGGACTGTAGACGGCAAAATTGCCATAAATTCGGCGCTCCGTGTAAACTAAAGCCCGTAAACGTTCAGTAAACACCTTGTTTACAAAAGCGTATCCAAGGGTCCGGCAACCGTAAGGGGTTATAGTCGCCGGGCCAAAGGCGTGCCTAAGCCCAAGGGGGCTGGCACACGAAGATATGGGGAGGGGTCCCATGGCAGTAGATAACAAGCAGATTGCCACCGATGTCCTCGAGCTCGTGGGCGGTGCGGAGAATGTTTCCGTTGCCACCAACTGCATGACGCGCCTGCGTCTGACGCTCAAGGATAACAGCAAGGCCGACGTGGAGAAGATCAAGAAGGTCAAGGGTGTTCTGGGTTGCCAGTTTGCCGGCAGCCAGCTCCAGGTCATCATCGGCCAGAACGTGCCCAAGGTGCTCGCCGAGTTCGTCGCCATCTCCGGTGTCAAGCAGGGTGAGGCCGTCAACGAGAACCTCGATGCTCCCAAGGAGAAGTTCGAGCTCAAGAACCTGCCCAATATCATCCTCGACTATCTGTCGGGCTCCATGATCCAGCTCATCCCGCTGCTCATGGCCGGCGGTCTGTTCCGTACCATCGCGGCCGTCCTCGGCCCCACCATGCTCGGTGTGCTCTCGGCCGACGACCCGACCTATACGTTCCTCTACACCACGCTGTACGAGGCCACGTTCACCTTTATCCCCATCTACCTGGGTTATGCCGCGGCTAAGAAGCTCGGCGCCAGCCCGGTGCTCGGCATGCTGCTCGGTGGCGCCCTCATGGCTCCTTCCGTGGTGAGCGTCGCCACCCAGGAGGGCGGCGGCATCATCTCCGTCTACGGCATCCAGATCGCTGCTGCCAACTATCAGCAGTCCGTCCTGCCGATCATCCTTTCGGTGCCTGTCCTCTACTTCGTCGAGAAGTTCTTTAAGAAGGTCATGCCCGACGTGCTCTCCACGGTCTTCACGCCGTTCTGCACCATGATCGTCACGATCCCCATTGCCTTCATCGTCCTCGCTCCGATCGGCAACGAGATCGGTACGCTGATCGCCAACGCCCTCTTCGGCCTTGCTGACCTTGGCGGCATCGGCATCCTGATCGTCATGGCCATCCTCGGCGCCTTCTGGCAGCTCTTCGTGGTCTGCGGCATGCACATGCCCGTCATCCTGCTCGCCCAGGTTCAGATCATCGCTGCCGGTTACGATCCCTTCGTCTTCGTTTCCACCAACTGCGCTATGGCCGCTGTCTGGGGCTGCGCCTTCGGTGCCTTCCTCAAGATGAAGAACCCCGACGAGAAGTCTCTCGCCATCGGTTACGTCATCTCCGCCATCGCCGGCGGCGTCACCGAGCCCGCGCTCTTCGGCATCCTCATGCGCTTCCGTCGCACCATGTTTGGCATGTTCATCGGCGGTGCTATCGGCGCTGTGTTCTCCGGCCTCATGGGTGTTACCTACTACCTCGCAGGCGGTGCCTCCAACTTCCTGGTCTTCACCAACTACCTGCAGGGTGGCCAGATGAACACCGTCTGGGCTATCGTTGGTATGGCAATCTCCTTTGTCATCGCCGCTGCCGTCGTCTTTGCCTGCGGCTTCTCCAAGGAGGAACTCGCCGAGATGGAGGCCTAAGGCCAAACCGTTCGGTCACATATGACCTCACCTACACGACAGGGCCCCGTCAGGCGTAAGCCCGGCGGGGCCCTTCTTGCAAGGTAGACTGATGGGGGGCGGATGGGATTCGCCCGCGAGGGTTTGCAAAGCGGCGGGGGCTTTTGCGCGGGGTTACCGCGAAAGCCCTCGGCGGTTCGCAAATCCTTTATCAAACGAAAGGACATGCAGATGAGTTTGGGAAAGCTGACCGTCAACGGTCGCCAGGATGGCTTTTTGTGCGAGGGCAAACCGTTCTTCTGGTTTGCCGATACGTGCTGGAGCGCATTTACGAGCATCGCCGAGAACGACTGGGATTACTACCTGACCCGCCGTGCCGAGCAGGGCATGAACGCACTGCAGATCAACACGCTGCCGCAGTGGGATCGCTGCTGTCCCGACCTGGGCATTTGGCCCTATGCCAGCGAGGACGGCGTGCACTTTGATTGGTCCCGTCCCAACCAGGCGTACTGGGATCGTGCCGCCGCCATGTGCCGTGCTGCCGTCGAGCACGGCATTCGTCCGGCGCTCGTGCTCATGTGGTGCAATTACGTGCCCGGTACCTGGGGCGCCAAGATCGCCGAGCGTTGCGGCGCCGAGGTTATGCCGCGTGAGGAGGTTCGCGCCCACGTTGCCCGCGTTGTCGAGAACCTGGGCGAGTTCGACCCTGTCTACGTGGTGACGGGTGATACCGACTTTGCCGGTGACGAGGCGATTGCCTATTACGAGGACGCGCTCGACGAGGTCGTCAAGCGTGCGCCCGAGGCGCTGCGCACCATGCACATCAACCGCGGCAATCGCACCATTCCGGCGCAGTATCTGGATCGTCTGGACTTTTACATGTTCCAGCCTGGCCACAACTACGAGGGTCAGCCCGAGGCTTGGCGCTTGCCGCAGGACTTTATCGCCAACTATCCCAAAAAGCCGATGGTCAACTCCGAGCCTTGCTACGAGCAGATGGGCGCGTCGCGCAACGTGTACTGGCGTTTTACCGCGCAGGATTGCCGCGCGAGCGTATGGTCGTCGATTCTTGCCGGCGCTAGTGCCGGCGTGACCTACGGCGCGCACGGCGTGTGGAACTGGCAGACATCGCGCAGCCAGGGTTCGGTCCTGGGCGAGGGCTTTGACATGCCCTTCCGCTGGCAAGAGTGCCTGCAGTTTGCGGGTGTGTGGGACTTTGGCGCGATCGAGCATGTGCTTGCCAGCCTAGGCGCTACTGCCGGTGACGATGCGCTTGCCGTGGTTCCGGCGCAGGAGCTGCTCGATGACGCGCGCGAGGCCATCCGTGTGGCGCGCGTTGGCGATCGCGTCGTCACGTACCTGCCGCGCACCACGGCGCTCAAGTTTAAGCTCGACGGTGCGCGCGGCTGGACGGCGACGGTTCTCGACATGGAGGACAGGCGCATTGCCAAGCTGCCCGTTCGCGACAACGGTGACGGCACCGTGCGCGTGGCTCAGCATCCCTTTGAGCACGACGCGCTGGTGATCCTGGCCCCCGGGCGCTAACGGCTCTTCTCCAACATTTACAACCCAGTCCCTTTCATTAGGCTGCGACGGAATGGTTCCTGCATGACGGCTTTAAGCTGCCAAGGGGAGCCATTCCGTCGCACTCTTTGTTTACTCATTGGGTACTCATTGGGGACGTACTTAAATGAGTGGTCTCGTGAGTTTGTGGGCGAGGCGGGCGCTCGATACAAGGTGCGTGTCGTGGACACATGAGGCATGACGGAGGAGGAGCTTCCCGGAACCTTTGAGGGCAAGTTCCGCATCGATCTCCCAAGTAAGCAGTATATGATGCTTCGCCTGACCAAATTAGAGGCGTAAAACAGAGATAATCGGCTCCGGGTGTGACTTGCTGCACGACCATCGCAGGGGGGTGGCCCCTGTGATGGTCGCGGCGATGCGCGTCCGGGGCTACGCTTGTAAGGAGTGAACATGCAGGAGTTTTTTGGAATCGATGTGGGCGGTACGGCCGTTAAATGGGCTGTGCTGGGCGAGGATTTTTCCATCCGCGAGCGCGGAAGCCTGCCGACGGGCTTTACCACGGCTGATGAGACGGTCGCGGCGCTGATCTCGCTCGTCGAGCCGTATCGCGAGCGCGTGAGCGCCGTGGGCGTGAGTGCGCCCGGCGGCATCTACGAGGGAGATGTCACAGGAACGATCCATCGCGGTGGTGCGCTCACGTTTATGGATGGCTGTCCGCTCGGAAAGCTCATGCGCGAGGCTCTGGGGGTGCCGATTGCCGTCAATAACGACGGTAGGTGCTGTGCACTCGGTGAGTATGCGGCTGGCGCTCTGCGCGGGACGCGTTTTGGCGTGGTGCTCGCTATCGGCACGGGCATCGGCGGCGGTATCGTCATCGACGGCAAGGTCCTGCGCGGCGCGCACTGCTTTGCAGGCGAGTTTAGCTTCTTGCGCAACGATGTCACGACTGCTGCGAGCATGGAAAACTCCTTTGCGGGTTCGGGCGGTTGGCGTGCGCTCCGCGATGCCGCCGTTGCCGAGAAGGGCCTGCCTGCGGATTCTCCGGTGGACGGCCGCCGCGTCTTTGAGTGGATCGCGGATGGCGACATGGCGGGGCAGCGCGCGCTCGACCGCTACGCTCGCGCATTTGACGGACAGCTCATCAACCTGCAGGCCGTGCTCGACCCCGAGGTCTTTGTGATCGCAGGCGGCATCTCGTGCCATCCCGAGCTCGTCGATGCCCTGCGTGCGCAGATGCCGCTGGCCCTCTCGAGTTACGAAGGGACCCTTGCCGGCATTCCTGTGCCGCAGATAAAGGCGGCCGAGCTCGGCAACGACGCCAACCTTTACGGTGCTGTCCAGGAGGCCATGCGCCTGGTGTAGCGCATTGGACATAATCATTGGGGACGTTCTTGTTTGACTAGTCGTTTAAGAACGTCCCCAATGGCTACCCACAGAATGAGAGTGGATAATCTCCCGTTTTTGGCCTGCATACAGGCTTAAAGTGGGAGATTATCCGCTCTCGTCATTTGATTGGCACTTGCGGCGCTTGCACTCATTGGGGACGTACTTAAATGAGTGGCAGTTGGGGACACTCCTTGCCGAGCTGCAAGCCGTGCGCGCCCCTTCTGGGCCTTGCGGCTCAAAATCGGTTTACGCCGTGGGCTGTTGGGGTCAAATTAGCGACATTTTGAGGATAGGTTCGATATTAGGACTGGTTCTCTAATAGAATGAGTTTGCAGGCCATTAAGCGACTGCGGGGGGGGGGTATTCATGAAAGGTATGGGAGACACAACAGCGTATTTGCGTTGGGGCATTCGGGAGATTATATGCCTGGCGCTGTTCTATTTTACGTTTTTGGCTGGCGAGTACCTCTTCGACATGCGCGTGGCCGAGTTTGTGCCGCCGAGCGAGGTTGCTACCTACGAGACCCTCATCGTCGGTGCGAGCGTAATCGGCTTTTTTGTGCGTCCTATTCTGTACTATCGCCGCCCCCGCGCGATCGATACGACGAGCGACATCACGGGCGTGCTGCTGGTGTCGGCATTGCTGCTGATGATTATGGCGGTTCGGTTTGAGGTGGTAATTGCCGGCGGTTTGATGGCGTGTTGCACGCTGGGCTACTGCGGATCGACCGCTCACGCCAACTTTGCGCGGCGCTTTGCGCGGACGCCGTACTTGGCGCGCGCGGCGGCGCTTTCATATGCTCTGGGCGTCCTGCTTCAGGTGTTCAGCCACATGGTGATACCCGCGGGGATTCCGCAGCAGTTTGTTTTTGTTGCCTGTGCGGTCGCGCAGGTGGCGCTCCTCCACGGCGTCCGCCGTGCCAAGCTGCGCGGCGAATCTGAGTTTGGGCCTGACCCCGATATCTCCGAGCTTTCGGTGGATGCATCGGAGTTTGGCGCCAAATGGCGAAACGATCCCGAGTCAACGGCGGCTTTTCGGCGCGCCGTGGTGCGTCTGACGATTGCAACCGCCTGCCTTACCGGGGTGTTTGCCGCCCTCAATGCGGGGCTCACGATCTCGCACGCCGCCGGGTCCGTTGACTTGGGCGATTGGTCGCGCTTGCTGATGGGCGTGAGCGCTCTGCTCGCCGGCGCCCTATTTGACCTGCGCGGGCGCTCGTGTATGAACATCATCATGACCTGCGCCGCCATGTTGTCCACGCTCTCATTCGCTGTGCTTATCACCGATGCCAACGGCGCCAACATACTTGCCGCCACCGTCATCTTCTATCTGGGTGCGGGCTTCTTCGTGGTGTTTTTCACGGCGAAGTTTGCCGCCATTTCGGTGTATGCGCATTGGTCGTATCTGTGGCCGTGCATGGGCCGCGTCATCAATAACGTTTGCGCGATGCTCGTGACGGCACCGGCGGTGGCGATTGTCTCGAGCCAGAACGTGCTGTTGGCAGTGGGCGTGGGGCTTGTACTGCTTGTGGGCATTGCGATCTCGCTGCTGGGACAGTCTGGGCATCAGGTCTATGACGTTGAAGTGCGCGGCGACCTGGCGTTTGCTGCTAGCGACCTTGGCACGGATCCCGTATCCGCCCAGAGCGAGCCCGCCCCCGCAGAGGTGCCGGAGTCCACACTCGACGAGCGTCTCGATACCTTCGCCGTCGCCTTTGAGCTTACGCAGCGCGAGCGCGATATTTTGGAGGCCTTGGTCGCATCGCGCGAGAGTGTTCAAGACATCGCCGCAACGCTCTTCCTTTCGCGCTCCACGCTTTACCGTCATATCGCCTCGATCAACAAAAAGACCGGCGCCTCCTCACGTGTGGCCCTCATCAACTTTTTCTGGTCCTGGGCGCCCAAGGACTAGCCCATTTGGGACGGGGCTTTTTTAGCTGTTTTGGGCAGCCACTGCCAGCGCGAACCACCACAAAGGGGACAGGCACCTTTGTGGTGGTTTTGACGGGAGCGCCTGTGGAGTTACAGCAGTTCGCCGTGGCGGGCGATGTAGCGGCGCTTGGCCAGCTGGGTGAGTGCGATGTAGGCGGCGACGATGCTGACGAGCAGCGCGAAGAAGCTCGGCGGCAGCGGCATGAGGTCTAGCGCATCGGCGATGGGGCTTGCCGGCAGCCAGGTGACGAGTACCAGACCCAGCACGGTGAGAGCGCACAGTGCCGGCGCGGCGTGGTCGCGCGCGCTCGGCAGGCGCGGGGAGCGCAGCATGTGGATCACGAGCGTCTGCGACCACATGGACTCGACAAACCAACCGCTCTGGAAGAGCGCCGTAAAGGCCGCCATGCCTGCGACGTCGCCTATAGCGGCAAGCTCTGCCCAGCTTGCGCCCACGGCGGCGGGGCACACCACAAAGAAGAGCGCGGCGAAAGTCGCGATATCAAACAGTGAGCTCACGGGGCCCAGCTCGAGCATAAAGCCCTTGATGGACGCGGCGTCCCAAGCACGCGGACGGGCAGTCCAGGCGTCGTCGACGGTGTCCCACGGCAGCGCGATGCACACGATCTCGTAGACCAGCGACAGCAGCACCAACTGCAGAGCGCTCATGGGCAAGAATGGCAAGAACAGGCTCGCGACGGTCACGGATAGCACGTTGCCAAAGTTGGAGCTCACCGTGGTCTTGAGGTACTTGAGCAGGTTGCCGTAGGTGCGGCGGCCTTCGATGATGCCGCGCTCGAGCACGCCCAGGTCTTTCTGGAGCAAGATGATATCGGCGGATTCCTTGGCGATGTCGACGGCCGAATCGACCGAGATGCCGCAGTCGCTCGCACGCATGGCGGCGGCGTCGTTGATGCCGTCGCCCATAAAGCCCACGGTGTGGTCGAGCAGCTCACGCATGACGCGCACCAGACGCGCCTTCTGCAGCGGCGAGAGCTTGGCGAAGAGGTGGGTGTTCTCGGCGCGTTCGGCAAGCTCGGCGTCGTCGAGCGCATCGATCTCGGAGCCGAGCAAGACGTTGCTCGCGTCGATGCCGATCTGCTCGCAAACGGTGGCGGCGACACGGTCGTTGTCGCCGGTCAGAACCTTGACCGCCACGCCCTTGGCTTCGAGGGTAGCGACGGCGCCCGCGGCACTTGCTTTGGGCGGATCGAGGAAGGCCAAAAAGCCCATCAGCACCATGTCGCACTCGTCAGCGATGCCAAACTCGCCCACGCAGCGCGGATTGGTCTTCTGCGCCACGGCAATCACGCGCAGGCCCTCGGCGTTGAGCCCGGCGACCTGCTTGCGAATCTGGGCGAGCTTGTCTTCGGTGAGCGGCTGGGCGGCGCCATCGACCTCGATAAAGGAGCAGATCTCGAGCATTTCCTCGGCAGCTCCCTTGGTAACCATCTGGGTTTTGCCCTGGGCGTCGGCGACAACGACGCTCAGGTGACGGCGCGAGAAATCGAAGGGCACCTCGTCGATCTTGGTATAGCGGTCGCGCAGGCTCTGGCCCAGCATGGAGCCGGGTGCTGTGGCCGAGGGCGTCACGTCGGCGCGGTCGATGACGGCCAGGTCGATAAGGTTCTTGAGGCCGGTCTGGAAGAAGCTGTTCAAAAACGCATGGCGCAGTACGCGCACGTCCTCGTTGCCGTCGGTGTTGAGGTAGCGCTCGAGCACGATGCGGTCTTCGGTGAGGGTGCCGGTCTTGTCGCAGCACAGGACGTCCATCGCGCCGAGGTTTTGGATCGCCGGCAGTTCCTTGACGATAACCTGGCGACGGGCGAGGTCCTTGGCGCCCTGCGACAGGCTCGTGGTCACGATGACGGGAAGCATCTGCGGCGTGATGCCCACGGCCACGCTCGTGGCGAATAGCAGCGCGTCGATGACGTTGCCCTTGGTGGCGGCGTTGATGGCAAAGACGGCCGGCGCCATAACGAGCATGAGGCGTACGAGCAGCATGGAGACGCTCGAGACGCCGCGGTCAAACGCGCTCTTCTCGCCGTGCCCGTTGAGCATCTTGGCGATGCCGCCCAGGTAGGTGTCCGAGCCGGTGGCAACGACAAGCGCCATGGCGGTGCCGTTTTGCACGGAGGTGCCGGTAAAGACGATGTTCTTGCAGGCGGAGAGTGGCAGCGCGGAGCCGTTGGCACCCTCGACGACCGCGGCGGAAGCGGTCTTCTCGACGGCGTTGCTCTCGCCGGTGAGTGCGGACTCGATCACAAACAGATCGCGCGCGGTGATGATACGGGCGTCGGCCGGCACCATATCGCCGGCAGAGAGGCGGATCACATCGCCGGGGACGAGCTCGTCGAAGGGGATCTCGAGGCGCTCGCCGTCGCGCAGAGCGCAGCAGGTGCTGGAGACCAGGTCCTTGAGGGCCTCGGCCGCATTGCCGCTGCGGGCTTCCTGGATAAACTTCATGCCGCCCGATACCAGCAGCATGATGCCGATGACGATGACCGTGGAGGGGTCGCGCTGCGGCTCGGGCACGGCGAGCACGTCGATATAGAGCGAGACCAGTGCGAGCGCGGCGAGGATGCCGGCGAAGGGATCGATGAATGCGTCGGCGATGCGGCGGGCGAGCGTCTTGGTCGGCGCCTCGATGGTGTTGGGGCCGACTGCGCTCAGGCGCTCGGCGGCGTGCTCGGCGGTGAGTCCGCCAGCCGTGGCGTCGAGCAGCACGAGGGCGTCCTCGGCGCTATGGGTGGCGGCGAATATGGTGTTCTTGGACAGGCCGGCGTGAGCGGCAGGGCGCGCCGTGCGGCGGCGCTTGGAGATAGCTTCGAGTACCGTGGCGGTTTTGAGCATCAGCATAGGGTCCTCCTTGTTGAAGGGAGTTAGCGTACGTGTCGTATGTGCTTCAAAAAACCTAGATGTCGCTCACGTCATGCTCGCGAGCTACCACAAAGGGGACGGGCACCTTTGTGGTGGTTTTGACGGTCGGCTGTTGGCGCTTATGCGTGTGCGGAATCCTCGCGGCGTGCCGAGGGCGACATGCAGGTTTTTCGACTATGACTGCCTTCCATGGCACACCTCCTTAAGGCCGGGCGCGATGCGCTTCAGGTATCACGTACCCGTTACAATCCGCCCGTATTCTTGATGAGGGGGTTTGTCGTGTCAACCCCTTTGTTTGGAAAACCATTGCCCCTGACAAAGCCTTTACAGAATGCCGAGGCCCCAAAGCGCGCCCGCAACGCGCCCTGCCTGCGCTAAACTGGAAGGCACGTACGCGATTACGAGAGGAGCCCGCATGGAGGCTTACAAGCAAGAGTTCATCAAGTTCATGGTTGAGTCCGACGTTCTTAAATTCGGCAGCTTTACGCTCAAGAGCGGCCGTCAGTCCCCGTTCTTTATGAACGCCGGCGCCTATGTGACGGGCTATCAGCTCAAGAAGCTGGGCGAGTATTACGCCCAGGCCATCCACGATAACTTTGGCGACGACTTTGACGTGCTGTTTGGACCGGCCTACAAGGGTATTCCGCTGGCCGTCGTGACCGCAATTGCCTACCACGAGCTGTACGGCAAGGAGGTCAAGTACTGCTGCGATCGCAAGGAGGCCAAGGACCACGGCGCCGACAAGGGCAACCTGCTGGGCTACGAGCCCCAGGACGGCGACCGCGTGGTCATGGTCGAGGACGTCACCACCAGCGGTAAGTCCATCGACGAGACCTATCCCAAGGTCAAGGCTGCTGCCGATGTCGAGATCAAGGGCCTCATCGTGTCCCTCAACCGCATGGAGGTCGGCAAGGGTGGCGTGACCACCGCGCAGAAGGAGATCGAGGCCAAGTACGGTTTCCCCGTCGCGAGCATCGTCTCCATGGCCGAGGTCGTCGAGACCCTCTACAACCACGAGATCGACGGCAAAGTCGTCATCGACGACGAGCTCAAGGCCGCTATCGACGCCTATTACGAGCAGTACGGAGCTCGTTAGTTACGGCGTTTTACCAAACGCCGTAACTGCTCGACGCTGCGCGGGCCGCATTTGGACAATCTGACGTTCAACTTCAAGGGCGCGACCAGAAGGTCAGCGCCCTTTCGTTTCACGTCACCTTGTCTCAAATGCGGCCCGCTCGCTGTCGTTGCCAAAACATCGGCGTTGCTGGGCCGGCACTTGGGGACGTTCCTTTTCTGCCGGCACCTGGGGACACTCCTGATGTGGTCGTTGGGGACGTTCTTAAATGACTACTCAGGATGAGCGTCCAAAAATCCGCGCTCGTTCGATTGGCGCATGTCTACGCAGCGTAGGTTGTCGAGCCTGGCCTTCAAATGGATACTGACTGTCGAACCGGTTCACTCCATTTCTTCAATTTGATTGGACAGCCCATGAACCAGACACGGCAAACCAATGCCTCCCATACTTTTTTGGCAGCGCATGCCATCAAGCAGCTGTGCGAAGAGCGCGGCCTCACCCAGCGCGTCCTGGCGGAAAGCCTTGGCGTGACCGATAAAGCCGTCAGCAAGTGGGAATCCGGCCGCGGCCTTCCCGACATTTCCCTCGTTGAGCCTTTGGCCCAGAGACTCGGCATAAGCGTGGCTGAGCTTTTGGCTGGTGACATTCGGGCCAACGCCAACCGTGCAGGCAATATGCTCAAAGGCGTCTTTTACGTTTGCCCTATCTGCGGAAACGTTGTGCACGCGCTCGGAGAAGGCAGCTTTAGCTGCTGTGGCTCCACGATGTTTCCCCAGGAGGCCGAAGAGCCGGACGCGGACCACGCCTTTTCCATCGAGCGCATCGAGGACGATTGGTACGTCACGCTCGATCATCCCATGACCAAGGATCACTACATTAGCTTTGTGGCATATGCGACTATGGACGGCATCTGCTTTAAGAAGCTCTATCCAGAGCAATCGGTGCAGCCGCGCTTCCATATTACCGGGCGCGGCAGGATATATCTTTACTGCAACCAACACGGACTCTTTACGTCGCTGACGCCTCGCAAATAACGGCTGTCTATCCGCCCTCCTCATGCGTTCCCGGGGGACCCAAAATGAGCGTGGATAATCTCCCGGTTTTGGCCTGTGTGCGGGCTCAAAATGGGAGATTATCCACGCTCGTTAGGCTAGTGTCCGAAAATCCACGCTCGTCGCTACTTAAGCCCGGGCAGGCGGGTGTAGGGAAACGAGCGCTCTAGGAACTCGGAGCAGCGGGCATAATCTTTGGCAAAGTAGCTGCTATAGAGCGAATCGAGTACGTATTGCACGGCGATATGGCTGGCGAATTGCGTGATGCGGTGCGTCATGCTCTCGTGGTCGCTTACCGTGAGATAGGCGGCAAAGCCGGGGTGAATGCGGGCACAGTACGGCGTGCCGATGACGATGACCGGGACATGTCGACTGCTAAGGATCGGCAAGATCTCCTTGAGGTTGGGGGCAAGGCCGCTGTAGGAGATGATGATTGCCACATGGTCGGGACCCGAGGCGAGCGCCGTGCGCACCTGCGCCTCGACGCTGTCGTGGCACGTCGCGCTTTTGCCGGCGGAAAGCAGGCGATCGCGGAACATTCCCGCTGGATACAGGTTATGCGAGCCCGTGTAGATGTCCACGGTGCCGGCGCGCATGATGAGCTTGGCGGCGTGGTCGAGCTGTGCAGGGTCGAGCAGCTCCTGCGTTTCGGCCAAGGTGGTCTGGTAGAGCCCCTCCATGCGCTCCATCACCTGCGCAGGGGTGGAGGTGGCATCGAAGGGAAAGTTGATGTCCACGTCGCGCCGGTTGCCCGCCTCGGTCGCCTGGCGGATGAGCTCGACCTTGAGGTCTTTGAATCCCTCGAGGCCGAGCTTTTTGCAAAAGCGGTGCACGCTCGCGACCGAAACGTTGGCGCACGCGGCAAATTCCTTAATGGAAAGCCCGTGCACATCCTCGCCCATGGCGAGGGCCGTTCGCCCAAGTTGTTGCTCGGTGGGGGTGAGGCTTTTGCCCTGCGTGATCTTTCGCCTGATATCCATATGGCTCCTATGCGTTTGCGTCGCGATAAACCAATCATAGCGATAAATAAAACGTTCGGCTTGGCTGGGAGTTTTGGTCCGCTGGTCTATGAACGACGGACCGCTCGACGCTGTGCGGGCTCAACATAGGGGCGCTGTCCTTGTTGGGCCGTTTGTGCCCGGGGCGTTACCCGAGCACGCGTACGGGCCCCAAGAGGCCGCTGGGATCGGAGGGCTCGGTCATGCCGAACATGTCGGGGACGGCGTGGTCGAGGGTGTTGATGATGTCAACCGTAAGCGCGTGCTCACCGGCCAAAAGCGCGCCGGCCTCAAAGCGGTAAGGCGGACAGATGCGTGTGCCGAGGGATTTGCCGTCGAGGGTGACGGTTGCGGTCTCAAAGACCTCCCCAAGGTCGATGACGGTGCGGCTGGCCGCTTCGCCCAGGACAAAGGAAGCCCGGTAGCGGAATGTGCCGGCCTTGCCGGGGAACTCGGCCGAGGAAAGGTCGTGCAGGTCTGCAAGCTCAACAGACTCGCCAAAGGCATCGGTGCCAGGGGCAGAGAAGGCAACCGCCCAGGGCCCGTCGACGCATGTGGCTTCGTCTTCGGCGGTTGCCACAGCAACGGAACCTGTAGCCCCAAGGACCACGATGCAGCTCTCGTAGGGAGCCAGCTCGAGCGTGCCGTCAAAGGCGGCGGGCTCGGTGCCGTTGAGCAGATCGAGGCGCGCGCCTGCAACGGGTGTGCCGTCGGCAAGCGCAATCTGAGTGGAGATACCCTGCTTGGGATGCTCGTTGACGAGCATCAGATAGGTCTCGCCCGCCCGCTCGTAGCGCAGTGCGCGCAGCCAGGGCTGGGGCTCGGCGCAAACCACGGTCTGCATGCCGGTGTTGGCAAGTGTGTCTGCGAGCTCGGTGGTCGCCAGGAGCTTGATGCCGGCGACCGCGGCTGCATCCAGGGAGGCAAAGCCCTCGCGACCTGCAGTGTCACCGTCGTAGCGCTTGTTCGGCAACTCATCCAGCGCGTACACGGCAACACCTGCGGCTGCGGCACGCGCGGCAAAGTCGAGCACGGCTTCGCCGACAAACTCGGCTCCGGGCATCACCAGGCAGCGGTATGCCTGGCCGTTCACGCTAAAGCCGCTACCGTCTGCGGCAATTTCAACGGCATAGCGCCCTGCGTCCTCAAATGCCTCTGCCGGCACGATGTCAAAGTCGACCTGCGCGCGCATAAGCTCGGAGGCGGCATGCTGCATAAAGTTCGCCTCGCCTGCCCACTCGGCGTCCGCATGGTAGAGAAGCGCCACCGGGGTCGTTGCGCGCCCGCCGCTCAGCAGGCTCGCCGTACGGTTCATGTAGCTCATAAGCTGCCCAAAGTGTGCAAACTGGGGGTTTTGGCCATGCGCATAGAAATGCGGCGGGCAGTCCCAGTCGGGGAAGGCGGCCATGCTAAAGGCATGCGGCACAAACCAATTGACGCCGCGCACCAAAAAATGATCGGCGATCCACTTCATCTCGCGTAGGCCTTCGTGCCATCCAAATGCGCCAAAGACCTCGGCCATGCAGCGCCCCTGCTTTTTGGGGTCGAGGTGTGCTGCCGAGGAGCCCAGCTTGGGCAGCACGTAGTTATAGAACTCGAGGTCCCACACGCCGCGTCCGTAGCTGTGAAGGCCGCGGTCCATGCCGGGTACCAGCTGGTTGATCACGATGTCGACGCCCGCCATGTCCTGACCGCCCACGGCGCGGAAGTAGTGCCCGGCGCCCACGCCCAGGCGCGCGTGGCAGTCCTTGTCCTCGATAACGTGGCCGATGTACTGCACGCCGCGCGCGCGGCACCAGTCTCCGAGCTGGTCGCAGAAGCACTCCTTATAGAGGGTGCTCGCGATGTCCATATAGACGTGGCGTACGTGCGCGCCGGCCGGCTCGCGGTCCCACAGGTGCGGGAGCTCGGCCAGGTAGCGCTCGCCCAGTGCCGCGCGCAGGCGACGCTCAAGCTCGGCCGACCAGGGTAGGGGCGCGGTGGCCTTGCCGATGAGCGTGTCCGAGATGCCATCGGGGCCCGTGGTGCCCTTCTCGTTGGCAAATCCGGGCTCATCGGAGAAAAAGCCCAAGATGGTCTTGCCAAACTCATCGCCCAGATGCTCAAAATGCGGCTCGTAGACAGCATCGATGAGCTGCGCCACCGAGGCGCGGTCGACCATATTGATGTAGTCCTCGTTGTAGGAGGTCTTGCCGCTCGTGAACATCACGCATGCCTGCGTGAGGCCCGCAGGTGCATCGAAGACCAGGCGGCTGGGGTTGCCGTCTGCATCGTCGATTACTCGGTAAGCGACGTCGACGGGGCTGCCGTCCTGCATAAATGTCACGCCGTAGAAGCGCTCCGTTTTGTCGAGCATGTTGGCGAGCGCGATGCTCGCGGCGGACGTGGGGCCCACGATGTCGAACGTGCGGTGCGTGAGCACGATCTTGCGGAGCTCGGGCACGGCCTCCTTGACGGCGCCGTTGGCAAAGCCCGTGGGGAAGTGCGCGTCGTCCAAGATCCAGAGCTTAAGGCCCAGCTGCCTGCACTCGTCAATGACAAAGCGCAAGTCGCGCCACCAGCCCTCGCCGCAAAAATCGGGGTGTGGGCGGCTTTCGAGACAGACCTCGTGGATGTCGGCGCCGGCGATCTTTTCCAGATACTCGGCAATGGTCTTATGGCTCTCGCCCTTCATCCACAAAAACGGAAGCACGTGGTTGTCGTATGTGCCCTCGAGCACCTGCTGATAGTACGCGGTCATGGATCCTCCTTGGCTCGATCGATCTGCTGCATAGCACAGATTATGGACGCGTCGGCGCGTTCTGCTAATATCTGAATCACGACGAACTATGACCAAATCAACGATTGGCAAGCCATGGAGATCGACGAGCTCGAGCGTAGGCTCAACGAACTGAGCGCCAGTGAGATCGCTTATAAAGACGGCATGGCATTTGATTGGTCGATTATGACCGAGCATGTCGAAATCGACGGATGCCCAGTGCGCAAGATTGGCCAGCCAGGGTTTGCCTATGCCCAGCCCGGCATGCCGCGTGGCCTGACGATAAGGAAAAACTCGCGCTTTAATGCAGTTCCCGAGCACGTGCATGATTACGTGGAGCTGAGCTATGTGTATCGCGGACGCTGCCCGCAGACGGTGGCGGGGGAGAGGCTCGAGCTGGGCCGCAACGAGGTGCTTTTGCTCGACGCCCTCTGCCCGCATGCCGTGGCGGCGCTTGGTGAGGACGACATCATGCTGAGCATGACCGTTTCACGCTCTTTTTTGCGCCGGAGTCTCGAGTCGAGCCTCTCGCGCGAGAGCGCGGTCTCGCGGTTTTTGTTCAACGCGCTCAACAGCGAGACGGACCATCGGGGCCATGTCCGTTTTCATTGCGGCGAGAGCCGTCGGATTCGGCGCTACATGCAGGAGATGCTCTGCGAGCTGTACGACCCGAGCCCCAACGGTCCCGAGATCGTCTTGCGTCTGTTTCAGCTGTTTTTGGCCGAGCTCATGGATTGCTACGAGCGCGAGCTGGTGCGCGGCGCGGCGGACGGCGCAGCGGGGCCCACTGCCCTGGTGACGGGAATGCTTGGCTATATCGATCGCGAATTCGCTGCATGCTCCCTCGAGGGGATGGCGGCGGAGTTTGGCTTGAGCCCTAATTATGCGACGGCGCTCCTCAAGCGGCATGTGGGCAAGACCTTTAGGCAGCTTGTGCAGGAGCGACGCCTGGTACGTGCGGCCGAGCTTCTGCGCGGCGGCGCCACGGCCGGGGCGGCTGCGCATGCGGTGGGCTATGAAAACATGAGCTTCTTCTACCGTAAGTTTCACGACAAGTATGGCTGCACCCCCGCGGCATACCGCCGGTAAGCGCGGGGCGGATTGTCTTCGCTCCTTCGGTGTCAAAAAGTTTCAGCTGCAGCGCTGTTGCAGCGCGCGTCTGCGAAAAGAAGTGTCCAAATCGGCGCCTTCGCCCTGGCCTGGAGCGACTCGGCGGCATACTCGTTTCATCAGCAACACGCATGAGCGAGGAGGCACTTATGGGATTCCCCGAGGGTTTCTATTGGGGCGGCGCCACGGCCGCCAATCAGTTTGAGGGCGCTTGGAACGTTGACGGCCGCGGTCCGTCGGTCGACGACCACTTCTTGGGTGGCAGCTACAAGGAGCCGCGCCAGATTACGATCGACATCGACCCTAACCGCTTCTACCCCAACCATGACGGCATCGATTTCTACCATCACTACGAGGAGGACATCGCGCTGTTCGCCGAGATGGGCTTCAACATGTTCCGCATGTCCATCTCTTGGAGCCGCATCTTCCCCAACGGCGACGACGCCGAGCCCAACGAGGCCGGCCTCGCCTTTTACGACCGCGTCTTCGACTGCCTGCGCGCTCACAATATCGAGCCGCTCGTGACCCTGTCGCACTACGAGATGCCTTATCACCTGGTCGAGAAATACAACGGCTGGGCGAGCCGCGAGCTCATCGGCTTCTTTGAGAAGTACTGCCAGACCGTCTTCGACCGCTATCAGGACAAGGTCAAGTTCTGGCTCACCTTCAACGAGATCAACTGCGGCACCCAGGACATGGGCAACCTCTTTGGGACCAGCATGATCCAGGGCTTTGAGGGCCCGGCTTCGGCGGTCCACACCACGCCGCAGGCCCGTATGCAGGCCCTGCATCACCAGTTTGTCGCCAGCGGCCGCGTCGTGCGCTATGCCCACGAGCACTATCCGCAGTTTAAGATGGGCAACATGGACTGCTTCGTCCTCTCCTATGCCGCCACGTGCGATCCGGCCGACGTGTTCGCCACGCAGCAGGAGATGAATACCATGAACTGGTACTGCTCCGACGTGCAGGTGCGCGGCAAGTATCCGTTCTATGCCAAGCGCTTCTGGGCCGAGAACGATGTCGAGCTCGTGATGGAGGACGGCGACCTGCAGGATATCGCCGACGGCAAGGTCGATTTCTACACCTTTAGCTACTACATGTCCGGCACCGTGGGCACCCACAAGGATCACGAGATGACCGAGGGCAACATGACCTTTGGCGGCAAGAACCCCTATCTGGAGTCCACCGATTGGGGCTGGCAGATCGATCCGCTGGGCCTGCGCATCGCCCTCAACGAGATTTACGCCCGCTACGAGATTCCGCTGATGGTGGTCGAGAACGGCATGGGCGCCTACGACGAGGTCGAGGAGGACGGCTCCATCCATGACCCGTATCGCATCGCCTACTTGCAGAGCCACGTCAAGGCCATGGGCGAGGCCATTGCCGACGGCGTCGACCTGATCGCCTACACCTGGTGGGGCCCCATCGACCTGGTTTCCGCCGGCACGGGCGAGATGCGCAAGCGCTACGGCTTTATCCACGTCGATAAGTACGACGACGGCACCGGTACCTACGAGCGACGCCGCAAAGACAGCTTCTACGCCTACCAGAAGATCATCAAGTCCAACGGTGCCGAGGGCCTGGATTAATCGACAATATGAGTGCCACCGGGGAAAGCGTTGGGATGGGCTCGCGATTCGAGTCCCCACCTTAGCATTTGAACCATTTGGCACTATAATCACCGTAGGCATGCGCACAACGTTGCGCTTAATCAAGAGGAGAAAACGTATGGGTCTGTTTGACATGTTCAAGAAGAAGGCTGAGCCCGCGACTGCCGCTGCTCCGTCCTCCATCTCTGCTTCTGCCGGCGCCGACGTGCTGTGCTCGCCCGTCAAGGGCAAGGTCATCAAGATGGCCGACGTGCCCGATCCCGTCTTTGGCGGCGAGGTCCTGGGCAAGGGCTGCGCCGTGTGGCCCGAGGACGATCTGGTCTACGCTCCCTGCGACGGCAAGGTGACCGTCACCATGGGTCACGCCGTGGGCCTGCAGTCCGATAGCGGCATCGAGGTTCTGGTGCACGTTGGCGTCGATACCGTCAACATGAACGGCGACGGCTTCGAGGGCTTCGTCAAGGCCGACGACGTCGTGAAGGCCGGCCAGCCCATGCTCAAGATCGACCGTGCCAAGATCGCCGCTGCCGGCTACAAGGACTGCGTCGTCGTTGCTGTGTCCAACACCGCCGAGTTTGCCGATGTCGAACTCGCCGTCGAGGCCGACTCCGCTGTCGCCGCCGGTGATGCCATCGTTAAGGTCGTCCGCAAGTAAACTGCGGCATCCAAAGGATGTGCAAGGGTGGTCGGGTTTTCCGGCCACCTTTTTTTATTGCATCGCGGGGAAGCGTTTTATTGCACGTTGGGCGGGCTTGCAAACCGTTCGGACGCTAAAACGAACCGACCGCGCCTTCGCGTTGCCGAGGATGTTCATAAGTGGATAGTATGGGCTTACTTATTACAACGCGCGCCGCGTCTGGGAAGCGCGGTGCCGCTCATTGGGAGGAACAACATGAAAAAGAAGCTGCTGCTTGCGCCCCTCATGGCCGTCTTGGTTGCATGCGTGGTCGTGCTTTCCGGCTGTGGAGGTCCTTCGGTTGAGGAGCTCATCACCGAGGATCTTACGACGCAGTTTGACGAGGTCAAGAACGGTGGCGACGACTTCCTCTCTGGTCTGGAGGAGGCTTCGGGCGACGAGTTCGAGCAGTTGGGTATCGATCCCAAGGAGTATGCCAAGACCTATCTCGAGGGCTTTGACTACGAGATCGGCGACGTGACGGTCGACGAGGACAAGGGTGTCGCGACCGCCGAGGTCTCCATCACCTGCAAGTCCATGAACAAGATCGTCGAGGACTTCTCCACCCAGTATCAGGAGAAGGTCGCCGCGCTTGATACGGTTCCCTCCGATGACGAACTGTACAAGATGGCAGGTCAGGTTATGGTCGATGTGACCAAGGCCACCGAGCCCAGGAAGACCACGGTTATCTTCAAGTACACCTGCAACGACGACGGCGAGTGGTCTGCCGATGACTCCGTCAACTCCGAGATGATGGATGCAATGCTGAGCTAGTTTGTTGCGGCGTTTTACCAAACGCCGCAACTGCTCGACGCTGCGCGGGCACCAGAGCGACAACTTGTCATTCAAAGAGGACGGCATGACCAGAAGGTCTATGCCGTCCTCTTTTCATGCCAATTTGTTCGCTCTGGTGCCCGCTCGCTGTCCGTCCTCTACCTGCGGCGTTGCCATGGTAGTCATTGGGGCGGCACTTGGGGACGTTCCTTTTCTGCCGGCAGTTGGGGACACTCCTTGCGCCAGCGTTGCATCGAATGCTCGGGAAAATACGAGCCGGTATTTGGCCGAATAGCGGGTCGCGGTTTCCGGATGGGGTGGGTTGTGGAAAGTGCGACCCGGAATATTGCTCTGAAACGGGATGCCGTTTCCCCGACAAGGCTCAACCGGAAAGCGCATCCCATTCTGGGGCGGCAAAACGGGATGCGCTTTCCGCGCGACAGAATCTATGCAGCCGTGTTGAGCGACAGCCCCGCTACTCGCCCAGAATCAGCGCCGAGAGCTCGTCTTGGGTGTCCACCACGTAGTCGGCGCCGGCGGCTTCCAGCTCTGCGCGGCCGCGGAAGCCCCAGCTGACACCGGCGCTCTTGAGGCCGGCATTGTGACCGGTCAGGATATCGACATTGGAATCGCCTACATAGAGTGTGGTTGCCGGATCGGCGCCTAGCTCTTTCATCACATGCAGCGTAACAGGCGCCTCGGGCTTGGGAGGAAACGCATCGACTCGGCCCTGCACCAGCGCAAAGCGCTCGGAACCAAAGTATTTCTCGATAAGCGGAACCGCCGAGACGTGGTCCTTGTTGGTGAGCACGGCAAGCTGCACGCCCGCGGCGCGCAGGCGGTCGAGCATCTCGATAGTACCGGCATAGGGGGCAGTGTGGTCCTCCTTGTGCTCGCCGTAATAGGCCCTAAACTCGGCAAGCGTCTGCTCAAACATGCGACCGTCGCCCGCATACTCGGCAGGCATAAAGCGCTCGACCAGCTTGAGCATGCCGTTTCCCACCTTGTAGCGGTACTCGTCTACGGCAAACGTGGGCCAGCCGTGCGTCTCGCAGGTATGGTTGCCGGCGGCCGCCAGGTCCTCGAGCGTGTTGAGGATGGTGCCATCCAGATCAAAGATCACATGGGAAAAAGCTGCTGCCATGGGTGCTCCTGCCGCTTGAGTTGTAAAACGCACCCCATGATACTGGGCATGCGTGCCGGGCATGTTTGGAATCTGAATATCTTTAATAGCCCTGAGCCTTTGTCGTTAGCAAATCCTCGGCAGCTGCTCTCCTACGAGCATGTCGAGGATGCGGGTCGAGCCCCAGCCGGTGCGTACGCGCACGGCGGGGCGGGCGTCCTCGGCAAGCGGCAGCACGCGACCGATAATGGCGGCATTCTCGCCGTAGCGGGCGGCGCGCATGGCGGCCAGTGCCGCATCTGCCTGTTCGGCCGGCACCACGGCGACCATCTTGCCCTCGTTTGCCACCTGCAACACATCGTAGCCGAGCATCTCGCAGGCTGCCTGCACGTCGGGGCGTACGGGCACGGCATCCTCGTCGACCTCCATGGCAACGCCGCTGGCCTGCGCAAATTCGTTGAGCGTGGACGCCAGGCCACCGCGCGTGGGGTCGCGGAAGCAGCGTGTGTCGGGTGCTGCGGCAAGCACATCGGCAATCAGGTGGTTGAGCGGCGCGGCATCGCTTTCGATGGTGCTCGAAAACGCCAAGCCCTCGCGTTGGCTCATGATGGCGATGCCGTGGTCGCCGAGTGTACCCGACACCAGGATGATATCGCCAGGCTGGCAGTTGGCGCCGCTGAGCGTCACGCCCGCGGGCACCTCGCCCACGCCGGCGGTATTGATGTAGACGCCGTCGGCCCCGCCGCGCTCGACCACCTTGGTGTCGCCCGTGATGATCGCCACGTCCGCCTCGCACGCCGTTTCGGCCATGGTCTGCACGATTTGACGCAGCTTGTCCATGGGATAGCCCTCTTCGAGGATAAAGCCGCATGAGAGGTAGCGCACGTTGGCGCCCGAGGTCGCGACGTCGTTAACGGTTCCGCACACGGCGAGTCGGCCGATATTGCCGCCGGGGAAGAACTGCGGCGAGACTACAAAGCTGTCGGTCGACATGGCGACGCGCCCGCTCGCGGGCAGCGCAGCGACGCCGGCATCGTTGCCCTCGAGCAGTTCGGGCGACCCAAAGGCATCCAAAAAGACCTCATCGATGATGCGTTTCATCATCTGGCCGCCAGAGCCGTGGCCCAACAGGACAGTGCTATCGGTGGCAGTACGGGACATATCGAAAACTCCAATCGTGGGGGGTCGGCAATAGCTGAATGGCGCGCAGCGTCGACCGGTCCGCCGTTCGTTAGAACGGCGGAACCTAACAGCCTCGGTAGCGGAAATATGCTGCACAGCTGCCCTCGGAACTCACCATGCAGGGGCCGATGGGATGCTCGGGTGTACAAGCTTGGCCGAACAGAGGGCAGTCGCTCGGCGTAATGGCCCCGCGCAGCACGTCGCCGCAGCGGCACCCACGCGGCTCGACCGTCGTCTCAACGGGCACGTCAAAGCGAGTACGGGCATCAAAGCGCGAGAACTCGGGGCGGATGGAAAGGCCCGAGTTGGCAATCGGCCCCAGCCCGCGCCACGTGGTGTCGCATGGCTCAAACACCTGCTCGACCAGCTGGCGCGCCACGGGGTTGCCGTCTGCGTTGACGCCACGGCGGTAGGCGTTGTCGATCGCCGGCCTGTTCTCGACAACCATCTGGACCAGCATGCAGATGCCCTGCAGGATATCGACCGGTTCAAATCCCGTGACCACACCCGGGGTATTGAACTCGTCGACCAAAAAGCTAAAGGGCGCCAGGCCCGTGATGGTGGCGACGTGGCCCGGCAGGATAAAGCCGTCGATAGTGGTCTCGGGATCGTTGGCGATGGCGCGCAGCGCCGGCGGCGTGGTCTTATGGGCACAGTAGACCGAGAAGTTCTGCAGCCCGCGCGCGTCTGCCTCCAGGATGGCGGCGGCGATGGTAGGCGTCGTGGTCTCAAAGCCGACGCCCATAAAGATGACCGGGCGATCGGGGTTGTGTTCGGCGATATCGAGTGCATCGAGCGGGGAGTACACAATGCGAATATCGCGCCCCGCCGCCTTTTGCGCGGCGAGCGAGGTAGACGACCCGGGCACGCGCATCATGTCGCCAAAGGTGGTGATGATGGCGCCGTCCATCTTGGCGAGCGCGATTGCATGGTCGATATCGCGGTTGGCGGTAACACAGACGGGGCAACCCGGACCGCTCAGCAGTTTGAGCCCGGCAGGCATAATGGAGCGAAAGCCATAGCGACCGATGCTCACGGTATGCGTACCGCAGACTTCCATAAGGTTGATGCTGCGGTTGCCGACAAGCTCGTGAATACGATCGATGAGCTCGCGAGCCAGCTTGGGGTCGCGGAATGCCGAAAAGTCGATACCGGAGCGAACCGGCTGTCCGGCCGCCACTAGTAAGCCTCTGCCGGGTTGGTGGCCAGCTGGTCCTCTTTGGCCAGCTCGGTCATGGTGCTGACCAGGTCGAGCGTCTCCTGCGCCTCCTGCTCGTCGACAATCTGAATGCCAAAGCCGGCGTGCACGAGAATATAGTCGCCTACCTGTGCCGTCGGCACGAGGCGCAGCGAAACGGGGCGCTCGATGCCCATCATGTCGACGGTCGCCTTAAGGTCGTCGTCGCGTTTGACCACTTTACCGGGAACGGCAAGGCACATAATGTTCCCCTTTTATACGTTTTGCGCTGGATAGGCGCCTAATTACCCATCAGTTGATGGTAGCGCTCGCGGGAGTCACGAGCAAACGCGTTACACCTGTGAGACGGCGACGCGCAGGCTGGCAAAACAGCCTATCGCGATGCTGTCTGCGCGAGGCGAGCGCTTGCGACCGCCGTCTGACCGTAGGCGATGCAGCCGTCATTGACGGGTGCGGTGTGGGGGACAAGGACAGTAAGGCCTGCGCTTTTGAGCTCGCGGGTGAGGAACTGAAGCAGGAGTCGGTTCATGAACACGCCGCCCGAGAGCACGACGGTGTCGATGCCTTCACGGACGCAGATCTCGCTTGCGATGCGGGTCGACGCGCGTGCGATGGTGACATGGAAGTCGAGCGCGATCTTGCCGGCGGGCACGCCGGTCCTGATTCCCTCCAAAAGCGCCTCAATAAGCGGTCTGGAGTTCAGAACATGGCAGTCGTCCGGACGGGATGATTCGGTTACGGAAAAGCTGGCCATATTGCCGGTGGGGCAGGCACTTTCACTGCTGAGCGCGCGCCAGGCGGCGGCTTCGAATTCTATGGCGGGTTCGCCCTCGTAGGTTGCCTTGTCGCAGATGCCCAGAATTGCTGCCGCGGCATCAAAGAGACGCCCCATGCTGCTGGTACGCGGGCTGTTGATGCCGCGCTCGATCATGGTGGCTGTCACGCTGCGCGTTTGCTCGTCGAGGCTGTCCAAAAGCCGAGCGGCGCCTGGGTGCTCGAGCAGGCCGAGCTCACTGAGCAGGGCAAAGGCGTTGCGGCGGGCGTCGCGCACGGAGGCCGCCCCGCCGGGGAGCGCCCAGGTGCGCAAATGCGCGGCGCGCTCAAAGCCGCCAAGGCTGGCAACAAGAAACTCGCCGCCCCAAATGGTCCCATCGGTACCGGCGCCGGTGCCGTCAAAGGCGATGCCAAGGACGCGCTCGTCGGTTGTAAGCTGGCCCGCGGCGATAGCCTCGGCCATTACGCTCGCGATATGCGCATGATGGTGCTGCACCTCGACGAGCGGCAGATTGCATTTTCGCGCCTGCTCGCGCGCCCACTGGCTCGATAGATAGCTGGGATGTACATCGCAGGCTAAGGCGGCGGGCGCCAAGTCAAAGAGATCTTCCAAGCGTGCGCGCGCGGCGTTCCAGGCATCGAAGGTCCCGCCGTTTTCAACATCGCCGATATGCTGCGACACAAAACAGGTTGCCTCGCCGTTCGCCCCTTCACGCGTGAGCGCAATCGTGGCCTTTTGTTGTGGCCCACAGGCGAGCACGCAGGACGGAGTGCCGTCGAGCGCCGGCAACGGCAGCGGCTGGGGTGCATATCCGCGAGCGCGGCGCACGGGCATAACGGCGCCGTCGACCACGCGCACCACGGAGTCGTCGTAGCGCGAGAGAATCGCGCGGTCGTTGCCGAGCAGCGCGTCGGCAATGCCGGCGGCAACGAGGCGCTCCCAGGCAAGGTCGTCATCGGTCTCGATGGGCTCTTCGCTCAGGTTTCCGCTGGTCATGACGAGTGCGTGCACACCGCGGGCTTCTGCTGCGGCAAGCAACAGATGCTGAAGCGGGGTGTAGGGGAGCATAACGCCGAGCTCGGGAAGGTCGTGCGCGACGGACGGCGCGAGCGCGAGGGCGTCGGGGGAGCCGCCGCTCTCGCAAACAGCACGTCGGCGCAGCAGCACAATGGGGCGAATGCTGCCGGCCAGCAAGCCGCGCTCAACGTCGTTGACATGGCACAGGCGTTCAACGTCGGCAAGGTCGCGCACCATAACGGCAAGCGGCTTGTTGCTGCGGCGTTTGCGACGACGAAGCTCGGCTACCGCCTGCTCGTTGGAGGCGTCACATGCCAAGTGAAATCCGCCCAGGCCCTTGATGGCGACGATGCCACCGCCGGCCAGCAGCTCAATGCAGCGCTCGATGATAGCGTCGCTGGCTTCGCGTGTGGTGCCGACGGCCGGCAACGCGGCGGCTTCGCCCGGCTCACCGCCCACGCTCGCTTCGCGCCACGTGATATGCGGCCCGCAATCAAAGCAGGCATCGGGCTGCGCGTGAAAACGCCGGTCGAGTGGGTCGGCATACTCCGCGGCACACTCAGGACACATGGGAAAACAATTCATCGACGTGGCCGCTCGGTCATAAGGCAGCGACCGGATGATGGTAAAGCGCGGTCCGCAGTTGGTACAGTTGATAAAAGGGTAGTGATAGCGCCGATCGGCGGGGTCGAACAACTCGCGCAGACAATCATCGCAGGTGGCGATATCGGGCGAGACGAGCGTCGTGTGCGCGGTCTGGTCCTGCGATGCCACAATACGAAAGCCCTGCTCATCGGCAGCGCTCCAGCCGCTAGGCTTCAAATCCGCAATATCGACTCGCTCAACGCGAGCCGCCGCGGGCGCATGCTCAGAAAGAGCAGCGACAAATCCGTCAACCGCCTCGGCACGGGCGTGCGCCTCGATATGCACGCCGTCGCCCGCGTTGAGCACCCATCCGCAAATGCCATGCGCCATGGCCTCGCGATACACAAACGGCCGCATGCCAACGCCCTGCACAATGCCCGTTACATGAATATGCACATGTCGCATGCGACACCCCTCATCAAAACCGACCAAATAGGGACAGGTGCGCTACAGCCCCAGGCTCTGCTTGGTGGCGGCGCACGTGAGCTCGCCGTGCTTAACGCCGCGCAGGCCCAGCAGACGGTCGGCTAGTTCGTAGACGCGCTCGCCGCGACCCTTGAGCGCCAGAATCTCCAAGCAGTTGTGGTGATCCAGATGCACGTGCATGGTCGATACGATCTCGTCGGTGTAGTCGTGCTGCACTTCGTCCAGACGGCGCGTCAGGTCGCCGGTATGGTGGTCGTAGATCATGGTGAGCGACCCGATAACATGCTCATCGGGCGTGCGCATCTGCTCCTTGGCGATCGAGGCGCGAATCAGGTCGCGCACGGCCTCGGAGCGGTTGGCCACGTCGCCGCGGCGCGCGATCTGTTCGTCAAAACGGCGCAGCAGGTCGTCCGGTGCGGTAACCGAAAAGCGGACCAGCTCGGAGCCGGAACCACTACAGTGGCGGCCCGCGTCACCGTCCGCCCCGTGCGGATGCTCGTGCTCGTACCCGCAGCCGTGCTCGTGTTCGGCCACGTTACACCAGCTTCACGGAGCCGACGGAGTTGTGGTCGGCCTCGATGGCCTCTTCGTAGCCCTCGAGTGCGTCGTGGGCCTCGTGCAGCGCGGCCATGGCTGCCTCGAGCTTGGCGCCGATGCGCTCCATGTCAAAATTCTCGGTCGCATGCAGCAGCTGATGGCTCCACTCGTGAGCGAGCTCGATGGTGTCGTCGACCTGCTTGACGCTCATGGCAAGCTGGCTCATGTTCATTCCAACGTCATGCATGGGAAATCTCCTTTTGTATGGGGCAGTTCAGTGGTTCAGATTTTACTACGCCCACTCTGTGCGCAGCTGCATAAGAAAACGGGTGCGAGTCTGTGCGACTCGCACCCGTTCACTGGGGGCTGTTTGTGACTACCATACTATCCGTGGTCGCACGCGCCGCACCCGGCAGTCCGGCGAGCGGTGCAAAACCGCTCATGGACGGCGGGTAAGTAACAAGCGTATTACAGATGCTTCTCCAGCAGCGCCTGCAGCCTCGCCTTGGGCAGAGCGCCAACCGAACGGTCAATCTCCTCGCCGTTCTTAAACACAATCAGCGTGGGGATGCTCATGACGCCATACTTCATGGCCAGGTCCTGGTTGTCGTCGACGTTGCATTTGGCAACGGCAAGCTTGCCCGCCAGCTCATCGGCTACCTCGTCCACGATGGGCGAGAGCGATCGGCAGGGCCCGCACCAGGGCGCCCAAAAATCGACCAGCACGGGCAGGCTGTCGTTAACGATGGAATCGAAGTTCTCGGGGGTAATCTGCTTAATGTCAGCCATGGTGACCTCCATAATACGACGCGGCTCGGCCGCGTAAAACTCAGTACGACCGTGCTTATACCCAGCCGCCCGCAAAGCAACCACTCGCGGGCAGCTCTTTTATATAATGGTGGGCACGCAAACGATTGGAGAGCGCATGTCCACGTCACAAAGCCAGAAAAAAGAAGCCATCGCCCAGGCGGCCGAGCAGGAGCTCACATCGCTTGCGGTCCGTGGCGTGCGCATCGTGGGCAACGCGTGCTCGCCGATCGTGCTGGTCAAAGGCGATTTGGACGAGGCCGAGCGTTCGGGCGGCGAGCTGGCTGCCGGTCCGGACGGTGCTGCGCTGCGCAAGGCGCTTGGGGCCATCGGCTACGCGCCCGAGGATTTTTGCGTGCTGGCAAGCGTCGCCGGCGCAGGCGACGGAGCGGTCGCGGTGGGCGAGACGCTGCCGTGCGAGCTGTTCCGCGAGGCGCTTGAGGCTCTGGATCCCGAGGCGGTGCTGCTGCTCGATAACAGCGCGGCCGATGTCATGCGCGAAACCTACGCCGATATGCTCGTGGCGATTGATGACTTCGACACCGCCATGCTCAAGCCCGGCCTGGTCGCCCATGTGCAGGGCCGCCGCGTGCTCGCGCTCGATGGCTTTGAGGCGGCGCTGACCGACAAAGCGGCCAAGCAGCGCATGTGGGCCTACATCAAGCAGCTGACCCCGGCGGTCGCTCCACTGTAGCGGATCGGCACCGGCGAGCGATTGCCTGGCGGGCGAGGCGCGCCGCGAGATCGGCGCCGTACTTCTACATCACAGCGCGCAGCTCAAACCGATCGCCGTTAATGCGGAACTGGCAGTTGCCGTTCATGCGCTCCACGGCAAGTTTGATGCTCTTGGTTCCAAAGCCGTGGCCCGCATGCCGGGTCACGGGCATGCCGTCGACCATGCGCGGCGCGCGGTCAAACGTGTTGGAAACTAACAGCAACAGCTGGCCGTCCTCAAGTCGCAGGTCAAGGTCGACGAATCGCTTTCCTTGGGGTGCGGCGCTTGCGGCGGTGATAGCGTTTTCCAAGGCATTTGAGAGCACGCTAAACAGGTCGGCGTCACCTACGTGGACGGTTTCGGGTACGGCGGCGCGCAGGTTGGCGGTAATGCCGTTTCTATTGATATCTGAGTTGAATGACGAAAGCGCGATGTTTACGGTCTCGTTGGCACAGAAGCGGCGTACGGCGGTGCGGTCGCCGGCTTCGCAGAGCTCATCGATGCGTTTGAGCGCCTCGTCGGTGTGGCCCTCCTCAATTAAAGTGGCCAGGCCGCGTAGGAAGTGGCGCATATCGTGGCGAAGAATCGACAGCTCGCGCCCAGATTGACGCCAAGCCTCGAGCTCTTTGATGGCGGCGCTGTCGCGGGTTTCGAGCATCCAACGCTCTCGCTCGGCGGTTTCCTTTTCTTCGTATTCGCGCAGGTAAACGGCAAGAAACATAAGATAGAAGGCACAGAGCGCAAATGCCAAAAACTCAACTGTCACCACCGAGCCCGAGTGGAACAGCGTGGTGTAGACGTTGGTGGCGTAGTCAAAGATGTAATAGACGAGCGGCAGGATTAAAAGGATGCTCAGCTCGGTGGGGCTTTTAATCGCCAGGCGGGGTCCAATGTCGCCGGCCCAATGCAGCAGGACGGCAAAGACGCCGAGCGTGGTCGCGATGCGCGCCAGATAGTACGCGATCTGCGAATCGGTTGCGGCAAAGGCGGCGATGCCCATCCAGTTGCTGAACTGACAGCTCAGATAGGCGCTGGTGACGCCCAATGCCGCGAGCAGCGGGCTCAGACGGTAGCGCGCACACAGGTAGACGGTAAGCGGCAGGTGCACGACGAGCGGATAGACCTGACGGGCAAAAAGCTCTCCGCCAACGACATTGGCGATCGAAAAGGCAGCGCCGGTTGCGGCTCCGACCCCCACCAACTCGAGTGCATGGCGTCGATTGATTTCGATACCGCATAGCGCCGCCGAAGCAAAGACGCCAAAGAGTAGCGTTGTGGCGTGGTGGATTGCCCAAAGGACCATTTCGACCGAGGAGATCATCAGCGCCTCCCGCCCTCGAAGCGCACCGCAAAGTAGGCGTCTTGGAACCCCTGCTTGCTGCTGCGCGACAGCGGAATGCACGCGCCGGAGCGCATGACGATGTCCGTGCGATCGAAGTGGTCGATGTTGCGCAAGTTGACCTGGTAGCTACGGTGGCATTTAAAGAAGGTGGCATTTTGCGCCAAACGGTCCTCGACGCTGCGGAACGACTCGAGTGCCTCGATATCGCGTCCGTCGCGCAGGTGGAAGACCACGTGCTTGTTGCGCGCCTCGGCATATTCGATGTCGGACAGGCGCAGGGCGTGGTAGCCAAAGGACGTTTTGATCACGAGCTCGTCGGTTGCCGCCGGGCGCATGCTCGAAAGTTCGTCGAGTAACTGCGCCAGGCGTTCGTAAGTCACGGGCTTGAGCAGATAGTCGAAGGCGCGGACCTCGTAGGACTCCAGTGCAAACTCGGGCGACGAGGTAAGGAACACCAGGCGCACGGCGGTGTCGGCCTGGCGCAATTCGCGTGCGGTGTCCATGCCGTTGACGAGCGGCATGATCATGTCGAGCAGGATGATGTCGGCGCGCGACGCGGCATGGCGCGCCAGCAGGTCCTCGCCGCGCGTGACGAGCGCAACATCGACCGCCGTGCCCGTATCGCTCGACCAACGGTCGATCATCCGGTGCAGTCTATCTAGAAAAGCGACGTCATCGTCGCAGGCAATAATCTTGAGCATTCGGGCCCCCTTAGTAGTTCGATTTTGCCACATTGGGCGCGTGCCGCTCGCGGGGGAGCGCCCGTTCGTGCCTCATGGTGCGCAACTCGCGCCGAGCGGTATTGCGGTGGCGAAAGATGCCTCCTGCGCTATCGAGAGCTCGGCTATCCTCAGCTTGCCAGTTCGAAAATGGACCTGCCGCATGATTGAATCTTTATTTTAACTTTACACCTAGGTTTACAGCTGTCTTGTCAGCTGTAAACCTAGGTGTCATACTAAAGCCCCAAGATTCGCCAAAAGAGAGGGGCCTTGATGGCACAGAGCGCGAACATGGATGCGTCGGAGCTTGCACGCGATATCGCGGCCGGCCTAGCATCGGCAACGACGGCAACGGAGCGCGCGGCACTGATGCCCGCAGAGCTCGTCGAGGCTATTCAGCAACTAAAAACCCAACGTGGCGCGGTGATCCTGGCACACTATTACGTGGCGCCCGAGGTCCAAGCCGTTGCCGATTACGTCGGCGACAGCTTCTACCTGGCAAAACTCGCCAAGAGCCTGCCGCAGCAGACCATCGTGCTGTGCGGCGTGGAGTTTATGGGCGAGAGTGCCAAGCTGCTCAACCCCACCAAGACCGTGCTGCTGCCCGAGCCGGGCGCGGACTGCCCCATGGCTCACATGGTCAAGCGCGAGACGGTCGACGCGGCGCGCACCGAGTACGGCGACGACCTGGCCGTGGTCTGCTACGTCAACTCCACGGTCGAGATCAAGAGCTGGAGCGACGTGTGCGTCACCAGCTCCAACGCCGTTAAGATCGTGTCCGAGCTGCCGCAGCAGCATATACTGTTCATTCCCGACCAAAACCTGGGCCGTTTCGTAGCCGAGCAGGTGCCGCAAAAGCACATCATCCTCAACAACGGCTACTGCCCGCGCCATCACATCATCACCGTCGAGCAGATCGTCGACGCGACGGAGGCCCACCCCGACGCGCTCGTGCTGGCGCATCCCGAGTGCAAGGCCGACGTCCTGGCCGAGGCCGACTACATCGGCTCCACCGCCGGCATTATCAAGTACGCCGAGGAGTCGGACGCGAGCGAGTTCATTATCGTGACGGTCCGCGGTGTGCTCTACGAGCTCGAGCGCCGCTGCCAGGGCACCGGCAAGAAGTTCTACTTCCCCGCGGTGCAGCCCACCTGCGTCAACATGGATCTCATCACGCTCGAAAAGCTCGTGCGCTGCTTGGAGACGGGTGAGGGCGAGGTGCAGATCGGCGTGTCGGACGAGGCTGCCGACCAGGCCAAACTTACGCTCGACCGCATGCTCGAGTACGCAGCACGCTA
Organism: Coriobacteriaceae bacterium AF08-21; assembly: GCA_027687465.1. Lineage (GTDB taxonomy): Bacteria > Actinomycetota > Coriobacteriia > Coriobacteriales > Coriobacteriaceae > Collinsella. Next base: position 110,822 of record JAQCQR010000005.1, read on the forward strand.
GAACAATGTGGCATGAGGGACGGTTTCTTATGTCACATTCAAGGGAGAGGATTCCTGTGGAAACCAAGCAATACCCCGATATGGAGTGCGACGTCGTCATTGCCGGCTGCGGCGTAGCGGGCCTGTACGCGGCGCTCAACCTGCCGACGAGCACGCGCGTGATCATGCTCTCCAAGGGCGCGGTCGACGAATGCGATTCGATGCTCGCGCAGGGCGGCATCTGCGTGCTGCCCGAGGGCTCGGACTACGATGCCTTCTTTGAGGACACCATGCACGCCGGCCATTACGAGAACCGCCGCGAGAGCGTCGACATCATGATCCGCTCGAGCCGCTCGGTCATCAATGACCTGCTGGCCATGGGCGTGGACTTTGAGCGCAAGGCCGATGGCGGCCTCGACTTTACCCGCGAGGGCGCGCACAGCCGCCCGCGCATTGCCTTCCATGCCGATATTACGGGCAAGGAGATCACAACCAAGCTGCTCCAGGCCGTTCGCAAGCTGGACAACGTGCAGATTTTGGAGTACGTGGCCATGACCGACATCCTGACGGGCGAGGGTGGCGGCGCCACGGTGTGCACCGGCGTTATCGCCGTTCCCGTGGACGAGGACAACTCGGTTCGTCCCGCCGACGAGCTGGCAAATGCCGCCGAGGGCGTGCATGCCGGCGAGCCGTTTAAGATCCATGCCCGCCACACGCTGTGGGCGACGGGCGGTATCGGCGGCGTATACGACCATTCGACCAACTACCCGCAGCTCACAGGCGATGCCTGCTACATCGCTCAGGAGCATGGCATTAAGATGGAGCACCTGGACTACGTGCAGATTCACCCCACGGGACTGTTCTCGCCGCAGCCGGGTCGCACCTTCCTGATCAGCGAGAGCTGCCGCGGCGAGGGCGCGATTTTGCTCAACGCCGCCGGCGAGCGCTTTACCGATGAGCTTCAGCCGCGCGATGTGGTCGCCGCCGCTATTCGCGAGCAGATGAAGCAGGACGGCACCGAGCACGAGTGGCTGAGCTTTGCCCCCGTCGAGCGCGATGTGGTGACCGGGCACTTTGCCAACATTCGCGCACGCTGCCTGGAGGACGGCCGCGATATCTTGGACGAGCCCATCCCCGTTACGCCCACACAGCACTACTTTATGGGCGGCGTGTGGGTCGACAAGGACGGCCGCACCTCGATGCCCGAGCTCTACGCCGCGGGCGAGACGGCTTGCAACGGCGTTCACGGCAAGAACCGCCTTGCATCAAACAGCCTGCTCGAGGCGCTGGTCTGGGGTCGTCGCGCCGCGTGGTACATGCGTACCGGCGAGTCGCTCGCCGTGGAGCGGGCGGGCGAGCCCGCGCTCGACGGGCGTCATCGCGCCCTGAGCGCCGACTCCCTGGCGATCGATGATTTGGCCCGTGCCGCCGGCACGCAGGCCGTGGAGGAGTAGACCATGAATCCCATTACCATGAAACTCGTCGTCGATGATCTGATTCTGCAGGCTCTGCGCGAGGACATTACCTTTGAGGACGTGAGCACGGCGAGCGTGTGCCCCACGGCGCGTCCCGCCACGGTGGAGCTTATCGCCAAGGCCGATGGCATCATCGCCGGCCTGGATGTGTTCGCTCGCACCTTTGAGCTGCTGGATTCGCAGAGCTCGGTGCTGTTTGATGTTGCCGACGGTGACGAGGTGCACGCCGGCGACCACGTGGGCCAGGTGCGCGGCGATGCGCGCGTGCTGCTTTCGGGCGAGCGCGTGGCGCTCAACTACCTGCAGCGCATGAGCGGTATCGCTACCTATACACACAGAATGGCTGCGGTGCTCGAGGGCACCAAGACCGTGCTCGTCGACACGCGCAAGACCACGCCGGGCATGCGCGTCTTCGAGAAGGCCGCGGTCGAGATCGGCGGCGGCAGCAACCACCGCTACAACCTGTCGACAGCCGTCATGCTCAAGGACAACCACATCGATGCCGCCGGTGGCGTGACGCGCGCGATCGAGATGGCGCGCGCCCACGCGTCGTTTACCACGACGGTCGAGATTGAGTGCGAGAACCTGGACATGGTACGCGAAGCCGTGGAGGCCGGCGCCGATATCATCATGTTCGACAACATGACCCATGACGACATGGCCGCCGCCATCGAGCTTATCGCCGGTCGCGCCAAGACCGAGTGCTCGGGCAACGTGGACGCTAACAATATCCGCGCGCTTGCCGACCTGGGCGTCGACTACATTAGCTCGGGCGCCCTGACGCACTCCGCGCCGATCCTCGACCTCTCGCTTAAGCACCTGCGTCTGCTGGACGGTAAATAATGAACGCCCGCGAGCGTCGCCGTGCCATCATGGGCGTGCTCGAAGGAGCCAAGGAGCCCGTTTCGGGCAGCGCACTTGCCCGCGAGGTTGGCGTGAGCCGTCAGGTCGTGGTTCAGGATATTGCCCTGTTGCGTGCCGATGGGCACGATATCGTGGCGACCAACCGCGGCTACGTGCTGCAGGAAGCCGCGAGTAGCCCCGCCGTGCCCACGCGTCTTGTTAAGGTGCGCCACAGCGTGGAGCAGGCGGGCGACGAGCTTACGAGTATCGTCGACGCGGGTGGCGCCGTGCTCAACGTGATCGTCAATCACCGCGTGTACGGTAAGATCACGGCCGACCTGGACATTCGCAATCGTCGCGATGTTGAGCGCTACCTAGAGGGCATCGCCAGCGGCAAGAGCTTTCCACTACTAACGGTGACGAGCGGCTACCACTTCCATCGCATCGCGGCGGAGGACGAGCAGACCCTCGACGAGATCGAGGCGATGCTCAAAGAGAAAGGCTACTTGGCAGACCTGATGCCCTACGAGGATGATCTCTCTTAGCCGACGCTGCAAACGCCCCTAAGCGGCAATTTGGCCTCAAATTAGCTGCCTATACAAACAAAAGGAGGCCTCCGCGGCGATGCGGAGGCCTCCTTTTTGTGCACGGTGTACTTTTGAGTGTGCAGGTGGGGGAGCTGTTACTCCTCGACGATCTCGGTGATCGCGCCGGCGGGGCAAGCGTCCTGGCAAGCGCCACAGGCGACGCAGGAATCCTCGTCAGCGACGGTAGCGACGTCCTGGAGCTCCAGAACGCCAGCGGGGCAGGAGTCGACGCAAACGCCACAAGCGATGCACTCGTCGGCATCAATTACGGGATGAGCCATGGTAGTTTCCTCTCTGTTGACCGACGCTACAGGCGATGCGCGCCGGTTTGATTCGGGCAAAAACATACCACGGGAGCGACCGTTTGCAATACCCTCTGGCCGGCATCTTCATACCGTTCGCCGAGTATGCCAAGGTTTACTAAAAAACATGCAGGTGAGGCCGTTGAGCTGCGCAAATGTTAGCTAAAGGTGACTTGAAATATTGAGCTATTGAGCGCGCCCGCGGAAAGCGCATCCCATTATTTTGCCGAAAAACGGGTCACGGTTTCCGGTTGGACCGCCCGGCGGAAGCTGCGTCCCGGAATTGGTGCTCAAACTGGGATGTAGCTTCCGGTTGAGCGCTCAACCGGAAACCGCATCCCGGAATCCACGCTCAAATCGGGACGAGCTTTCCGCAAGGTAGCCCCAGGCATCCCCGGACGCAAACCTCAGCCATCTCTACATAGATCTCAATAGATCTGCTGAGAACTCAAACAGTGCATCTACCTGCGCATTTGAGAACCTAAACTCTCAGAGATAAGAAATCTTATATGAATTGACTTAGATTTTGTATATTCCGGCCCATAAGGGGATACACTACATCCTGAAAGACAAGCCGAAGCGCCGCTCGACAGACCGTCGAGACGGCGCGAACGCAAAAGAGAGAGGGAATTTCTAATGAGTAAGATTCTTGGTATCGACCTTGGTACTACTAACTCCGCTATGGCCGTCCTCGAGGGCGGTTCTCCGACCATTATCGTGAACGCCGAGGGCGACCGCACCACCCCGTCCGTTGTTGGCTTCCGTGCTGACGGCGACCGCGTCGTGGGTAAGGCCGCTAAGAACCAGGCGGTCACCAACCCCAAGAACACCGTATTCTCCATCAAGCGCTTTATGGGCCGCAAGTACTCCGAGTGCACCTCCGAGATCAAGACCGTGCCGTATGAGGTCAAGGAGGGTCAGGGTGGCCGTGCCGTCGTCGATATCGAGGGCAAGGATTACACCGCCGAGCAGGTGAGCGCCATGACGCTCGCAAAGATGAAGGCCGACGCCGAGAAGTATCTGGGCGAGACCGTCACCGACGCCGTTATCACCGTCCCGGCCTACTTTAACGACGCCCAGCGTCAGGCCACCAAGGATGCCGGTAAGATCGCCGGCCTCAACGTCAAGCGTATCGTCAACGAGCCGACCGCTGCCGCTCTTGCCTATGGCCTGGACAAGCAGGGTACCGACCAGCGCATCCTGGTCTTCGACCTGGGCGGCGGCACCTTCGACGTCTCCATCCTCGACCTCGCCGACGGCGTGTTTGAGGTTCTGTCCACCTCGGGCGACAACCACCTGGGCGGCGATGACTGGGATCAGCGCGTCATCGACTGGATGGCCGACAAGTTCCAGCAGGAGAACGGTGTCGACCTGCGTCAGGACCCCATGGCCCTGCAGCGTCTGAAGGAGGCCGCCGAGAACGCCAAGAAGGAGCTCTCTGCCGCCCAGCAGACCACCATCAACCTGCCGTTCATTACCATGAACCAGTCCGGCCCGCTGCACCTCAACTATACGCTGACCCGTGCCGAGTTCGAGAAGATCACTCGTGACCTGCTCGAGCGCTGCAAGCAGCCTGTCACCAACGCCCTGCGCGACGCCAAGCTTAAGCTCTCCGATCTGACCGAGGTCATCCTCGTCGGCGGCTCCACCCGTATGCCCGCCGTCCAGGAGCTCGTCAAGACCATGACCGGCAAGCAGCCCAACATGTCCGTGAACCCCGACGAGGTCGTTGCCGACGGCGCTGCCGTCCAGGGCGGCGTGCTCACCGGTGACGTCGAGGGCATCCTACTGCTCGACGTTACCCCGCTGTCGCTGGGTGTCGAGACCATGGGCGGCATCATGACCAAGATGATCGACCGCAACACCACGATCCCGACCTCCAAGACCGAGGTCTACTCCACCGCAGCCGACAACCAGACCAGCGTCGAGATCAACGTGCTCCAGGGCGAACGCGAGCTTGCTCGCGACAACAAGTCGCTCGGTAAGTTCCAACTGACCGGCATCCCGGCTGCCCGCCGCGGCGTGCCGCAGATCGAGGTCACCTTCGACATCGACGCCAACGGCATCGTCAAGGTCTCCGCTAAGGACAAGGGTACCGGCAAGGAGCAGCAGATCACTATCTCCGGCTCCACCGCTCTGTCTGACGACGAGGTCGATCGCATGGTCAAGGACGCCGAGGCTCATGCCGAGGAGGACAAGAAGCAGAAGGAAGAGGTCGAGGTCCGCAACCAGACCGACAGCCTGTGCTACTCCACCGAGCAGACTCTCAACGAGCTGGGCGACAAGGTTTCCGCCGATGTGAAGTCCAAGGCCGAGGCCGCTATCGCCGACGCCAAGAAGGCGCTCGAGGGCTCTGACGTCGAGGCCATCAAAGCCGCCGGCGAGTCCCTGCAGTCCGTGGCCTACGAGCTGGCTCAGGTTGTCTACGCCGACGCTCAGCAGCAGACCGACGGCGCCGCCGGTGCCCAGCCTGCCGACGATGACGTTGTCGACGCCGACTACGAGGTTGTGGACGACGAGGACAAGTAATCATGTCCGCCCGTAAAGCTCGCACGGAGGCGGCTGCCGCTGGCGCCGCCCCCGTTGACTCTGAGGAGAAGGACGTGAAGATTCCCGTAGAGGCCGCAGACGATACCGAGGCCAACGAGGCCGAGGCCGCCGAGGCTGCCGAGAACCAGGTAGAGGATTCCAACAAGGAGGCGACGATGACCGAGGACGAGATGGTGGAAGCTGCTATCCGCGCCGGTGAGGAAGCCGCCGACAACGACTTTAAGCTCAAGTTCGAGCAGGCCCAGAAGGAGCTTGCCGACGTGCGCAGCGAGCTCGATGCTGCGGCAGAGGCTCAGAAGGCCGCCGAGGACAAGGCAAAGGACGCCACCGAGCGCACCGCCCGTCTACAGGCCGACTGGGAGAACTTCCGTCGCCGCACTGCTAACGAGCGCATCGCCGAGCGCGAGCGCGCGACCGAGAAACTCGTCACTGCGCTGCTGCCGGTGATCGACGATATCGAGCGTGCAATCGACCATGCCCGTAGCCAGGAGCTTTCCGACGACTTTAAGCAGTTCGTCGATGGCGTCGATGCGGTGCATGCCAAGCTGCTCGATGTGTTTGCGCACGAGGGCGTTGAGCCCATCGACCCCAAGGGCGAGGCGTTCGATCCGCTTGAGCATCAGGCTGTGGGTCGCGTCGAGGACGCATCGCAGTACGACGAGACCGTCAACGACGTGTACCAGAAGGGCTACCGCATGGCGGACCGCATCCTGCGCTCCGCGATGGTGACGGTGACCTACGGTGGCGAGAAGCGCCCCGCACCGGAGCCCGAAGCGGCGCCCGAGGATGCTGCGGCCGATACGGCTGAGAGCACCGAGGAGTAATTGAGAAGGGCCCCGGGGCAACACCCGGGGCCCTTTCTGGCCTAGTGCCATATGAAAGCATGAGCCGTCGTCTGCATGGACGGCGGACGTAACAGGAGAGGAGCTACGATGGCTGCAGGCAAAACCTTCTATGACATCCTGGGCGTATCCAAGAGCGCCTCCGACAAAGAGATCAAGAGCGCGTTTCGCAAGCTCGCGCAAAAATATCACCCCGATGCCGGCGGCGACGAGGCCAAGTTTAAGGAGATTAGCGAGGCCTACGAGACGCTTTCGGACGAGAAGAAGCGCAAAGAGTACGACCAGATGCTCATGTTCGGCGGCATGCCGGGCGTGGGCGGCGCGTATAGCGGTGGCTACGGCGCCGGTGCCGGCGCCAGCGGCTGGGGCGATATCTTCGACAGCATCTTTAGTGGCAACGGCGCCTGGGGCAGCGATTGGGGCTCGGGCTTTGCCGGGGCCGCGGGCGCTGCCGGTGCGGGCGCGGGTCGCAACCGCGCGCGCAAGGGCGGCGATCTGTCGCTGACTGTCGACGTAACGGCCGAGGACGCGTTTCGCGGCGTGACGCACAAGGTCACCTACCGCATTCCCTCGACGGGCGAGCAGCAGACCATCACGGTCTCGGTGCCTGCGGGTGCGGTCGACGGCGGCAAATTGCGTTACAAGCGCCGCGGCGAGTACGGCGTTGCCGGAGGCGAGCGCGGCGACCTGGTCGTGACCACGCATGTGGAGGAGCATCCGCTGTTTAAGCGCAAGGGTGCCGATGTGACCATGGAGGTGCCGATCTCGGTCTACGAGGCGGCGCTCGGCTGCACGGTGGATGTGCCCACGCCCGGCGGCGCGACGGTTCGTCTGAAGGTGCCCGCTGGCACCCAGACGGGCAAGAAGTTCCGCTTTAAGGAGATGGGTGCACCCGACGTTAAGCATCGCGGTCGCACGGGTGCGCTGCTCGTCGAGATCAAGGTGCAGGTTCCCACGAGCCTGTCCGACGATGAGCGCGATGCCATGACCAAGCTGCGCGAGGCCGACACGCGCGATTATCGCGAGAAGGTCAACCGTTACAAGGCGACGTTCTAGTTTGGTTGCGTGGCCCACGGGCTGGCCGCAGGCTTATGATGGAGATGTGCGAGACGGAAAGGGGTCAGGTAGCATGGCCGAGGACAATAGGAACAAACCGCTGTATATGATCAGCGTGGCGGCCGAGCTGACCGGCATGCACCCGCAGACTCTGCGCGTCTACGAGTCCAAGGGCCTGGTGAATCCTCAGCGCTCGGGCGGTAACACGCGCCTGTATTCGCGTGCCGATATCGAGCGTCTGGAACTCATCAACCAGCTGACCGACGAGGGCATCAACCTTGCCGGCGTGGTGCGCATCCTCGATATGAAGGAGCGTGCTGAGGAGCGCGAGCGCGAGAACGAGAAGCTTCGCGCTCGCGTGCGCCAGCTCGAGGACGAGCTGCACGAGTACAAGATGCAAAAGAAGATCACTGCTCTGGCCCCGCGCGACGGCTCAGTCAACCCCGAGCAAGTCATGCGCAAGCTTTTGGGCGCCGGCGGGGATCTCTAGGTTCCGCCGTTCTAACGAACGGCGGACCGGTCCACTCATTGGGGACAGACTTAAATGAGTGCCCGCAGAATGAGAGTGGATAATCTCCCGTTTTTGGCCTGTTTGCAGGCTCAAAGTGGGAGATTATCCACTCTCGTCATTTCGGCGTCTAAGTCTGCCCCCGGCACCCAACTCGTTCTTTGCTTTACTGAGATAAAGTGAACGTGCAGATTCGTAACCCACTCGCAACCGTTCTATGGCACGATATTGAACGAATGTATGCTATGCGCCCAAATCGTTTTGGGCAGAGTGGGAGACAGTATGGTCAAGCTGTACGAGGACGGCATCTACCTGCGCGGCGGCAGCGAGGTTGTGCCTGTGGCCGAGGCTGCTGAGCGTGGCATTACGCAGGCGCCCGAGGATGCCAAACGCGGAACCATCGCGTATTCGATCCTCCAGGCACACAATACGTCCGGCGACCCCAAGGCGCTCAAGATTCGCTTCGATGCCATGGCGAGCCACGACATCACCTTTGTCGGCATCATCCAGACGGCGCGTGCCTCGGGCATGGAGCAGTTCCCGCTGCCCTACGTGCTCACCAACTGCCATAACTCGCTGTGCGCCGTGGGTGGCACCATCAACGAGGACGACCACGTCTTTGGCCTCTCCGCGGCCAAGAAGTACGGCGGCATCTTCGTCCCGCCGCACATCGCCGTTATCCACTCCTTTATGCGTGAGAACTTCGCCGGCTGCGGCAAGATGATCCTAGGCTCCGACTCGCACACCCGCTACGGCGCTCTGGGCACCATGGCCGTGGGCGAGGGCGGCGGCGAGCTGGCAAAGCAGCTGCTGCGTGACACCTACGACGTCGCCTATCCCGGCGTCGTTGCCATCTACCTCACGGGCGCCCCGCGCCCCGGTGTCGGCCCGCACGACGTGGCGCTCGCCATCATCCGTGCCGTCTTTGCCAAGGGCTATGTCAAGAACAAGGTCATGGAGTTCGTGGGCCCCGGCATCGCGAGCATGACGACTGACTATCGCAACGGCGTCGACGTCATGACCACCGAGACCACCTGCCTGTCGAGCATCTGGGCAACCGACGAGGACACGCACGCGTTTTTAACCATGCACGGCCGCGGCGACGACTACCGCGAGCTCAAGCCCGCCGATGTCGCCTACTACGACGGTTGCGTCGAGGTCGACCTGTCGAGCATCAAGCCCATGATCGCCCTGCCGTTCCATCCTTCCAACGGCTTTGAGATTGACGAGCTCAACGAGAACCTCGAGGACATCCTTCACGAGGTGGAGCTCGAGGCCGCTAAGATCGGCGAGGGCAAGACGCACTTTAGCCTGCTCGACAAGATCGTCGACGGCAAGCTGCACGTGCAGCAGGGCGTTATCGCCGGCTGCTCGGGCGGCAACTACGACTCCGTGGTCCAGGCTGCCCGCGTGCTCAAGGGCGCCAACACCGGCTGCGGCGAGTTCTCGCTGTCGGTCTATCCCACGAGCCAGCCCGTGGCGCTCGAACTAACACGCCGCGGCTATATCTACGACCTTATGGAGGCCGGCGCGATCGTGCGCACGGCGTTTTGCGGTCCGTGCTTTGGCGCCGGCGACACGCCTGCCAACAACGGCCTTTCGATCCGCCACACTACGCGCAACTTCCCCAACCGCGAGGGCTCCAAGCCGGGTAATGGCCAGCTGAGCGCCGTGGCCCTGATGGACGCTCGCTCCATTGCGGCGACGGCTGCCAACGGCGGCGTCCTGACGCCGGCGACCGACCTGCCCGAGGAGACTTGGGACGAGGCCTGCGAGTACACCTTTGACGATGCGCCGTACAAAAAGCGCGTGTACTGGGGCTTTGGCAAGGCGGAGCCTGCCGACGAGCTGGTCGAAGGCCCCAACATCAAGCCGTGGCCCGCGATGGAGCCACTCGGCGACGATATCCTGCTCAAGGTTTGCTCCAAGATCATGGACCCGGTCACCACGACCGACGAGCTCATTCCCTCGGGCGAGACGAGCTCCTTCCGCTCCAACCCGCTGGGCCTGGCTGAGTTTACGCTGAGCCGCCGCGACCCGGCCTACGTGGGTCGCTCCAAGGAGGTCGACGCTGTGGAGAAGCGTCGCGTTGCCGGCGAGTCCGCGGGCGACCTGGCGGCGTTCGATGCCGAGCTTGCCGGTGTGTTTGAGGCGCTGGCCGGCGCGGGTGTCGCGGCCGATGCCAAGGCGACCGAGTTCGGTTCCATGATTTACGCCAAGAAGCCTGGCGACGGCAGCGCCCGCGAGCAGGCCGCGAGCTGCCAGCGCGTAATTGGCGGCCTGGCCAACATCGTCCACGAGTACGCCACCAAGCGCTATCGCTCCAACGTGATGAACTGGGGCATGGTGCCCTTCCAGATGGAGGCCGAGCCCAACTTTGAGGTGGGCGATTACGTCTTTGTGCCGGGTATCCGTGCCGCGCTCGATGGCGACCTGAAGGACATCGCCGCCTACGTGGTGCGCGCCGATGGTGCGGTCGAGCAGATTGAGCTCTACATTGCCGATATGACGGCAGAGGAGCGTGCCATCGTCAAGGCCGGCTGCCTGATCAACTACAACAAGTTCAAGACCGCTGCCGAGTAACGCTGCTGTACGCCCCGGCCACACCTTTCCCTCGTGCTCACGCGCTTCGCGAGGGTCGCCCGAGGGAAAGGTATGGCCGGGGCTACCGCGACGTTCTCGTTGGGTCTTGAGGGACGCTAATAAATAGACTTGCTTGATGCCGCCTCTGTTATCGGGGCGGCTTCTTTTTGTTGAAAACCACCACAAAGGGGGCAGGCACCTTTGTGGTGGTGGGGACGAGCTCGATGCTGTTGTGATCGTTGAGCGGCATGTTAATGGGCGGCTCTACAGAATTTCATCTGGGCTGGCGGGTTTGGTTGTTTTGGGGATGCCGAGTTTGGATGACGCGAAATCGTCAACATTGTCCTTAATTCCGTCTTTGGTGTAGACAGTGACCATATAGGTGCTGTGTCCGAATTCGCCCTTGTCGCGTGTTGCCCAGGCATCCCAGTAGGCGGCCCCGTTTCGCCCTTTGATTTTTCCGACACGGCGGAGTTCTGTTCGCTTTAATTTCTGGTTGCTATAGATGGTTCGACCGGCCTCCTCGGTGAGCCCGCACTGTCCAAGCATCTTGTCGAGGACTTGGTTCATGTGGCGCTCATCGGTGTTTGGTGCGTAGTCGTAGGCGAGGGTGATGAAGTCGAGTGGCTGGTCGTCGATTAGATAGTTTAGCGTCTGAGGTCCAAGGCAGAAATAGGGGGAGCATCCGTCGATCTGACCGAGCAGTGGCAACTTTGACTGCCAACTTCCGGTGGGAATTCCATCTTCGTAAAACACGCCGCGACAGATAAAGGAGAGCGAGGTGGCACGCGAGCCGGCGTCGACCATTCCGCATAAATCGAAGGGCGAGGTGATACCAAGGGAAAAGGGCGTGATGACGATAAGGAAGAGCATCACGATGGGTATGGCGAGAATGGCGATGACGTTGCGACCGGTGGAATGAGGCGGCTTCATATGCGCTCCTCGAGACAAAGATCTGTTGAGGATAGGCAGAAATGGATATGTTCAGAGAGCAATTCAAGTTTAATCTCATTGCGCGAGATGGTCGACCGTTAGCGTCGAAAACCACCACAAAGGTGCCTGTCCCCTTTGTGGTGGTGAGGAGCGCGCGGCTTCTTTTGGTAATAGTGTTAGCTGGCGGTATCATTAGTGCAGGTGGCGAAGGTTTGCATTGTGGGGTGTTTTGCCGTGAGCCGTTCTGCCCGTATTGGATTGATTGTCTTGGCGCTTGCGATCGCTGTGGTTGGCGCGGGCGCTGTCGGTATGGCATTTCTACCTGCTGCGGTGACGGAGCCGGTGGTCAAGCCTGTGACTCAATCTGTCGAACTTCTGACCGGCGACGACAAGCCCGAGACCATTACCGTTGATTTTGATGAGCAGCCGGCTGTGCTGGGTATTAGCAATTATCCGCGTATTCAGCTTGGGGCCATGCGCTATACCACGGATACAAGCCTGATCGATAGGGCGTCCGAGCTACTCAAGGGCAAAACATTTAAGCGTTGGTACGGATATGCGTCCTATCGGGCAAAAGCGAACGACATGGTTGGCGGATGCCACTCGTCCATCGAGCTGGACACTGCAAACGGCGCAAAGTTATGTGATGTCTCGTACGATCCGGGCTACGAGGGCAATGAGGGTCCGGGCATCTACATCATGGACGGCGATGTCGCCTATGTCATGGAGGGCGACGAGACCGAGCTCAACGATTTTATGGGTCAGTGTATCCAAGATGCCTATAAACAGACCTGCTTGCCTGACCCGCAGACTGCACGCGATAGTGGGTCTGCCCGTACATGGCTGTTCGAGGATGAGATGCCCTGGACCGTCGAATCGGGAAGTACGGGTTCGGCGAAGGAGTAGAAACCGCGACCACCACAAAGGTGCCTGTCCTCTTTGTGGTGGTTTTCGGTCTGTCTCGATCTGTAACATCTTGGCCGCTAAAAGTGGGCCTGGTGTTACAGATTTAGATTTTTGATCCGGGTGTTTTCTGTTCGTCTCGATTTGTAACAGATAGAGCTCTATTTGCTGACTAGATGTTACAGATTTAGATAAACGGGTGCGCTGGTCATTTCATCTCGATCTGTAACATCTAGAGCCATAAACAGCCGCTAGATGTTACAGATTGAGATAGTAAGGGGACGAGGCCGTAGCGGGTGAGCGCACCTGCTCCCTATCCATCAATCACTCAGAAAATCTTATATATAGAGACTTAGATTTGTGTATAAGATCGTACAAAGCTGGCAACAATACTTCTCGAACAACGTGAAGCCGCCCCGTAGGGCGGCCACCCCAAGAGAGGTGATTCCATGAGAATCGATAAGCTAGCAATGACGTCGCGCGAGGCGCTGCAGACCGCCATGAGCACGGCTGCCGATGCGCAGGCCGGCGCGGTGGAGCCGATTCACCTGCTGTCCGCCCTGCTCGGTGCCGGCGAGCGCAATATCTCCGTGATCATCGAGCGCATCGGTGCCGACCCGGCCCAGCTCGCACGCTCCACGCAGGATGCCATCGACCATGCGCCCAAGGTTTCGGGCGAGGGCCAGCAGATGGGTCTTTCCAACGAGCTCGTCCGCGTCATCGAAAAGGCCGAGAAGAAGGCCACCAAGATGGGCGACAGCTTTGTGGTGACCGAGCATCTGCTGATGGCGCTTGCCGAGGACAAGGGCGAGGCCGGCCGCGTGCTGCGTGACGCCGGCGTGACCAAGGAGCGCATCGAGCAAGTCTACGAGGAGCTGCGCGGCGATGACCGCGTGACGTCTGCCGAGGACAAGACCCAGTTTGAGGCGCTGGAGCAGTACGGTCGCAACATCTGCGACCTCGCCCGCGCCGGCAAGCTCGACCCGGTCATCGGCCGTACCGATGAGATCCGCCGTACCATTCAGGTCCTGTCCCGCCGCACCAAGAACAACCCCGTGCTCATCGGCGAGCCAGGCGTCGGCAAGACGGCCATCGTCGAGGGCATCGCCCAGCGTATCGTGGCCGGCGACGTGCCGAGCACGCTGCGCGACCGCGACCTCATCGAGCTCGACATGAGCGCGCTGGTCGCCGGCGCCAAGTACCGCGGTGAGTTCGAGGACCGCTTAAAGGCCGTGCTCAAGGAGGTACAGAAGTCCGAGGGTAAGGTCATCCTGTTCATCGATGAGCTCCACACCATCGTGGGCGCGGGTGCCACCGAGGGCTCCATGGACGCGGGCAACATCCTCAAGCCGGCGCTCGCCCGTGGCGACTTGCATGCGATCGGCGCGACTACGCTTGACGAATACCGCAAGTACATCGAGAAGGACGCGGCGCTCGCCCGTCGTTTCCAGACCGTGATGGTTTCCGAGCCTACCGTCGAGGACACTATCTCGATCCTGCGTGGCCTCAAAGAGAAGTACGAGATCTTCCACGGCGTGCATATCACCGATAGTGCGCTCGTGGCGGCTGCCGACCTTTCCGATCGCTACATCGCCGACCGCTTCCTGCCCGACAAGGCCATCGACCTGGTCGATGAGGCGGCAAGCCGCCTGCGCATGGAGCTCGACAGCATGCCGGTCGAGATCGATGCCACCACGCGTCAGCTCACCCAGCTGCAGATCGAGGAGCAGGCGCTCATGAAGGAGACCGACGACGCCTCCAAGGAACGTCTGGAGGCCCTGCGCCAAGAGATTGCCGAGGTCCAAGAAAAGCTCAACGTGCAAAAGGCCGGCTGGCTCAATCAGAAGAACGCCATCGACCACGTGCAGGAGCTCAAGGGACAGCTCGACGAGGCCAAGAGCGAAGAGGAGCGTGCGACGCGCAACGGCGACCTGGGCCGTGCGTCCGAGCTGCGCTACTCTGTGATTCCGGGTCTGCAGCAGCAGATTCAGGATGCCGAGGCTGCGCTCGAGGCGCAAAAGCAGCAGGACGGCGAGGGCCTCAACGAGCAGGTGACCTCCGATGAGATCGCTGAGGTCGTGAGCGCTTGGACCGGCGTGCCCGTCTCCAAGATGATGCAGGGCGAGCTCGACAAGCTGAAGGGCTTGGAGGGCGAGCTGCATAAGCGCGTCATCGGCCAGGACGAGGCGGTCTCCGCTGTCGCCGCGGCCGTGCGTCGCAGCCGTGCGGGCCTCTCCGATCCGGACAAGCCCATCGGCAGCTTCTTCTTCCTGGGCCCCACCGGCGTGGGCAAGACCGAGCTCGCCAAGGCGCTTGCCGAGTGCCTGTTCGATGACGAGCGTGCGCTCGTGCGTATCGACATGTCCGAGTACATGGAGAAGTTCAGCGTCCAGCGTCTGATCGGTGCGCCTCCGGGATACGTTGGCTACGACGAGGGCGGCCAGCTCACCGAGGCCGTGCGCCGTCGTCCGTACTCCGTGATTTTGCTCGACGAGATGGAGAAGGCCCATCCGGATGTCTTTAACGTGCTGCTGCAGGTGCTTGATGACGGCCGTCTGACCGATGGCCAGGGTCGCCAGGTGTCCTTCAAGAACACGATCATCATCATGACGTCTAACGTGGGCTCCAAGGCTATCGCCGAGCTTTCCGGCAAGGACGAGGAGGAGATGCGCCATCAGGTTGACGCGGCCATGGCTCAAACTTTCCGCCCCGAGTTCCTCAACCGTATCGACGATATCGTGGTGTTCCATCCGCTCGGCATGGCGCAGATCGAGAAGATCGTCGACATCCAGCTCGCCGACGTCCGCGCGCGTCTGGCCAAGGAGCGCATGACGCTTGCCATTACCCCGGCGGCCAAGCAGATGCTCGCCGTGGGCGGCCTGGACCCGGTCTTTGGCGCCCGTCCGCTCAAGCGTCTGGTTCAGCGCGAGGTCGTGGATGCCATCGCCGCCGCTATCATCGACGGCACGGTGCGCGAGGGCGATCAGGTGACGGTCGATGTCGACAAGGACGGCGGCTTTACCGTCGTGTGCGACAACACGCCGGCGGCCACCTACGAGGTCCCCGACGCCGAGTAGATTGTTGGGCCATGCCTTAAAATCTGCTAGTCGTCTCTAAACGCCAAGGGCGGCGGATCCAATTGGGTTCGCCGCCCTTTTTCGTGCGACAATCGATGATGTTGAACGGATGCGATGCAAGGAGCTATGCAGATGAAAGGCGAGATCAAGACAAGCGCGCCGGCGCCCAAGCCCACGTCCAAACCGGCACCCAAGCCGCGCGACCCCTACATCCGTGCCGAGAACGAGGACGACGACGGCTACGATCCCTACAGCGATCGCCGCCCCGAGCGTGAGCCGCTGTTCGAAGCCGACCCGTGGCGTTAAGTAGCTAATTTGGGTGTCGTGGGCTGCTAGTCTTGGACCTTGATGCTCGGCAACAGTAAAACTTGATTTTCTATTAATCAAGTTGCACGTAATCTTGCTTTCCAGCTAATCAAGATTTGAGACGGGGCTTTTTTAACTGCCCCTGATGCTGGTTCGACCTCGCTGTCGGGTAGAACAGAGAGTAGCTAAAAGAGCCCCGTCCCAAAAAGACTGCCTTGGGTGTTGCGGGTGGCTAGTCCTGGGCCTTGATGCTCGGCAGGAGAATCTGGGCGAGGTAGTCGCACTCGAGCTTGGTGGCAGCGTCGGCCTTGCCGTCTTTGCCGACCAGCACGTTCTTGATCTGGCTGTAGGTGTAGCGGTTGCCGGTCGTAAGCTCGACAAGCTCTACGGCTGTGTCCATGGGGTAGGTCGACACGGGATCCTGGGTGCGCCCGTTGATAGTCTGGGGCACCACGTACGGATAGACGGGGCCGCTGGCATAGACGGTATAACCGTTGCCCAGGCTGACCGTGCCCAAAACCGTGTCGCCGTCATCGGGCGTAAAGGTCTCGCCATCGCGCACGGCGACGAGCGTCACGAGCGGTGTATTGGCGTCGCCGTCCAGATAAATGCACAGCGTGTTGCCGTTTTGCCAGGTTGCGACCTTGCCATACCACTCGACGGGAATATCGAGCTGGTAGAGGTCGGTTGCCTTGTGGCGAGCGTCAGCATCACGGGATGCCTGTGCCTTTTGCGCGCTCACGGCATTGACGGCGGCGTCGCGCCGCGCGGTTGCTGCCTGCTGGAGCACTTTGGCAGCCGCGGCGGAGCTCACACCGCCCTCCTCGGCATACTTGGTGGCGGCATCGATCTGGTCGTCAGTCACCGTGTCGGCCGAAGGCACCTTGAGCTTAAAGGTGGCCTGGGCACTCAAATCCTGCCCATCGCTCTTGATCGTGACCTGCGCCTTGGTGGTCGGCACGGTATAGACGGTGCCGTCGGACGCGATGGGGGAGGCGGCAATGGAGAGCGTGTAGTCACCGGGTAGCAGTTTGATGCCACGGCCGTGCTCGTCAACATAGAGTGTTTCGCTCACAGAGGAGCCGTCAGAATCCTGGCCGCTCACCTGTACGGGAATCTTGGAGCCGGTGGAACAGTCGAGCCCCGCGGCATGCACGCCAATCTGCACCGACATCATCGTGTGGGCATTGGCGGCGGCGATGGCAGCCTGCTCTTGCCGGTATCCGTTCCAGGCTGCGTAGCCTGCGCCGCCGGCGACAAGCGCAACGGCCACAGCGCCGGCGACCATTAGATTGCGGCGCTTGGGCGACATCTTGCGATGGCGGACCTCGGCTTCGCGTGCCGAGGGAACGGACGGCAGGGGAATATCGCCCATGGCGATGGTCTCATCGACGACAGGAGCAGAACCTAGGCCGGGGAGCTCGCGGGTCAGCGAATCCTCGGCCGGCAAGCTGTCGAGCAAGACGGTTTCCTCGCCCGTGTCGGATTCGGGCTGATTGCCGGCCTCGCTTTCGGTGTCTTCGTGACCTGCTTCATCTTCGGTAGGCTCAACGTCGTCTGCATCCTGATCATCGGACTGCGCCTCGACTTCCGGCTCATCCTGCACATCAACGCCCGAATCGTCAAACGCAATCTCATCGAGTGAAATCCGGTCTAGGCTCTCCAGGGCCTCAGCGCACGCTTCTGCATCTTGGGCCGCATCCTCTTGGCCCATCGTCTCATCTTTCATATATCCCCCAAGCTCAATATCGGGACAACACTGTACCCAAAAACGGGACCCCATAGAGCCGCCGCATGATTTGAAATCCGATTTTATATATGCGCATGTTTTTGAATAGATGAATAGGGACGCAACGACAAAAGCCCCCGGAAAGCGAGTGAAACGCTTTCCGGGGGCTCTGCGAGACATTGGATTGAAAATCTGGCAGGCGGGCCTATGCCCAAGTGCCGACAGCGACAACCATGTTACTCGGCGTGCGCGTAATCAACCTTGGCACGGCGAGCGGTAGCCTTCTCCCAATCGCTGGTGCCCTCAAAGACATCCTGCTTGTAGGGATTGCGGCCGAGCTTCTTGGCGCGGTAGGCGATGTAGATGATCGCGGCGACGTTGGCGACCAGTGCGGCGATCGAGACCGCGGTAGCGGCGCCGGGGTCGAGCGTGGAGTGGGTCACAAAGATGGACTCCTCCTGGAAGTACGGGAACACCTGGGCAAACATGCACCAAATAGCAAGCGTAAAGGCGCGGTTCTGAATCCAGCCGCCCTTGTTCCAGATAAAGGCGGCGACGGTGGGCGCCAGCAGCAGCGCAAAGCCGCAGAACCAGGAGTGGGTGGGCAGGCAGTTGTAGGTGTAGCAGAAGTTCCAGATATCGTAGGCGATGATGTAGACCCAGGTCATATCGGGCCACAGCATGTCGGTCTTGTCCTCGGAGGCGTAGACGCTCCACCAACCGGTCATGCAGAAGATGTTGATGATACCGGCGATGCCGTTGAACACGTTGTTCCAGCCGGCCAGCTGCGTAGCACCTTCGGAGGTGACCCAAGTGGACTGGCCCAGGACAAAGAAGTGATAGGCGCTCTCAAAGTCGGACACGACGGCGATCATGATGTTGATGGCGACGATCACAAACGGCCACGCGCGGAACCAGTGTGCCTTGCCGATCTTGCCCCACTGATACTTAATGGCGATGAAGCCCCAGCAACCGGCCAACGCCGCGTAGACCTTGGCGTAGTGGAACCAGCTGTTCTGGTACACATGGGTGGGGTTGGTGAGCGCCCACTCGGCACCCTGTGAGACGCCAATGGCGATGGCGACGCAGTAGATGGTCATGGCCAGCGGAGCCACGCCAAAGATGATTGCCGCGCCCAGCTTGGTGCGGCGGCCGACCTCGTTGAGCACGATCAGGCCAATAAAGACCATGGCCCAGCCGGCCCAGTGGATAAGGGTATCGCTACCCCAAACATCGAACAGCATGCTGCTCTCCTTTCACACGCCCGCGGCCCCTCTTCTGATCGCGGGCAGTTTGGCCAAATGTCGTCAGTTCTGGGGCTTGCGCTCCGGATACTTGGCGGTATAGCCCTCGATGTGGAGTGTCGAGGCGATGATTTCCTTGACCGTCTCGTCGGGCACATCGGGGTGCGTGCGGATATACATCAAAAGACCCATGATGAGGGTGTAGAACGTCTCGTAGACATGGTCGATGCGTAGCTCATGATGGGCGACAAAATCCACCACGGTGGTATCGCAGATATACTGCGCCACGCGCTGGACCACGTTGTGCAAAAAGCCGCCGTAGAGCGCGCCGCTGCTCGAGGTGAGCGTACTCGGCAGCTCGTGGCCGCTGGCGACCAGACGCTTAAAGAGTGGGGCGACGGTGTCGAGCGCGCCCTCGATATCACCGACGGTGCGGCCGGCATTCCACTGCTCGAGCTCGGAGATAAAACCGTCGATCGCCTCGTCCATAACAGCGGTGACGGCGGCGTCCATGTCGGCGAAGTAGTGGTAGAACAGCGAGCGCGTGCAGCCGGCTCGCTTGGTCACGGCCGATACCGATAGGTGGGACACGCCCAGCTCGGAGCTTACGGTGCGCACGGCATCGAGAATCTCGCGACGGCGTTCGTCGCCCGTCAGGCGCTTTGCCGCGCTATCGGATGCGGGGACGGCATCGACCACAGAGATATCCGCTGTGTTGTTGCCCATGTTTTGCCGCCTTTCATCCTCTTTTGCCTGACCGTTCGCCTAACAGTCTTGAATATTGTTGACGGTTCGTCAATACTATTTTTGACACAATGTCAACAATGGCGGGTGAACGGCATGGGGCATGCTCGGCCTGCAAAAAAAGAGGGGCGCTGCGGTCTCGCCGGGCTGCGGCAAGAGAAGGGATAACCATGATTCTCAACGGACCGGGGATTAGCTATACCGAGCCCGATATCGGCGCGGAGTTCGTGCCGCCGATACCGGAGCATCCGCGCGAGGCCATCGTCAAACTGTGTGAGCACTGCACCAACCGCCTGTTGCACCGCGACGAGCTGCTGGGCTACGAGTACTGGTCGTTTGCCGAGGCCGCAACCGACGAGCAGGCCGAAGTGCTCTGCAAGATGAAGATGCGCCGTCCCTATACGCTGCCCGAGATGGTCAAGCTCACCGGCATGCCCGAGGCCGATATCGAGAAGATGCTCGACGACATGAGCTACACGGGTCTGCTCGAGTACAACTGGGAAAACCCCGAGCGCGCCAAGCAGTGGGTGCTGCCCATGCTGGTGCCGGGTTCCGCCGAGTTCCTCAACATGCGCGTGAGCCAGCTCGAGGAGCATCCGGTCTATGCCAAGTTCTTTGAGCAGGCGTCCAAGGGACCGCTGTCCAAGGCCACGCCGATGGTGCCGCCCGGCGGTGCCGGCATCGGCATGCATGTCATTCCGGTCGAGAAGGCCATCGATGCCGCGAGTACCTCGGTGCCGATCGAGCATATCGAGCACTGGCTCGACAAATACGAGGGTAAGTATGCCGCCAGCACCTGCAGCTGCCGCGCGAGCCGTCGCGTGATGGGCGAGGGCTGCGCCGACGACCCGGCCGACTGGTGCATTGCCGTGGGCGATATGGCCGACTATGTGGTTGAGACCGACCGCGGCCACTATGTGACCCGCGACGAGGTTTACGACATCCTGCGCCAGGCCGAGGACAACGGCTTTGTGCACCAGATCACCAATATCGACGGCGAGAACAAGATCTTCGCCATCTGCAACTGCAACGTCAACGTGTGCTATGCCCTGCGCACCTCGCAGCTGTTCAACACGCCCAATCTGTCGCGCTCGGCCTATGTCGCCAAGGTCGAGAAGGATAAGTGCGTGGCCTGCGGTCGCTGCGTTGAGGTGTGCCCTGCCGGTGCCGCTAAGCTCGGCCAGAAGCTCTGCAGCAAAAAGGCCGGCGGACAGGTGCCCGAGTATCCGCGCCAGGAGCTGCCCGATGCCACCAAGTGGGACCACACCAAGTGGTCGCCCAACTACCGCAACGATAACCGTATCGAGACGCACGAGTCCGGCACCGCGCCCTGCAAGACGGCTTGCCCCGCGCACGTTGCCGTTCAGGGCTACTTAAAGCTCGCGGCCCAGGGCCGCTATGACGAGGCGCTGGCGCTCATCAAGCGCGAGAACCCGCTGCCCGCTATCTGCGGCCGCGTGTGCAACCGCCGCTGCGAGGATGCCTGCACCCGTGGTCGCGTGGATGCCGCCGTGGCTATCGACGAGGTCAAGAAGTTTATCGCCCAGCGCGACTTGGATGCCGCGACCCGTTATGTCCCGCCCGTGGTGACGCCGACGCGCGCCGGCGGCTTCGATCAGAAGATCGCCATCATCGGTGCCGGTCCGGCCGGTCTGTCCTGCGCCTTCTACCTGGCCGAGAAGGGCTACAAGCCCGTCGTGTTCGAGAAGAACGAACGCCCGGGTGGTATGCTCACCTATGGCATTCCCAGCTTTAAGCTGCAGAAGGATGTTATCGAGGCAGAGGTTGAGGTTATTCGCCTGATGGGTGCCGAGTTCCGCTATGGTGTGGAGGTCGGTCGCGATGTGACGCTCGACGAGCTGCGCGCGCAGGGCTTTAAGGCCTTCTACGTGGCTATTGGCTGCCAGGGAGGCCGCCTTGCCGGTATTCCGGGCGAGGACGCCGAGGATGTGACCGTGGCCGTCGACTTTTTGCGCGAGGTCAACAGCGGCAAGATCGACGCGCTGCCCGGCCGCACCATCGTGGTGGGCGGCGGCAACGTGGCCATCGATGTCGCGCGCAACGCCTGCCGTCTGGGTTCCGAGCACGTTGAGATGTTCTGCCTGGAGAGCGAGGCCCAGATGCCTGCCAGCGAGGAGGAGCGTCGCGAGGCCATTGAGGACGGCGCGCACATTAGCTGCGGCTGGGGCCCCAAGGAGATTCACCTGGACGAGGCCGGTCGTGTGTGCGGCATCACCTTCAAGCGCTGCACGCGTGTCTTTGACGACGAGGGCCGTTTTGCGCCCGAGTACGACGAGGACGACCTGCGCCGTGTCGATGCCGACCGCGTGGTCATGTCGATTGGCCAGTCCATTGTGTGGGGCGACCTGCTGGCTGGCTCCAAGGTGGAGCTTGGCCGCGGCCAGGGTGCCCTTGCCGATCCCCAGACCTACCAGACCGCCGAGCCCGACATCTTTGTGGGCGGCGACGTCTACACCGGTCCGAGCTTTGCCATCGATGCCATCGCCGCCGGCCACGAGGCCGCCGTCTCCATCCATCGCTTTGTGCAGCCGGGATCCACGCTCACCATCGGCCGCAACCAGCGTCGCTACACCGCGCTCGACCGCGACGATGTTGTGATTGAGAGCTATGACAACGCAAGCCGCGAGGTGGCACGTGTCGACCGCGAGCGCGAGAAGGCTGCGCCCTTTAGCGAGTACGTCGAGACCTTTACCGAGGAGCAGGTGCGCGCCGAGACCGCCCGCTGCCTGGGCTGCGGTGCCTCGATCATCGACCCCAACAAGTGCATCGGCTGCGGCCTGTGCACCACCAAGTGCGCGTTTGACGCCATCCATCTGGATCGCGACCGCCCCGAGTGCTCAACGATGGTCAAATACGAGCAAAAGCTCCCAAGCCTGGGCAAGTACGCTTTGAAGCGCGCCATCAAGATTAAGTTCGGTCGTAAATAGGTAACCATGGCGGGTAAGGGGACGGCGCAGACTAGATTTCGCCGTCCCCTTGCTTTGAGTTTGCATCGAATCAACCTCTGCAGAAAGGGTTTCGACTTGCATGAATTAGGGATTGTGTATCACATCATTCGCGATGTTGAGAATGTGGCGCGCGCCAATGGCGTGAGTCGCGTTTCGAGCGTGACGTTGCTACTGGGCGAGGTCTCGGGCGTCGTTCCCGACTTGCTGCTCGACGCTTGGCGCTGGGCAGCAGATAAAAAGCCCATCGCGCAGGGCGCGGAGCTTATCGTGGAGCCCGTCGAGGCCGTGACACATTGCGAGGCGTGCGGCTGCGACTACGCGACGGTCGAGCACGGCAAGACCTGTCCCCAGTGCGGTAGCGGCGAGACCTATTTGCTGCAGGGCCAAGAGGTAATGATCAAACAGATCGAGACCCCCGACGAGGACCCGGCAGACGCTGCTCCTGACGGCCTCTCCGACGCCCCCGATGCCGTCGACGCCGCCAACCCCCTTCACATCGCCTAACTTAGCCATTGGGGACGTTCTTAAACGACTAGTCATTAAAGAACGTCCCCAACGACTACTTTGTTAGAGCATATTTCTTACCATTAGTCAAGCACCATCTGTTTAAACGAAATAGCCTCAACCCGAGCACATTTGTGTCTGTTTAAAACCGGCAATAATGAACAGCGTGCTCAATTCGGTCATGTAAATAGATCAGCTATCAATCCTCAGCAGCAAATCAGCCAAAATACTGGAATGTAATCAGCTTGTAACAAAACAAGACGTTTAAACAAATAGGTTGATTTTCAATCTCAACGCAACAGCCTGAACGGGTCCCGCGTT
>JAQCQR010000050.1 GCA_027687465.1 Coriobacteriaceae bacterium AF08-21
TCAAGGTACGCGGGTGCGACCCCGGGGACCGGGTGCTGCGGGGACTTCCCCCGGGCGACATCCACCGGACGGGCTCCTGCCCTCTATTCGAGTTAAAGTTGATCTCTCTAGAAGATTTATCTCCCTAGAAAGGAGGTGATCCAGCCGCACCTTCCGGTACGGCTACCTTGTTACGACTTCACCCCCCTCACCCTCCACACCTTCGGCGCCTCCCCCCTCTCGGTTGGGCCGGCGACTTCGGGTGCAGACGACTCGGGTGGTGTGACGGGCGGTGTGTACAAGGCCCGGGAACGCATTCACCGCGGCATGCTGATCCGCGATTACTAGCAACTCCGACTTCATGGGGGCGGGTTGCAGCCCCCAATCCGAACTGGGGCCGGCTTTCCGGGATCCGCTCCCCCTCGCGGGGTGGCATCCCTCTGTACCGGCCATTGTAGCACGTGTGCAGCCCAGGGCATAAGGGGCATGATGACTTGACGTCGTCCCCGCCCTCCTCCGCCTTGACGGCGGCGGTCCCGCGTGGGTTCCCGGCATCACCCGATGGCAACACGCGGCGGGGGTTGCGCTCGTTGCGGGACTTAACCCAACATCTCACGACACGAGCTGACGACAGCCATGCACCACCTGTATGGGCTCCTCTCGGCCACGGGGTCTCCCCCGCTTCACCCATATGTCAAGCCCTGGTAAGGTTCTTCGCGTTGCTTCGAATTAAGCCACATGCTCCGCTGCTTGTGCGGGCCCCCGTCAATTCCTTTGAGTTTTAGCCTTGCGGCCGTACTCCCCAGGCGGGACGCTTAATGCGTTGGCTGCGGCACGGGGGGATCGTCCCCCCACACCTAGCGTCCATCGTTTACGGCTGGGACTACCAGGGTATCTAATCCTGTTCGCTCCCCCAGCTTTCGCGCCTCAGCGTCGGTCTCGGCCCAGAGGGCCGCCTTCGCCACCGGTGTTCCACCCGATATCTGCGCATTCCACCGCTACACCGGGTGTTCCACCCTCCCCTACCGGACCCAAGCCGCGGAGGTTCCGGGGGCTTCGGGGGGTTGAGCCCCCCGCTTCGACCCCCGGCCTGCCGGGCCGCCTACGCGCGCTTTACGCCCAATGAATCCGGATAACGCTCGCCCCCTACGTATTACCGCGGCTGCTGGCACGTAGTTAGCCGGGGCTTCTTCTGCAGGTACAGTCTTGACTCTTCCCTGCTGAAAGCGGTTTACGACCCGAAGGCCTCCGTCCCGCACGCGGCGTCGCTGCGTCAGGGTTCCCCCCATTGCGCAAGATTCCCCACTGCTGCCTCCCGTAGGAGTCTGGGCCGTGTCTCAGTCCCAATCTGGCCGGTCGGTCTCTCAACCCGGCTACCCGTTGTCGGCACGGTGGGCCGTCACCCCGCCGTCTACCTGATGGGCCGCGGAGCCATCCCCTCCCGTCGGGGCTTTAGCCGGGGTGCCATGCGGCACCCCGGGGTATCCGGTATTACCCGTCCTTTCGGGCGGCTATCCCGGGGGAGGGGGCAGGTTCTCCACGTGTTACTCAGCCGTTCGCCACTCGCTTCCCTCCGGAGAGGGGTGCCGTTCGACTTGCATGTGTTAGGCGCGCCGCCAGCGTTCATCCTGAGCCAGGATCGAACTCTCCGTCCAAAA
>JAQCQR010000051.1 GCA_027687465.1 Coriobacteriaceae bacterium AF08-21
CCCGCGTTTCCGCAGCTAGCGCAACGCGGGAATAGCTCCCGGCACCTGGCCGTCGCCTCGTTTCCGCAGGTGGAGAGGCTGTGGAGGCCGGTGCCACCATGCCGCCGCCGCATGCTCCGCCAGCCCGCCGCGCAGCCGTTCCGGACTCAGCGCAACGGGCCCTCCGGCCCATGTCCCGGCCCGCCGCCTATCCCGCCAACGGCCCCTCGCCCCTCGCGGCCCTGGCCCTGTCGATGCAGCCGGGCGTGAGGTCGAGCTCGCCGGGCGCCAGCTCCTCTATCCCGAACGCGTCCATGAGGGCGGAGGCGTCCTCCCCGAGGGCCATCCGCAGCACGCGCGCCGGCGTCAGGAACCCGAGCGCCCCCCACCCCCCTCGGCTCGGAGTTCACCTGCGACATGAGCAGCGCGCAGTCCGCCGCCGTCAGCCGGTCGAACCTGGCCCCGGCGCCCTTGGGCAGCAGCTTCCTGATCTCCACGTGGTTCTTCTCGCACGCGCCCTTCTGCTGGCTCTGCCGGGGGTCGCAGTAGAAGAGCCTGGTCTCGCCGTCCCGCTCGCCGATCAGCGCCGCGATGGCGCCCTCGTCGGCGAACTCGCTCCCGTTGTCGGTGAGCACGGCGCCGAAGGCGCGCCTCGCGCCGTCCTCGCCGAGGACCCCGCGCAGGGAGGAGAGCGCCGCCAGGACCGAGGCGCACGTGCCGTCCGGCAGCGGCAGGGCCAGCTGGAAGCGGCTCGGGCGGTGCAGGAGCGTGAGGAGCCTGGCGGAGTCGCCCCTGGAGCCCTCGACGGTGTCCATCTCCCAGGCCGCGGCGCAGGCGTCCTCGCCGAGCGCGAGGAACGACGCGTGCGACCTGCGCGACGAGTGGGACGTCGCCCTCTTCGGGGCCCGGCGCGACCTCGGCCTGTAGCCGACCTTGCGCCTGAGCTCCATGTTCGTCATGCCGTCGTAGCCGGCGTCCACCCACCTGTAGACGGTGGAGGCGCTGAGCCCGGGGGTCGTCGCCGCTATCTGCTGCGGGGAGAGCCCGCGCGCGAGCCCGTCCCTGATGGCCGCGAGCTTGGCGGTGGCGCCCTCCTCGGTCTCGTCGATCCCGGACCTGCTCGCCGAGAGCTCGGCGTCGGCCGCCTCCTGCGCCCTCCTGGCGCTGTAGAACACCCTGGGCCTCCTCGAGCAGCCGTAGCCCCTCCTGTGCGAGCAGCCGTTGCAGCACCTCGGCCACGCGGAGAGCCTGGGGCAGGCCCCCGAGAGGTCCGCGGGCGCGGGCTCGCCGTAGCGCGAGCGCGGCGCGGTGACGTAGCGGTGCGCCGCAACCTCCCTGGTCACGGTCGAGGGCGACCTGCCGAGCTCCGCGGCGATCTCGCGGGCGCTGCGGTTGCGGTCGAGCATCCTCTCGACCGTGTTCCTCTCGTGCCTCGTGAGCCTCCCGTACGACCTTCCGGACGGCTTGGGTCTGGACATGCCGGCCTCCCTCCATCGCGGGCCGGGGGATTCCGGCCCCTCTGGGGTTGCCTACCCGGATTCGCGCCTCAGGACTCAGCGCAACGCGTTGCGCTGAGTCCTGAGGCTGTTGCAATGAAAATGAGAATCAAGG
>JAQCQR010000052.1 GCA_027687465.1 Coriobacteriaceae bacterium AF08-21
TGAACTGCGTCCCAAATCTTGGACGCCCTAAATAGCGACTAGGCCGCGAGGGCCTGATTCCGGAACTCCTCCGGGGTCAGGCCCTTCAATCTTACCTGCCTCCGGCTCGTGTTCCAGTGGACTATGTATTCCTCCAGGTCGCGTTTGAAATCCTCGAACGTCTCCCACTCGCGGCCCCGGTAGAACTCGTCCTTGACGTGGCCGAAGAGCTGCTCGGTGGCGGCGTTGTCGATGCAGTTCGCCTTCCTGGACATGCTCTGGACGATGCCGGCGGCCTCGAGCCTGGATGTGTACGAGGCGTGCTGGTACTGCCAGCCCCGGTCCGAGTGCATGGTCGGGGCGGCGCCCTCGGGGATCTTGGACAGCAGCTCGTCGAGCATCCTGACCTGCTGGGCCATGTCGGGCGTGGTCGATATGTCGCTCGCCACGATCTCCTTGGTGCAGAAGTCCAGCGTCGGGGCCCAGTAGGCCTTGCCGCCCGCCACCTTGAACTCGGTGACGTCCGTTCCCAGCTTCCGCCACGGGGCCCCGGCGTCGAAATCCCTCGCGATCACGTTCTCGAACGTCCTGCCGACGACGCCCCTGTACGAGTTGTACCTGTGGTAGGCCGTCTCGCGTCTGATACCGCAGCGAATCCCCATCTCGCGCATCATCTTGAGCACGGTCTTGTCGGCTATCACGGCCCCCTCTTCCGCCCTGAGGCACATCGCTATCTGCCGGTGCCCGCAGCCGTTGGCGGTGCGCGAGAAGATCTCGGCGGCCGCCTCCCAGAGCTCGGGGCGCGTGGGCCTCGGCGGGTGCGCGAGGGCGTAGTAGTAGGTCGACCGCTTGAGCTCGGCGCATGCGAGCAGGTGCCCGAGCGCGTGCCCCTCGGCGCGCAGGGCCGCGACCGCTTCGGCCTTCGCCCTGGTCAGAGCCCGTCCCTCTCGACCAGGGCGCGTAATTTTTTTAGGTAGGCCACCTCGGCCTCGAGCCTACGGCACCGCTCCTCGAGCTCCTCCTCGCGGGTCCGCGGCCTCGCCTTGGAACCCTTCGGCCGGCCCTTGGGCCTCGGGCGCAGGGCCTCCGCGCCGCCCCGGCGGTATAGCGCGCACCACTTCTTGAGCGGCGACATCGACATTATGCCGAACGCCGCCATCGCCTCGGTCTTCGTCATGCCGCCGTCGACGACGGCGGAGGCGGCGGCGACCTTCTGCTCGTATGTGTACCTGCCCTGCTTTCCGTCCATGCGCAGCAGCACCTCGCTCCCGAATGCGCGGTATATCTCCTGCCATCTTCTCACGGCTTCCACGGGAAGCGAAAGGGCGATCGCGGCGGATTTATACCCGTGCCCGAGCTCGAAGAGCCCTATGGCCGCCTTCCTGGCCTCGATATCATGCTTCACTCTCAAATCAACGCGCATAAAGAAAGCCTCCCATTTCTCATGTCCAAGAAATGGGAGGCAGTTCA
>JAQCQR010000053.1 GCA_027687465.1 Coriobacteriaceae bacterium AF08-21
TTACTCCTTCTTGAGACCGCGCCTCTCGACTATCTCGTCCACTATCTCCCTGGCGCGCCGCCCGAGCGCGCGGCGCCTCCCCTCTGTCGGGGCCGGCCTGTCCGCGGGCTCGGCGAAGCCCTCGGCGGCCGAGGCCTCGGAGAACACGCGCTGCTGGGACCACTGCCCCTCGGTCTCCATGAGGCTCGCGCACGTCAGGCGCAGCATCGACTCCCTCGAGGGGAAGGACTGCACGACCCTGTAGCGGCGCTTGATCTCGCGGTTGGCGCGCTCCTGGACGTTGTTGGTGCGGAGCTTGGCCCAGTGCGCCCTGGGGAAGGCCGTGAACGCCAGCGCGGAGTCCTCGGCCTGCTCGAAGACCTCGCCGGCCCTGGCGGACACCGACGCCACCCAGGGCGCCGCCTCGGCCCACACGCAGCGCGCGAGGTCGGGGTCGTCCTGGTAGACCGCGGCGTGCACGAGGTCCCTGACGGCCGCCTTGGAGTCCTCGGGCCTGCCCGAGCAGGCGCTCTGGAGGTTGCGCTGCAGGTGCGTCACGCAGCGCTGCCAGGCGCAGCCCTGGAACAGGCGCGAGACGGCGGCCACGAGCCCGGCGTGGCTGTCGGAGACCACGAGGCGAACGCCGGCCAGCCCGCGCTCGCGCAGCCCGCCGAGGAATGCCGCCCAGGAGTCCTCGCTCTCGGTGTCGACCACGTCGCAGCCCAGGAAGTGCTTGCGCCCGTCGGCGCCCAGCCCGATCGCGGTCACGACGCCCTGCGAGACGACCGACGAGCCGACCCTGCAGCTCATGTAGGTGGCGTCGAGCCACAGGTAGCAGCACGGCGTGCCCGACAGGTCGCGGCGGCGGAACTCCGCCACCTCGGCGTCGAGGTCGGAGCAGAGGCTCGAGACCTCCGAGCTCGACAGCGAGGATATGCCCAGCTTGGACGCCACGCGCTCGACCTTGCGGGTGGACACGCCGCATACGTACATCTCCTGCACGATGGCGGCCACCGAGGTGTCGACGCGCGACCATCGCGCGAGCATGCCCTCGGGGTAGTAGGTGCCGTGCCTGAGCTTGGGTATCTCGAGCTCCACGTCGCCCACGGCGGTCTTGAGCGACCTGGGGCGGTAGCCGTTGCGGCTGTTCTCCCTGCCGTCGCTGCGCTCGTTGCGGCTCGCGCCGCACATCTGCTGGGCCTCGGAGTCCATCAGTGCGTTCATCACGCTGCCCAGCACCCTGCACGCGAACTCGCGCGCGTCGCCGCACTCCTGCCAAAGCCTCGCCGCCTCGAGGGCCTCGTCGCGGCCGAGGCGCAGTACACTCTCTTCTTGGGGCATCGCCTTTCCTTCCATTCGTCACCTTCATTACTCCAACGACGAATTCTAGGCGGTGTCCCCTCCCTTTCAAGAAAGGGCGGAGGCGGGGCAT
>JAQCQR010000054.1 GCA_027687465.1 Coriobacteriaceae bacterium AF08-21
AACGCGGGACCCGTTCAGGCTGTTGCGTTGAGATTGAAAATCAACCAAAGAGTTTTTCGAGCGCGTTTCGAGCAATTCCCACCGGTTTCATAGGAGTAAACTTGCCCCACTGCAAATGCTCGAAAGGACCAGCATGAAAGAACTCTCCAACCGTACGGCGAGATTTACCGATTCGGTCATCCGCCGCATGACGCGCATCTCTAATAAGTACGGCGCCGTCAACCTCTCGCAGGGCTTCCCCGACTTCGATCCCCCGGCGCAGCTGCTCGAGAGCCTCAGCGCCATCGCGACCGACCCCAAGCCGCTCTATCACCAGTACTCCATCACTTGGGGTTCCCAGGCCATGCGCGAGGCGCTCGCGGCCAAGCAGGAGCACTTTATGGGCATGCCGATCAACCCCAACGAGAACATCGTGGTCACATGCGGCTCCACCGAGGCCATGATGGCCGCCATGATGACGGTCACGAACCCCGGCGACAAGGTCGTCATCTTCTCGCCGTTCTACGAGAACTACGGCGCCGACACGATCCTTTCGGGCGCTGAGCCCATCTATGTGCCGCTCAACCCGCCCACGTTCGACTTCGATCGCGAGGTCCTCGAGGCGGCCTTCCGCGACAACGACCCCAAGGCCATCGTCCTGTGCAACCCGTCCAACCCCTGCGGCAAGGTCTTTACGCGCGAGGAGCTCACTTTTATTGCCGACCTGTGCAAAAAGTACGACGCCTACTGCATCACCGACGAGGTCTACGAGCACATCGTCTACGCGCCCCACGAGCACGTCTATATGGCCACGTTGCCCGGCATGTTCGAACGCACCATCAGCTGCAGCTCGCTGTCCAAGACCTACTCCATCACCGGTTGGCGCCTGGGCTACACCATCGCCCCGGCCCAGATCACCGAGCGCATCAAAAAGGTCCACGACTTCCTCACGGTGGGCGCCGCCGCTCCCCTGCAGGAGGCCGTCGTCACCGCCCTCAACTTCGACGACAGCTATTACGATGAGGTCCTCGACCTCTACACCGCCAAGCGTGACCTGTTCTGCCAGGGCCTCGATAGCATCGGCCTTGAGCATAACGTGCCGCAGGGCGCCTACTACGTCATGATGGACATCTCTGAGTTTGGCTATGACAGTGACCTCGACTTCTGCGAGGATCTCGCCTCCAAGGTTGGCGTGGGCGCCGTGCCCGGCTCGAGCTTCTTCCGCGAGCCCGTCAACCACCTGATTCGTTTCCACTTCGCCAAGCGAGACGAGACGCTTAACGCAGCACTGGAGAACCTCAAGTCGCTACGTGATAAAATCAAGCCGCGCGGGTAAGGACGGCCCGGCAACTAAAGCAACCAAAGAAGCCCCGCACCGCCCGTGAACTGCCTCCCATTTCTTGGACATGAGAAATGGGAGGCTTTCTT
>JAQCQR010000055.1 GCA_027687465.1 Coriobacteriaceae bacterium AF08-21
GGGGGTGCGGACAGAAAGTTGGACCGCGGGGCGGTCCGGACTGGAGGTTCGCATGTACAGCAGGGAGAAGGTCGAGCTCTTCCTCCTGGCGACGGAGGACGGCATGGGGCCCACCGCCGCCGCGGAGTTCGCGGGGGTCACGGTGAGCGCGGCCAAGAAGTGGGCGACGGGGCACCTCCCGCGCAGCTACACCGGCGGGGGCTGTAGAATCGTGGCGAGGAAACCGCCACGGAAGGAGGCCAGCTTGGGCCCCGACAAGTCGATCTACGCCCCGCCCGCGACCGGCCCGCTCGCCGGGCTCAACGAGGACCAGATTGAGAACCTGCTGCTCAGGGCGGTGTTGGCCGACCTAAAAGCGGAAGGGTGGGACCCGGCTTCGATCTCGAACAGGAGCAAGTGCGAGCTCGGCGAGAGATTGAGGCGGGCGACCGCCCTGCCCCTCCGCTCGATCACAGGTTTCTTGAGGATATCGAAGAGCTCCTATGAGTACTGGAGGCCCCGCGTCGCCGCGCCGCGCGACCGCGACGCCGACATACGCGGCCGCGTGGTGCGCATCTTCCGCGAGGGCTCGGGGTGCTGGGGGTACCGCACCGTCTGGGCGCGCCTGCGCCGCGAGGGCGTCCGCGCCAGCGAGAAGCGCGTGGCCCGCGTGATGCGCGAGGAGGGCCTCGAGGTCGTCTACAACAAGAGGCGCGCCCGGGGCTACAGCTCCTACGCCGGCGAGGTCTCCAAGGCGCCGGAGAACCTCGTGAACAGGAATTTCCACGCCGACGAGCCCAACCGGCTGTGGCTCACCGACATCACCGAGTTCAGGCTCCCGGGCGGCGAGAAGGTCTACCTGAGCCCGGTCATCGACTGCTTCGACGGGATGCCCGTCGCCTGGTCGATCGGGCTGCACCCCGACAAGCGCCTCGCGAACTCGAGCCTGCTCAAGGCCTGCGCGGCGAGGCCGGCGGGGGCGCGCACGACGATCCACTCGGACCGGGGCGGCCACTACCGCTGGCCGGAGTGGATCGGGATCTGCGAGGAGAACGGCCTGGTCAGGAGCATGTCCGCGAAGGGCTGCAGCCCGGACAACTCGGCCTGCGAGGGCTTCTTCGGGCGCCTCAAGAACGAGTTCTTCCGCTACAGGGACTGGGAGGGCGTGACGGCCGGGGAGTTCATGGGGAGGCTCGAGGCCTACCTCGTGTACTATCGTGAGGAGCGGATCAAGAAGTCCCTCGGGTGGCTGAGCCCGATGGAGTACCGCAGGAAGCTTGGATACGCCTAGGCGCGGTCCAAGAAATCGTCCGCACCCCC
>JAQCQR010000056.1 GCA_027687465.1 Coriobacteriaceae bacterium AF08-21
GCCGGGCCCTTACGCCAGCACGCCGAAGAACGCGCCGACGATGCCCACGACCATGGTGGCCACGATCAGCGCCATGGGGTTGATCTTCTTGGACAGCAGCCAGTAGTACAGCCAGAAGGCGAGCATGCCGAGCATGCCGGGCATGATGCCGTCCAGGATGTCCTGGAGGGTCTGGGCGTCGTCGCCCGAGCCGATGGCCACCGGGATGCTGGCCCAGAACATGTCCTTGCACATGGCGCCCACGACCATGACGCCCACGATGCCCACGCAGGTCATGATCTTCTGCATGAGGCCGGTCCTCTGGGCCTCGTCCAGGAAGCCCACGCCCAGCTCGTAGCCCTTGACGGCGCCCCAGATGCGCAGCGCGAAGCCGGGGACGTTGTAGATGAGCAGGAAGGCGATGGGGCCGAAGGGGTTGCCGGCCTGGCACAGGCTGATGCCCACCGCGGCGGCGACCACGCGCAGCGTCGACAGGAAGATGGAGTCGCCGATGCCCGACAGCGGGCCCATGAGGGCGGCCTTGACGTCGTTGACGCTCTCGGGCTCGATCTCGCCGCGGGCGACCTTCTCCTCCATGGCCATCGCGATGCCGCCGACGAACGGGGCGAACTGGACGGTGATGTTGAAGAACGCGCAGTGGCGGTGCAGGGCCTCGGCGTAGTCGTCGGGGCGGCCGGCGTAGATCTTCTTGAGCATGTTGGCGACCATCAGGCAGAAGGCGATGTTCATCTGCTTGTAGTAGGTCCAGGAGAACTCCATGCCCAGGGCGCCGGTGTTGACGGCGCTCTTGATGAGGTCGGAGCGCGTGATCTTGTTCTCGGGACTAGAAGTCATCGTCCTCATCCCCTTCCGCGGAGAGCTGGGGCTGGGCTCCGCCCAGGCCGAGCAGGTCGAACTTGTCGATGCCGATGATGATGGCGATCAGGGCGACGCCCAGGACGGGCACGTTGGCGTAGGAGCACAGCAGGAAGCCCAGGAAGTAGAAGGGCACGAGCTGCTTGGTGAGCACCAGGCGGCCGAGCATGGCGAAGCCCATGGC
>JAQCQR010000057.1 GCA_027687465.1 Coriobacteriaceae bacterium AF08-21
CGTGGGAGGCCAGGGCGCCGCTGACCGGTGGACGGCACCGAGCCGTCTGATGACTTGAAGAAGGGGGAGGCCTCGCGGCCTCCCCCTTTTTTGCGTTATATAAGCTGACATTTGCCCTATCTGTTTCAGGAGTGCTCGGATTGTCTTTAGTCGAGGGCATCGTTGCCGTCCGCGGTGAGGTAGAGCCGATCTTCTTGCTTATGTTGCTTTCTGGTGGCGCTCAGTCGGCTCCAGGGTTCTGTCGTCACGTTTATCCGGACGGATCTTATGCTCCTTATTTCCAGTAAATCAGTTAAGGGGTATTGTTTCAATTAAATACACTCCGCCAGCGGGGGCTCTGTCTAATTAGTGATAGAGCCCCCGCTGGTGTTTTATAGGTTTGTTAACGTTGTCCTTCTATTTATGACGGGCTAACTAGCAGAGACCGACGAGGGTATAAAGATGCTATGTCTACAGTGGACAGCAAGATTCCCGAGGTCATACGGTCTGTCCATGGTTTATGACCAAATGTGTGACTCTGAGCAACTCGGAGCCAGCTAATTAATTTGTGAACAAAATATGGAGTGCGCGATTCCCGCCCCCGGCGCCCCTCCGGTCTGGCAATATATCTCCTTGC
>JAQCQR010000058.1 GCA_027687465.1 Coriobacteriaceae bacterium AF08-21
AACGCGGGACCCGTTCAGGCTGTTGCGTTGAGATTGAAAATCAACCATCAATTAAGAAAAACTTAGTTGATTGCCTTTTTTGTTGTGATTCAACTTTGATCGTAGCTTCTAACTAATTAATTTTCGTAAGAAAGGAGAACAGCTGAATGAATATCCCTTTTGTTGTAGAAACTGTGCTTCATGACGGCTTGTTAAAGTACAAATTTAAAAATAGTAAAATTCGCTCAATCACTACCAAGCCAGGTAAAAGTAAAGGGGCTATTTTTGCGTATCGCTCAAAAAAAGCATGATTGGCGGACGTGGCGTTGTTCTGACTTCCGAAGAAGCGATTCACGAAAATCAAGATACATTTACGCATTGGACACCAAACGTTTATCGTTATGGTACGTATGCAGACGAAAACCGTTCATACACTAAAGGACATTCTGAAAACAATTTAAGACAAATCAATACCTTCTTTATTGATTTTGATATTCACACGGAAAAAGAAACTATTTCAGGGTTGATTTTCAATCTCAACGCAACAGCCTGAACGGGTCCCGCGT
>JAQCQR010000006.1 GCA_027687465.1 Coriobacteriaceae bacterium AF08-21
GTTGCGCTGAGTCCTGAGGCTGTTGCAATGAAAATGAGAATCAAGGTTTCTTAATTGATTGCCTGGTATCTTCTTAAAGACTTGAAATCCCCTCAAAAACCCGATATAATGGGTTTACAGATATTTAAGTATCTGATTAATAAAGTAATTAAATACTTTACCAAATTTTGGGTCTCGACTTCTTTAATTGATTGGTGGTAATCAATTAAGGCTCGCAGTTAAAGTTTCTCAGGCTTTAACTGGTCGTGGCTCTTTTTTTGTATTCTTTATTCAGTTCGTTGTTTCGTTATATCTAGTATATCGCTTTTTATATTCAAAATACTATATAAGAATCATCCGGAAGGAGCGGCCGATGAATACCAAACGATTTATCCTGAATGCACTTCTGGTTGTAGCACTTTTAGCGCTCTTGGCCTTCTCCCACTGGTATTCAAACCAACCAGCATTTGGCTACGTATTATATGCAGTAATGTCCGGCGATAAGGCCTGTTGCCCTCTGCGCGCAATTGACGTTCTCTATTTCTATGTAGCCGGCCCCTTATCAATCGCTTTGCTCGCGTTTCTTGTCATTTACAACTTCAAGAAACGTTAATGGGGCCTATTTAGAATCCGAATCGTCCATGGACCCGTCGATGCCGGTTTTGGTATCGTCATCAGAGTTGGAATCGTCATCCTTGGCGAAGGGATTCTTGAAGAAACCCGTGGCATCGGGCTGAAGACCCGAGAGCTTGATCCAGGGATTATCGAGCTCGGGCTTGGGCATAGCCTTGGCCTCGGGCGCGGTCTCGTTGCCGATGAGCTCGGACTCATAGATGAACGTATCGTCCCCGAGCGCGTCATAGGCGGCGACCGGGTTGCCATCGGCATCGCGGTACGGCGTGCCCTTAAACACGGCGCCGTCATAGGCCACAAGCTGGCGGCCGGTCTCGTTCTCAAAGTAGTAGACGAAAATGCCCTTGAGGGCTGCGCACAGCGGAATGGCAATGATCATGCCAATAGGACCCATGAGTGCCGAGCCAATAACGAGCGCCGTGAGGCTCATGATGGGATGCACCTGCACCGAGCTCTGCATGACCTTAGGCGAAATTACGTTATCGGTGACGTTTTGAGCGACCATCGTCACGATGAGCGTCCATAACGCCAACATGGGGCTGAACATGAAACCGAGCACTGTGGCGATTGCTGCGCTCACCCAGGGACCGACGACCGGAACCAAATGCATGATGCCGGTAAAGATGGCCATGAGCGCCGCATACGGATGGCCGATGATCATAAAACCGATAAAGGCGAGGAAACCACCGCAGATGGACGTCACGACCATACCGCGCATGTAGCCGCCGACAGAGCGAGAAAGGATGGCGACCATAAAGCGGTACGAGGTCTCCTTCTCCTGACCGATGATGGTGCAAATCTCGTGGTGCATGCGAGGGTAGTCGCAGGCCATCCAGTACGCAAGCACCAGACCAAGGAAGATCACGAACAACTGCGAGGCTGTATTGGTGATGAGCGGGAACACACCGCGGCCAAGCTCGGCAGCGATCTGAGACACATACTTCGATGCCACGGCAACCAGCGACGAAAGATTATCGTCCAGATACTCCTTGAGCGGCGTGTTGTTGAGCGTCTTGGCATGCGAGATCATCTCGTTGAGGTCGCCACCCGCAACACGAAGCTGCTCGGGCAGGCGGCTCAGGACTTCCATGATCTGACCAAAGAGAATCGGCGACAAGATGCAAACGACACCGACGAGCACAGCAACGACCACAATAAGCGCGATAAGCGAACCGATGCCGCGATTCACGCCATGGTGCTCGAGCCAGTTGGTGATCGGGGACATCACAAAAGCAATGATGGAGCCGACGGCAAGAAACTCAATAACCGGTGCCAGGATGCCCATAAGGTTAAAGATGACGGCGGCGATGACGATGCAACCGACGACAGCCCAAATGCGAAGCGTCAGAATGCGGGTATCGCGCAGCGTGCGGTCGGTTTGTTGGGGGTGCTCACTCATGAACGAACCATTACTCCGTCAGGGTCAATCTTGTCTTGAATCTTCTTGAGGGTGCGGCGCAGTAGGCGCGAGACCTGCACCTGCGAAATGCCCAGCTTCTTGGCGATCTCGATCTGGGTCATGCCCTTCACAAAGCGTAGCTCGATCACCTCACGCTCGCGCGGCGAGAAATCGCGGATGGCTTCCTCGATTACCAGGCGGTCATCGGTAAAGTCGAGCTCGTTGTCGTCGTCGGCATAGCGATCGAGAATCGAGGGAGCATCGTCGGAGTCGGACGCGCCGGGAGCCTCGATGGGCACCGAGGTGTAGGCCGAGGACGATTCCATGGCTTCGAGCACCTCGTCGACGGTCACGCCAAGGTAATCGGCGATTTCCTCAACCTTGGGCGAACGCTGAAGCTCGTTGGTAAGCTTGTCGGTAGCCTGGTTAACCTTGGCAGAGAGCTCCTGCAGACGACGCGGCACGCGCACACTCCAGCCCTTGTCGCGGAAGTGGCGCTTAATCTCGCCCAAGATGGTGGGCGTGGCAAACGTCGTGAACTCGAGTCCGCGCTCGGGATCAAAGCGATCGATAGCCTTGAGCAAGCCCAAGTACCCGACCTGCAAAAGGTCATCGAGCGGCTCGCCGCGGTTCTTGAATTTGTTGGCAAGAAACCTTACCAGGTTCATATGGGACATGACGAGCTGCTCGCGAGCATCCGGATCACCGGTCTCCTTATAACGACGAAACAGCTCGCGGGTTTTCTCCTTGTCCCAAGCGGTCTTGCCGCTCCGGGAGCGTTCGGTCATATTAGATATCCGCCTTGAGGTCGAGGGAAAGCGTTAGGGGCGCTGTAGTCTTTTCGTAAGAGTCACACACGCTCGCGAGGATGAGCTCGGCATACACCGCAGCCTGGTCGTCTTCATCGACCGTAGCCTGATCACCGAAGGTAAAGGTCATGCCCACGTGGGATTCGTCGACATCGAATTTGATCGAGATATCGTCGGAATCAACGGCCGTGCAGCCAAAGATAAAGGCTTCCTCGGCAGCCATGCGGATGTCCTCGATGCGATCGACAGACATGGAACACAGGGCACCAACGTTGGCTGCCGTCATGCGCACAAGGCGAGCGAGACGCGGGTCGCCGGCAACGGTCAGCGTGATGGGGCAGGTTGCTTCGCTACTCATCGCAGGACTCCTCAGAGGTCTCGGCGGGCGTATAGGTGTAATACTGAGTCGGCTTGGCTGAAGACTTCTGAGCCGCATCTGCGCCATCGGCGGGCTCGTCCTCCGCCTTACCAATCAGGACGCGCTCGGTCGGATGCACGGCTTCTTCGGCGGCGGCGGAAAGCTTGCGCTCGGTGTCAGCTGCAGGAGCCTTCACCTTATTGAAGAGCTTCTGCACAGCACCGGCGGCAGAGTCGGTCACGCTCGACACAGCATTGCTGGCCTCGGCCATGCTGCCCGTAACCTCGGAAATGTCGCGAACCACAGCTTCGACCTCTACGAGGTTGGACGTCAGAGCGTCAACGGCGGTCTTGCTCGACTTGAGCAGCGGCTCCATCTGGGCAAGCGCCGGCGTAAGCTCATCGACAGCGCCATCGAGCTTTGCCACCACAGGCTGAGCCTCGGCGATGGTGTTGTTGAGGTCGTTCACGGTCTTATCGAGCGAGTCGACAACATTGCGGGTCTTGCGCAAGGTAAGCGCGAGCTCAGCGATGGCCCACACGCCGGCAACGGCGAGCAGCAGCAGGGCGATTTGAATGGGACTCATACAAGCCTCCCAAAGGAATCGAAATACAGACGCTTTTCATGGTACCCCAAAGGGGACCGAACATGCCAAGAGCAGCAACGTGGGACAAAATTATCAGCAGCTACTTCGGTGCATTCCCGCTGCGGTCGCGTTCGCTTTGCTCTACGCGCCACTCTTCCCAGCCGCGCCCGGCAGGCTGCCAGAACGCACCGCGCTCCAGCCCCTCGGGCAAATAGCGCTGATCGACCCAGCCTTCGGGATAATCGTGCGGGTATTTATACACACCGTAGTCGTCGCTGCCTGGGCGATGGCGATCGCGCAGATAACTCGGCACCTCGCGAAGCCCACTGCTGTGGATATCGGCAAGCGCCGCATCGATCGAAGCCTCACACGCGTTGGATTTTGGCGCCAAGCACACATAGAGTGCAGCCTGAGCCAGGTTAATGCGGCACTCGGGATAGCCAATGACCTCGGCAGACTTAAACGCGGCATGTGCCACCAAAAGCGCCTGCGGGTCGGCGTTGCCAACATCCTCAGAAGCATGAATCATAATGCGACGGGCGATAAACTTAGGATCCTCCCCCGCATCGATCATGCGCGCAAGCCAGTAGACCGTGGCATCGGGATCGCTACCGCGCATGGACTTAATGAACGCACTGATGATGTCGTAGTGCATGTCGCCGTTTTTGTCATACGTAAAACCGCGACGCGGATTGGCAATCTTTACGTCATCCACGGTGATGGGATAACGCTCCCCCGCCGCCGGCGCTGGCGTTCCCTCGGTATCGGGACGCGTGACGGCAATCTCGCTCGCAAGTTCGAGCGTCGTGAGCGCCGAGCGAGCGTCACCCGCTGCCAGCGCGCAGATGGTCTTAACCGTATCCTCATCGACCAAGAACTTGCCGTTCAAACCCTGCGGAGCCTCGAGTGCACGCTCGATCAGCGTGGCAATGTCCTCGTCTTTAAGATGCTCAAGCTCCACCACGCGACCGCGCGAGAGCAATGCCGAGTTGACCTCGAAGTACGGATTCTCCGTCGTGGCGCCAATCATAATAACGGTACGGTTCTCAACCGCATGCAGCAATGCATCCTGTTGTGACTTCGAAAAGCGATGAATCTCGTCGATAAACAGGATGGTGCGACGGTCGTACGTATTCAGACGCGTCTTGGCCTCGTCAATCACGCGGCGAAGATCCTTTACGGTGCCCGTCACGGCGCTGACTTCGACAAACTCACTCTTGGTATGGTTGGCGATAATATGTGCCAGCGTCGTCTTGCCCGTACCGGCCGGCCCGTACAGAATCACACTCGACAGCACGTCGTGCTCGATCGCGGCACGCAACCACGAGCCCTTACCGACGGCCTTTTGCTGGCCCACATACTCGTCGAGCGAATTGGGCCGCATGCGCACCGCGAGCGGCGCATTTTTAAAGGAACGCTCGCGCGTCGAGGCAGAAAAAAGGTCGTCCATAGCCATCCCGTGCATCAATCAAAAACGTTTTCAACTATCCAGTATACCGAAAGGATACGAACTACCGTTCGTTAATATAGGTACGGTGCGGAAACTTTAAACCAGGGAACAGCTTACTCGTCAGCTCGCAGAAATAACCGTCCGTCATACTCGCGATATAATCCACCACGGCTTGATCCTTGTCGTCCTGCCAGGCATAGGTGCGATCGTAGTAGGAAAGCTGCTGCTCAATGCGCGAAATGTGGTGCTTAAAGATATACGAAGACTCGTCGCCTTCGTTTATATCCTGCAGGCAACGGTCGTAAAGCTTTTCGAATGCCTCACGCAGCTCCGCCTCGGAATCGCCCTCGATACCGCCCTTGCTGTAGATCTTCTCGTAGTTCTCGCGCTTGGCCCGGCGGATCTCCTCAAACAGGTCCTCACTCATCTCGATACGCGGTTTACCGTAGCTATGCTCAACGATGTCGATGGAAGCGTGCGTGAGGATCCAGCTGTTATAGGCCCCGCCCCGACCGTCGTCAAAAGCGTCGGGCGACAGAAGGCCTGCCGCAATGGCGTCTTGTCGATCGCGCCCAACGTAGGCAAGGATATCCGAGATGCGAACCACGCAGCCCTCGAGCGTCATGGGACGCAGGTGCTCAATCGCGCTATAGCCCGTGGCGATACAGTCCTCAACCGTCTGATCGAACTGGTCAAAGGAGCCCATGTCCGAAAGCTCAAACACACGCTGCTCATATTCGCCGTTGTGGCATAGCACGCCATCGAGCGTCTGAAGCGACACGTTACGGCCGTACAGCGCATCGAGCACACGGACCGACTGCACGTTATGGAAAAAGTAACGACCCGTGCGCTCGTGGTAAATATCATTGAGGAATCGCTCACCGGCATGGCCAAAGGGCGTGTGTCCCAAGTCGTGGCCCAGGCCAATCGCCTCGATCAGATCGCAGTTGAGCCCCAGGGCGCGACCGATATCGCGCGCAATGCGCGAGACAAGCTGCACGTGCAAACCGCGGCGCGACAGATCATCATTGCTACGGAAGCTAAAGACCTGCGTTTTGCCCGCATAACGGGTGTACGCCGGAAGATGAAGTATCTTTTCGGTATCGCGCATAAACGCCGGACGCATAAGCGTGCCTTTGTCGGCAACGCGATCAATACGACGAATGACCTGGTCATCGCCGCATCGATAAGGATTAACGACACCCGAGGCGCGGTCGGCGGCGATACGCTCAACCAGCTCGGGCGACAACGCCGCGGGAATGCGGTCCATGCGCGCCTTAATGACGGCCGTTTCTTGATTAGTTGCCATGGCATGCTCCTTAAGAAGGATGCGCAATCGGTTACAATGTGCAGCCCACGACCTCGATTATGGCAAAAATCGGCACCAAAAACGGGAGCAATGGCAGGGAGCGCGATTTTGTGAAGAGGCAGGAGAGGGCAAGGACCAGGAGCGCGACGGCAAATGCCACGATGCCGCCCATAGGGTCGAGCGTGCAAAGCGCGAAGAGCGCCTTGGCGTCCCCCATGCCAATGCCGGGAGCGCAACGAACACGACGCCAAAACGACTCAGTGAGCACAAGGGCAAGGTAGACGATGACCGCAAGACCGGCGTGGTCAAGCGCCGTGTTAACGCCTTTGTCGAGCCAAACGCCTGCTAATGCCGCCACCGCACACGCTCCAGCAAGCTCATTGGGAAACCGCCGCTCACGGGCATCAATCACCGCGCCGGCAAAGATGCAAATCCAAAACGGGATATAGAACATCGGATTCCTCCTCGAGCTGCATCGCAAAAGCAAAAACCACCACAAAGGTGCCTGTCCCCTTTGTGGTGGTTTTGGTGGTGGTTATTTGGCGCCCTGCATGACCTCATCGAGGGTAACGTTGACGGCGTGCTGCGTCGGGACCCAGTCGACCTTTAGGAACAGTGCAGCCACCGTGATGGGGATATAGCTGAACATAAAGATCGGGAAGGTAAACAGGTTGGTCACCAGACGCCACTTTTGCGCGCAATGAATGTGCTTGTACTCAAAGATGGTCGTGAGCAGCGCCAGGCCAAAGAACGTCTGATACATCATGACAAAGGTCATAATGAGCGAGGCGGCACAAGCCTGCATCTCGACCTCGGTGGCCAAAAAGCCGTGCGAAAGCCCGCCCACGATGAGGAAGGTCGCGTTGGCGAGCATGGAAATCAGGGACAGCAGCATGCCCGGAGCGATCGTCATAAACATGTCGTAGGCGGCAAAGCGATGATAGCGAAACGTCGATTTGACAAGATGCTTGCCATAGGTAAAAAAGACCTGGTAGAAGCCCTTGGTCCAACGCATGCGCTGTTTCCAGGACGCCTTAAACGTCACGGGCTGCTCGTCAAAGAACTCCGCCGGCGCATAACCGATGCGGATGCCGTGAATGGCGCAGAACGTGGTGAACTGGATGTCCTCGGTCAGCGTATGGAACTGCCAGCCGTGCATGCCCTCGATCACGCTGGCGGAGATGAGGTAGCCCGAACCCGAGACAGCGCAGGACGTCTTGCAGATATTACGAGCGTTGTTGAGGAAGCGCGCCTCACGCAAATACCAGGTGGCGTTGGCAGACGAAATCCACGAACTGCCGAAGTTCTTGGAGTTGCGATAGCTCGTGACCACATGGAAGCCCTGGTCAAAGGCATCATTCATCTTGGAGACGTAATCGCGGGAGATAACGTTGTCGGCATCGAAGATAAAGTAGCCCTCAAAGGTATCGGGATACTCGTTAAGAATGCGGTCAAAACCAAAGTCCATGACCCAGCTCTTGCCCTTACGGGCCAGGTCGTTGCGTTCATAGACAATGGCGCCAGCCTCGCGAGCGAGCTGCGCCGTGTTGTCGGTGCAGGCATCGGCGACCACGAAGACCTCGATAAGCTCGGACGGATAGTCCTGGTCTTTGATGGAGCGCACGAGATTGGCAATTACCGCCTCCTCGTTATGCGCCGCAATGAAGAAGGCATAGCGATGGAGCTTTTTGGCCTTGGGAGGTGCGACCTCACCGCGCAGGGCGCCAATGACAAAGAAGACCACCTGGTACAGAAAGCAGACCGTGAGCAGCGTAACCACAATCTGGTTAAAGATCACGATGGGCGTGTTGGTTTGTAAAAAGGCGAGCATGCAGGCTCCCAGGAACGCGTTACGTAAACAATCGTATATCTTACCGCAGGCTTACCGAGTTCAAGAAACCACCTAATACTGGCTAGGCTTCGAGCAGACCGAGCTGCGGTACGATTTCGTCGCCGGCAGCAGTGCGACCAAGCGAACGCGGGGCTAAGTCGTCGAGGACGGCGGCGAGATCCCACGGCAGCTCGTCGCGGCACTCAATGCGCTCTCCCGTCACGGGATGATCGAACGCCACGCGCCAGGAATGGAGGAATTGCCTGGTCAGACCCTGATCGGCACGCGCATCGCACTTACCGTAGAGTGGATCGCCCACGCAGGCGTGGTTGATATGGCGCATGTGCACGCGAATCTGATGCGTGCGACCGGTAAACAGGTGACACTCGACAAGCGTGTAGCCGTCGTCAAAGCGCGTGGAATCAAAGCGCTCGAGGACCTTAAAGGTCGTAATGGCCTGACGGGCAAAGGGGTCGTCCGAAACCGCCATCTTGACGCGGTCGCGCGTGGAACGGGCGATACCGGTATTGATGGTGCCCTCGTCCATGGCGATGTGCCCGTGGACAAGCGTGATATAGCGGCGGTCGAGCGTACGCGTGCGAATGAGATTTTGAAGCGCGCGCTGCGTGTCATCGTCCTTTGCCGCAAGCATGAGGCCCGAGGTATCGCGATCCAAACGATGCACGATCCCGGGGCGGTCCTCACCCTGCACGGTACCAAGATGGTCGATGCCACAGTGGTAGACCAAAGCGTTCGCAAGGGTGCCGCTCTCGTGACCATGGGCGGGATGGCACACCAGGCCCCGCTGCTTGGAGAGCACGATAAGGTAGTCGTCCTCATAGCGAATGTCGAGCGGGATGGCCTCGGGAATCACGTCGGTGGGATCGTGCGGCTCGGGCAAATCAACCGAAATACGGTCACCGGCTCGCACGGCGTACTTTTTGGACAGGCAGGTCTCGCCATTGACTACTACGGCCCCGCCCTCAATCAGATGCGCACAGGCAGAGCGCGTGGGGCAGCCGTCGTTGGCGCCCAGATAGGCGTCGAGACGCTGGCCAGCGGCATCGTCGGCAACAAGAATATGGATGTCGGCCATTAACGCTCATTCCTTTCGCGAATCTTGCGGGCACGCTCCCCACGTTGTTTAGCCTTGCGCTTGGCGCGGGCCTCGTCACGGGCGTTAAGCTCGGCGGTTGCATCGACCTCACGGGCCGCGGGGCTCAAGAACATGTAACCGAAGAGGGCGAGCACGACGCCCACGGTAATGCCGATATCGGCCACATTGAAGACGGGGAAGTCGATGAAGGTGGTGGCAATAAAATCGGTCACGAAACCAAAGGCCAAACGATCGATAGCATTGCCGATAGCACCGCCCGCAACCATCGCCATGCCCACAACCTCAAGATGGGCGAGCTGAGGTGCACGAACGAGGTACACGGCAATAGCGATAATGACCGCCAACGCCAGCACGGCAAACGCAATGCCATGCCCCTCGCCCATGCTAAAGGCAGCACCGATATTGCGGACAAACATAAAGTCGATAACACCGGGGATGACGGTCACATGCAAGGCGTCGCCCACGGCACGAACAGCGAGCTTGGTCAGCTGGTCAACAAGCAGCACAACGAGCGCCACCCCACCAGCAACACCCAACCGCCAACGCAAAGGCGGCGTCATATCCGCACCACGACCCAAAGAAATCCCCTACCCTCAGATAATCAAATTCCGTTTAACGCAAATAACCATCTTATATTGCCACACGCAGAGCGCACGACACATTCGCTAACGTCAGATAAATAACCAGCATAAAAGAAAGCGGCATTCCGGATAACGGAATGTCGCTTTTCTTCAGCGGAGCAAATGGGCCGAAGGCGCCTAAATTCTCCCTATAACTAAAATGCCGAGTTACCGTGCCTTAAAGGGCATTCGCGCAGCGCTTGCA
Organism: Coriobacteriaceae bacterium AF08-21; assembly: GCA_027687465.1. GTDB lineage: Bacteria > Actinomycetota > Coriobacteriia > Coriobacteriales > Coriobacteriaceae > Collinsella. Next base: position 10,297 of record JAQCQR010000006.1, read on the forward strand.
AATGTGAGCGTGGCCGTTGTACTCGCCGACGGTGGTGCGATAGTTCCAGCAACGGTCGCAGCACTCGCCCTCGGCTGCCTCGATGGCAACGGAGAGTTCCTCGCCCTGGGTCAGCTCAACATCGGAAACGATGTAGAACTCGGCCAGGTCGACGGCCTTATCGCCGGTCAGCAGCGCGTACATCTCGGCGGGAACGACCGCCTTGACGCGGACCTGCTGGCTCTTGGTGAAGGTACCGGCGGAGCGGGCATCCTCAAGTGCCTTGGTTACGGCGCTACGGAGCTCGAGAGAAGCCTCGAGCACGCCCTCAAACTCGTTGGCCTCGTCGACCGTGATGGGCGACTTGTACCAATCGAGCAGCGCGGCGTACTTCTGGTGATCGACGCAGCCGGCAGGTGCATAGGCCATGGCCTCATCGACGGTGTAGGACAGGATCGGCTGCAGGTCGCGCATGAGCATCGAGAAGAGCTCAGCCAGCACGGTCTGTGCGCTGCGGCGCTCGAGCGAGCCGGGCTTGTCGCAGTACAGACGGTCCTTCAGGGCGTCGAGGTACACGTTAGAAAGCTCGGTCACCACGAAGTCGTAGAGCGCACGGTAGGCGCGCGGGAACTCGTAGCAGGCGTAGGCGTCATCGACCTCGGCCTGGACCTGGGTCAGACGGGCAACCATGAGCTTGTCGAGCGGCAGCAAGTCAGCAAAGGCGACACCGTCGGTCTCGGGCTCAAACTGACCCTCGAGCTCGGAGAGCAGGAAGCGCAGCGTGTTGCGGAAACGACGGTAGGCATCGGACGTACGAGCAAGGATCTCGTGGTCGATGGAGACGTCAGAGCTGGTGTCGACGGAGGCAACCCACAGACGGATGATGTCAGCGCCCATCTCGTCGCAGACCTTATTGGGGTCGATAACATTGCCGAGCGACTTGGACATCTTGCGGCCCTGACCGTCGAGCGTGAAGCCCTGCGAGACGACCGCCTTGTACGGAGCATGGCCGTTGGCACCCACCGAGGTGAGCAGCGAGCTCTGGAACCAACCGCGGTGCTGGTCGGAACCCTCGAGGTACACATCTGCCGGATACTCCAGCTCGGGACGGTACTCGCAGACGGCCTTCCAGGAGACGCCGGAATCCCACCACACGTCGAGGATGTCCTTATCGGCCTTGAGGTGATGGCCACCGCACTTGGGGCAGACGCAGGCCTCGCCCAGGTAGCTCTCGGGAGCGTCGGTGAACCAAGCATCGGAGCCCTTCGCGTGGAAGAGCTTGATGACGGCGTCAAGCGTGGCGTCGTTCATGACCTTCTCGCCGCAGTCAGCGCAGGTGTAGCTCGGGATGGGCACGCCCCAGTTGCGCTGACGGCTGATGCACCAGTCGGGACGCTGCTCGACCATGGCGCCGATGCGGTTTGCCGCATGGGCCGGATACCACTTGACGTTCTCGCGGACCTCCTTGCCAGCCTGCTCGCGCAAACCGGTCTTGTCCATCGAGACAAACCACTGGTCGGTGGCACGGAAGAGCACCGGGTGCTTGCAGCGCCAGCAGTGCGGATAGCTGTGCGTGATCTTCTTCTCGAGGACCAGGGTGCCGCGCTCGCGCAGGAACTCGATGATGTGCGGGTTGGCCTCGTCGGTATCCATACCGCTGAAGGGGCCACCGGTGCCAAACTCCTCGCCGGTGTAGAACTTGCCGTCGTCGTCGACCGGCATGCAGATGTCGGTGATGCCCTCCTTGAGGCAGGCAAAGTAGTCGTCGACGCCGTGGCCGGGCGAGTTGTGGACGATACCGGTACCGTCGTCGACACCGACGTAATCGGCCAGCAGCGCAACGCCCTCGACACCGTCAAAGATCGGCTGCTTATAGTGAATGTGATGGAAGGTCTCGGCGGGAACCACATAGGGCTTGCCATCGACCACAACCGGGGTGTACTCCCAGCCAAACTCCTCGCAGCACTTGGGAGCCAGGTCCTCGAGCATGACCTCGGCGCGGCCGTCGTGCTCAACGGCGACGTAGGCGGCGCCGGGCTTGAGAGAAACTGCCTGGTCGGAGGGGATGGTCCACGGCGTGGTCGTCCAGATGATAAAGTCAACTGGGCCGTCGAAGTTCTCGAGGCCGGCGGGCTTGGAGGTCATCTCAAAGCGCACGAAGATGGACGGGCTCGTCTCGTCGGAGTACTCAATCTCGGCCTCGGCGAGTGCGGTGTGGCAGTGCTTGCACCAGTGGACGGGCTTGTGACCGCGATAGATCATGCCCTTGTCGAACATGGCCTTGAAGACCTCGATGTCGGCGGCGTCGTGCTGGTGATAGAGCGTCAAATAGGGGTTGTCCCAATCGCCGAGCACGCCCAGGCGACGGAAGCCCGCCTTCTGCAGCTCAATGTTCTCGACAGCAAACTCGTTGCAGAGCTCGCGGATCTTAGCCGTAGAGGTCTGGTTGAACTTCTCGGTGCCGAGCTTCTCCTCGACCTTATGCTCGATCGGCTGGCCATGGCAGTCCCAACCGGGGACATAGGGAACCTCATAGCCCTGCATCATCCAGTAGCGGTTGATCATGTCCTTGGAGATCTTGTTCATGGCATGGCCGATGTGGATCGGGCCGTTGGCGTACGGAGGACCGTCGTGCAGCACGAACTTCTTGTGACCCTCGTTCTTCTTCAGAACCTGCTCGTAGACCTTGTTGTCCTGCCAGTCCTTGAGTCGCTTGGGCTCGGACTTGGAAAGACCGGCACGCATGGGAAAACCGGTTTTGGGCAGATTCATCGTCTGCTTGTACTCGTTTGCCACGGTACCCCTTTCATGTCGTGGGCGCGCACGCCCGTTGGGCACCAAAAAGCGCCCGTCCCTACAAGCTGGGACGAAGCGCCACAAAACGGACAGTCTGCCCGCAAAAGCTCTTCGCTTAACCACCCAGCTTAGATGCCCTCGCCCGCGTATTCGCGCGCTCGCATCCGTTACTCGGCTGGCCTGTATCGACGACCATCTCGGCGATATCTACTAAGACGAACCTGCGCGGCACGTCCGTTGGGACCGCAGCTCCGGGGTGATTTTCATCGGTCGCATGCACGGGTTCTCAGCGCTCCCCGCTCTCTGTAGCATGCGGACGGCCGACTACTCGTCCCCATCAACGCTTATGCGGTGTATGGTAGCACGGTCAGCGCCGTCGAAAAACCCTCAACACTGGTTTTATACGTTCGAAATTTCTCGCTATTACAGCCCTTCTCTAGGAGCAAAATACCTGAAAGCACTTTATCGAACGAAAGAAGGCCGCTATGCGCACGATTGGAATGAGCGACTACACCGTCGGCGAGGATTGCTTTGACGAGCTGCCCGGCGCGCTGGCCGAGTACGGAGCGACCAAGGTCGCGATCATCGGTGGCAAGCGGGCACTGGCCGCAGCACTTCCCGGTATCGAAGCTGCGCTGGCAGGTACCGACGTCGATATTCTGGAGACGCGCGTCTATGGCACCAACAGTACGCGTGCCAATATCGCCAAGGTCGTAAACTCCCCCGCCTGCCAGGAAGCCGACGTGCTCATTGCCTGTGGCGGCGGCAAAGCGCTCGATACCGTCAAGACGGCGGCCATCGAGCTCAAGAAGATCGTCTTTACGGTACCGACGATTTGCTCCAACTGCTCGGCCGCGACCGCCATTGCCGTCGTCTACAACGACGACGGCTCGCTCGAGGGCTATTCGTACCCCAACCGTCCCGCGCACATCTTCATCAATCCCAAGATCATCGCCGAGGCTCCGGAGGAGTACTTCTGGGCCGGCGTGGGCGATGCCCTGTCCAAGCAGCCCGAAGTCGAGTACGCCACGAGCGCCGGCAACATAGAGCACACCGCCGGTCTTGGCCTGGCACTCGCCCACACCTGCTCCGAGCCGCTGTTTACCTACGGCGTCCAGGGTCTTGAGGACGTGCGCCAGAATCTGTCGAGCGAGGCCGTCAAGCAGATCGCGCTCGACATCGTGGTCAACACGGGCTATGTCTCGAACCTGACCAACCAAAACGATTACTACTACAACTCGAGCGTGGCGCACGCGTTCTACAATGCGACGTGCAGCATTCCGCGCGAGGGAACCTACCTGCATGGCGAGGTCGTGAGCCTGGGCGTGCTCGTGCTGTTTGCCTATACGGGCGATACCGAGAACCTTGAGCGCTACGCCGCCTTTAACAAGCAGATGGACCTGCCTGTGACGCTTGAGCAGGTCGGCCTTACCGAGGCCGAAATCCCTGCCCTGTGCGAGTATGCGCACGCCACCAACGAGTGGAAGCAGGGTAACCCGGAGCCCTTCACCGACGAGAAGTTCGCCGCCGCCATCAAGGCCGCCAACGCCTACGGCCACACGCTCTAGGCCTAGCGCAAAACCACCACAAAGGGGACAGGCACCTTTGTGGTGGTTTTTTATTGCTCCAGCATTCAGTTCGTACTCGAACCCAATTCGTTACGAGAAAGGGTTCGGGTACGTTTTTTGTTTATCTGAAATTCTGAAATTCTGCGGAAGGACTACTCGGAACGGTAAACAGGAACGAACAAAGGCAGGGTATCATCGTGGTGATGGTATCCTGCCTTTTGTTTGCGGGATCAAGGTCGCTTTGTGCGAACTTGATCGCCACCTATATGGCGCATTGATGGCAATTGCTGCGTACGTGCGTACCGAGAGCCAGTACACCTCTGGCAAGGCGTAGCACACTAGACTTTGTTCCAAAGTCCGTGTGCTAAGGGGCAGGCCCCTTAGAATTCCTGTGGAGTGAGTACGCACGTACGCAGGAAAACGGCAAAATTTCGCTATATCAGGGCGTTCTTTCATTGGAGAGTATGGTATACACGGCTTAGTTCAACAAATAAGAATTTATATATAAAGGAGAATATTGATGAAACTGTTTTTATGTTCTCACTTTTCAAGTGTAGGAAGTCTGATAAAGGAAGAAATTGAAAATAAAAAAGTCGCATTTATTCCAACAGCTTCGCTGCGTGAAGGCTACAACGGTTATGTCGGCTCGGCTCGAAAATTATTCAAAAAGTTGGGAGCAATCGTAACTGAAATTGATATTTCAACGGAGGCTTATTCAACGATACAGTCTCTTTTTGAAGATGCGGATGTGATCTATTTTACCGGCGGAAATTCTTTTTTCCTTATAGACCAGCTCCGTAAAACGGGAACGGATGAGCTGTTGAAGAAAGAATTGGCAAAGGGAAAACTGATGATTGGTGAATCGGCAGGTGCGATTGTATGCGCTCCAAGCATCCAATATATCGAGCAAATGGATGAAAAGCCGGAGGACTACTCACAAGAAGATGATTCAGGGCTTAATTTGATTGATTTCTATGTTCTTCCACATTATCTTACAGCACCATTTAAGAAAGTTACCGAGAAAATAATGACTGAGTTTTCGGATTTGAATCTATGCCCAATTAACAATCGTCAGGGGATTGTAATTGATGGTGAAGGTTCAAAGGTTATTTGCAAAGACTAATTTAAAAATCCAGTTTGCTGCACTCGTTCCTAGCAGGGTTTGGGTCAGGAGGGGCGCAAGAGACGGGAGGACCGTGTACGCGTTCCTGCGCGAGGACCGCGGGGAGGGACTGCCTGGGTACGGCACCTGTCAACTCGGTCTACGTCTTTGATGACCGGGTCGTACTCAATATCAACTTCACGGATGATGCCAAAACGGTCACCCGTGAGGAAGTGTTGGGTTCGAGTGCTGTGGACAATGTTCCAGCATGCTGGGATCGAACTCGCTAGCCGGAATCACACGGTACCCGTGGCGCAGGAGCAGGTCGACGAAAACGCCGTTACCCGGTGTGAGCGTACCGCTGAACGTTCCGTCGTAGATACGGCCTACACCACACGAGGGGCTACGGTCCTGCAAGACGCACGCGGCGATCTGGGACGGGCCGCCCGCCTGCTCGCACATGTCGAGCGCGCGCTCGGCACCCAGGCGAAACTCGCGATCGACTGAGGTACCCTCGCAGGTACGGACCTCGCCGTCCACAATCTCGGACGGCTTGCGCGGTGTGGGCAGGCCGCCAAAAACCTCAGGGCATACCAACAGGACCTCGGTCCCCGTGCGCTCGCAAGCCTCGACCAGCTCTCGATGATAGTTGTCGAGCCCGTTATACTTGCAGCTCTCGCCCATTAAACAGGCGCTCACCACGATCTTCATATACAACACTCCCCACGCAAAACGCCCCATTTGAGATGGACACTCAAATGGGGCGATTGACATTGCGTAACTAGTATTACTGCTGCTTCGGCATCAGCGGATTCTCGCGCGTGAGGAGATTCATAAACTCCTCGCCCGTGATCGTCTCCTTCTTGTACAGATAACGAGCCAGCTCGTGGAGCTTAAACTTGTTCTCCTTCAGGATCTGCAGAGCGCGGTCGTGCGCATCCTCGATCAGCTTGGCGACAATCGCGTCCACGCGCTCGGCCGTACCGGGGGCGCAGGTGAGCGACGTGTCCTGGTTGAGGTACGCATTCTGAACGGTACCGAGCGCCATCATGCCAAACTCATCGGACATACCAAAGCGCGTCACCATGTTACGGGCGAGCTTGGTGGCCTGCTCGATATCGTTGGCGGCGCCGGTCGTCATCTCGCCAAAGATGAGCTCCTCGGCTGCACGGCCACCGCAGTAGACGGCGAGCTTGTCCAGGACCTCCTGGCGCGTGGTCAGGAAGCGCTCGTCCTCCTCGACCTGCATGGTGTAGCCCAGGGCACCGCTCGTGCGCGGCACGATGGTGATCTTAGTGACCGGCGCGGAACCCTTCTGGCGGGCGGCAACGATAGCATGGCCGATCTCGTGGTAGGAAACGACCTGCTTCTCGTGGTCGGACAGCACCGTGGACTTACGCTGCTGACCGGCGATGACGACCTCCACCGACTCCTCAAAGTCATCCTGCGTCGCGCGCTTGCGGCCCTCGCGGACGGCGCGCAGGGCGCCCTCGTTGATGATGTTGGCCAGGTCGGCGCCCGAGGCACCGGGCGTGGCGCGGGCAATAGCGGTCAGGTCGATCGGCGGCTGCGTCTTCACGCTCTTGGCATGCAACTCGAGGATGTTCTTACGGCCGGTCAGGTCGGGCAGCTCAACGGGGATACGGCGGTCAAAACGACCGGGGCGCAACAGGGCCGGGTCAAGGCTGTCGGGACGGTTGGTAGCAGCGAGAACGACAATACCCTTGTGGTTATCGAAGCCGTCCATCTCGGTCAACAGCTGGTTGAGCGTCTGCTCGCGCTCGTCGTTGCCGCTAAAGCCGCCGCCGTCACGCTTTTTGCCGATGGTATCGATCTCATCGATAAAGACGATGCACGGGGCCTTTTCCTTGGCCTGCTTAAACAGGTCGCGCACCTTGGCGGCGCCGCGGCCGACGAACATCTCAACAAACTCAGAACCAGAAATACTAAAGAACGGCACGCCCGCCTCGCCGGCCACAGCCTTGGCAAGCAGGGTTTTACCGGTACCCGGAGGGCCGACAAGGAGAGCACCACGCGGCAGCTTGGCGCCGATCTCCTCGTAGCGCTGCGGCTTCTCCAGAAAGTCGACGACCTCCTTGAGGGACTCCTTGGCCTCTTCCTGGCCGGCGACATCCTTAAAGGTCACGCCCACGTCCTTGGAGGCGATCACGCGCGCGCCGGACTTGCCCAATCCACCGCCGCCAAACCCACCGCCGCCAAAGTTCATCGACGGACCGTCATCACCCATGGCCTTCTTCATGCGGCGGTTGAGCCACCAGCCGATCAGGAAGAAAATCGCCATGGGAAGAATGAGGGTGAGCAGGTAGTAGGTCATCAGACCCGAGTTCTTATCGGGAACGACCGACTCAAGCGAGGCGCCAGATTCAAGCACGCGATCGGTAAAGCCCGCGTCATTCGGCACGCCGGTCGTCTTGTAGGCGATGTTCTCATCCTCGCCCTTCTTGGTGTAATAAATCGAGTAATCGTCCGTGTTGTACTCGACCTTGTCGACACTCTTCTTATCGAGCGCTTTGACAAACGTCGAGTAATCGGTCTTCGTAATCTGCTGCGTGTGACCGATGTTGGGGAACAGAACGGTCGAGAGCACGAGGTAGACGACGAAGGCGATGAGCACGTAGAGGATCATATTCCGTCTACGTTTGTTGTCATCCATCTCCATCTGCTTGAACTCCATCTACTGGGGTTGATAATGTTTTCTAGAATACCCAACCCACACGGCGATAAACCGACGCCGGGCACGAAAGGACAGAGATGGCATCACTGGAAGTCGGCAAGGTTCAAATCTATACGGGCGACGGCAAGGGCAAGACGACGGCTGCGCTGGGGCTCGCGCTGCGCGCCACGGGTTATGGTCTTAACGTACTCATGCTTCAGTTTGCCAAGAAGCTGCACTGCGCCGAACATGACGCAGCGCCTCGATTGGGGCTACGTATCGTACAAGCCGACCGCGACACACCCGAAGCCTGTGCCGCACAGATCATGGAGCTGGCGCGCGAGCAGATTTCGCAAGTTGACGTGCTGATCCTGGATGAGCTGGGAGAAGCCATGCGACGGGACTTTGTGACGCGCGAAGACGTCGAAACGTTGATCGCGATGAAACCAACAACCACGGAGCTCGTGCTCACCGGCCGCGGCCTGCTGCCCCTCGCAGACCTTGCCGACCTAGTAACCGAAATGCGCCCCGTCAAACACTACTTCGACGAAGGTCTCCTAGCCCGCCAAGGCATCGAATACTAGTCATTGGGGACGTTCTTAAATGTCTAGTCGTTGGGGACACTCTTTCTTGGGGAAAGGGCAAAATCAGGGCCCTAAAACTCACGCCACCCCGACGTGCCATTCGCAACCGTTGCGCGGCCAAGACCAACCGCCCTAACAATTTGATTAACCGTAAGGCCTGATTTCCGCATTTTACAAAGAATCGGCCTGCGTTCGGCTGGAGTCATCGCCTTAATGTCGGAAAGAGAAACAGGAAAAGCAATTCCCTTCGCGATTTTGAGCACTTCATCGTCGAGAACACGAGGACGGGGCTCGGCGTCATAAGGCGCGCTCTCTAGTCGCTCATCAAGATAATGCCGATATTGAAGCGATCCGCCCACGAGATCCAACACAATGCCAGGATCGCAAAACCCAAACCCATCATAACCATACGCATATGCCCGATAGCTGGACCAGCGATAATTATCGACAGCCGAAACACCCGCCTTAACGGGATTCATATGGATGTAATCAGCGAGCGCAATTGCCTGGATATCATTCTCAACTGGAATGTTCTTAAACCGATCCTGAAACAAATGCCCGACACGATCGGTTTTATGATTAAAGTACTTGACGTACGAGGTAAGGATACCGCTCATGCAAGATGAGATTCTTCCGTTAGGGTCATCAACCATGAGATGAAAATGGTTCGACATGAGACACCACGCAGTAACGCCGATACCATTCCCAACAAGCTTATCCTCGAACAGCGTGAGCATCCGATAGCGATCTTCATCGTCTTCGAAGATGCAGATGCCGCCATTACCACGCGCGATAATGTGGTTATAGCCCGTTAACGAAACGACTCGGCCTGTTCTTGGCATATCGCCCTCCCATCACAAACCCACCGGGCAACATCTGATAGGCGCGGACGATCTAATTTGCTAAGCCCGTGCTGACAGTTTACAAGGGCATGCATGACAACCTGGATGAAAACCAGAAAATTGTGTCGCAAAGAGTGTCCCCAACGACTAGTCATTTAAGAACGTCCCCAACGACTAGCCGTTTAAGAACGTCCCCAATGACTAGGCAGTGGCGCGGCCGAGCCAGTTGCCGCTGTGATGGTAGACGGTGAACATCGTGGCGGTGATTACCCAGGTTACGGGGTAGACCAGCAGCAGATGCTCGAGCGAGGGATCGAGCGGCATAATCGCGAACACCCAGGCCACGCGGAGCACGACCGTACCGAAGATCGTGAGCATCATAGGCTGGAAGCTCACGCCGGCGCCACGGATGGAGCCGGACGCGTTTTCGATAATCGAGAAAATCGCGTAGAACGGTGCAATGAAATGAATGATCGTCGTGGTGTGGGCCGAAATCGCGGCATCGTCGATAAACAAACGCGAAATCGGGCCCGAGAAGACCATCAGCACGGCAGAGAGACCACCGATCAGCACAAACGAAAGCACGAGCGACGTGTGGTATCCCTTTCGCATGCGATCGTAATTGCGCGCACCAAAGTTCTGCGCCGAGAACGTGGTGATCGACACGCCGAGCGCCTCGGTCACCATCCAGATCATGCCGTCCAGGCGGCTGGAAAGGCCCCAAGCAGTCGTGACATCGGCTCCAAACGAGTTGACTGACACCTGGATCAGCACGTTCGAGATCGAATATGCCGCAGACTGAACACCCAGCGGCAAGCCGCACGAAAGCATGCTCTTGCAGATACCGGGGTCAATACCGAGCTTGAAGAGCGAAAGACGCCACGCACCCGGAGCGCGCATCATGCGAACCACAATCATCGTGGCATTGGAGCAAATGGTTAGTGCCACTGCGATGCCACAACCCAAGGCCTCCATATGCAACACGGCAACAAAAATGATATCAAGCACCACATTGACGAAGCAGCCGGAGGCGATAATGACCGCCGGGCCGCGCGTGTCGCCCACGGCGCGCAGCAGCGCCGTCCCCATATTGAGCAGCAGCGCCGCGAACATGGCGGCAAAGTAGCAACGGCCATACGCCGCACCCTCTGCCAGCAGCTCATGCGGTGTATTCATCAACACGAGCATCGGCTCGACAAACACCAAGCCGAGAATGGAAATGACAATGCCGCCCACCAGCGCGAGCGACATGGCCGTATGGACCGATCGGCTCAGGCGCTCGTCATCGTGCTGGCCAAAATACTGGCCGGTAATAACGGCACAGCCAGCACCCACGCCGACACAAAAACCAATGCAGAGCTCCGTAAGCACCATCGTGGCCTGAATGCCACCCAACGCGAGCTTGCCGCCAAACTGACCGACGATATAGGTACCGATAAGCGTGTATGCCTGCTGAAAGAACGAACTAAAGAAAATGGGAACGCACAGCGACAGCAGCTGCTGCCAAATGACACCCTGCGTTACATCGATAGCCGTAGATTTCTTAGCCACACGCCCTCCCCACAAGCGTACGTCAAACAACAAAACATCAATTGAACGGCAAAGCCGCTAGCAGCTTGACACCGACCGAAGGCAGCAAAACCACCCCTGGCGGCAAAGCTCGAGAGCACCCCGCTAGTGATACAGCCCTAGCTGGTAGTGGTACTCATTGCTCACATGCGGGCACAGCTGCCAAAAGGCGACAGCGCTTGCCGCGGCCACGTTGAGCGAATCGACCCCATGCGCCATCGGAATACGCACGGCGCGGTCGCAGCCTGCAATGGTCTTGGCGCCCAAGCCAGCACCCTCGGTGCCCATAAAGATCGCCAGGCGGTCAATCTCCTGCAGCGCGGGATCGTCCAACGACACCGAATCATCCGTCAACGCCATGGCGGCACACGAAAAGCCGGCATCGTGCAGCGCCCCCAGCCCATCATGTGGCCATACGCGCGCCTCGCTGCCAATGCGCGTCCAGGGCACCTGGAACACCGTGCCCATGCTCACGCGGGCCGAGCGACGGTACAGCGGGTCACAGCACGTGGGGCTCACCAAAATGCCATCGACGTTCAGTGCAGCCGCCGAGCGGAAAATCGCGCCGACGTTGGTGTGGTCGACAATGCCCTCGAGCACGCACAGGCGCACCGGGCGCTCCCCCGCCGCCTCGACGACGCCACCCAAGAACTCATCGACCGGAATCTGACGCGGGCGACGAAACGCCGCGAGCGCACCGCGCGTCACGTTAAAGCCCGTCAACTGCTCCATGAGCTCCATCGAGGCCACGAACACCGGAACCGGACCCGCTCCCTCGCGCACGACAAGCTGCTCAAACAGTGGCATCATCTGGTCGAGCCAGCGTTCACCCAAAAGAAAGCTCAGCGGCTCGTATCCGGCGCGCACCGCACGCTCTATGACCTTGGCACTCTCGGCGATAAAGATGCCCTTTTGCGGCTCCAGCACGCAGCGCAGCTCGCGCTCGGTCAGTCGCACGTAGGCATCGAGCCGCTCGTCCTCGAGCGAATCGATTCGCAGCACCTCAACGGCATCAGTCATAGTGGCCAGCCCGCACCTTTCTTTGCAGCACCTATACAAATATCGGGGCAACGCCATGCGCCGCCCCGTAATTCATTTCATCCCGATAATACCGAAGGGATAATCGGTTTTACGCCTCGATGCGACGATACGTCACGAACTCATAATCGACACCCTCGTCGCCCTCACCGGTGGCAATCGTGGCAACCCCGTCGCGCCGCGCAACTACCCACGCAGGGTCGGCATCCAAATTGGGAAAATACGTATCCACGGGATGGACACAGTGGTCATGCGTGACCTCAGCCTCCACGCAGTACGGCAAAAACTGCCGATACACCTCGCCGCCGCCGATCACCCACGCAACGGGCTCATCGGCTACCGCGGCGAGCGCTTCGTCGATGCCATGCACCACGTCAACGCCCTCGGGTGCGAAGTTATCGTCGCGCGTAAGCACGATATTGCGACGGTTCTTGAGCGGACGCCCGCCGGGAAAGCTCAGCAAGGTCTTGCGCCCCATAATGACCGGACACCCCTTGGTGCACGCCACAAAATGGCGCATGTCGGCGCGATTGGACACCACCATGTCGCCCTCGCAACCAATGCCCCAGTCATCGCACACGGCGACGATGGCAGAAAGCTTACACGTCATGAGCACCACCTACACCGCAATGGGAATGTTCTTGACCTGCGGGCCGTGCTCATAGCCCTCGACGATCAGGTCGTCGGTCGTAAACGCATAGAAATCGTGCACGTCGGGGTTAAGCGTTACCTTAGGCGCGGCAAACTGCGGACGCTCGATAAGCTCGCGGACGATATCGACATGACGGTCGTAGATATGGGCGTCGGCGATCACATGCAGCAGCTCGCCGGGAATCATATCGACGGACTGTGCGACCATCATCAGCAAAATAGCGTACTGGCACACGTTCCAGTTGTTTGCGGCCAAAATGTCCTGGCTGCGCTGGTTGAGAATCATATTGAGTGTGGGCTTGTCGTCCTGCGGACGCTGCGTGACGTTATAGGTCACGCTGTATGCGCACGGATACAGGTGCATCTCGGACAGGTCGCTAAACACATAGGTGTTCGTCATAATGCGGCGGCTGTACGGCGTATGCTTCAGGTCATACAGCACGCGGTCCATCTGGTCAAAGTCACCCTCGGGATAATGGCTCTTCTGCCCAATCTGGTAGCCGTAAGCCTTGCCGATGGAGCCGGTCTCGTCGGCCCACTCATCCCAAATATGGCTGTTGAGGTCATGCACGTTATTGGACTTCTTTTGATAGATCCATAGGATCTCATCCATGGCAGATTTGAGGGCCGTACGACGCAGGGTAAGCGCGGGAAACTCCTCACGCAGGTCGTAGCGTGCCGCGACACCAAAGTTTTTAATGGTATAGGCAGGGGTGCCATCCTCCCACACCGGACGGACCTTTTGGCCCTCGGTGGTGGTGCCATGGTCCAGAATATCGCGGCACATGGTTACAAACTGTTGATCAGCCTTGCTCATTGACCCTCCTGTCAGTCGCCTACAAGCGAGATTCATTGTAGCCCAGGCGCACGCGGCCCCACAGCCCAAACATAAGCCCTCATTTTCTGACATATGCCAGAAATTCCTTGCGCAAATCTACACGTTCGCTATCCTATTGTTGACATATGTCAGATAAGGAGTGCGCATGGCAGGAAGACGCGAAAAACTGCGCCGTGTTGGGATCATCCCCGAATACCGCGGCTTTACCCCTGACGGCCTAGCAAGCGGAGAGGCCATCGACATGACGGTCGACGAACTCGAAGTCCTGCGCCTGTGCGACCTGGAAGGCCTTAACCAAGAGGCGGTCGCACAGCAGATGGGTATCGCGCGCGCCACGGTGGCGGCAATCTGCAGCCGCGCGCATCGCAAGGTGGCAAGCGCGCTGGTCAACGGACGAGCGCTCATCATCGAAGGCGGCAATATCGTGTACTCCCCCATCACCACGACAACGGCCGCATGGCCAGCAAAGGAGGTTGACACCATGAGGGTGGCAACTACGTACGACAACGGCAACATCTTTATGCACTTTGGCCGCAGCGAGCTGTTCAAGATCTACGACATTCAGGACGGCAAGGTGCTCAACGAGCAGGTCGTGGGCACCGGCGGCACCGGCCACGGCGCCCTGGCGGGCCTGCTCGCCAACGGCGGCGTGGACACGCTCATCTGCGGCGGCATCGGCGGCGGCGCTATCAACGCGCTTGCCCAAGCCGGCATCACGGTATACGCAGGTGCCCAGGGCAGCTGCGATGCTTGCGTCGAGGCCCTTATCGCCGGTACGCTCGCACAGAACGGCGAGGCCACGTGCGACTGCCACGGCCATGACCACGGCCACGCCCACGAACATGGCGAGTCCTGCAGCTGCCACGGCCATCACGAGCACGAGGGCCACGAGGGCTGCAGCTGCCACTAACGGCACGGCACCACGAGCTCGGGGCGCGACGCCGAACGCAACCCAACAATCAAAGCCAACAACAAAGGCCACCCGGCAGCTTCCGAGTGGCCTTTGCCATATCAAGCTGGAATTACAGCCCTATTTCTTATTGCGCATCTGCGCTTCCATCTGGCGCAGCAGCTCCATATCGGACTTGGGACCGCCCGTACCCAGGCCGCCCATGCCGCCCAGGCCCATAGCGTCCAGGCCGGGGATATTGGGCAGGCGCATCTTCTTGCCCTTCTTACCCTTCTTGCCCTTTTTGCCGCCGGCCTGTGCCTGATTGGCCATCGTGCGCATGCGGCCCATCATCTTATTCATCTCGCCCCACTGCTTCATAAGGCTGTTGACCTCGGTGGGGGTTACGCCGGCTCCCTTGGCAATGCGGGCGCGGCGCTGGCCGTTGATGATGGAGGGACGCAGGCGCTCCTCCTTGGTCATCGACATGATGATGGCCTCGTTCTTATCGAAGATGCCCTCGTCCAGGTTGCCGCCCATCTGATTGAGTGCACGCTGACCACCGGGGAGCATGCCCAGGATACCCTTCATGCCGCCCATCTTCTTGACAGCCTTCATCTGGTCGAGCATGTCGTTCATGGTGAAGCCCTCGCGCAGCATGCGCTCGGCAGCCTCGAGCTGCTCTGCGTCGGCCGCCTCCTGGGCCTTCTCGATAATACCGACAACGTCGCCCATGCCCAGGATGCGTTTGGCCATGCGATCGGGATAGAACGGCTCAAGCGAATCGGGCTTCTCGCCCATGCTCACGAACTTGATGGGCTTACCGGTCACCTGGCGCACGGAAAGTGCACCGCCGCCACGGGCATCGCCGTCGAGCTTGGAGATGATCACGCCATCAAAGTCGGTGCGCTCGGCAAAGGTCGAGACGACGTTGACGATATCCTGACCGGTCATGGCATCGACGACCATCAACACCTGATCGGGCTTGACGGCCTTCTTGATGTCGACGGCCTCCTGCATCATCTGCTCGTCGATCTGCAGACGACCGGCGGTATCGACGATGACCACATCGCGCAGGTGGTCGACGGCCTCCTGGATGGCGCCCTTGGCGATGTCGACCGGGTGTGCACCGTCGCCGCGGAAGACCGGTACGCCGATCTCTCCGCCGAGCGTGGCCAGCTGGTCGGCAGCGGCAGGGCGGTAGACGTCGCACGCGGCGAGCAGCGGCGAGCGGCCCTGCTTCTTGAGCAGGTAGGCCAGCTTAACGGCCGCCGTGGTCTTACCGGAGCCCTGCAGGCCCACGAGCATGATGACGTTGGGGATGCGGTTGCTAAAGACGAGCTTGCTCTCGGTGGAACCGAGTATCTCGGTGAGCTCGTCGAGCACGATCTTGACGACGTTTTGCGCCGGAGACAGCGATTCCATGACCTCGGCGGTCATGCAGCGTTCCTTGGTCTTGGCAACGAACTCCTTGACGACCTTAAAGTTAACGTCGGCCTCGAGCAGTGCCATGCGAATATCGCGCATGGCCGAAGTAATATCGGCCTCGGTCAGCTTACCCTTGCCGCGCAGGCGGTCAAATGTGTCGTTGAGGCGATCGCTCAGGGAATCAAACACTAGTCACTCCTTAGTTGGACTCGCCCACCAGGGCGCGGCAGAAATCTTTGGCGTTAAACTCCTGCAGGTCATCGACCTGCTCGCCCACGCCGATGCGCAGGATCGGGAGCTTGAGCCTCTCGGCCACGGCCATGGCGATACCGCCCTTAGCCGTGCCGTCGAGCTTTGTCATGATAATACCGTCCAGGCCCAACGCCTCGTTAAACTCGAGCGCCTGGTTCAGACCGTTCTGACCAGTGGCGGCATCAATCACAAGCACGACCGAGACCGGCATGGGACCGGCGGCCATATTGGCGGCGCGCTTGCGGGTCACATTGACCACCTTGGCGAGCTCGCGCATGAGCTCGGGGCTCGTGTGCAGACGACCGGCGGTATCGATGAGCACCAGGTCGCTGCCGCGCTTATCGGCCTCGTCGAGTACGTCATAACACACGCTCGCCGGATCGGAACCGCGGTCACGCTTGATAACCGGTACGCCGGCGCGCTGACCCCACACATCGAGCTGTTCGATGGCAGCGGCGCGGAAGGTGTCGGCCGAGCCGATCACGACGTTCTTGCCGCGGGCGGCCATGGCGCTCGCGATCTTGCCGACCGTGGTGGTCTTGCCGGCACCGTTGATGCCCACAAACAGCACACAGCTCGGCGTATCGGAAAACGGGTCGCGCTCAACAGGCACAAAATGGCCCTCGAGCTGCTCGGCCAGGGCACGGCGAAGCTGCGGGGCGGTCTTGAGGTTCTTCTTGGCGGCGGCGTCACGCAGGTCATCGGAGACCTGAATGGCGACCTCGGCACCCATGTCACCCATGACGAGGGTGTCCTCAAGATCTTCCCAAAAATCCTCGTCGACCTCACCGCCAAAGTAGAAGACCTCGTTGAGGGCCTCGCGGCTGCGCTCAAGTCCGCGCGAGAGTGCGTCAAAGAATCCCATTATGCATTCACGACCTTTCCGGTTTCGCGATCGAGTTTTTGCGAGACGACGCGGCTGACGCCGTCGGCTTGCATCGAGACGCCGTAGAGAACGTCAGCATCCTCCATAGTACGGCGCTGATGCGAAATGACCAAGAGCTGCGTATCGGAACGCAGCACATCGAGGGCGCCGATGAGCTTGGACAGGTTGGCGTCGTCGAGCGCGGCCTCGACCTCGTCCAGCACATAGAACGGCACCGTACGCGTACGGTATACGGCAAAGAGCAGGGCGAGCGCCGTCAGGCTCTTCTCGCCACCCGACATGAGCATCATCTTGGTGATGCGCTTGCCGCGCGGCTGCGCCACGACCTCAATGCCCGTCTCGGCCGGATGCTCGGGATCGGTCATCTCAAGGTGAGCCTGGCCGCCCGGGAAGAGCATGGCGAAGATCTCGCGGAAATTCGCGTCGACCTTCTCGAAGGTCACCAGGAACGCCTTGCGCATCTTGCGGTCGATCGCCACGGTGATCTTGGTGAGCGCCTTGCGCGCGCTCTCCAGATCGGCAAGTTGCTCCTCGATGTAATCGGCACGGCGCTTGAGCTGCTCGTACTCCTCCATGGCAACTTGGTTTACAGGGCCCAGGTTGTTGATCTGGCGCACGAGCTGGTTGAGCTCGCGCTCGGCGGCGTCGCGATCGGTGGGCGCCGGCAGCATGAGCGCCTCCTCGAGCACCGTGGTGCCATCGGCGGTAATGGCCTTGATGGCTGCCTCTACCTGCACCTCAAGCTTGCCGCGTGCGACCTTGAACACGTTTTGCGTCGCTGTGGCGGCATCGACCCGCTCCTTGGCGCGGGCGACCTCGGCCTTGGCGTCCTCGATGGTCTTCTTGAGCGAGGCCGAATCAGCCTCCTCCAGAGAGGCTTGGTCACGCAGACGCGCGGCCCAATCCGACGCGCGCTCCAGCAGGGCCGAATAGCGCTCGTGCATGGGATCGACGCGCAGGCGCAACAGCTCGAGCGAGCGCGAGGCCTGACGTGTTCCTCGGATACGGCGGTCGATACCCTCCAGGCGATGCTCAAGATCGGGCACGCGGCCTTTCAGCGAACGCAGGCGCTCGCTCGTCTGAGCCAGGCGCACCTTAGCGTCGGCGAGCTTACCGGCGGCCTCGGAGTCATCGCGCCGGACGCGATCGAGCTCGTCGTTGGCTTCGGCAATCTGGAGACCCAAGTCGCTCGCCTGCGCACGGACCTCGTCGCGCGAACGGGTAAGCTCCTCAACGCGCGGGCGCGCGGCACGAACGGCCTCGGCAGCCTGCTCGCGGCGCTTGGAGATACGCACGCGCTCGACCTCGGCGTTGTTGGCGCTCTGCTCCAGGCGGCCGATCTCAGAGAGCAGCGAGCGGCGCTCACCCTCAAGGCGGGCGATCTCGCCGGCGGCATCGCCCTCGGCGGCACGCGCCTCCTCGACGGCCGCATTGGCTTCGACAACCTGGTCCGAGACATGCTCAAACACGGCAGCAAGATCGGGCTCGAGGCCTTCCAGCTCGCGAATACGACGCTTGCGCTCCAGGGCACCCGACGCCTCGCCAGCATCGTGCCCCACGCGAACCAGGCCGCCGCAGGCAACACGTGCGCCATCGGGCGTCACATAGGTCGCACCGTCAACGACCGGCGCGGACAGTGCGGCAGCCAAGTCGTCCACTACGTAATAGCCGCCGAGCAGCGCCTCGACGACGGGACCGTAGCCTGCGCGCACGGACAGACGATCGACCAGACGGGTACCGGAGGCGCCCTTGGCGGCGGTAGAGCCGCTTACGCCGCGCGCCACCAGCAGCGCCTCGCCCGAGGCTTTCTTCTGATCCAGGGCAGCGCGACCGGCGCGCTCAAGTGCGGCAGTGTTATCGAACAATAGGGCATCGATATCGCCGGCGAGCAGCTGCTCAACCAGGCCCTCAAGCTCACGCGGGGCCTCGAGCACATCGCCCAGACGGCCCGAGACATCGTCGCCCAGCGCGCCCACCAGACGGCTTACGAGCGGCGAGCTGTCGGCCATGCGGGCATCGAGCTTCTTTTGGCTCGCGAGCTCAGAGCGCACCTCGGACAGCTTGTTACGTGCCTCGCCCTCGCGGGCACGCAGGTCCTTGAGGGCAGCGCGTGCCGTCTCGGTGGCCTCGCGCGCATCCCTCTGGGCCTGACGAGCCGCCTCAAGGGCGCTCTCAAGCTCCTCAGCACGGTTGCGGCGGCTATCAAGCGATGCCGTGACCTCCTCGAGCTGCTCATCGATCTGCTCCAGGCGCGAGGCATACATGTTGTCCTCGACTTCGGCATTGGAAAGCGAATCCTTGACCTTGGCGAGCTCGAGCGCAGCATTATCGGCAACGCGCTGCACATCGCGCTGCTCGCGCGTAAGCTGCGAAATCTGCGCATCAAGTGCCACGCGGCGCTCGTGAAGCTCGGCGGCGGCAGGACCAGCGGCGTCGACGTCCTCCTGGGCCTGCATATGCGCGCCGGTCACTTCCTCGAGCTGGGCGCGTGCGTCCTCGAGCTCCTCGACCACGCGACGGCGCTGATGCTCGGATCCCGAGATCTGACCGCGCATGTCGGACAGGCGCGACACCATGTTATGGCCCTTTTCCTCGAGCAGGCGCATGTCGGAGTTAATGCGACCGACCACATCTTGCATATGGCGGCGCTGCTCGCCCAAGTCGCCCACAAACAGGCCCTTTTCTTCGAGCATGACCTGGAGCTTCTCGAGCTCGCGCTCTTTCTCACCTAGGCGGTACTGCGCGAGCTCCAGCTCGGCGGCGCCCTCCTTAGAGCGGCTCTCCAGGTCGTTCCACTGCGATTGCAGCGAACGCAGCTCGTCGACGGCCAGCATCTGCGTAAGCTCGTTCGCGCGCGAGGACAGCTCTTTGTACTTGCGCGCGCGATCGACCTGGCGCTCAAGCGGTCGCAGCTGACGGGCGATTTCCTTGTTGATGTCGCGGGCACGCGTCAGATGCTCGTCCATCGACTTGATCTTTTTGAGCGCACTCTCCTTGCGACGCTTGTGCTTGGAGATGCCGGCGGCCTCCTCAATGAGGGCGCGGCGCTCCTCGGGGCGACTCTGCAAAATGGCATCGAGCTTGCCCTGGCTGATGATGGAATGCGTATCCTTGCCCAGTCCCGAATCGTGCAGGATGTCCTGGATGTCCATTAGGCGGCACGGGCTCGAGTTGATGAGGTACTCGCTCTCGCCCGAGCGATACATGCGGCGGGTGATAGCCACCTCGTCAAAGTCGACGGGAAGCATATGGTCCGAGTTGTCGAGCACCAGCGTGACCTCGGCCACACCCACCGGTTTACGCGCCGACGAGCCCGAGAAGATGACATCTTCCATGGCCTGGCCGCGCAGCTGCTTGGCGCTCTGCTCACCCAGGACCCACAGAATCGAGTCGGATATGTTCGATTTTCCCGAGCCGTTGGGACCGACGATGACGGTCAGGCCCGGCTCAAACGTCATATGGGCGCGGTCGGCAAACGACTTAAACCCTTTGAGCGTGAGGGACTTGAGATACACGGCTCCTCGCTTAAACAGGCTTCTTGTTCAGAATCACGCCGTTGGTGGTGTAGCCCATGCGGTCGAGCGCCTCGAGCGCGGCAGCTCCCTCTGCTTCCTTCTTGGAGGAGCCGGTGCCGCGGCCCTGGCGGATACCGTCGATGAGCACCACGGCGGTAAAGGTCGGTGCGTGCGCCGGGCCCTCAGAGCCAACGAGCTTGTACGTCGGAGGCTCGTGGCCGTCGGCCTGCACGCACTCCTGCAAAAACGACTTGGGGTTCGCGGGATGCTCGGCACGCTCGGAGGCCAAATGGGGCTTAAGCGTGCGGTGGATGAACTCCGCCGCAACGTCCCAGCCGGCATCCAGGTACAGGGCGCCCACGAGCGACTCGTAGACGTTCTCGAGCGCCGAATGCAGGCCGCGCGCGCCCGTGCCGGTCTCGGAGGCACCAAAGATGATGATGTCGTCGATGCCCAGCTCATGGGACACCTCGGACAGCGTGGCACCCGAGACGAGCGACACCTTCAGGCGCGTAAGTTTGCCCTCGTCAAACTCCGGATAGGACTCAAAGAGCGAGCGGGCAACCACGGCGCCCAAAATGGAATCGCC
This sequence comes from Coriobacteriaceae bacterium AF08-21, assembly GCA_027687465.1. Taxonomy (GTDB): domain Bacteria; phylum Actinomycetota; class Coriobacteriia; order Coriobacteriales; family Coriobacteriaceae; genus Collinsella. The sequence continues at coordinate 31,497 of JAQCQR010000006.1, forward strand.
CAAAAACTCAAGGCGCTCATAGCTCGCCGAGACGGGCTGACCTTCCACGGCAGAGGGGTGCGTGAGCGCCGCGCGCAGCAGCACCTTGTTATTGAACTCGTGGCCCAGGATTTCCTGGGCGCGCGCGAGTCGTTCAGACAATGCCAAGATCTAGGCCTCCTTGGCGTTTTCGATCGCGTCGACGGCGTCGGCGACAGAATTGAGCGACAGCAGGGTCTCGTCGTCGATCTCGAGGTCGAACTCGTCCTCGATGGCCGTCACCAGCTGCAGACGCTCGAGCGAATCGGCATCGAGATCGTCGAAGGTGGTCTCGTCGCTAATCTCGGCAACGTCGACACCCAGCACATCGGCGGCGATTTCGGCGATCTTATCGAAGATTTCGGAGCGGTCCATAGCGCTTCCTCTCGTATTGTGTGAACATCAACGCGCTGGCGCCGCAAGCGCAACGCCAAGACACGGTTTTGATTCTACCCCACGACGAAGGCCGCGAGGCACATAACAGCGCCCTAACTCGCTCTTACAAAACGATGCCATCCATAGAGTTGGCGACGTTCTCGACAAGCCCGGCGCGCACGGCCTCCGCCGCGGCGAGCGTACCGTTTTTGACGGCCTCGACCGAGGTGGCACCATGGCCGATCAGGACCACGCCACGCAGGCCCAGCAGAATGGCGCCGCCCTTAGCATCGCCCGAGAGCTTTGCCTTGATCTCGCGCATCTGCTTTTTGATGAGCAGCGCGGCGATCTTGGTGCCGAACGAAGCCATAAAGGCGCCCTTGAGCTCCTGCAGCAAAAACTTGGCAGCGCCCTCGGTTGCCTTAAGGGCAATGTTTCCCGACATGCCATCGGCAACGACGACGTCAAAGTTACCCGAGGTCAGGTCGGTGCCCTCGCAGTTGCCCACAAAGCCGGGAACGGCGGCCTTCATGGCAGGGAAGCACGCCTTGGTAAAGTTGGAACCCTTCTCATCCTCGGTACCGTTGCCGAGCAGACCGACGCGAGGACGCTCAATGCCCAAGACGACGCGCGCATAGGCGCTACCCATCTGGGCAAAACGCACCATGTCGTCGACCTCGACATCGGGGTTGGCGCCCATGTCGCACAGGACCGTCAGGCCGCCGGCGCGGTTGGGCAGCGCATTGGTGAGGCACGGACGCACCGGCTGCTTCTTGCCCTCGGCCTGATACCTAAATGGCGTCACGTAGGCGGTGGCGGCAGCGGTCATGGCGCCGGTGGAGCCGGCAGAGAAGAACGCGTCCGCGTTACCCTTCTTAATAGCGCGGCAGGCAAGCACGATCGAGGACTTGCGCTTGGTCATCACGGCTCGAATGGGATCGTCGTCCATGGCGATAACATCGGGTGCCTCCAAGGCCTCGACGCGCGCATGGGAGGCGGCAAAGGGATTGACGATTTCGGCGGGACCGGCAGCCAGGACCTCAATATCGGGATCGGCGGCAAGTGCAGCCTCGATACCATCGAGAACAACCTGTGGCTTCTCGTCTCCACCCACAACGTCTACACAAACGCGAACGTTACTCATATACATACTCCTTATACAAAAATGGCCGACTCATTGAGCCGGCCATTGTGGTTCCAGTTGGAACGGCATCGCATCCAGAGAATACAGTTACTCGGTAACGATAACCTCGCGGTCCTTGTAGAAACCGCAGCCGGGGCACACGTGGTGCGGAAGCTTGACAGCACCGCAACGGGGGCACGTGGACTGAGCCGCAGCCGAGATCTTCATGTTGGCGGAACGACGGGTGTGAGTGCGGATACGACCCTGCTTTTGTTTAGGTACGGGCATAGTGACCTTCCTTATGAACTATCCAGTGTGGCGATTACGCGCAAGTAGCGATACTACCACAGTTTTACTCGTCAAGCTTGAGATTCTTCAATGCTGCAAATGGATTTTCCGTGGCAGCGGCCCATTCGGCCTCAGCTTGAGCGGCACAATCGCATTGCTCGACGTTGAGATTGATGCCACACGTGGGACATAGGCCGCGACAATCGGGCTTACACAGGACAACGAACGGCGTATCCATGACGACCGCATCATTGATGGGCTCACCCAGATCGACGATGCGATCCTCGTCCAGTAACTCGTAGCCGTCTTCATAGGCCTCGGGGTCCTCGGGCTCGTTAAAGAGATAGAATTCCTCAATCTCACCGGCAATATCAAACGAAGCGGGCTCAAGACAACGGTCGCACTCACCGGTTGCGTGAGTGCGGACCATACCCGTAAGCAAAACACCGGTGCCGGCATTGGTAAAGACCACGTCGTAGTCGATGCCGTCCTGCAGCTGGTACTCCTTCTCGCCCACCGTATAGGTGGCGACATCGACCTTGCCAGTCAGCGGATACGAGTCTCCGGGAAACTCGAGCTGCTCGGAAAGATCGACGGTAACGCTCGGGAACTCAGCCATTACCACTGACCATTCTGCTGGGCGGCACCCTCGTTGAGTTGCTGACGGCAACGGGTCACCGTACCGGTCAGGCTCTTGAGGTTTTCCTCGAGGTGCGTAAAGACCTGCTCGGCGTAGTCCTCGGCGGCATAGCGCGTCTCGCGTTCATACTGCTGCGCACGGTCGCGGATATCGTCGGCCTGCTGCTGCGCTAAGCGGACGATCTCCTGCTCACCGGCAATGGTGAGGGCCTGCTGCTGAGCATCGGCGATGATGGAATCGGCCTGAGCGGCGGCGGAGGCCATAAGCTCCTCGCGCTCCTTGAGAATACGGCGGGACTTCTGCCATTCCTCGGGATAGCTCATGCGGATCTCGTCGAGGATGTTAAAGAAGACGTCGGCGTCGATAACCTTCATCTGGGCATTCTTGCCGAACGGCGTCTTAGCCTCTTCGATGAGCCCCTCGAGCTCGTCGACAAGACTCACGATCCTGTCGCCAGGAAAATTCTCGCCCGGCATCCGGTCTCCTTTCATAGGTAACATATCATCGTGTAAGTTTACCACATGCCACCAGGCATTAAAAAACGTCACGAAAAGCGATGTTTGAGTGCCCTGACCACATTGGGCGGAACAAAATTAGAGACATCGCTACCGAGCGAGGCAATCTGGCGAACCACCGAACTCGAAATATAGCCGTACTGCGGCGCGCTCATGACAAAGATGGACTCCAGCTCGTTATCCAGGCGGTAGTTGAGGTCGGCCTGTTGCAGCTCGTACTCAAAGTCGGTCATGGCACGCAGGCCCTTGACCACGGCTCCCGCTCCCTGTTCGCGGGCAAAATCGACCAAGAGGCCGGTGAAGGGAAGCACCTCGACGCCATCAATATCACCGAGCGCTTCACGGGCCAGCGCCACGCGCTCATCGAGCATAAACGTGGTGCCGACGCCGTTTTTGCCCTGCGACTCGGCAACGGCCACGATCACGCTGGGAAAGATGCGGCGGGCGCGGCGGATGACGTCGATATGGCCAAACGTGATGGGATCGAAGGTGCCCGGGACAATCACGCGGTTGATGGTGTCATTCATGGGCGTCCTCCGTGGGTGCGTCGCTATCGTTGCCATCATCCTCGCCGTCGCCAACCCAACGAAGCAAGTCGACCGAGGTAATGCCGTAACGCTTCTCGCGCACGATCTCAAAGCCTGCCGGGTGCGCACCCGCATCGGCCGCGGCGTGCTCAAAGAGCGCGTAGGCACCTCGCGCCAGCAAGTCCTGTTGGGCCAGGTTCTGCAGCAGCTCCTCGACCGGCTCAGCGCCGAAAGCATAGGGCGGGTCGAGCAGGACCAGGTCAAAGGGACCGCCCGGCACGCGGCCGCGCGAAGCGCTTGCCAGCACGTCGCCGCCCACCACACGCCAACGCGCACGGTCGCGGCACAGCGACTCGATATTCTTGGTAATCAGACGAGCAGCGTTGCGATCGATCTCGAACGTGGTGAGCGAGCGGGCACCACGCGAGAGCATCTCAATGCCCAAGGCACCGGAGCCGCCAAAGGCATCCAGCACGCGGACCTCGTCCAGATCGAAGTCGAATGCCGACATGACCATAGATGCGCACGCCTCGCGCACGCGATCGGTCGTGGGGCGGGTGACATCGCGACCACGGGGCTCCTCGATCTTACGACCGCGCCATTCGCCGCCGATGATTCTCATCCTCCGCTGACCTCCTTAAAGATGTGTCGATACCGCGTGGCGACCGCATCGCGCAAGGGACGCGTCGCCACGGAGTCAAGGTTGCAAGCATACCGCAAGAGCTCGACCGCGTCCAAATGGGCCCACTCGATCAATTCCTCATCGGCGTCCAGGTCCACAAAGCGCAGGGTCACGCCGCCATGCTGACGGTAGCCCAGAATCTCGCCCTCGTGGCGCAGACGCAGGTCCATCTGGGCGAGCGTAAAGCCGTCCGAGGTCTTCTCGAGCGACTGGAGGCGGTCTTGTGCCGCCGACGCGCTGCCGTTGCCTTTGGAGTGCGTCATGACCAGGCACGTACCCGACACGCTGCCGCGGCCCACGCGCCCGCGCAGCTGGTGCAGGGCCGCCAAACCAAAACGCTCTCCATTCTCGATGACCATAACGGTGGCGTTGGGCACGTCAACGCCCACCTCGACCACCGTGGTCGAGACGAGCACATCGATCTCACCACGCTTAAAGGCATCGATGACCCGGTCCTTCTCCCCCGCCGGCATGCGGCCATGAAGACGCTCGATGGTAAGCCCCGGCAACGCCAGGCGCAGTCGTTCGAGCTCGGTTGCCGTATCGTGCAACGGCACAGGCACGGTCACGCGGCCTTCGTCATCGCGAGCGATGCCGGGTACGTCTTCGAGCTCATCGGCCGAATCGCTCGGCTCCACGAGCGGACAGATCACGTAGGCTTGCTGCCCCTTTTCGTGCGCCTCGCGAATGGCGCCATAGGCCAGGTCACGACTCGACTCGGTGAGGACGCGCGTCGTCACGCCGGCACCCGGAACGGGACGATGGCGGATGATGCTCGTATCTAGGTCGCCGTACACCGAAAGCGCCAGCGTGCGCGGGATCGGCGTGGCAGTCATGACCAGCAAGTCGGCACCCGGGCCTTTTGCGCGTAGGGCGTTACGCTGCCCCACGCCAAAGCGGTGCTGCTCGTCGATCACCACAAGCGACAAATGCTTGAACGTAACGTTCTCCGAAAGTACCGCATGCGTACCAAAGAGCACGTCGAGCTCACCAGACTGGAGCCGGGCATGAATCTGTTCACGCTCGGCCGCCGGCGTGGCGCCTGTCAGGAGAGCCCAGGTCATGCCGGCCTGTGAGAGCAAGGGGCCGGTCTTATCGGCATATTGACGCGCCAGCACGCCCGTGGGCGCCATGACGCACGCCTGGGTGCCGCTATCGGCCGTAACCGCCAACGCGCAGGCGGCAACGGCGGTCTTACCGGTACCGACATCGCCCAGCAGCAGGCGGTTCATCACGCGACCGCCATCGCACATGTCATGCAGGATGTCTTGAAATGCAGCCTCCTGCTCATCGCTCAGCGAAAACGGCAGGGCCTGTTTAAGCGCAGTCAAATGCTCTCCCGCGGCATGCGCATAAGGCACCACGTCGACCATAGCGCCATCGTTGCGCAGACGCAGTGCGAGCTGCAAGCAGAGACACTCCTCGTAGGCAAGACGTCGGCGTGCGATGTCACGCTCGGCCATGCTCGAGGGAAAGTGGATCGAGCGCAGCGCACGGGCATTGCTCATGAGCTTCCGCTTTGCGCGCAGCGGCGCGGGAATGGGATCGAACGGATTGGCAGCCACTTCGAGCGCACCGCTCACGATACGGCGCATCCATGCCTGACTCACGCCATCACTCACGTAGTGGACCGGCAAAATGGTACCTGCGGCACGACCATCCTCAAGCTTTTCAAAGTGGGGCGAGGCCATCTGCTTAAAACCGTAGGCAAACTCGACCTTGCCCATCACGGCCAGGCGATCGCCCCGCTTAAGCTGCTGGGCAATCCAGGGCTGGCGGAAAAAGGCGACCTGCAGCACGCCCGTGTCATCCACGAGCGACACCTCGGTCACCTGCATGCGCGGACGAGGCTGCTTTTGAACAATGCGATCGACCGTGGCAATGATGGTGCACACGGCACCGATGGGTGCCATCTCGATGGACCATGAGCGGGTGAAGTCCAGATATCGATGCGGGATATGGAGAAGGAGGTCCCCCACCGTCCGAATTCCCAGACGGCGAAGGGCCTCCTCACGTTTACCCGAAACATATTTGAGTCGCGCGATATCCTCGTCGAGCGCATTGCTCTGGGCAAAACGCTCCGAGACGCGCGGCACGGAGCACAGCTCGGACATGGGCAGAGCCTACTCGATCGAGAAGATCACGGGATAGAGCGGCTGCTCGCCACGATGGGCGTCGACCTCCAGATCGGGCTGAGCCTCCTCGATAGCGTCGACGATCTCCTGGAAGGCCTCGTCGGACAGCTCCTCGCCGGCCAAAATCGTCAACGCGTCGCCCTCCTCTTCCTCCTGCATGCGGTTGATGCAGTCGAGCGTGACCTGCTTCACGTCGGAGCCGACCACATCGATGGAGCCGGCGATGATACCCATGACGTCACCGGAGTGAATCGGCGAGCCGTCGGACGCGCTGGAGTCGCGTACGGCGCGGGTGACCTCGCCATCGCGGACCTCGCTGATGGCGTCGACCATGGCGGCAACGGCGTCCTCGAGCTCGGAATCGGGCAGGACCGCGAACAGCGCGGAGAAGGCCTGCGGGACGGTCTTGGTGGGAACGACGGCGACCTTCTTGTCGGTGCAGGCGGAGGCAGCGGCCTCGGCAGCCATGCGGATGTTGCCGTTGTTGGGCAGGATGATGACCGAGGTCGCGTTGACCTGGTCGACGGCGCCCAGCAGGTCGGCGGTCGAGGGGTTCATGGTTTGGCCGCCCGACACGATCACATCGACGCCGAGGGACTTGAGGATGTCTGCCTCGCCGGAACCGGCGGCAACGGCGACAAAGCCCAGGGCCTTCGCGGGATCGGCGGTCTTCTCCTGGTCCTCGTGGATCTTAGCGGTACGGTCGTGGGCCTCCATCTCCATATTGTGGATAAAGACCTCGTAGATCTGACCAAGCTGCAGCATGTGCTCGAGCACCAGGTTGGGGGTGTTGGAGTGCACGTGGATCTTGTAGTCGGGATAGGCGCCCACGAGCAGCTCGCAGTCGCCCATGGAGCCCAGGAACTTAAGGCACTCGTCCTCGTCAAACGGGGCGTCGGCCTTAAAGAGGAACTCGTTGCAGTAGCGGAACTCCGAGCCCTCCCAGTCGTCGTTGGCCTCGATTTCGACGCGATCGAGGGCCGCGTCGCGTGCAGAGCCAGCGGAATCAAACGTGGCGGAGAAATCCTCGACCACGGTGCTGCGACCAAGAGCGGCGGCAACAAAGTTCTCCAAGAAGATGGCAAAGCCAAAGGCGCCGGAGTCGACCACGCCGTTCTCCTTGAGGACGGGCAGCAGGTCGGGCGTGCGGGCGACGGACTGGTAGGCCTCGACGACGATGGCGTCGAGCGCATCCTCGGCAGAGAACTTCTTCTTCTCGCACTCGTCTGCCTTGGTCGAAACATCACGCAGGACCGTGAGGATCGTGCCCTCGATGGGCTTACGAACAGCCTGGAAGGCGACCTTGACGGCACGACGGAAGGCGAAGGCGATATTGGCGGACGTAATGGGTTCATCGGCAGAGACAAGGCCCTCGGCCACACCACGCAGAATCTGCGAGGTGATGACACCGGAGTTGCCGCGGGCGCCCATCAGGGAGCCGTGGGTGATGGCGCCAGCAATGGCCTCCATGTCGGCATCGGCGGGAAGGGCGGAAAGCTCCTTGGTCACCGAAGCGAGCGTGAGCGACATGTTGGTGCCGGTGTCGCCGTCGGGTACGGGGAAGACGTTGAGCTTGTTGATCTCCTCGGCCTTTTCGGAAACGGCAGCCGCAGCGATCGGAAAACAGGTGCGAATGGTCTTTGCAATCATGAGTGGTGAAATCTCCGTATTCGGATGCTAGTTCAGACGGCTCTTGAGCGCGTCGATGTGAATGCCGATCTTAAGGCTGGCGGGATCGATCTGGGCAATCTCCTGAAGGGTGAAGGCGACGGAGCTCGAAAGATTGTGGCAGACGGACTTCATGTTGACGCCGTTCTCGAGCACGACGTGAAGGTCGACCGTAAGGCCGTTCTCGTCGGCGGAAACAAGCACGCCCTTGCGGAGGCGCTGGCCGGCAAGCAGGCGCACGCTCTCGGCGCCTTGGAGCTGTTCGGCCATACCGACGACGCCGTAGCACGTCATCGCGGCATAACCGGCAATATCGGCAATAACGTCGTTCGAGACGCTCAGGCTGCCGTTAATGGTCTCAGACACAAGAATCTCCTTTTCTGGTGCTCGCGGCACCATGTCGTGGGAGCAATCATTCCAACATTTTACAACGACCGCGCCATGTTAAGGCGGCGGGGTTCACGATTACATCCTCGACACGAAATGTTGATACGGTAACGTTCGCCACAGGCGATCGCGGCATGAAAAAACCCGCCGCATATGCGACGGGTTTTACAACCTGGCTCCCCGGGTAGGACTCGAACCTACAACAGCGCGGTTAACAGCCGCGTGCTCTACCATTGAGCTACCGAGGAATAGGTGCGTGCTCTCAAGCAACGAAGTTTATTATACGGACGATTGGGCGAAGGGCAAGAACTTTTTTAAGAAATTTTCTCGCCTTGATCCCTTGGGGACGGCCTAACTGCCGGCACCGGCAACGGAAACGCCGATGTTTTGACAATGCCAGCGCAGCGTCGGCCAGTTACGGTGTTTGGCAAAACGCCGTAACTACTAAGACTCGATATAGTCTTTCAGCTTGCTGCTGCGGCTGGGATGACGGAGCTTGGCCAGGGTCTTGGACTCGATCTGGCGGATACGCTCGCGCGTGACGCCAAACTCGCGACCGACTTCCTCGAGCGTGCGGGGATGTCCGTCAACGAGACCAAAGCGCAGCTCGATAACCTTGCGCTCGCGATCGGCAAGCGAATCGAGCACCTGGGTGAGCTGCTCCTGCAGCATAGAGAAGCTGGCGGCATCGGGCGGGACGATAGCCTGGGAGTCCTCGATAAAGTCGCCCAGCTGGGAATCCTCTTCCTCGCCGATCGGGGTCTCGAGCGACACGGGCTCCTGCGAGATCTTCTGGATCTCGCGGACGCGGTCGGCGCTCATGTCCATCTCGGCACCGATCTCCTCGGGGGTCGGGTCGCGACCCAGGTCCTGGAGGAGCTGGCGCTGCACGCGGACGAGCTTGTTGATGGTCTCGACCATGTGCACGGGGATACGGATGGTACGGGCCTGGTCGGCAATAGCGCGCGTAATGGCCTGACGGATCCACCACGTGGCGTACGTGGAGAACTTGAAGCCCTTCTGATAGTCGAACTTCTCGACGGCGCGAATCAAACCGAGATTGCCCTCCTGAATCAGATCCAGGAACAGCATGCCACGACCGACATAGCGCTTGGCGATGGAGACGACCAGACGCAGGTTTGCGCTGATGAGCGCCTGCTTGGCCTCAAGACCGACGTTCTCGATACGCGTAAGACGACGCATCTCGGCGCGCGTGAGCTCGATCTCGCCTGCCTCGGCAGCCTCGAGCTTCTCGGTAGCCTCGAGACCGGCCTCGATCTTCATGGCCAAATCGACCTCTTCAGATGCGGTCAGCAGGTCAACCTTACCGATCTCTTTGAGGTACATACGAACCGGGTCGCCGGTCAGCATCACCGTGGAGGCATCGATGCCGCGCACGCGCGAACGCGAACGAGACGTGCGCACGGTGCGCTTCTTCTTGCTCTTGGAAGAGCCCATCTCGGCATCGGCCTGGCGGGCCATCTTAAGCTCGTGATCGTCAAGCGAGCCGGAATCGTGCTCGTCGTCGTCATCGAAATCGTCGGTATCGTTATCGTCATCGTCGACGCCCATCGGGGCGTCGTCGTTTCCGCTCGCGGAGATAATCTGGATGCCGCTGTTGCGTAGCGCGGAATACACCGCGTTGAGCTGCTCATCAGAGACATCGATATCCTTCAGGGCGACCTGAATCTCGTCCTCGGTTACCGAAGTCCTGTTTGAGCCGTTGCCCATGAGCTTTGCAACGTAGGATTCCAGCCCAGTACCCGTGCTCTCAGTCTTTTTTGGCACAGATTCTCCCTTCGTAGTCCACAGGACTCAATACTTTAGCACACACGTAGACGTCTATACCCAAAATAAAGACAGGATATAGGCGAGAATACGCTGGTTGACCACAACATCTAGGCCTGATCGGCACCTGCGGTCTCCAAACCGATCAAACGGAACGGGTCAGCCACACCACCGATCGACTTTTGAAGCTCACGTTGGCGCTGAGAATCTTGCATCGCCTGCATCGTCAGCACGCGGCGCGCTTCATCGTCGAGCGACCGGTCCTGACGCAGCTTGGCCTGTGCGGCGCGCATGCGGCGCTTGATGGTGTAGAGCTCGAGGGTGTCGAGCATAAAAACGATGTTCGTCTCGGTAGGATGCTTGCTCGTCGACGAAATTCGCCCGGCGCTGACAAGCGACGCTGCCTCGGGACACACCGCGCGCGCCGCATCCATGCACGCCGCGGGGTCGGTGCCCGGCGGCGTCGCCAACACGGCCCATGCGATGGACTCGTGGCGCGGATCCACCCACTCGATCGAGCAGATGCGGTCGGCATACGTGCGGAACAGGTCGGGATAGCTCGTGAGCATCGTCAGCAACTCGCGCTCCCCTGCCAGGGATTTCCGCTCCAGATCGGTCAAAACAATCGGCATCGACGGAGCAGCCGTCGCGCTTGGACTATCGGCAGCGGGCGCAGCACTTTCCATCCCCGCCGGCACATCGATTGGCGGCAGATCCTCGTCGACCTCCACCGGCACGGTCCCATAGGCATCAAGCGGAACGTAGTCGTACGGGTCCTCCTCGACCGGTGCGGACACCGGCGGCGTCGCACCCGCGGCCCAGGCACCGCGGGCGGCACTGCGCGCACCAGCCGCACCGCCGCCCGAGCTTCGTCCCTGCGAACCGCCCGCGCGCTCAGCTTGCGCGCGTTGACGCTCGTAGCTCTGCTCACGCCGGCGCTCGGCGTCCTCGCGCTTGGCGACTTCGCGAAACACACGGCCCGAGCTCGCGCGCACGGTCTCCAGGTCCAAACCCAACAGGTCGGCAATCTGGATAAAGTACGTATCGATCATGTAGCTATCGCGTAGCGGATAGATGAGCGTAAGCGCATCCTCGAGCGCCTTGGCGCGGCCGCCCGGCGTGGTAATGTCGCTCGACTCTTGCAGCGACCGGTACACAAAGTCCATGAGGGGCTCGGCGGCGTCGATACGCGCCTGCAGCGCCTCGCCACCATGCGCCGTGATGAACTCCATGGGGTCGTTGCCGTCAGGCAGCACCACGCAGCGCAGGTCCATCGAATCCTGCTCGATAAACTGAATCGCGCGGCGCGCGGCCTTTTGACCGGCGGCGTCACCATCGAACATATATACGATGCGCTTGGCAAAACGGGTGAGTGTCTTAACGTGATGCTCCGTGAGCGCCGTGCCCAGCGTGGCGACGACGTTTTTGATCCCCGCCTCCCAGCAGGCGATGCAGTCGGTATATCCCTCCACCACGATGGCGGTATCCTGCGCGACGATAAACTCCTTGGCCCAGTTAAAGCCGTAGAGGTTTCGCTTTTTATGAAACACGCTCGTCTCGGCGGTGTTAAGGTACTTGGGCTGACCATCGCCCATGATACGCCCGCCAAAGGCGATATTGTGACCCTGCTCATCAAAGATGGGAAACATCACGCGGTCGTAAAAACGGTCCGCAAGCTGCCCGCGTCCGCGGCTCACGGCCACGTTGGCATCGATCATCTCCTGCGGGGTAAAGCCCGCCTGCGACAGATGCGACACCAGCGCGTTGCGACCCGGCGCAAAGCCCAGGCAGTAGCGGCGACAGACGTCGCCGCCCATACCGCGGCTGGCAAAGTACTCGCGCGGACGGCTGTCCTTACCGCGCATGAGCATGGTGTGGTAGAACTGGGCGGTTTCGGCGCACAGGTCATAGATGCGGGCACGCTTGGTGCCACGATCGCGCTGTGCACCGGTATCGTGCAGTTCAATGCCCGCACGATCAGCCAAATAGCGGATCGACTCGGGAAAACTCAGGTTCTCGCGCTTCATGATATAGGTGAAGACGTCGCCGCCCTCACCGCAGCCAAAGCAATGCCACACCTGCGTGGCGGGGATAATGTGGAAGGACGGAGTCTTTTCGCCATGAAAGGGGCAGCAACCCCAAAACTCATGGCCACGGGGCTTGAGCTCAACCGTTTCCTGCACGATGGCAACCAGGTCGGACGCCGCGCGCACCTGGTCTTTCTCCTCATCGCTGATCACGGATGCTCGCCCCCTGCTCACCCAAGTTATGACGAATATCCTCGATATTACCCTCGACGGTCGCGATGAGCTCGTCCAGCGAATCGAACACGCGAGACGGACGCAGCCAGCGCGTAAACGCCAGCGACACCGAGGCGCCATACAGGTCGCCCGCATACCCGATCAAGTTGGCCTCGAGATGCGCCGAGGCGGCATCATCGGCATAGGTCGGCGGCAGACCGACGTTGACGGCAGCAGGCCATACGGTATCGTCGACCAGCACCAGACCCTCATAGACGCCATCGGCAGGCACTTGGATGCCATCGGGCACCTGGATGTTTGCCGTGGGAAAACCCATGTCGGAGCCCTCGTGACGGCCAGCCGCCACAACGCCGCGCAGCATATAGGGACGGCCGAGAAGCTCGGCAGCCAGCTCCACATGACCCTGACCAAGCTCATGGCGGATGCGCGTGGCACAGATGGTCCGCCCGTTAACGCAGAGCAGGTCGTGACCGTAAACGTCAACCCCACGCTCAGCGCCCCAGGCGCGCATCTCGGCAACGCCCGAAGCGCCGCCACGGCCGAGCCTAAAGTCGCTGCCTACACGAATGGAGCGAATGTCGACAACGCGCGACAACAGCGCCAGAAACCCGACATGGTCGAGTGCCGCCACGGCGGGTGTAAAGGGAACGGCCACCACCGCATCGACCCCGGTTTGAGCCAGGGCATGCAGGCGGTCGGCCGTCGTCATCAATTTTTGAGCGGGCGAAGGACTCACCACGACGTCCGGATCAGGATCGAAGGTAACCACGACCGCTTTGCTGCCGTGGGAACGTGCATCGCGAACAACCGCGTCAATCAGCTCTCGGTGCCCACGATGCACGCCATCAAACACGCCAATGGCGATCGACGCGGCACCCAAGAACTCGCACCCATCAAATGCATCGGCAGAAACGATACGGGCCTCATCCAACTCACCCGCGAAAAAGACACGCGCGAGCTCGTGGGGCGCCAGCATCATCGAACACCGCCGATCGCCTGCGGAAAGACGTGCTCCATCACAAAGCGGCCGCCCTCGATGCGGGCGAGCGCTTTGAGTCCCCCATCAAGCACGAGCGCGAACGGCGCCTTCGACGTATCGAAGTCCACAAGCGCGCGTTCAACGGGAATGCGGCGACCACAAAGCAAGTCGTCTGCAAGATTGCCCGGCAAATCGACACGCGTGGCACCAAGGGCGCCGATGGGATCCAGAGCAAAGCCGGCAGCGGACTCGGCAGAGAGCTCCTCTACCGCATGACAAGCGCCAATGGAAACAACACCGGAGGCCGTGCGGCGCAGCGCGGAAATATGCGCAGCACTATCGCAGGCGCGACCCAGGTCGCGAGCGAGCGCGCGAATGTAGGTGCCCTTGCTTACCGAAAACGCCACGGTCCAGACGCACGTATCGCCCTCGCCGCCCACGGCGATCAGGTCGGCGGCATAGACCTCGACAGGGCGCGGAGGTAGGTCCACCGCATTGCCCTCGCGAGCACTCTTATAGGCGCGAACGCCATTGACCGAGATGGCCGAAAACGCTGGCGGCACTTGCATCTGCGGGCCAAGCATAGCGGCCAGCCGCTCACGGGCGTAAGCGAGATCGCGCAGCTCGGGGACAACGGGCACCGTGCGGACGGCCTCGCCCTCCGCGTCATCGGTATTGGTCTCGACGCCAAACGAAATGTCGGCGACATAACTTTTGGTATCGAGGGTTAGCATGCCCAGCAGACGGGTCGCCTGGCCCACGCCCACCACCATGACACCCGAGGCCATGGGGTCGAGCGTACCGGCATGGCCGACGCGTCGCTCATGGAGGGCGCGTCGGCACTGCGATACCACATCGTGGGACGTACAGCCCACCGGCTTATCGACGGCGAGCAGCATATTCAATTGAGAAGGCGTACGACGAGCCATGTACCATCCAAAATGTTAGAGCTCGACGGTCACCGAAGCGGGATCCTCCCCTACCAGCTCGGCCAGCATGGGGAGTGCCGCGGTGAGCGTCTCGAGAATCGTTCCGTTGTTAGAGAAACCAGCGGCAGCGGGATGTCCGCCACCGCCAAAAGCAGCAGCGATCTCGGAAACATTGAGGTCGCCCTTGGAGCGCAGGTTACCGCGTACCTTGGTATCGCCCTCAATGCCCTTCAGGAACAGGCAGACCTCCACACCCATCACCGAACGCACCACATCGACCAGGCCGTCGCACTCGTCCGAAGTGACGCCGCAGGCCTCGAGGTCGCTCTGATACGCATAGCTATATGCCACGCGTCCGTGCGCCACTGTCTTGATGCGGCCCATAACGATGGACTTGAGATGCAAGAACTCTACGCGCATGCTCTGGTAGACCTCGAGCGCAACGCGCGCCGGATCGGCACCGTGCGCGACCAGGCGCGAGGCGGCGTGAAACGCAGCGGCATCGGCGTTTTGATACTGAAAACGACCGGTATCGGTCACCAGGCCGCACAACAGGCAGGTCGCGACACCATCGCGAGCCACAATGCCGCAATTGTCCAAAAAGCGGTCGATGATCATGGCACAGGCCGCGGCATCGACGCACCTCAGACTCAGCTCGGCAAATTCCTCGCGCGCCGGGTGGTGATCGAAGCACACCACATGCGACGAGCGGCGGAGCACCTCGGCGGAGTTGTTCAGACGCTCGACGACCGGCACGTCCACCGAGATGAACAGGTCCGGATTGCCGGCATACGCAGATGCCGGCACCAGACGGTCGGCGCCCTCCATAAAGCGGTAGATGCGCGGAACCGGGTCATCGTCTGCCAGCAGCAGGGCAATGTCCTTGTTGGGAAAAAACTTCATAAGCGAGAGGCCCAGACCCAGCACGGAGCCCAGGGCGTCGCCATCGGGAGACGTATGTCCCGAAATCGCAATGGAGGACGCACCCTCGATGAGCTCAAGGATGCGTCGCTGAATATCTGCAGACTCGCACGATGCAAGGTCGGCGGAATTACTCATCTAAAGCTGCCTCCTGGGCGGCATCCGCAATTGGATAGCCGTCCTCGTCCTTTTCGACCGCAAGCGTGGCGGGAACGTTTTCCAGCGCACGCGTGATGCGCTCGGCCTCATCGGTCGAGCGATCGATGCGAAAATCGAGCTCGGGCGTGACGCGCCAATCGAGCGAGCGGGCCAGCAGGCTACGGATGCGGCCCTTGGCGCTGGCGAGCGCCTCCATGACCTCGTCGTAGCGGCTCGCGTCGCACGACACATACACACGCGCGAACGAACGGTCCACCGCGACCTCGACCGCGGTCAGGGTGACCAGGTCGAGACGCGGATCGGAAACCTCAAAGAGCAGGATATAACCGAGCTTCTCGCGAAGCTGCTCGCCCAAACGGCGGGTTGCCTGCGTTTGCTTCATAGCGCTACCCCCTACTCGGTACGGGCAACCTGGTCGATGCGGTAGCCCTCAATGGTGTCGCCAGGCTTGATGTCCTGGAAGTTCTCCAAGCCAATACCGCCCTCGGAGCCGCTCTTGAGGCTCTTGGCCTCGTCCTTGTAGTGGCGCATCGAGGCGATCTTGCCGTTGAAGACCACGATGCCGTCGCGCACCAGGCGCACGGAATCGGTCGCGGCGATCTCGCCCTCTTCGACGCGGACACCGGCGGCGATACCGACCTTGGGCACCTTGAAGGTGTCCAGAACGGTCGCGGTACCCGTGGAAACCTCGACCTCGGTGGGCTTGAGCATACCGATACGGGCTGCGTCGAGGTCCTCGAGGCACTTGTAGATGACGTCGTAGCAACGGATCTCGACGCCCTCGCGCTCGGCGGCGGAGCGGGCCTTGCCGTCGGGACGGACGCCAAAGCCGATGATGATGGCGTTGGAGGCGTCGGCCAGAACGACGTCGGTCTCGTTGATGGCACCAACGGCGGAGTGGATCGTGTTGATGCGCACCTCGGACTGGTCCATCTTGTCGAGGGAGTCCTGAAGGGCCTCAATAGAACCCTGGACGTCGGCCTTGATGATCAGGTTGAGCTCCTTGACCTCGGCGTCGGCGATGGTCTCGAAGAGGTTCTCGAGCGTCACATGCTTCACGCGGCTCTGCTCCTCGATGCGGGCCTTGAGCGAACGCTCGTCGGCCAGGGCGCGAGCCTCGCGCTCGTCCTCGAACACGCGGAACTCATCGCCGGCGTTGGGGACGGACTGCAGGCCCAGAATCTCGACGGCGTCGGAGGGACCGGCCTCGGTGACGGCGTTGCCCTTGGGGTCGAGCATGGCGCGGACGCGGCCGTAGGTAAGGCCGGCGACCAGCGTATCGCCCACGTGCAGGGTACCGCGGGTCACGAGCACCGTGGCAACCGAGCCGCGGCCCTTGTCGAGCTTAGCCTCAAGGACGTTGCCCGAAGCGAACGTATCGGGGTTGGCCTTGAGCTCGAGCACGTCGGCCTGGAGCAGGACGGTCTCGAGCAGGTCGTCGATACCGATCTTCTGCTTGGCCGAGATGTTGACGAACATGTTCTGTCCGCCCCACTCCTCGGGGATGATGCCGTACTCGGTGAGCTCCTGGCGCACGCGGTCGGGGTTGGCACCCGGCTTATCGATCTTGTTGACGGCGACGACGATGGGAACACCGGCGGCCTTGGCGTGGTTGATCGACTCGATGGTCTGGGGCATGACGCCGTCGTCGGCAGCCACGATCAGAATGACGATGTCGGTCACCTTGGCGCCGCGGGCACGCATGGCCGTAAAGGTGGCGTGGCCGGGGGTGTCGATGAAGGTGATCTTGCGGTCATTGATCATGACCTGCGAAGCGCCGATGGCCTGCGTAATGCCGCCCGCCTCGCCGGCAGCGACGCCGGTGTGACGGATGGCGTCGAGCAGGCTCGTCTTGCCGTGGTCGACGTGACCCATGACGGTGACGACCGGGGCGCGCGGCTTAAGGTCGGCGGGATCGTCGTAGAACGAGAAGGTGTTCTCCTCCTCGGGGGTGATGATCTTGATCTGACGGCCCAAGTCGTCGGCAACGAGCTCGACAAGGTCGTCGGACATGGACTGCGTCATGGTAAGCGGCGTACCCAGCAGGAACAGGCGCTTGATGATGTCGTTGGCCGGAACGTCGAGCGCCTCGGCGAGCTCCTGGACGGTAACGCCCTGGGAGACCTTGATGGCGTCGAGGTCCTCGGGGTTCACGCCCTGGGCCAGCGCCTCCTCAATCTTGCGCTCTTCCTGAGCCTTTGCGGCCTCGCGCTCGCGCTTCTCCTTGCGCTTCTTGCGACGACCAGTGGACTCGCGAGAGGCCTCCTCGACGGCGGCACGAGCCTCCTCGAGCACCTTCTCACGGCTGTACTCCTCGGCCTCGCGAGCCATGCGGCTGTAGTGGTCCTCTTCGTTGTTGTGACCGCCCTTGCGCTTCTTGCCCTTGCCCTGCTTGTCGGGGTTGGGGAAGTCCATACCGGCAGCGACGTTGTTGCTGGCATTGGTGCGATGGCTGTGCGGGCGGTTCTCGGAGGCGTTGCGCTCGGAGTTGTTGTCGGAGGCGTTGCGATCGTTACGACGGCCACCGCGACGGTCGTTGTTGCCGCCACGACGGTTGCCGCGCTCGGCAGCGCGCTCGGCCTTGGCCTTCTGCTCGGCGTCCTTCTTCTCCTTGAGCACGGTCTCCTGTGCGGCGATCTGGTCGAGCAGAGAGCGGAAACGCGAACCGGAGTCGGAAGCGGGAACGGCGCGGCGCTGGGCCTCGCGGGCGGCCTCCTCCTTCTCGCGAGCAAGACGCTCCTGCTCGGCCTTCTTCTTGGCCTCGGCCTCGGCACGGGCGGCCTCCTCGGCAGCCTGGGCGGCGGCGAACTGACGGCGCTCCTCCTCGCGTGCCTTCTCGGCGGCGATGCGCTCGCGCTCGGCCTCGGCAGCGCGTGCCGCCTCCTCGGCGGCAGCGGCCTGCTCCTCGGCCTGCTTGGCGGCCTCGACTTCCTGGGCGCGGGCCTCGATCACCGAGGCGAGCTGCTTGCGGACCATGGCGACGTAAGCGTCCTCCAGGGCGGAGGAAGCGGACTTAGCGGGAATCTTCATTTCGGCGAGATGACCCATCAGTTCCTTAGAGGTCATGCCGAACTCTTTGGCCAGGGTGGACACACGGACTTTTGCCATATGACTTCACCTACCCTTTCTGGCACCTTGGGTGCCTAGAGACTGAACGAGCGTGGGGTATGCGCTGGGACCTGCCCGGCGCGACCGCGCGCTAGATCAGGTCCTCCGCATCATCGAAGGCGTCGGTGTCGTGGACACCGCAGAAACGGGAGCCGGGACGGGCCTGGTTGCGGCACTGGATGCCGTCCTCGGACACGAACTCGCAGCGACGGACGTCCTCGTCCTCCTCGTCACCGATCAGGTCGGCGGCGGGCTCCTCGTGAACGGGAACGTTCTTGAGGATGTCGGCGGCAAGGGTCTCGGACTTGATGTCGATATGCCAACCGGTCAGGCGCGCGGCGAGGCGGGCGTTCTGGCCCTCCTTGCCGATGGCGAGGGACAGCTGGTCGTCGGGCACGATAACGCCGGCGTAGGCCTTCTCCTCGTCGATAAGGACGCGGGTGACCTTAGCAGGCGACAGGGCGTTGGCGACATAGACGGCCGGATCGGCATCCCACAGGATGACGTCGACGCGCTCGCCACGGAGCTCGCCCACGACGGCGCGAACACGGCTGCCCTTGGGGCCGACGCAGGCGCCAACGGGATCCAGGCGATCGTCGAGCGAGTGGACGGCGACCTTGGAGCGCTGGCCGGGCTCGCGGGCGATCGACTTGATCTGGACGGTGCCCTCATAGATCTCGGGCACCTCCTGCTCAAACAGACGACGCATGAGCTCGGGGTGGGTACGGGAGATGACAATCGGCGGACGGCTGTGCTCGCCACGAACCGGCTGCAGGTTGGAGTTGGGGTCGCGAACGTCGATGATCACGGCCTTGATGTGCTGATTGTGCAGGTAGCGCTCGCCCATCGGACGCTCGTTGCGCTCGTTTTCGTAACGGCGCTGGTCGAAGTGCGGAAGCTCGGCCTCGACGCCCTCGCGAATCTTGACGATCGTGAAGTCGGGAGTGGACTGCAGCACGGTACCGCTGATGAGGTCACCGATGCGGCCGGCGAACTCCTCGTAGATCTGCTCGCGGGCGGAGTTGCGCACGATGGCGTTGATCTCGGCCTTGGCGTGCTGGGCGGCGATGCGGCTCGTGTTCTTGGGGGTGACGTCGATCTCCTCGAACTCGGTGAAGTTGCCCTCCTCGTCCATGGAATCGTCGATCGGCTCCAGGCGGTAGACGTAGATCTTGCCGGTGGTGCGGTCGATGGTCACCTTGGCGCCCCACTCAAGATGCAGGATCTCGGCATAGCTCTTGGCGAGCGACTGCTCCAGGCGGTCGATCAGGTAGAGCTGGTCGATGTGCCTTTCCTGGCAAAGCTCCATCAGGGCGGTCATCATGTCGGATGCTGCCATCTTACTTTCCTTCCTTCGCGGGCTTGAAGTCGTAGGTGGGCTTCAACTTGCACTTTTTAACATCAGAGAAATCGAGGGTGACGGACTCGCTGTCCTCGAGCTCGAGGGTCACGTTCGTCTCGGTGGCGGCGGCAATCTTGCCGGCGTACTTGCGACGGCCCTCGGTGGCGGTGGAGGTGAGCTCGCAGTTCTCGCCCACAAAGCGGGCAAAGTCACGCGGGCGGCGCAGCGGGCGCGCCATACCCGGGCTCGACACCTCGAGCGTATAGCTCGAAGAGATGGGGTCGAGCTCCTCAATCACATCGCCGACCCATTTGGTGTTGGCCGTGACGTCATTGAGCGACAGGCTCTGGCCCTCGGCACCCTCGATACGCACGCGCACGCAGGGGGCCTTGGTGGCACCCACGAGCTCAACGTCGACAATGTCGACATCGTGCTGGGGAGCAACGGCCTCGAGCGCGTCGATGATCGCCTGCTCGGTCTTGGTCTTGACCATTGCGGCACCTCCATCCATACAAAAAAGAAGCGGGGCCGAAACCCCACTTCTTTCAATTACAACTTCATTTGCAAGCAAACTATACCAATACCTGCACAAACGTGCAACCACAACACAAACCCGCAGGTCAGCGTGAGCACAGGTTCTCCACAAGAAATGGATAATTGGGTGTTGTCGCAAGTGTCCTTAACCAAAAAGAGGGGCGACTCCCTACGGAATCGCCCCTCGCTTTTTGATGTCAGCTATACGCGCAGCGCTTA
This sequence comes from Coriobacteriaceae bacterium AF08-21, assembly GCA_027687465.1. Classification (GTDB taxonomy): domain Bacteria; phylum Actinomycetota; class Coriobacteriia; order Coriobacteriales; family Coriobacteriaceae; genus Collinsella. Next base: position 52,095 of record JAQCQR010000006.1, read on the forward strand.
CTTGACCACCAGGTTAACCAGCTTGCCGGGCACGCAGATGGCCTTGACGACCGTCTTGCCCTCAAGCCACTTGGCAACGGCGGCCTCGGCGGCAGCCTGCATCTCCTCGTTGGAGGCGTCGCGGGCGACGTCGATGCGGCCACGGACCTTGCCAAGCACCTGTACGACAATCTGCACCGTGTCCTCGATGGACTCGGCCAGGTCAAACTCGGGCCAGGCGGCGGTGTAGGCGTTGCCCTCACAGCCGAGCGCCTCATGCCACAGCTCATCGGCCCAGAACGGGCAGATGGGGGCAAGGACGCTCACGATATCCTTCGCCACGCCGTAGCACAGGGCCTTGTCACGGGAAGCGCCCTCAGTAGCGTTGAGGTAGGCGCTCGCGGCATTGACGAGTTCCATGACGGCCGAGATCGCGGTGTTGAACTGGCCGCGGTCAAAGTCCTCGGTGCACTTGGCGATGGTGCGATGGCGCTCGCGGTAGAGCTTCATCGCTGTCTCGTCGAGCGCGGACTTGTCAAAGGCCACGCTGGCGTCGCCGGACTGGACGAGCTGCCACACGATACGCCAGGCGCGCTTAATGAAGCGGTTAGCGCCCTCGACGGCCTTGGGATCCCAGTCGAAGTCCTTCTCTGGCGGGGCGATAAACAGGATCGCCAGACGCATGGTGTCGGCACCGTAGGGCTCAATAACCGAGCTCGGGGGCACAACATTGCCCTTGGACTTGGACATGGTGTCGCCGTTCTCGTCCTTGACCATGCCCTGACACAGCAGGTTGGTGAAGGGCTCGTCAACGGTCAGCAGGCCCAGGTCGCGCAGCGCCTTGGTAAAGAAGCGGCTGTAGAGCAGGTGCAGAATGGCGTGCTCGATGCCACCGATGTAGTTATCGACGGGCATCCAACGATCGGCAGCCTCTCGGGAGAAGGGCAGCTCGGTGTTGTGCGGATCGGTATAGCGCAGGTAGTACCAGCTGGAGCAGGTGAAGGTGTCCATGGTATCGGTCTCGCGCTTGGCCGGGCGACCGCAGACCGGGCAGGTGGTCTCGTAGAACTCCTTGCACTCGGCGAGGGTCTCGCCGGCACCCAGGTCCAGGTTCTCGGGCAGCGTCACCGGCAGCTGGTCCTCGGGCACGGGCACGATGCCGCAGTGCTCGCAGTGGATGGCCGGGATGGGGTTGCCCCAATAACGCTGGCGGCTGATGAGCCAGTCGCGCAGACGGAACTCGACCTTGCGGCGGCCGCAGCCCATGGCCTCGAGGTCGGCCACGATTGCAGCCTCGCCCTCGGAGTGCTTGCCACCGCGCATGCCGGTGTACTTGCCGGACTGGACGAGCGTGCCCTCGGCAGCGTGGGCGCAATCCCAGTCGACGGTCTCGGCATGGAAGGTATCGATGGTCTCGCCGCTGGCCTCGACGGCAGCGCGGTCGTCATCGTCCAGGATGATCGGCACAATAGGCAGGTCATACTTGCGGGCGAACTCAAAGTCGCGCTGGTCGCCGCAAGGAACAGCCATGACGGCACCGGTGCCGTAGTCGGACACGACGTAGTCGGCAACCCACACGGGGACCTTCTCGCCGTTGACGGGGTTCACCACGTAGCGGCCGGTAAAGGCACCGTGCTTCTCGAGGGTGCCCTGGGCACGCTCGACGGCAGAGATATGCTTGGAGTCCTCGACGATCTTAGTCACGGCCTCCTCGTACTCCGTACCCTCGACGAGCTCGTGCAGGCGCGCGTACTCGGGAGCCAGGACAAAGAAGGAGACACCGAAGAGCGTGTCGGCTCGCGTGGTGAAGACGGTGATCTTACCCTCGTCGCCCTCGATGGGCTCGCCATCCTTGTCGCACAGGGTAAAGTCGACCTCGGCGCCCTCGGAGCGGCCGATCCAGTTGGCCTGCATCTGCTTAACGCGCTCGGGCCAGCCGGGGAGCTTCTCCAGATCGTCGAGCAGCTCCTGGGAGTACTCGGTAATCTTGTAGTACCACTGCTCAAGATCGCGCTTCTCGGGCTCGGTGCCGCAGCGCCAGCATTTACCCTCGGTCACCTGCTCGTTAGCAAGAACGGTCTTGCAGGTGGGGCACCAGTTGACCGGATTCTTCTTGCGGTAGACCAGGCCCTTTTCCCACATCTTCTCAAAGATCCACTGACCCCAGCGGTAGTAGTCGGGGCTGCAGGTCTTAACGGTGCGATCCAGGTCGTAGGAGAAGCCCATGCGCCTCATCGTGGCGAGCGCCTGGTCCATGTTCTTGTACGTCCAAGCGGCAGCCTGCGTGTTGTGCTTGATGGCGGCGTTCTCGGCAGGCAGGCCAAAGGCATCGAAGCCGATGGGATGCAGCACGTCGTAGCCGCGCATGCGGGCCTGACGGGCCATGGCATCGCCGATGGTATAGTTGCGCGCGTGGCCCATATGCAGGTCGCCCGACGGATACGGGAACATCTCGAGCACGTACTTCTTGGGCTTGCTGTCGTCGGTGTCGACGGCAAAGAGGTTAGAATCCTCCCAGGCCTTCATCCACTTGGACTCAATGTCCTGCGCGTCGTAGGCGGGAATCTCGTCCTTATGATCTGTGCAATCGCACATATCAGCTCCTTTAATCTTAGCTGGGGTCGGGCGGCTTAGCTTTATTCGCTACTGCGGACAGTCCTGCGCAAGACGAAGAGCACATTAAGTGCTCTTCTTTGCGTGCGGAACTTGTAGCGAACAAAGCCAAGCCGACCGACCCTAAGGTTAACTTGACTGATGATAGCAAATACGACAAGCGAGATGCCTGCGACTTGCAGGCATCTCGCTTTATCTAAATAACGTGGTTGATGCTCAACCTTTGATATGCAGCTCTTACCTTATCGATAGGAAACGCTCTGCTGGGAGTCCTTGACGACTACGTCGTGAGCTCCGCCTTCGACGATCGAGGTCGAGCTGACCAGGGTCAGGCGTGCCTTTTCCTGGAGCTCGGGGATCGAGAGGGCGCCGCAGTTGCACATCGTGGACTTGACCTTGTAGAGCGTGCCGCCCACGCCGTCCTTGAGGGAGCCGGCGTACGGAACGTAGGAATCGACGCCCTCGACGAAGCTGAGCTTCGCAGCACCGCCCAGGTCGTAGCGCTGCCAGTTGCGGGCACGTGCAGAACCCTCGCCCCAGTACTCCTTCATATACTGACCGTTGACGTTGACGCGCTCGGTCGGGCTCTCGTCGAAGCGGGCGAAGTAGCGGCCCAGCATCATAAAGTCGGCACCCATGGCCAGGGCGAGCGTCATGTGGTAGTCGTAGACGATGCCACCATCGGAGCAAACGGGCACGTAGACGCCGGTCTCCTCGTAATACTCGTCGCGAGCGCGGCAGACGTCAATCAGCGCGGTGGCCTGGCCACGGCCGATACCCTTGGTCTCGCGGGTAATGCAGATGGAGCCGCCGCCGATACCGACCTTGATGAAGTCGGCACCGCAGTCAGCCAAAAAGCGGAAGCCCTCGGCGTCGACGACGTTACCGGCACCGACCTTGACGTCCTCGCCGTAGTTGGCGCGAATCCACTCGATGGTGCGCTTCTGCCACTCGCTGAAGCCCTCGGAAGAGTCGATGCACAGGACGTCGGCACCGGCCTCGACGAGCAGCGGCACGCGCTCGGCATAGTCGCGGGTGTTGATGCCGGCGCCGACCATGTAGCGCTTATCGCCGTCGAGTAGCTCGTTGGGGTTGGTCTTGTGGCTGTCGTAGTCCTTGCGGAAGACGATGCCCATCAGGTGATCGTAGTCGTCGACGATGGGCAGGGCGTTGAGCTTATTGTCCCAGATGACGTCGTTGGCAACCTTGAGGCTGATGTTCTTGTCGCCCACGATGAGCTGCTCGCGCGGGGTCATGAACTCGGAGACCTTCTTCTGGTGGTCATCGCGGCTGGGACGATAGTCACGGCTGGTGACAATGCCCAGGAGCTTGCCCTTGGGAGTGCCGTCGTCGGTGACCGGCATGGTGGAGTGGCCGGTCTTCTCCTTGAGCTCGATGACCTGCTCCATGGTCATGTCGGGTGTCAGCGTGGAATCGGACTGAACGAAACCAGCCTTGTGATCCTTAACGGCCTTGACCATAGCAGCCTCGGACTCGGGGGTCTGAGAACCGTAAATGAAGGACAGGCCACCCTCGGTAGCGAGCGCGACACCCATGTCGACGCCCGAGACGGACTGCATGATGGCGGAAACCATGGGGATGTTCAGGGTGATTGCCGGCTTCTCACCGCGCTTGAAGCGGGTTAGCGGCGTCTTAAGAGAGACGTTGTTGGGGATGCACTGCGAGGACGAGTAACCAGGGACCAGCAGATACTCCGAAAACGTGTGGGACTCACCGGGAAAGAACGTAGCCATGTTTCTCCTTTTTCCATGCGACCGGTCGGCTGCAGGCCTCGTAGGACCCAGCCCAACCTTGGGCGCCCAATACTGGGGAAGTATCTTAACGCACTTTGGCTGCTACAATGCATGGTTTAGAAAGAGCACACGAGGGTTTGACGCAGGCTTTGCGTTTGCCCAGCAAACACTTTAGCGGGGAGACGTGGAGCGTATGAAGTACAAGACGACGGCAAAGTTGGTCATTCAAGCGTGCGACAAGGATTTGCCGGGCGTCTTCGGCCACGGCTGCGTCTTGTTGCTGCAAGGTATCGCCCGCGAGCACTCGCTCAACCGTGCCGCCAAGAGCATGGGTATGGCGTATTCCAAGGCCTGGCGCATCGTAAACGAGGCCGAAGGTCAGCTGGGATGCAAACTCATCGAGCGCGACGGCGCCCGCGGATCCACCCTCACCCCCGCCGGCGAGCGGGCCATAGCGGTCTACGAGGAGCTGCAGACCGACATCAACAACGTCATCGCCACCAAAGCCAACGACCTCATCGCCAGCATCAATGCAGAGTAGTCCTTTTGGGACTGAATTGTTGTCCACCGTGCCCTCGGATTGAGGCTCGTGCCACAAAACGGGCCCATCTACTACGTTTAGCTGAATACCCTCGACCATACCGGACATTATGAAAATAAAACCGCTGGTAGACAGCTTGGCAATTTTCGAAATAGGCGGGTATGGTCGACCCCTATGGCTTAAACGTAGTAAATAGGCCGTTTTCGTGACACACACCCCGATTAGTTACTTTCGGAGCGCGTTGTCCAGGGTGGACGCTACAACCAGGGGGTCGTCGGTACCGGCGAAGAGGCGAATGGTGCTCCCCTGCTTGCCGGGCGGAGCAGAGAGTCGCGTCGTTGCGCCGCCGGCGGGCGATGTGCGAAACTCCCCCGGCAAAGCATCGAACAAATCGCCCGCACTGCGCTCGATAAGGTCAAACTCAACTGCCGGACCAAAGCCGTGCTCGAGGATTCCAGTTGCAACCGCATGGTCGGGATGCGAGCTCAGTCCAGGATAGCGCACGGCGTGCACCATCTCATTGGCAGCCAAGTACTCGGCCAGCGCACGTGCGCGGTCGAAATGTGCCTGCATGCGGGCATCGAGCGAGTCCAGCCCGCGCTCCAGCACACCGGCCTCATCAGCAGGCAAATCAAGTTTGACCAAGCCACGGCCCTCAAGCAGAGCATGCGCGCACTCGGCAGCAGCATCCACACGATGGCGCTTGAGCTGCGAGCGCGCGACCGATATGGCAACCAACTTGTGCGGAGCCTCACCGGCGCACACGCGGTCAAGTGCCTCGAGCGACAGCACGGCACCCAAGCGCAACGGATCGCACCCAAAGACACCAGCCACGGTGTTATCCACCACGAGCAGCGCATGAGCCTCACGCGCGGCACGTCCTAACGCGCGCAGATCGGGCACGCGCAATCCAAACCCGCCAATAGAGTTGACGAACCACCACAGGTGCGGCCCCTCGACCTCAAACGAAGCATCAAAGCCCTCGGACGCAGCAGTAAACGCCGCAACCGACGGCTCCTCCACCATAGCCACGTCGCAGCACTCAAAGCCGCGCGCAAACGCATCGGCAAAGTCATCGGCAAACGCAACCAGGCGATCGCCGGGACGTACAATCCCCAACAGAGACAGCGCCGCCGGCACATGCGGCGCTGCAGCAAGACGCGCCTCACGCGCGCCGGCCCTTGCAGCCCAGGCCTCTTCTAGCTGCTGTACGTCCACGCGGCACCTTCCCTTCATAAGCAAAAAACCCACGATGCGGGTGTTCCCCGCATCGTGGGCAACGGCTGCAGTATAGCGCCGATAGGCGACGAAACGCCTAGATGCTGAGCGTGTGATAGGTCACGCTCGCACCCGGAGCGTCAACGGTCACGCCATAGGCCTCGGGTGGCCAAAAGCGTCTGCAACGTCGAGCATCTCAAAGTTGGCATCCCAGCTGTCAAAGATACGATGCACCAACACCGCGAGTTCCTCGGCACACAGCAGGGGAAACGGCGCATCTGCCGCACCCTGAAGCGCGACCGACCCGCCCGAGCATGCCTCGAACAACGGCATCAAAAATGGGTCGGTTAATGCCGGCGATGCGGTATACAGATACGGCACGCGCAGGACTTTGGCTTGGATGCCGTCGCGCGATGCATAGTAACGGCACAGGTCGTTGGCAGCGCGGGCGATAATGCCCTTGCCCGTCTGGGCCCCACTGGCGGCCGTGGCGTCGTCGTCACATCCGCCAGTGGTGCCCTCTGCACCCGCGGGACCCGCAATAAACAGCAGCTGCACATTGCGTCCCATACAGGCACGAAACACCGAGCGCAGCAGCCCAATGTCGCCAAAAGTCACGGTATGCGGGGTGAGGTAGGTAGAAAGGTAGACCACGCGCTCAAACTCGTAGGCCTGGTCCAGGTGCTGGAGGAGCTCTTTCCACGAAGCATGGGGCGACGACTCATCGCGGCGCGCGTCCTGCGCGGCTACGACCTACACATGGTCGCCGGGGAACGCCTTGGAGCAAAAGTCATCGTCAACATATGCGGTGTTGCCAACAACCAGCACTTCCACGGCGTTCCCCCTCCCCAAAAATCTACTTTTGCCATAGTCAAACATGCGTATTGTACGCTGTAAAAGCGAGCCAAGGCGCCTTTAAGGCTGTTTTAAGAACTTTTTAGAGGATGTGAGAGCGGCAACTCATTCGACTTAGATTCATCGAGGAAATGCTATTCGCTCTGAAAAGGCACATCGCAATCTGCTGACAGCTCTGCAGGGAGAATGGCAGGCAATGTAAGCGCTCCCATGGGTGAAAGTCCAGTAACAACCATCAAATAGCTCTTTGCATGGGCATATGCCATCGAAATAGCATTTGAAAGAAGGTAGTGACGCGCCTCGTCATCGGGAGAGTTCATTGGCATTTGCGCTGAAACCGAGATGGATACTGTAACGCCAGCGTGCATCTTCTCCTGTGCACCTTCGTCTCTGTCAAGGAGGCTGCCAATTACGCACATCTTTAGACTTGCGCGTGCATCATTACCTTTTTTCGAAAGATGGACATCTTGGTAGCTAACGTCAACTTTTAATTCCATGTTATCCGAGGGCGAATCCTCGATATGGAAATCGGAGTCAACGACGAACAAATGAACGACTTGAATCGGAGCAATAAAATCCCCACTCATGCTGCCAAACCTCCGGAAATCATCTCGAGATTCACATGCGAGGACGGACGCTCGTTCCTAAAAGACCATTGCTCTCGCACGAAATTGTTGGATGAAAGAAACGGTAGCTCTTTAGAATAGCTAACGGTAACCTTAGGAACGATTTTGATACCCAAAGCAAGCTCGAACCTAGCGATCGTCTTCAGCGTCATATTGGGCTGAGAATTCAACAGCTTCGAAAGCGACTGAAGGCTCACGCCCATACGCTTTGCCAAATCGCTTTTGCTTAAACCCAGACGCTTCATCTCGCGATGAACAATAAACTCGATATCTAGCGCGTGTTCATAAGCGCGTGTTTCGCTGGTTTCTGTATCGGCGTAAAAATCAGATAAATCTACTTTATTCATTGTGTTCTCCGTTTCGAAAGCCAAGTATAAAAGTCAAGGCTCAGATTCCAGAAGTTGACGTGCTATTCTGGCCGATCATTGTTCGAGCGGTTAATTTCCGCTTAGGGTCTGACAACATTTTCTGGAATTGAGAGTTGTCGGGAGAAGCCGTCAATTCCCAAAACGGTCGACCCTTGAGGTCTCTATATTCGACAAGATCATATCCTTCTGCCAAAGGGCACCTCCCATTTCTAGATGAACTTAACTTATAGGTTAAGTTCATCCATTTAAATACATATAACGAGGTCCAGACAAGATTCCTCTGCCCCAATCGATAAACAAACCAGTCGAGCTTATGCAAAATCCGGAAGTGTGCGGCATATTCTAGACACGTCAACCACACTGGATAGTGGCAACGCTTCTACCTGCGGGTTCTTTTCATGAAAAGGACGATGTGCTCGAGGGTTCCAAAATTTGCCGCATGCTTCCGTCGGGCGTTTCCGGAAGTGCGGTGAAAAACCGAGATCGACAGACCAGACCCCTGTTTTAGCCTTCCGCGACCTGCGGTTTTGTTGCCGAAATTCGGTTTATGCTCGGAGGTTTCCGATTTTTCCCCGCACTTCCGAAAAGCACCCTTAAACCGCGCGTCCCGAAGCGGAAAACCGCCGGATATTTGTTCTCCCCAAATGAGATCCTTGTTTTGCCTGGCCGAATCTTACATCCAAACAAAAAAAGAGGACCGACGCATCAACCCTCTTCAGGTGTCGCCCGAAGGCTTCCAGCGCAATTGATTTAATTCTAATCGATATCACTTGTTTGACCACGATCACGTCAACCAGTAGAAGCCGCCCATGCTCGATCATTCCATTGCCGGGATGGTGCTTGGCTAGTACGTCACACATTGCATACATGAAAAAAGGGCAACACTCTCAATTTGAAAGCGTCACCCTTAAAGCTCCCAAAGAGCTTTTGTATTGCAGGAAGATACTCTACACTATCTTCCCTTGATTGGCGGGTCGAAACAGACACCATTGTGATTTCAAGCAGAAAGCGTTATATTAAGTATGCATTTGCACGTGGTGTTCGCACTATACGCTCAGATGCCATAGTTTACAAAGATGGCCTTCTTCATAGACGCTAGGTGGGATTACTCACTAGTAGCCGATATGTCGAAGGCCTTCTTGTACTTAAGGAAATCATACATTCTAATAAGCCGTTTCAGCTCGCTATTACCGTGGATTATCTTGCGATCGTCCGTGATGAACGCCCTCAGATATTCAAGCAACTTATTTAGATCGATCTCATCTTCTTCAAGTAGCACAAGCTTTTTAAATGCTTCCTCAAAGCCTTCGTTAGCTATAACAGACTGAACCGAGTGTCTAATTCCCGAATGATGATAGCTACCTTTTGCCTTTCGTAGGCTGTTGTTTAGAAAAGCATCTAAATCCTTCTTCTCATCTATTTCCTTTAGCATCCTTGGATTAAGAACTTCCCCTGAATACGCGCTTAAATACTTATACATGGGCAAACCACCCGAGTTAGAAGCAAGCAGCGAAGGAAGGTATTCCTCGACGGCAAGCTTAGGAGCAACATGTTCGTCATCAAACACAACATCACGATATAGAAGTTCGGCTTTGACCATATGCCCGTGCCCTAAAGAAGCATTCGCAACACCGATACCCAGCACAAGATGCTGTCCCTCCGGAAGTCTCTCGAGGTCGCTAAAACTCGCTTCAACTACCAGAGAGTCATTCGGATCGCCCTCATCAGCCAAGGCGTAGATGCTCCTGCGAAGCTCACGAATGATCCTGGGCGAGAAGGAGCATTTGGATTGTCCAATTGCTTCATACACTGCACCAAAATCGTTCGTCCTAATCTCGGTCATGCTTATCTCGCCAATACCTGGAAAGGTAAACGAATGAGTTGAGGTTGCGTTTTCTCCCCTAGTAAGGAAGATAAAGCGCTTTCTAAGCAACGCAAGATTGTTAGAACCGAGGCAGCGCGAAATCGACATGAGGATAGCTTGGATATCGGGGTCGTTAAGGGAATAACCGATAAAAATAATTGGGTATTCCATAAAAATAGTTAACAACTTGGCAGCCAAGTAATCCTGTGTTTCGGCGAGTTTTGCGTAATCTGCCTCCTCAAGAACCATAGATTCAGGATTATCCATAGAACCGTGGATCTTATAGATTTCACCCATTTCAAAAGTTCTGTGAAAGACGAGATCGTCTTGGCCAACAAAAACTTTAAACTCGGGAAATAGCGACTCCAGGAGACAGTCATAGTTGGTTGTTATAACTCCAGAGATACGCCGCCTGCCAACCTCTCTCAAGATATCAAGCTCATGCGTCATATATTCAGGTTTGAACGAGGATAACCTCTCGGCCGCCATGATCTTTAAAATAGATTTACGCTGACGAATGTCCTCTACATGATCGTTTCTAAAAGAAGCGAAGCGAGGGTCCTCAAGAACAGCTATGCGCATATCCTTATCAAGCATCGTCGCGGCAGAGGGCAATGCGCTATTGTCAGACTCATCTGGACAACGTGCCAGGTACGAGTCAAGCCGAAAGGGATCATCGGAAAGACGGGAACAGAGGTGCCTTAACAAACCAACCCAATCGTCGGTACCCATGTATCTACGGGAAAAGCCCGAGCCGACGAATAAATATGGGCTACGCCCCACCCCATTTATCAAACGTACAACGCTTTCTACAATGTCATCTCTTCCGACTTCCATCTAGCGCCTCCAAACAAGCTACTTCCATAAGTATAGAACATATGTTTGGATTTTACTAGAATTGCAAGACTTCATCGGAGACAAAGCTGCTCGACAATTGAAAATTCGAACCGCACAGGTGACCCAATATTCAGCAGTGTTCCGACGAGCAAATATTCATTTCGCGCCTCAGGCAATCTAGCGCAGCGGCATCAGTTAGAACGCCATGACTCTCTAGGAGTTCGATAAGTTGAGCGAAAGTCTAAAATTCCATCGCCAAAGTAACTCCTAAAATCAAAGGGCCGTTGCCGATAACAACCAAACAACGACCCTCCTTTGTCATCGCCTCACGTAGAGCCCACGACAACTGCATCACTAACTGGATGTTAACCTAGATGCGCAGTAATTGCGCATCCAAAAAAGTTAATCATGTAGCAAATACTCTTCGCGTTGAAACTAATGCGAAGCATTTTCGCGTCCGTGCACGAGAATGCGCAATCAATATGCGGAAAGGCAAAGATGATTCACCTAGCTAACAACCATCCAGTCACTACCGACAGTACTCGAAATCTTCGAGGAATCGCCGATGCACACGATGGTCGCCGAAGCGCCGGGCACATACTTGGCCTCAAGAACGGAAACACCTTGCTCCTTAAGCCTTAAGGTCGTCTCGGTTATCTGGGTTTTATTCACATCATTTTTGCTGACCAGTTTAACGCCATTGCCATCATTTTCATTCAGGCAGGATACAACCGTATTGTAATCGGCCCAATAACAGTACTCCCCAGAAAGCCATCCAAGCTCAGTGGCGCATATCGATCCAGTCGCAGAAACCGTCTTTGGAAGCAATCCGTAGCGCTGCCTTTCCTCAAATTCAAGAACATCGCAAAATACGCGATTAGCATTAAGTAATCTCGTTCCACAATAGTCCCCGTAAAACGCGCAAAATGATTGCGGATAGTCCGCGACAACATACAGTAATCGTAGGTGTAGTAACACTTGAAGATTCGTAGGGCGTCTCCCCCTGCCCCTTCGGCAGAACGGGCGAATTCAACAAGAAACTGGTCCCACATGCGCTCAATATAGGGAATTGCGAGTTTAACGCTATCCATATCAGACAAAGGAGCATCGCTCGTCTGCTGCATTATTCCAGTGGTTTTTGCCAAATGGAAATGAGCTGCCATGCGCTCGATCGTTCGGATAAACTCGGGCCGATTCCCGTCCTCAATCGCCATAATTGCAAAGAAAACACTTCTCAACAGAAGATCACTTGAAAATCGCTGAGGTAAGAGATCGCCATATTCGCGCTCGTATGAGAAGAGCCTGGCCTCACCCGTATCGATTGAAGAGTAACCAAATACGGAGTCCGAAGGAACGACATATGATGGAGCGGCATTTGAGTACACACGGCTAAACTTAATTTGATAACGCTTAAAAAAGGTTAAAATCCAAAAGGTCACAACACCAAATAATGCCAGCTCAAACTCAAAGGCAATACTCGAAGTATCAAGCACATCTAGCCCCTGGCCTCCGAGATAGCCATCGATAACAAAGTGATCGAATGCGACGGACAGCAAAAGAGACATGAACGCCTCGAATGAGAAAGGAAGAGTCCGGTACGGCAATTTACCCCTTGCATGCTTGATTACCCCAAGAAACAACCAATAGAAAAGGGTAGGCATGTATCGCAGCGAAGGACCTGGAACTGAAAACGCATCGCAAATCGCAGCCATAATAAACACCGGGAGCTGGCAACAAATTGTTGGAGCGAGAATTCGGTAGGCAACGTTCAGCCTGCCCGACTCATCGGAGGGATACAGTTCTTCGACGGTGTATTGCCCTCCGATCGCCAAGGGCCCAGCAAAGCGGACAAGCTGAACGCTCGACAAACCGATAAAGACATAAAAGACAATCCAATGAATAGTGACCGATTCCACCTGTAAACAATCTCCTCAGGTCATACGCTTGCGATTAATTGTAGATAGACAGAATTGAACAGGAAGCAACAATATTTGAAACTGTTGTTTTGCGCACCCCGGATCAACCAACATACCCCAGAAAGGTCGCTGATGTTGACTGGGGTTCCCGTAAAACCCCAACAAAAAATGTGCGGAGTGCCGGCCTGAAACTGCCTTCGGACCCTATTGGCTGCACACCGAGAGGCTCCGCTATGAAACGCCCCCTTTACCACCCGCTCTGTGCGACCGCGTGCACGTCCATGGTCAACGCGACGATGCCTATGGCAGCCATTGCAGAGGGGGTTCAGCCTCAGAAGGCCGCCGAGCAGCAGGCGCAAGCCGTGAGGTCGAGCTCAGCGTTGCTTTTGAATGCAGAAAAACGAGTCCGAACGCAGCGGCGTCCGGTCCTCTTGGCAGGTCCCATCTTGGGTTGATGTCCACAAAACTAGCCCTTGCGGTCGGTTAAACAAGTTTGAGCAGCCTTTGATACTCTCCGGGATCACGCATACGCATAATATCCATGTATGTTCTGCTTTTTGCGACCATGATATCGTCGAACTTGGATAGGCCGTGCCCGCTCGCTCTTGTGACAACCATGCGGTCGTCGCAAAAATATGAAAGGAAGGTGTCCTTGCCGGGATGGTGTATCCGTCGGACGTCGAGCACGTTCCGGAAGTCATAGTAAAGTGCGGCGTTGGCGGTTTCCTCAAGTTCAGGCAGTCTGTCGATGCCTTCAAAGCGGCAAGGATAAATTAGCAGCAAGTTTTTCGAATGACTGATTGAGCGAAGAAGTCCTCGGGCCTCACGGTCTTCTTCGCTCAATTGTTTATTACTCTCAGTTTTTAGAAGCTCGTCAAGCTTGGCGAGGCTGTAATCCCTGAGAATTGCATGCAGGCGTAAGCCTCTCTGTTCTTTTACATGACTTCTGCAAAGTTGTTCTAAAGTTATTCCGCGGTCTGAAACTCGCCTTGACGAAGTGAGACTTACGGCGCGCATCATGGATTTTCCGAAGATGAGCTTGAAATCTAACTGATACGCGTCTGATACCGCATCACACTCCCCATTTGCCTCGGATACGGGCGCATGAAACTCCGCACCTCTGGTCAGTTCCTTGAAAGCGTTAGAGTGGTTGATGAGCTCGCGCGTCCATTCCTCGTATGTATATAACGGACGCCCAGAATAGTCTAGCATGAGGTCCTTAACAAACAATTCTGGGGTAATCATTGCGGATTTAAGTCTCTCGGCTCCGGGAACGGCTTCAATAAGCCTCTTATCTATCACTGTGGCCTCCTCTTTGCGGTAGTTTTACGGATGTTGACGGAAGCCGTTCCAGCAGGGTACGCCAAAGTTGGCCGAGCGAGCGGCCCGTCCTGGCTCGGAAGGGTCCGTGCCTTCGCCTAGAATACGCGCACCATGGCGCGTTCAGGCCGCTTTCGGGGTTATCCTGGCCGTTTCCATGGCAACCTCGCGCTACTTCTCGGAGAGGAAGATGGCCGAGTTGCACGACGCGGCGCTGCGAAGGGGAGCATCGTGCTGTCATGACTGGGCCGAGCTGGAAAAGACTGCCGGGAAGATGGTCGAATCCAGCCTTGAGCTTGCCGACAGAGTGGAGTCGGCCTAGGATATCGATAGATTCCGGATCCTGGACACAGGGGCCAAGGAGTCCATTACACCAACTTTCGCGACACTACCGTTCTTGTCATATCATTCTTATGTTCGGCACGAGTTTCAGAGACATCGTGCCACGACGACGTGAGGGCACATCAATTATTACCTAGTGATCGGAATTGGCCGATATCGATTAAGTATTTATGGCTATGAATGATCTGGCGTTAAAACTATCGTCTACCGAGCACTCAAGCGTTTAATCTTCCTATAAATCTTAGCCTCGTCGGGGGCAATCGGATCATTTGGAAACGCCTTTTGGGCTCTCGCTACGTAGGAAAGAAAGTTCCCATAGCGAGAAAATGCAGAAGGGTCAGCATCACCCGAGGGGCATAGCCTTCTTCCCTTAATACCGAGTGGTGAATAATGTTGATATAGAGCGGAGACGCGCTTTTTTGATGCGTGCCTTCCCTCCCCCTGATTAGAACGCGCAATCGCACTGGCTGCCTCACGGAGACGCTTATGGTACCTTCCAACCGTAGACTGTCGAAGTCTTACAACGCGCCCGTCAAAGTCAAACCCCAAGAAGCTAACTTTCTGTGCCGGATGTGCACCGGAGTACGAAAGGACCTTACCCGTACGAACGCTTTCAAAATCAAGCTGAGCAACCCCGCTGCTATCAACCCGGAACGCTTTGGTTTTCTCAGGCTGCAGTTTAACGGAATCAACATCGGTCATTAGATTGATTGCCTCTACAAGTGCATCAAAGCCAGATTTTGGAACGGCAACAATAAAGTCATCGCAATAACGAAGATACAAGCCACCAACCCGTTCAACGGCAAGCCTGACTTTCATATCGATATCGGCCATATAGATGTTAGCGAGCACTCCACTTGCAGCAAGACCCTGAGGAATGCCGAGATCAATACCCGTTCGCCGCCACGGCCTGGTGATGACTTTACTTTTGTTTGCAAGAAACTCAGACTTTGGCAAGATAACATCCAGCTTGTTAAGTTCGCGAATAGACTTGAACCGAAGATCGATAGCCGCATCACTAATCGTTTTCTCCCGAGCAGGATCGATTACTGGCCATGGCAATTCATGTCGAGCAGCCAAATCACCAATAGGCCAGCACGAATAGCGGAGGATATTTTTAATGACTTAATAGTGATCGTCCGGCAAGCGTCCACTGGGAAACAACGAACGCAACGACGCCATTAGATGGACATGGTTTAAGTTGTCGAAGAAGCTCTCGAAATCACCCGTAAGCACAAAAGCCGAATCTTGCACACGCATATAGTCGAATGCCTTTTTAGCTGAGGAAATATTGCTACCAGCAGTTACGGCGCCGTCTGATGAAAGCGAAGAGCGGTACGCTACGGCAACCTCATCAAACTCTTCGGCAATAGCCTTCTTGTTATATAAGTCCGACCACAGATAAGAGTAGTACTGGAAGACGCGGTGATCGAAATGCGAGGCATAAGCGATATTACGAACCTTGCAGCTTCGCTTGCCTCCACGATACCGAACAGTAATGATCTCGTTGGAAATTAAAGGGTAGAACGCGTGATTGGAAACGTACTCTGAATCTAAAATCTTGGCCTGAACTTCGGCAAAAGAGACCCTATGATCGAAATGGGCATATGAACTTTTGGAACTATATCGAGGAATACGAGTGATATCGAACTCGACCAAAATACCCCCAAATAAATCAACCTGTCCGGATCAACAAGCGGCGGCTAACCCTCCCCGGACAGGCTAATCAAAGGCGCAGCAAGTGCAACCAACGCTTTCGCGGCCACCTAAAACAATGCTTGCCTATGCGATACTAGACGAAAGCGAGGAATTGGTACTTATGACCATCGAGGCTCTTATCCAGCTAGCAGCAGGCAACGCTGGTGTCAATGTTGCGAACGTCGGAATTTCGTCGTTTGCGATATTGACGGCAGTAGCGTACCCCATCGCCAGTTCGCGATGGGCACCAAGCTTTATTCCCCATTCTTGCTTTGCTTAAACAGGTTATAAGAAATCGGCTCATGCAGTTAACAGCGCCTTGATGCACACCCAATTGTCTTGACGGCGGTCGCATCGAAAATGCCGATGCGTCTCTACGGATACAAGCGCCTCCTCATCTAATGCATGCACACGGTCCGCGAGACAAAATCGCCGACAACACCGTGAAAATCCCGATATGCATAATCTAGAAGTTTGGATGCACAGACAGGTGGAGTGGCATTGTTCAGCATGGCCGCTTCGCACTCCTCGCCGACGGGCGCATCGCCGAGGGCGAAGACATCAGCGCACAGCGAGGCAGAGGACCAACTCCTCCCCCTCCCCAACATTCCCCAGAAAGTTCGCTGATGTTGATTGGGGTTCCCGTAAAATAATCCCCAACAAAACATGTGCGGAGTGCTGGCCTGGAGCTGCCTTCGGACCCTATTGGCTGCTCACCGAGAGGCTCCGCTATGAAACGACCCCTTTACTACCTGCTCTGCGCGATCGCGTGCACGTCCATGGTCAGCGCGACGTTGCCTATGGCAGCCATCGCGGAAGCCATCCAGCCTCAGGCAGCCGCAGTGCAGCAGGCGCAAGCCGACGCTACGAGCAGCGGCGCAGGCAAGGCCGAAGACGGCACCAACGCAAACGCGACAGCAGATACCGCAGAGGACAGCACCGCAACATCCACCGGCACCAGCGCAGTCAACACGGAAAGCGCCGACGGCACCGCCGCCGCAACAAACACCCCCACCCCATCCCTCCGCGCCCAAGCCACCCCCACGCCCGCCGCAATCTCTGCCACGTCACAAACCACCTACGACCACTCCGCCACGGCAACCCAAAACGGTGTCACCTTCACCGTCTCGTGGAACGACGCCCCCGCGGGCACCGCGACGAACTTCCACGTAACCCAGACCAACGGTTCGTCCCAGGCCAAGGCGCGCATGGACGTGCCCACCTACTGGGACGGCGACAGCCAGGAAAGCGTCTGCGACCCGTCGCGCCCGGCATGGGCCAGCTACTATAGCCTGGGCAGCGCGGGCCACGACTTTACCTTTGACTTCACGGCATCGGGCGCGTACCGCATCCACTTCTACTTTATGGACAACGACAGAAACGACCCCCAAAACGACAAGGGGATCTACTACCTGCGCACCACGGCGGAGGTGACCGTAAACGATGCCGCCCGCCCAAGCGTCACGCAGATCGTCAACGGTGCCGTGGACCTGTGCAGGCAAGAGACAGACGGCTCGGAATACGACATGGCGCTGTGGCTCCACGACTGGACGCTTGACCAGCTGGAGTACGACCACAGCCTCAACTGGTGCTCGGCCGAAAGCGGCCTCACGCGCCACCAGGGCACCTGCGAGAGCTACCAGCGCATCTACTCCAAGCTCCTTAACGCCGCGGGCATCGCCAACGGCCGCATCACCGGCAACGGCCACACCTGGAACGCCGTAAAGATCGACGGCAAATGGTGCCAGATGGACCTAACCTGGGACGACACCAGCGACAACTGGTACGGGGACCTGGACCAGCGCCATCTGTACTTTGGCCTGACCGACGAGCTCATGGCAATCGCCCACTCCGACCACACGGCAAACTACCAAAAGGGCGACTACGCCTACCGCTCAACCGACCTATCCAACAATTACTTTGTGCGAAACGGCAAGGCCGATGAATGGGCCGAGAAGTATGCCGACCGCATTCAGCAGCAACTGGATACCAGGGAAGAAAGATTTTCCATTGATGCCGATAATCAGTCTTTCCCGCCGAGCATCTCGGGAATTCAGAATGGGATTGTTGCGTATGCGATGAATCAAATAGACCGGAAGACCGCTGGAAACAAAGACTATCTATCTGCCGAGTCGAAGGTCGAGATGACGTCGAGCAGCAGCTGAACCGCGGCAGGGGCTCGACACCTGCTCGGTGGATGCCGTCCCCCATGCGGTGAAGGTGAGGGGGATCCAGCCCGAGGGGATGTAGGAATGCGATAGGAAAGTCATAGATGCGGGCGTGCTGGCTAAAATGGGTCGGCCGGGATTGGTCAATCTCGGCCGACTATATTTGGCTAAATTATTCCATCGCTAACACAGAAAGCTCGCTGATGTTTACTGGTGTTTCCGAAAACCCCAACAAAATATGCGCGGCATGCTAGCCCGGTGCTTCTTTTGGACCCTATCGCCTGCTCCCAGAGAGGCTCCGCTACGCCCCCATCGCCCACCATGTGCAATCGCGCGCATGTCCATGGCAAGCGCACCAATACCCATGGCGGTCATCGCAGAAGCCATGCGGCTCAAGCAACAGCCGCGCAACAGGCACAAACTAAGACAGCAATAAGCGATACTGACAAGGCCGAAGGGACCACAAGCTCAAACACCACCGACTCAAGTGATTCCGCAGTAGATGTCAAAAGAGACAACAACGCCGCCCCCGTCAGCGCGACCAGCGCAACCGACAGCACCATCCCCCATTAGCTTCCTCATCGAGCAGCGCGCTGGGCGCCTCCTCGATGGTCTTCCTCGGAGGAGTCTTCATTTCCTTGCACAGCAGTTCCTCGTCGACCGTTACGATGTTCGCAAATTCGGCACGTATCCCATTCGTCTGTGATTCGCTGCTTAGCCGCCAGAGACCACATGACAGAACGCGGACCGTGATCCGTCATGTGGTTGTCAATTTCCAAAAAACTTGACGTTACCAGTGATGCGGTTTCAAACCGGTTAAAAAGGGGTATCGACCCAAGCCGATACCCCTAATGCAAGCACGCTTTAATCCAATTAAGCCATTATCAATACTGCTTTATCGGATCAGCGTACATCGTGAATTGAAAGCCAATCCAGCAACCTATCGAAGCTCTCTGTAAACTAGATCCCGTTTTTCGTGAAATAGCATATTCGCGGGTACATCTTTAGAAACAACACTATTCGCAGCGATGACCGCATTATCGCCAATGGCTACACCTTTAAGCACCACGACATTCGCGCCAAGCCAGACGTTGTCGCCAATATGCACGGGCGCTGTCGTAGTCGGCTGGTCCCGATACATGATCCCATCCTGCGACATACCGTGGTCGAAGTCATACACATGGACGTTTGGACCAAATAGGCAGCCTCTACCAATCTCAATTCGTTCATGAGCAATCAGGACGCAACCGTAATTGAAAGACGTTCGTTCACCGACGCTAATAACGCCTTTATCCGATACGCGACAATAAAACGGTCGCCTGAAAGCCTTCGTCATGGTTATCTGGCCAGGGAATCTCCCTGCAAGAAACGCCAACTTACCCCGGACATAAATCCAGGTCGCCACATGCTCAACAAAGTCCATTAAATTCAAGAGAAACGCCCCTAGTAACTATTTCCTTTTAATAAGCTGTTTCACAAGAGTCTTGAGAGATTTCACGAAGCCGTAGGCGCCAACAAACCGAGCAGTGCCCTCGAACCCCTTATGCTCATAAGCCTTCCAGAAACCATCAACGTTACCCTGCGGAGAGGACGACCTCTCCAGCATCGGATTACCGGGCAGCACCTCTTCAAGAGATATATCTGTTACGCCGGGCTCAAATACACCAGATGCGACAATACGCTCGGCTAGCTCACTATTAACCATAACAACAGAAAGTCCCTTATGATCATTAAAACCTTTGCGAACTCGATCGACGCCAAGAAAATCAGCAAGAGTAAAGTCGGAAACCCTGTTGACGTCGGTATAGGCGCAGTTATAACAGCTGGAATTTAAAGCGTTATTGCTATAGAACACATCTCGCCAAGTATTAGATTCAATCGTGTCATAGAGAGCAGTGCCGTCGTCCAAGAGAGCCTTCTCGACATGGACTCCCCAACCTCTGTCCTTGGGGCGATGAAAATATTTGATGACCTTCTTTCCGGACTTTTTTTCCAAAAAGGAAATGTATTCGCGGAACATACGATTACTAGGTGTGCCATGGCAGATTAAATCGCAGGTAACCAACTGTCCGGAATAGTTTTTCTTAGATAGAAAACTCCTAAGACCCGCAATTTGGCATGGGGTTCCGCTGTAGAGCACGTCAAGACCTTGTTTCAAGTCGTTATATGCTTCGACATATGAAGAGCCAACGAAGCCCTGTGAGTATTTTGAGCCTCGACAAGATTGCGCGTC
Organism: Coriobacteriaceae bacterium AF08-21; assembly: GCA_027687465.1. Taxonomy (GTDB): domain Bacteria; phylum Actinomycetota; class Coriobacteriia; order Coriobacteriales; family Coriobacteriaceae; genus Collinsella. The sequence goes on from JAQCQR010000006.1 coordinate 72,427, forward strand.
GTCAACAGAGGCACAACGCCGCTGAACAACGCGGAAATCTTCATCGAAGCAAGCGCCGTAAACGACGCCGCCATTATTTAGGACGTAAGTAGCCAAGGTCCAAAACGCGGCACCCGAGGAACTTTTTGCGCGTTCGGCGTCGTCAGCCTGATAAGCCAATACCCGACGAGAGTTCATCTTCAGATCGTCGCTCGTCAAACCATTAGCCGGACATACCCTCTGGCACAAACCGCACTCAACACATTTTGATTCGTCAATCTTCGGACGGTAAAACCCATGAGAGTCTTCTACAATCTGAATCGCCGATCGAGGACACACAGACAGACACGCAGAGCACCCGGTACAGCGTTGACTATCTTTGCAGATATCCATGGAATCCCTCCCTATCGTTAAGAATCATCTTGTCTGAGCCGCAAATAGCAAACGCCGCCACACATGAAATGAAATACGGTATGTAGCACTGCGGATCGTATAAAGGGTTGCCTGAAAAGCAATAAATTAGAAAGAAAATCTGAACACCCAAACAGGCCCACAAGCAAAAGGAGTCCCCATAAGGACCTTCCTCTAAAAGAGATTCAGATCGATGCATGGCTGCAAGGATGGAGAGAAACGCGGGCACAACAAAAGCCGCAAGGCCAATCACACCCGTCTCGGCAAGCAACTGAAGGTATACGTTGTGAGCACTCATCGACGAAAAGCCAAGATTGCTGTACATTGCACCAAGGGAGGTAGTGGCAACATACTTGGAATAAGTCCCCCAACCACAACCAAGTAAGGGTTTTGCATAAAACATACTCCAAGCGCAATCGTACAAATAGCTTCTGCCATTGCCCGTTTCATCATCTGAAAGCTCAATAAACCTCTCAAGAGTCGCCTGAACAGCGGGAACAAACGTAGCAAGAACGCCGACAGCTATTACAGCGATTGCAGCAACAACCAAGGTCTTGAGCATCGTCCCGGTAAGCTTCTTTCTATTTACGAACAGATACGAGATGACGATAGCAGCAACGGATGCAACCAAAGGACCCCGCTTAGTAGTCAGAAAAAGTGCAAGCAAGAGCATCAGGCTCAGCATCAAATCTTTAATCCGAACCTTTTCCCTGCTACCAGCAAGACCACAGGCCCAAGAGACGAGACCCAAACTCAAATAAATCGAATTAGTGCTGTAGTGCGCCGTGAAGCCAGAGCGATAGTCCCTAGCCATATAGCTACCTGAAAAGAAGGCAGATTTAACTGGCAGATAAAGTGCGGGGACTAGCCAGAAGACGATGGTGCAGAACGCATGAAATGCTGCAAAGGCGACAAGAACCCTAAGGCATGAAGTGACCCAGGATCGCTCGCCTGCCGCAACATACATGCACAGAAATAGAAGCGTATAAACTACGAGCAGGGTTAAATTAGCCACACCGTATATCAAACTATGAATAAAGAACAGCACAAAGAAAGGTGCCCAAACCAGCTCAAGGCCAAATCTTTTGCAAGCAAATCTTCTGTTAGTCACAAAATGCAGGAGAAACGCCGTAGCAGATAGCAGGAGGCAGACATCGAGTGCAAGCGCAGAAGCAGCGAGCGATTGGCAGAAAAAGGCGTAAAAGAGCAGTGGAATGAACACCATGGACCCATCATTTAGGGAAAAGCGTCGCTCTAACTCAGAGCAAGACTCAACACCGGCCCTAGACGCGCTGAAATAATTCATCCTATTTAATCCTCATAAAACGACCAATAATCGAACTATAGCTAGGCCTGTCGAAGAAATAGAGCGTCGCGCATGCGGCGACTGCGCCCCAAATGACAAGACCGATGGCGACCGCAATCCATCCTGTCCAACTTCCAGCGAAGCAAGACAGTAAATAGCCAGGCATGGCCACAAGAACGGTCTGTAATACATACACGCCAAACGACCAAAACGAACTCGAAAGAGAGTCCTTCGAGATTTTACGAGGCTCGTAGAGCAAAAGGTCAATCACGCGGTATAGATTGGATACGCAGGACGCAGCAATTGTGCCGACGACCCCAAAACGCATTGTGAGTGGGATACCCAAGACGATAATGATTGCAGCCTGCAAGCAGGTCTGCGCCCTAGTCTCACGGTACATGCCAGCAGCAATTACAAGTAGGCCCTGGGACGACTTGCCATGATAGAGAAAAACATTTAGGACGACGAGGAAACCGAGCAGGACATTGTGGTAATTTGCATCGTGAAACCCGCCTGCATACAAATCAACAAACGGCATAATCAATGAAAAAGCACATCCGCATGCCACAGCGGAGACTGCGTACACAAGCGCTCGATATGGCTTATAGGAAGACCGAAGACCCTCGTAGTCTCCCTCAGCAATCTGTCGACCAAAGAGCGCCTGAAGCCCTGTACCAAGGACATTCGGAATCATCTGTAGCCCCGTAGATACGAGCATGTAAACAGCAAGAACGCTAACTTCACTCATGCTCCCACAGAGGAAGGTCGCCAAAATAACGGGCGCGCCCGACTGAACGGCTCCCAAGATTTGGAGAAACAACGCATCCCATCTCTGGGGTAGCTGATAGTCACCGTAATCAACCTTGCAATTGAGCTTCGGATAATGGCGGCGTGTATACAGAGCGAGAATCAGGCTGCGCGCAAAAACCGCAGAGAGAGCCAACGCATAGACAGCGACAACAGGAGCATGGAGATAGGCAAACAAGAAAATGACGGCCGTGTTAACCAGCGTGAAGACCGTCGATGCGAGTTGAATGAGCCAGTTCTTTTGATCGGCGGTAAGGAAAACTTGGTACTTGGCGAGGGAAAAGAAATCCACGACGATCTTGGCACCCAACAGGAAGGTAAGCACCATGATCTCCCAAGGCGCAAGCGAACCTACCGAGACAAATATGGGATAAACGACCGAAAGGCCAACCAGCAAGACAAGAAACAACATGCCCGACTTCTGATAAAAGACCTTCGAGGCCGAAGCCACGACGTTAATCCCATCCCAGTCGCCCTTAGCAATAGGCTTATATAGAGCGAAGGTCGCCGCACCAGAAATACCAGCTTCGACAAGTGCGAAATAACCAATAAACTGAGTTAGAGAGGTCACCAGACCGTTAACCTCGGATCCATATACGCCAATAATCGCCCTTGGGACGAGGAAGCCGGCAACGATAGCGGTCAACTGGTAGACCAAGTTCCAAAAAGTATTCTTTGCAAACATAAGCCAGAAACGACACCTACAATCCAATGCAGCGAGCGATAAAGGCACGCGCTGTATCACGGTCATGTGAGAGGGTCTGGTTTGCATGACCATAGTCAACAGCCGAAGTAACGACCTCGTCTCGATACAGACAACCCTCAATTCCATAACGTGCGAGCAGGTCTGTAATCCTGACGTTACTCTGAACGGCGGAGTCCGACGTTTTAACGACAAACGACTTATTGAAATTCATGGAGAAGCAGGCGCCGTGGAAGGAGTCCGTGCAAACAAACGACGCCTCACTAACAAGCTTCAAGAAAGCAGCCGGACCGATACCCCTCACGTTAATCATGCCGGGGAATTTCTTCGTGTTGTAATGAATGCAGACGACAGGAACGCCGAGCTCGCTGGCGATCTTCCTAGCTCGATCCACGAGTTTTTGCTCAGAGTTAAGCGTATAAAGCAGAACATAGGATTGAGGTATCGTATCCAAGCCGTCATCTGAGGCTAACGCCGACCAGTCATCGCCCGTAAGAAGCAGGGTCGGATCAGGCATAAATACAGATTCGAGCCCCATCTCGCTAAGGACCTCCATAGAGCTCGGTTCCCTAACGGAAAGACCAGTGAACTTTGCCAGCCTGTCGGCCGCGCCTTCATCGCATGCCAAAATGGATTCCGCCGTCGCATCTCCCAGACTGGCAGCATAAGACGCGACCTTTGTAACTTCAGCGATGCCTTCACCCAAGAAGACTGGGTCATGCCCATTAACCCGAGGATTGAAAACCTGATCGCTGCCAATGAGGACGCAGTCGAGGCTCTTGGCTCTATCAATAAGAGCTTGCTTATCCAGCTTTCCCGTAGGGCTTAGATTGCGCTTAGCAAATCGACTGAACGAATTAAGCCTCTGGCGCTCAAAACCCCTGCGAAGGAAATAGCGAACGGCATCCGAAGGATTGAACGAGAAGCACGTACCCAACTCTCGATCATCGAGTTCCTTATTGCTGTAATTGAGCACTTCGCAGTCGCAGCCCAACGACATCACGGTCCTGCGCAGAGCACATGCTTGTAGCGAAGCACCATAATTTACGGTATTCGAAAATGTGAGGATGCCTATGCGTTTCAATATCTTACCGCCTAACTATTCGCAAGCTCGTTAAACCAAATTGATGATGTAACCTTCAGTAGCGTTATCGGTTTCGATAATCTTGCACGGGTTGCCAATGACTATCGAATGATCGGGAATATCCTGGTTAACAAAGGTATTGGAGGCAATAAAGACATCGTTTCCAATGGTCACATTACCTGCAACCGTCGAGTTAATACCGAGATATACGCGGTCACCAATCGTAGGGACGCCCTTTCTATGGCCACGGTTTTCTTGGCCGATGGTGCATCCCTTATGGATGTTCACGTTACGGCCGAACTTCGCGCCGGCGTTTACAGTAATGCCGTAAGGGTGACCAATGTAGAAGCCTTCACCAATTTGAGTTGATGGCGAAATCTCGAGTCCACACTTCCTGGAAAGATGTTTCCTCGGAAGCGTGAAGAGGAGTTTTCGCAAACCCCCTGCCTGACACATCCTTAGATAGAAAACATAGCGGTAGCCAAAATCACCTAATAACCGGCCGAGCTTTACGCCTTGCGTACCGAAATAGTGATAAGTATCTTTAGCGAATACGTCCACTCTAACTTCTCTCTCCTCTAGCAATCTTTTCGCGAACAACGCCAAAGATTCTCTTAGTTCCTACAACCAAGCCACCGTCACTAAGCTCCATGAGAATTCGACCCAAAATCTGCGAAAGCCTTCGCCCAATGAAAGGGGAACACTTACGCACAACCTTCCGCTTGATGCGATATTTGGGCTCAACCCAGCTTCCCGAAGAGCGATGGATGCTGTAGGTTTCACGCTTGATGTGATAACCGCCGAAACCGTAAACGGGGTTGAACGCTTTGGAGTCCAAGGCAAGCCAGCCACCGAAATGCTGCTCTTTATTCACGCGTTCAAAGCCGATTTTTTGAAGCTCAGCAGTGAATACCTCATTCACCGTGATCTTGTCGAGAAAATCAGGATCACAGGAGAACTCCATCGACTCATATCGTTCCACGCATGCGCGAATTACAGGGTCATGAGGCTCAACAGCAACAATCAAGCCGGTGGTGGCAGTCAACGAGGATTCTTCGATTGCAGTGAAAGGAATGCTTTCCATGAGAGGCGATATGTCTCGTATGAGCTCGCTGCCGATATCCATATAGATGCCGCCGTGCTCATACAAGACCTTAAAGCGAGCGTAGTCCGACACAAATGCCCAGAGGCCCGCCGCATACGCGCCCCTTGACCAAGAGCATGATGCGAAGTCGAAGTTATCCTCATTCCACTGCTTGACCTCAAACCCAGGCGCAAACTTCTCCCACGAAGCCAAGGACCTCACAGCAGTCTCAGAGAGCGGATTGCCTCCGAACCAGCAGTAATGAATAGTCTTATCCATCGTCACGCTCCTAAATGTGCAACTTGGAAATAAGAAACGGAGTCTGACGGGTCTCCAATATCGTCCAAGAAAGCGAGTCTCACCGGCAAATATCTTCGTAAACCATGCCAAGCCGGTTCATAAACGCCGTAAGGGAAAAGGCATCTTTTATGCGAGCTCGTCCCTGAATTCCAATCATTTCCTTGTAAGAGATATCGCTCATGAGATTCTCGAGCTTAGTGGCCAACGCATCAACATCATCAACTGGAAACATAATTCCGTCTACGCCGTCGGTAATGACTTGTGGAATACCCCCGACAGGAGTCGCAATGGTAGCAAGTCCGTACGACATTGCCTCAAGCACGCTCATAGGCATGCCCTCATTCTTTGAAGGAAGGCAGAACATGCTACTGTTGCGAAAGGCTTCGTCTTTTTTTTCACCTTTAGCCCAGCCTATAAAGCTGCACCTGTCACCAATTCCAAGTTCATCCGCCAGTTGTTCATATGCTGGCACATCCCCGTCTCCGCCAAAGACAAAACGCGCATCGGGATGAGTCTTAAGAACGCGCTTAGCAGCGCGCAAAAGTAAATCCGGACTCTTGCGCGCATCAAGACGCCCCATGAACAAAACCGTATTGCACGAATAATCAATAGCGTTAACCTCAGGAACGTCAACGGCGTTATGCACCACCACGATACGATCCAAGGAACAGATGTGCCTTTTTAGAAGGAATTCCTTCCACTCCTCCGACAGAACGACCACCTTTGAGCAACATTCAAAGGAATGCGAGATATCGCGTCTCTCAGCCTCGCTACATTCTTCGTCAAACCAAACACCGAACTCGCTACCATGCAGATGGAGAAGAACGGGTTTGTTTCGAAAGAAGGCCGCCCTCATGAAGATCTTTTTTCGGCGATAGCTGCCACGAGACGCCATATGCACATGTACGAGATCGCACGCGTTGAGCCTACTGAGATATTTCATATAAGCCACAAGGGCAATGGAGAGCTTCTTGAACTTCCCGCCCTCAGCAGTTGTCGAAATGAATTCTATTGAACCTTCGTTACGATTCGACCACTTCATAATGTTGTTTTCAACCGTGGAGATGCCACCCATAGCATCAAGACTCGGGCCAATCATCAACACTTTAGGCATTATCAGCACCTAAAGATCTTTTAGAAGAAGGGCAAGACCAATCGCAGTACTTTTCTAAATGGGAAACAGTTGGCAAAACAAACAAATCGCCAAGCTCTCGGTCAAGTCTATCGGGTTGCTCCTCTAGAGCATAGAAGGGATCGTATCCGCCTCCGGTATAGAAAGTCATCTCGCCAAAGTAAGGTTTACCGCTAATGTTGTACCAGTCAACCCGCACGTGAGGGAAACCATCAGAGAGTTTCTCGGAAAGCTCAAGCATAAGTTCGTAGTTCTCGGGCTTTACAGTAGGCTCATGCTCAGATACCTCATGGTCGATATCGCCACGCTGCTCCCATTCAGTAGAAAAGTACTGCATTTCATGATTAGTGAAACGATCGGCGTCCGTCTGAACAAGAGCTGCCTTACCGTCAAAACAATAGAATTTGTAATCAGTCGGAGTCGCTCTTCCAGGTTCATCAAGAAATGCTTCCGCCACAATGCGAGGCGTGATACCGAGATAAGCCCACTCCCTGCCCTGCCAATACCAGTTTCTATGCAAGGCAACATTCAGACGTTTCTTGGCCTCAACAAAATCAAAATTCGACTTATCCGTGCAAACAAATGTGCTCTGCGAGTCGTGAGTACATTTAAGCACAAACTTCTCCGGCAATTTATCGAGATCGATCTCTTCAGCTGCATTGAAAACACCGAAAAGTGGCACAAGATACTCGGACCCAATACGTTGTTCGACGAAAGAGCGCACGCCATATTTATCTGCGAGCTGAGTCAAAACTGGATTATGGTAGTTAAGCTTGTACCACTGCAGCTTCTCATTGAATGTCTTAGGACACTCGAAATCAGGCTCGTAATGAAGTTTGGCTTTGAAGTAGAGACGCATATATGCCTCATCAGGAATGAAGCGCAGGTTGTTTTTAAGAGAAAGAGTAAACCTCTTTTTTAGCTTCACTATTTACCTCCAATAACGTCCGCAATTCGCTCACTCGCATGTCCGTCACCGTAAGGATTCGACGCATGACTCATGACCTCGTACTCGGCCTGATCGCTGAGCAGGCGGCTGAACTCGCGGTAGATCACGTCCTCCTCGGTGCCGACGAGCTTCAGCGTGCCGGCCGCCACGCCCTCGGGGCGCTCCGTGGTGTCGCGCATGACGAGCACCGGCTTGCCCAGACTCGGGGCCTCCTCCTGGATACCGCCGGAATCGGTGAGGATGAGGTGGCTCGCGGCCATGAAGTTGTGGAAATCGAGCACCTCGAGCGGGTCGATGATGTGCAGGCGGTCGAAGCCGTCGAGCTCCTCGTGTGCCGCCTTGCGGACGAGCGGGTTCATGTGGATGGGGTAGATCGCCTTTGTGTCCGGATGCTCCTCCATCACGCGGCGGATGGCGCGGAACATGCGGTGCATGGGCTCACCCAAGTTCTCGCGGCGATGCGCCGTGATGAGGATGAGGCGGGAGCCCTCAGCCCAATCGAGCTCGGGGTGGGAGTAGCCCTCGCGCACGGTAGTGCGCAGTGCGTCGATGCCGGTGTTGCCGGTGACCCAGATCCCGGACTCGAGCTTGCCCTCGCCGAGCAGGTTCTGCTTGCTCGCCTCCGTGGGTGCGAAGTAGTACTCGCTCACGATGTCGACCGCCTGGCGGTTGAACTCCTCCGGCCAGGGGCTGTAGATGTCGTGCGTGCGCAGGCCGGCCTCCACATGCCCCACGGGGATCTGCAGGTAGAAACACGCGAGCGCCGCGGCGAAGCTGGTCGTGGTGTCGCCGTGGACCAGGACCACGTCGGGCGTCTCGTCCTCGAGGACGGCCTTGAGCTTAAGCAGCACGTCGCACGTCACGTCGAACAGCGTCTGGCCCGGCTTCATGATCGCCAGGTCGTGGTCGGGAGTCACATCGAAGACGCGCAGAACCTGGTCCAGCATCTCGCGGTGCTGGCCGGTCACAGTCACGACGGTCTCGAACTCATCCGTACGCGCCTTGAGCTCGTTGGCGAGCGGGCACATCTTGATTGCCTCCGGGCGGGTGCCGAAGACGAGCATTACCTTCTTCAAAACGATTTCTCCTGAAGAGTCACATGGTCTTACAGCTTGTAGACGTTCTCTCCGTCGCCGCAGACGTTGCGCGGGTCGATAAGGACGCGCTCGCCGAAGATGCCGGGGTTGTCCGTGACCTGGGAGTGGCCGACCATCACGATCACCATCTCCAGTCCGTCCAGGAACTCATCCATAGAGTGGACCTGGCCGGGAACCTCGTCGCGCTCGACCCACGGGTCGTAGACCTTGACGGAGCCGGCGCAGAGGTGCTCGGACATGGACTCGAGCATCTGCAGCGTCGGGGACTCGCGGACGTCGTCGACGTTCTCCTTGTAGGTGAGGCCGTAGATGCCGACCTTCGAGGCGTCCGTGATGCCGCGCTCGACCATGACCTCGTGGGCCCGGTGCATGACGTACTCGGGCATGGAGGCGTTTGTCTGCAGGGCGAGGCGGATGAAGTTGGCCGTCTCGGGGTAGTCGCCGACCAGGAACCACGGGTCGACCGGGATGCAGTGGCCGCCGACGCCCGGGCCGGGGTTGAGGATGTTCACGCGCGGGTGCTTGTTGGCGATGCGGATGACCTCGGCGACGTCCATGCCACCGATGCGGCAGATCTTGGCGAGCTCGTTGGAGAAGGCGATGTTCACCGCGCGGAAGGTGTTCTCGACGACCTTGGTCATCTCGGCGGTGCGGATGTCGGTGACGGAGATCTCGCCCTGGCAGAAGCTGGCGTAGACCTTCGCCACGGCCTCGCCCACCTCGGGGTCGTCGGCGCCGATGGTGCGGTTGTTGTGCAGCAGCTCGTAGACCATGTTGCCCGGGATGATGCGCTCGGGGGCGTGGACGAGCCTGACGTCCTCGCGGCCGGCCTCTATGAGTAGCGGGCGAACGAAGCGGTCGATGGTGTTGGGCGAGACGGTGGACTCGACTACGAGCACGGCGCCCTCGGGCGCGACCTCGAGGACGGTCTTGCAGGCCGCCACGACGTAGCAGGGGTCGATCTTCTTGTCTAGCTTGTCGTAGGGAGTGGGGACCGAGACGATGTAGGTGTCGCAGACCTGGTAGTCGGTGGAGAACTTGATTCCGGACTTCAGGGCGTCGGCGAACAGCTCGTCCAGGCCCTCCTCCTTGAAGGTAGTCTTGCCGGCGTTGAGCGTGGCGACGAGCTCCTCGTTGTAATCCGTGCCCACGACCTCCACGCCGTGGGATGCCATCATGAGGGCGGTGGGCAGGCCGATGTAGCCGAGACCGATAACGTTAACCATTGCTATTCACCTTTCTTAGCGAACTTGTATTTATACGTGAGGGCGACGAATTTTAGGTTGCCGATGATGTAGCGTTTCCACAGCCTTCCGGGCTCCTGGATGAAGCGGTAGAACCACTCCAGGCCGTGCTTCTGCATCCACGTCGGAGCTCGGTCGGTTACGCCGGCAACAACATCGAAGCTGCCGCCGACGCCCATGACGAAGGGGATTCCGATCTGGTCGATGTACTTGTGGACCCAGTACTCTTTCTTGGGAGAGGAGAAAGCGACGAACATCATGTCGGCTCCCGAGGCGGCCATATCGGATACGATCTGGGGCTCGTCCGCCTCGGTGAAGTAGCCGTTGCGATACCCTGCGATCTGGATGCCCGGGTACCTGTCCTCGAAAATCGCTTTGACCTTGGTGACCACCTCTTCCTTCGCCCCGAAGAGGTAGATGCGGTAGCCCTTCTCGGACGCCAGCCCGACAAGCCTCTGGAACAGGTCGATGCCCGTGACGCGTTCCCCGAGAGGAACCCCCAGCTTTTTCGCCGCCCAGACGATCGAGGCGCCGTCGGCGTTGATCAGGGGGCATTCGTTGACGATTGACGCGAGCTCGGGATCCGCCTCCATCAGGTTGACCTTGGAGGCGTTGATTACGACATGCTGGGTCGGTACGCCCCTCGCGATGATCTTCTCGATTTCATCCACCGTCTCGTCAAGCGAGATGGCGTTTACATACGTGTTCAGAATTGGATAACGATTGCCGGCTGACACTAGCACGCCCCGCTTCCCGTAATTACCTCGACGACAGTGAGTAGAACGATCTTGAGATCCGTGATGACGCCGCGCTTGGCTATGTACTCAAGGTCGCGCTGGACCATTCCGTCGAAACCCGTTGAATTGCGGTCCGTCACCTGCCACCAGCCGGTTATCCCGGGCTTCACGGCCAGGCGCTGCAGGTCGTACTCGGTGTACTCCGCAACCTCATTAGGCAGCGGCGGGCGCGGACCCACGACGGACATCTGGCCCAGGAATACGTTAATGAACTGCGGGAACTCGTCGATGGAGTGCTTGCGGATGAACTTCCCGATCTTGGTGACGCGGGGGTCCTCCCTCATCTTGAACATGGCGCCGGCGATCTCGTTTTGCTCCCTGAGCTCGGCGAGGCGCTCGTCGGCGTCCTTGTACATGGAGCGGAACTTCCACATGCGGAAGGTTGACAGGCTGCCGTCGGGGCGGGTCTGACCAACGCGGATCTGGCTGTAGAAGGGGCTGCCCTCGCTCTCCATGCGGATGGCCGCGGCAAGCACCAGACTCGGCACGGCAATGACGGCCAGCACGCAGCCGCTGAACACGATGTCGAACGCGCGCTTGACGGCACGGTAGGCCAGGCGCGAGTTGTCCCAGTCCATGATGGATTGCACAGCCTTATATCGACCGGTGCATTCACGCTGGTCCATAGCCTGACCAATCAGCGCTGCCCCCGCGGGCGCATTGCTCTCTGTCACTTCTTTATTAGCAGCCACAATAAAACTTACGTTCCTGTCCCCAGGAACCCCCCCATCTATGAATCCAAAATCAAGTAATTTGCTAGTGCAACGTCTCCCTTACGTTTTGCTGGGCACGTCTAACGGAAGCAGCTCCCTAAATGTGGAGTCACCCTCGCCCACGTCTACCAGGCACCAGCGCTTATGACGGTCTATCTTCTTTACACGGGCCTCTTGCCCCACCAAGGGACCCTGCTCTATGTGCAACACGCCGTCTTCTATGCGGGCAACGCTGTTACGCACCACGCCGTCATCGTCCAGTACGCTGCGGTACCAATCCTGCGCATCGTCCGGCATGGGCATGTACGCCCGCTCCCTACTGCCGGCGATGCGGCAGCCAAAGCTCAACTGGGCCAGGGCCCTATCGAGCGCGGCGGCATCGTGCGTGGCGACGAAGAAGTATTCCTTGTACATAGGTTTGGTTTGGAGCGACCAGGCGCCATCCCGCTTAAACCAGAACTCCTTTTGCATTACAAAAGCGTCCTGCATTAGGTTGTGCGGGATAATGCGGCGGACCTTTTCGCAGGTCTCGCGCTCTTTTCCATTGGGGGTATGGACCAGATACCAGCGGACGCGGCCGTGCTGGCTGTTGGTGGTGGCGCCGTTAAATGCGCCGGGCAGCTGCTCTTGGCGCCGTGCCGTCTGTTCCATGTTCTCGCCCCCTCTTTTGGCTTTGCGATGCACGCAAATGCAGGGGCGTTTAGAACAGGCTTCTCGCTCGCAGCTAGGCGCAGTCGCAAAAGTACAGGTTTTTGTATCTTTCGACAAACGACATTATACGAGCAATTAATCAGCGTTTGCCCAGATTACGCAAAATGTACTGCTAGTAGGTACATCTCCATACCCCTCTACAAAAACCTGTACCTTTTTGTGCAACAAAAAAAGCCGCTCAACCAGCGGCTTTTCTCATTTTGGTAAGAAAAAAGGCGACCGCCCTTTGTGGACGGTCGCCTTTGTTAATTGTTGTGCAGCTTGCCTTAGGCGCGAGTCTTGATCTCCTCGAGAACCTTGGCAACAAACTCATCAACGGTCATCTGAACGGTCTCGTTGGAGCGATCGCGGACGGAGATGTTGCCGGCCTCGACCTCCTTCTCGCCCAGAATGAGCATATAAGGCACGCGGTCGATGCTGCGAGCCTCGCGGATCTTGTAGCCGATCTTCTCGTCGCGGTCGTCGCAGACCACGCGAATGCCGGCCTCCTCCAGCTTGGCGCACACCTCGTGAGCATAGTTGCGGCTCTTCTCCGAGACCGGAAGTGCCTTGACCTGCACGGGAGCCAGCCAAGTGGGGAACTTGCCCGCAAAATGCTCAATCAGAATACCGATAAAGCGCTCGATGGAGCCAAAGCAAACGCGGTGCAGCATGATGGGGCGCTTCTTGGTGCCGTCGGCGTCCACGTACTCCAGGTCAAAGTTGAGCGGCATCTGGAAGTCGAGCTGGACAGTACCGCACTGCCAGGTACGGCCGAGCGAGTCCTCCAGGTGGAAGTCAATCTTGGGGCCGTAGAAGGCACCGTCGCCCTCGTTGACCTCATAGTCCATGCCCAGTTTCTCCAAAGCGGTGCGCAGGCCCTCCTCGGCGCGCGCCCAGTCCTCGTCGGAGCCCATGGAGTCCTCGGGGCGGGTGGAAAGCTCAACGTGGTACTTAAAGCCAAACTTCTGGTACACGGAGTCGATGAGGTTGACCACGCCCACAATCTCGTCGGTCAGCTGGTCGGGACGCACAAACAGGTGGGCGTCGTCCTGGTTAAAGCAGCGCACGCGGAACAGGCCGTGCAGGGCGCCGCGCAGCTCGTGGCGGTGCACCAGGCCAATCTCGCCGGCGCGGATGGGCAGCTCGCGGTAGGAGTGCGGCTTGGAGGCGTACACCAGCACGCCGCCCGGGCAGTTCATGGGCTTAATGCAGTACTCCTCGTCGTCGATGACGGTGGAGTACATGTTGTCCTTGTAGTGGTCCCAGTGGCCCGAGGTCTTCCACAGCTGCTTGTTCATGATGAGCGGCGTGGAGATCTCCACGTAGCCGGCCTTGTGGTGGATCTCGCGCCAGTAGTCCAGCAGCGTGTTCTTAAGAATCATGCCGTTGGGCAGGAAGAACGGGAAGCCGGGGGCCTCGTCGCGCATCATAAAGAGGTCCATCTCGCGACCAATCTTGCGGTGGTCGCGTTTCTTGGCCTCCTCCAGCATATGCATGTGCTCGTCGAGCTCTTCCTTGGTGGCAAAGGCGACGCCGTTGATGCGGGTGAGCATCTTGTTGTCCTTGTCGCCCTTCCAGTAAGCGCCCGAGACGCCGGTGAGCTTAAAGGCCTTCAGCGCCTTGGTGTAGCAGATGTGGGGGCCGACGCACATGTCGATGTAGTCGCCCTGCTGGTAGAAGGTAATGCGGGCGTCGTCGTCCAGGTCGCCGATGTGCTCGACCTTGTACTTCTCGCCGCGCTCCTCCATAAGGGCGATGGCCTCGGCGCGGGGCTTCTCGTACACGGTGAACTTGAGGTTCTCCTTGACGATCTTTTTCATCTCGGCCTCGATCGCGGGGAAGTCGTCCTCGCTGATCTTGACGCCCTCGGGCAGGTCGACGTCGTAGTAGAAGCCGTTGTCGGTCGCGGGGCCGTAGGCAAAGTCGGCCTGGGGGTACAGGCGCTTGATGGCCTGCGCCATGATGTGCGCGGCGGAGTGGCGGATGACGTGCGTGACCTCGTCCTGCGGGAGCTCGGCCACCGAACCGTCATTGTAGAGTGCCTTCATGGGTATGTTTTCTCCTCTCGGATGCCTGATGCAAGTGCGTGCGATGCGCTCGGCGTTTTAACTTGCATCATTATAGGCAGGTTGCCTTGGTATACAAGCGCCCGCCGCACCTTAATGGCACGGCGGGCGATTTTCTACGCATGCTTCATCGTGTGGGGCGAGGTGTGGGGTGCGCGTTCGGCTTGCGCGGGACGCGCGATGCCCGTGGCTTGCGGCCGACCCGGCGATGGATGCGTTACTGGATGCGAGTTCGGCAGTAGGGGCAGACCTTCCAGTGCGCATCGAGCGGGCGATGGCAGCTGGGGCAGACGTTGCGAACCTGGGTGTCGCACACCGGGCAGACGACGAAGTCCTTCTCGATGGGCGCGCCGCACTGCGGGCAGGTGCCGTACTGGGCAAGCTAGCGCTCGCGCAGGGCCATGTCCAGCTCCTGCTCCTCGCGGTCGGACGCGTAGGAGTGTGGGCGCAGGACCAGGTAGGCGATGAGGCCTACAAACGGGATGAGGGCGATGATGCCCCATGCCACGTAGGCGCTGGCGCCGCGGCGGCGAGCGTCGATGAACACATAGACGACCGACAGCACATACAGGGCGATGATAAAGCCAACGAAGGCATAGACGACGCCCATAAGCTGCGGCGACATGAGCTCGGAGATGTACTTGGACATTACGGGTACCTTTCGGAATATTTACAGCTCGTTCAAGTTTACCACGGGGTTTGTTTATATGGGACTACGGTTGCAAGCGGGGCTGGCGCGGACACAAACATCTCAATCTGTAACAGCCACTCAGCAAAAACGGTCCCAGATGTTACAGATTTAGACAAACCGTTCTCTCCCAGACTTAAATCTCGATCTGCAACATCTTGACTCCAAAATCAGTCCTTACTATTACAGATCGAGATGAACGGTGAGCCCTCCGTTAAATATCTCAATCTGTAACAACTAGGGGTCAGAAACCCTTCTATCTGTTACAGATCAAGACAAAGGAAAACGTCCAATCTCAATATCTCAATCTGTAACAACAACTCGGTAAAAACAGGTCTTACCGTTACAGATTTAGACATTCGAAATCGACTGATTGGTTCATCTAAATCTGTAACATCTAGACCCCAAAACAGTCCCCAGATGTTACAGATCGAGACAGAAGAATCTCTCCCTGACTTTAAATCTCAATCTGTAACACATAGGACCGATTTCCTCCTCCTACTGTTACAGGTCGAGACGAACGGTTGCCGCAGTTGTCGGCAGACGAGGTTGTCGACGTCACTGAGTCTCCCCTCGTCTGCCGTTGGCGGGTGTTGCGGGGCTGTTCGCCGCATTGCCGCCGCGCTGGGGGTGTGCAGACCGTAGGATAGTCGTATTGACAGCCTGTCAACTCGTCTGGGAGGCACTGTGACAGAAACGTTTGATATCGCGATTGTGGGCGCGGGCATCACCGGATGCGCCATCGCGCGGCAGCTCGCGCGGTTTGACCTGTCCATTTGCGTGGTCGAGGCGGCTAACGATATTGCGCTGGGCGCGTCGAAGGCCAATGGCGGCCTGGTGCACGCCGGCTACGATCCGACACCGGGCACCGTAAAGGCGCAGGTCAACGCCCGTGGCTGCGAGTTGTACGGTGCGTGGGCGCAGGAGCTGGGCTTTCTGTTCTGCCGCACCGGGTCGATGGTGTTGGGCTTTAACGACGAGGACCGCGCGCATCTGGAAAAGCTGCGCCAGAATGGCCTGGCCAACGGGGTGCCCGAGCTGTCAATCGTCGGACCCGACCGCATCCACGAATTAGAACCGCGCGCCAGTACCAAGGCGACATGCGCGCTGTGGTGCCCCTCGACTGGGTTTGTCGACCCGTTTGAGGTTGCCATCGCCGCGCTGGAGAACGCCGTGGCCAACGGGGTGACGTTTATGCGCTCCGCACCGGTGGAAGCGATTGAAGTCGCGAGCTCGGGCGAAGACGCACGCTTTGCGCTGGCAACCCCCGCTGGCAACGTGCGCTGCCGCTACCTGATCAACGCCGCGGGCAACGGAGCCGCGGACATCTCGCATATGGCGGGCGCCGAGGAGTTCCATATGGTCTGGCGTCAGGGCAACATCGTGGTGCTGGACAAGGAGCCGCGCACGCTCATGCCGCTCTACCCCGTTCCGACGCCGATATCGAAAGGCGTCATCGTGACGGGGACCGTTCATGGCAACACCGTGATTACCGCGACGGCCGCCGTGCGCGAGCCGGGCGACACGCAGACCTATGCGAGCGATGTAAACGCGCTCCTGAACGGCGCGCGCAAGCTGGTGCCCGACCTGGAGACGCGCCGCGTGGTTCGTGCGTTTGCCGGCGGGCGTCCGGTCATTCGGGGAACGAACGACTTCTTTATTGGACAGTCGGCCGTGGTGCCGGGGCTCTTCCAAGCGGCGGGCATTCAGTCCCCAGGCGTGGCGAGCGCGCCTGCCATTGCCGAGCGCATGGAGCTTGTGATGCGTGAGGCGGGCGTGGAGCTGCACGAGCGGGCGGACTGGAATCCAATTCGCCGCGCGCCGGACGACTTTGACCGCGCACCGCTGGCTCGCAAGGAAGAACTCATTGAGTCCGATCCCGCGTGGGGGCAGATCGTCTGCCGCTGCGAAACGGTGCCCGAGGCCGAGATTGTGGCCGCGATCCGACGCCGTCCGGGCGCGATTTCGGTCGAGGGCGTCAAGCGCCGCTGCCGCGCCGGCATGGGTCGGTGCCAAAGCGGTTTTTGCCAGAGCCGCGTGGTTGCGATCCTTGCCCGCGAGCTGGGCTGCGACCCCAGCGAGGTGCTGCTGGAGGATACCGGATCCTGGTTGGTTGAGGGATCGATGAAGGGGGTGCACCAGGATGGCGACGCTTGATATGCGTGACGGACGTGCGGAGACCGGAGCTACAGAGGCGGTGCAGACGCAGGCGTTCGACGTGATCGTTATCGGCGGCGGTCCCGCCGGTATGGCGGCCGCGCTTGCCGCGCATAAGGCCGGCGCGCAGGTGGCCATCGCGGAGCGCGAGCAGCATCTGGGCGGGATCCTCCGCCAGTGCATTCACCCCGGTTTTGGCCTTTCGCACTTTAAGCAGGAGCTCACCGGCCCCGAGTACGCGCAGCGCTTTATCGACCAGGTGCGCGCGACCGACATTGCGCTGTTCCTGGGCAGTATGGTGCTCGGGATTGATTCGAGCGAGTCCACGGAAGACGCCACACTCCACACCGTCACGCTCATGAATCCCTCCGGTATGCTGCAGCTCACCGGACGCGCGGTCGTCCTTGCCATGGGCTGCCGCGAGCGCACCCGCAGCGAGATCAAGATTCCCGGTAGCCGTCCCGCCGGCGTATTTACGGCCGGCTTGGCGCAGCGATACATCAATATCGAAAACCTCAAACCCGGCTCGCGCGCCGTCATTTTGGGTTCGGGCGATATCGGGCTTATCATGGCACGTCGCTGCACGCTCGAGGGGATTTCGGTCGAGGGCGTGTACGAGCTCATGCCGTACGCCAACGGCCTGCGCCGCAATGTGAAGAACTGCCTGGACGACTTTGACATTCCGCTGCACCTGTCCACCACGGTCACGCGCGTGATCGGGCACGACCGCGTGGAGGCCGTCGAGGTAAGCCAGGTCGACGAGCGCCTGGCGCCCATTCCGGGGACCGAGCGCGTTGTTCCGTGTGACACACTGCTGCTTTCGGTGGGATTGATTCCCGAGAACGAGCTTTCGGTTGCCGCGGGCGTGGAGCTTGACCCACGCACGCGCGGCGCCGTAGTTGACCAGAGCCTCCAGACAGGCGTGCCGGGCATCTTTGCCTGTGGCAACGTGCTGCACGTGCACGACCTGGCCGACAACGTGACGACCGAGTCCGAGCGCGCCGGTGCAGCCGCGGCGGCGTACGCGCTGGTTGGCGGGGCCGAAACGAACGCGGTCGCGGACACGAGCTGCGAGCTCACGGTCTCCCCTGCCGGCATTGCGGGCTACGCGCTGCCGGGACGCATTACGGCTGTGGCGCTCACCAAGCTCAACTTCCGCGTACGCCGGCCGGTCGATACCGCTCGAGTACGCATCTTGGCCAACGGCGAAGAAGTGTTTGCGGGCAAAGTCCGCGCGTTTAAACCGAGCGTCATGGAAAGCTTCCCGCTGCCGGCTAAGGTGATTCAACGCGCACTCGACCTGGGTGCCAGCGAAATCGTCCTGTCCGTCGATCCCGTTGAGGAGGCATAGCTCATGAGTACGAATGTGACCGAGACGCTGCAGTTCAACTGCACCACCTGCCCATCCGAGTGCCTCCTGACCGTAGAGGTGGAGCACGACGCCAATGGCACCGTGGTGGAAGTGCGCTCCGTAACCGGTAACAACTGCCCGCGCGGCGATACGTTCGCACATCAGGAGCTCACCTGCCCCATGCGCGTGCTCACAACGACCGTGGCCGTCTCCGGCGGCGACGAAGCCCTACTCCCCGTCCGCACGGCCGAAGCCATCCCGCTAGAACTCCACGCCCAAGCCATGAACCTCATCCGAGGCCTAGTCGTCAACGCCCCCATCCGCATGGGCGACGTCGTGCTGGAAGATCTTCTCGACACCAACATTGACCTAGTCGCCAGTATGGACATCGACCCAGCCTAAGAAGCAAATTTGGGACGGGCTCTTTTAGCTGCTTTTGCAAGGAGTGTCCCGAAGTGCCGGCATAAAAGGAACGTCCCTATGTGCCGGGCTTGGGATACCATGGTGGCAGCCTAGCGAAAGGATGTTTCATGGCACATGTCGATGACCAGCGCGTGGCGCGCGTGCTCGATGCGCTCGAGGCTCAGCACCCCGGCGCACAGCTGCTCGTAAACGACCCGTGGTCAATCTATTACCTGACCGGCTTTTATGCCGATATGTTCGAGCGTTTTTGCGGCGTGCTACTCGTGCGCAATGCCGAGCCAGTGATCTTGGTCAACGCCCTGCACCAGCTGCCAGAGTATGACAATGCCCGCGTTGCCTATCACACCGATACCGACGTCGTGACCGACGCCATCACTCGCGAGATCGATCCGACCAAACCGCTCGGCATCGACACCGTCATGCGCTCCGGCTTTTTGATGCCGCTCATGGAGCGCCACGCCGCCAGCGAGTTTTTCCTGGGTGACTTTGCCGTCACCGCCGCACGCACCTACAAAGACGCTACCGAGCAGGAGCTTATGCGCGCGTCCTCGGCCGCCAACGACGCCGTGATGGCCGACGCCATCAAGCTCGTCCATGAAGGCGTGACGGAGCGCGAAATTGCCGATCAGATGCTCGGTCTGTACCGCAAGCACGGCTGCGAGGGCTTTAGCTTTCCGCCCATCGTGAGCTTTGGCGCCAACGCCGGCGACCCGCATCACGAACCCGACGACACCGTGCTCAAGCGCGGCGACGTGGTGCTGTTCGACATTGGCGGACGCCGCTGCAACTATTGCTCGGACATGACGCGCACGTTCTTTTGGGGCGAGCCGGACGAGGAAACCGCACGCATCTACGATATCGTGCGCCGCGCCAACGAGACCGCCGAGGCGCTCATCGCACCGGGCGTGCGCATGTGCGACCTGGACCGTGCCGCGCGCGACGTGATTGAGGACGCGGGCTACGGCGAATACTTTACGCATCGCCTGGGTCACTCGATCGGCCTGCAGGACCACGAGCCGGGCGACGTCTCGCTCGTCAACGAGCAGGTCGTAGAGCCGGGCATGACGTTCTCCATCGAACCGGGCATCTACCTCCCCGACCGCACCGGCGTCCGCATCGAGGACCTGGCCCTGGTGACCGAGAACGGCGTCGAGATTCTCAACGCCTACCCCCACGACCCAGTCCGCTTAGACTAGGCAATGCGGCAAAGGGGCTGTCCCTTTGCCGCATCACATGAATGCCGCCACAAAAACGGCCTATCTACTACGTTTAGCCCGCGTGGGTCGACCATACCCGTGTTTTCGCAAAACTGGCAAGCCCTTTACCTGCGGTTTTGATTTCGCAATTCTCGGTATGGTCGAGGGTTACCGGTCAAACGTAGTAAATAGGCCCATTTCGTGGCGAGCAAGTCAACTCGAGGCGCAGGGCAGCCAAAAAAGCCCCGTCCCAAATTGACTGCTTTTGAGTTGCGGTGATATACGGACCGTTTGAGGCTTCTGGCTTGTAAAACAGTCCGTATTTCACCGCAACTGATGAGGGGATGGGTTAACGGAGCAGCCCCGCTACTTCGCCGGCTAGGGTGATGGTACCGGCTGCTACGAAAGGCTCGCCCGCGGCATCGAAAGCCGCGAGGGCCTCGGATACGCTGGGGTACACGCCCGCGAGCTTGTCGGCGTCCACCAGGGAGGCAAGCTCCTGTGCGGGCAAGGCGCGATCGGAATCGGTCTGGGTTACGACCACGCGGGGGAACGCCGGAACCAGAACGTCAACGATACCCGCCACGTCCTTATCGGCCAGCGCGGCGCACAGCAGCGTGGGGCGATTCTCTACGCACGAATCGATCTCGTCCAGTGCGCTCACAAAGTTCTCGCAGCTCTGAGGGTTATGACAGGCGTCGATCAGCTTGAGCGGATTGGTTCCCAGCACATCAAAGCGACCCGGCGTGGGGCAGCCCATAAGCGACGCATCGAGCTTGTCATGATCGAGCTCGCGACCCAGATACCCCTCGCACAGCATAATCGCGCACGCGGCATTCTGCGGCTGATACGCCGGCTTGACCATGCTAGACGTATAGATCGCACGCGGCGTGGTGCAGCTAAACTCAACCGTGTCGCCCACATGTGCCGGCACCTTGGTCGTGGCATGGTTCACCACCAGCGGCACTATGCCGCACTCGCGACAACGTGCATCCATCACGCGCTGAACGCTCGCCTCGTGCGTACCCTCGCCCAAAACAACCAGGCGTCCAGGCTTAATAACCACAGCCTTCTCCCCCGCAATGGCCTCGAGCGTATCGCCCAAAATGCGTGTGTGATCGAGCCCAATGCCCGTAATGGCAACGGCGACGGGATCGGTCGCACTCGTGGCGTCCCAGCGTCCGCCCATGCCGACCTCGAGCACGGCAACATCCACCGCGGCCTCGGCAAACACGACAAGTGCGGCAGCCGTCAGCAGGTCAAACGGCGTAATGGAATAGGCTCGCTCCCCCGCCGCCACACGACGGGCATTCACGCGATGTCCCGCCTCAACAGCAGCAGAAACACCACGGGCAAAGGCCTCATCGCTCACGACGCGTCCATCGACCTCCATACGCTCGGGATAGCGCACCAGCTGCGGCGACGTATACAGCGCGGTCTTGAGTCCCTCGCCGCGAAGGATGGCAGCCGAAAATCGCGTGGTCGAAGTCTTGCCATTGGTACCGGCAACCTGAATGCAATCAAAGTACTCGTCCGGACGCCCCAACTCATCGAGCATATCGACAACCGTCTCGAGCAGCGGCCCAGCATCCCCAGAAATCCGCCCTGTATCAGCAGCTAGCCCCACAGCCTCATCAAACGAAAGCAAATCAAACTCAAAAGGAACGGTATACAAGCCGGAACGCTTAGGCATTTTTAGAACCGCCATTCATAGAAAAATAAAACAGTATAGGTTGAGGATAGTCAGCGAAAACGCCTCTGATGAGCCAAGGTGCCGTGAAACAAGGGCGCATAGGGCTTATGCCCATGCGCCCGAAGTTGAACGGCAGATTGGCCATCAGAGGCGTTTGCAGCGTCGAGTCAGCCGCCGTTTGTTAGAACGGCGGAATAGGTGTCCGCAGCGGAGAGCAAAGCATCGGGACGCGCCCCCGAGTAAACCTTACGAGAAGTCAGCAACCTGAGCAGTCAGCGCCGCCAGGATCTCCTTGAGCTCAGCTGCACGGTCCCTCTTCTTCTGGACCACCGCAGGCGCGGCCTTGGCCACAAAGCCCTCGTTGGCAAGGGTCTTCTCGCAGCCAGCGAGTTCCTTCTGCGCCGCGGCAATCTCCTTCTCCAGGCGTGCCTTCTCGGCCGAAAGATCAACCTTGCCCTCGAGCACCACAAAGACCTCAACGCCGCTGTCGACCACGGCGATGCTCGCAGCCGGCTTCTCGACGTCGGTACCCATGACCAGCGAAGCCGTGTTGGCCAGCGGCTCGATGGTCGAGCGCAGGCTCTCAAGCTTCTCGACGTCCTCGGCGCCGGCACGCACGACCACGTCGAGCTCGGCCTTGGGGCTCAAACGATAGCGCGAACGCGTGGCGCGGGCGGAGGAAACGACGGTACGGCACAGCTCAAACGCGCGCTCGGCAGGCTCGTCGACGTACTTGGCGTAGTCGGCGGGCTCGGGCCACTTGGCGATCATGAGCGCCTCGGCGCGGTTCACGTTGCCCTCGGCGTCCAGGTCGAGCACGCTCGCCGGCATGTTGTCCCAGATCTCCTCGGTAACAAACGGCATGAGCGGGTGCATCAGGCGAATGGAGGTGTCGAGCACAAAGATCAGGTTGCGCTGCGCCTGCAGACGACCCTCGCCCTTCAGGCGGGCCTTGGTGACCTCGACGTACCAGTCGCAGACCTCGTTCCAGAAGAACTGCTGCACGCCGCGGGCCATGTCGCCAAAGGTGTAGTTCTCGATGCCCTCGGTGACCATCTTCACGGCCTTGGCCAGGCGGCTGAACATCCAGGCGTCGGCCGGCGTCTCCACGACGGGCTCGCCGGGCGTATAGCCCTCCATGTTCATGAGCAGGAAGCGGCTGGCGTTCCAGATCTTGGTCACAAACGACTTGGCCTGGTCGGTGCGCGGACTGTCGATGAGCTTCTTGGTCTTCTTATCGATGTTCGCGTCAAACTTGACGTCCTGGTTGTTGGTGCACAGCGTCAGCAGGTTGTAACGCATGGCGTCGGCACCGTACATGCCAATGAGGTCCATGGGGTCAACGCCGTTACCCTTGGACTTGGACATGCGGCTGCCGTCCTTGGCCAGGATCGTCGGGTAGATGACGACGTCCTTAAACGGCACCTCGTCCAGGAAGTACAGCGAGCTCATGACCATGCGGGCGACCCACAGCGCGATGATGTCGCGCGCGGTGACGAGCGCCGTCGTGGGGTGATGGCCCTCGAGCAGCTCCGGCTTTTGCGGCCAGCCCTGCGTGGCGAAGGTCCACAGCTGCGAGCTGAACCAGGTGTCCAGCACGTTCTCGTCCTGATGCACGTGATGGCCGCCGCACTTGGGGCACACGTCGGTGTCCTCGGTCAGGGCGTCCTCCCAGCCGCAGTCCTCGCAGTAGAACACGGGGATGCGGTGACCCCACCACAGCTGGCGGCTGATGCACCAGTCCTTGAGGTTCTCCATCCAGGTGGTGTAGGTCTGCGTCCAGCGCGCGGGGTGGAAGGTGACCATGCCGGAGTTGACGGCGTCGAGCGCCGGCCCCTTGAGCTTGTCGACGGCCACAAACCACTGCTCGGACAGCCACGGCTCCAGTGCGGAGTCGCAACGGTAGCAGTGCATGACGGAGTGGTCGAGCTCTTCAACGTGATCGAGCAGGTCGTGCTCCTCGAACCACTCAATGACGGCCTCGCGGCACTCGTCGCGGTTCATGCCGGTAAACTCGCCGTAGCCCTCGACGACCACCGCGTGCTCGTCGAAGATGTTGATCTGCGGCAGGTCGTGAGCCTGACCCATGGCGTAGTCGTTGGGGTCGTGGGCCGGAGTAACCTTAACGAAGCCGGAACCGAAGTTGGCGTCGACATGCCAATCCTCAAAGATGGGGATCTCACGGTCGACGATGGGAAGCTTGACGGTCTTGCCCACGAAGGCGGCCTTCTCGGGGTCCTTCGGGGAAACGGCGACGCCCGTGTCGCCGAGCATGGTCTCGGGGCGCGTGGTGGCGACGACGATGTAGTCCTGGCCGTTGACCGGCTCGGTCAGCGGGTAGCGCAGGTGCCACAGGTGGCCCTTCTCGTCCTTGTACTCGGCCTCGTCGTCCGAGATGGCGGTGGTGCAGTTGGGGCACCAGTTGACGATACGCTTGCCACGGTAGATCAGGCCGTCGTGGTACCAGTCGCAGAAGACCTTACGCACGGCCTGGGCGTAATCCTCGTCCATGGTGAAGCGCTCGTTGTCGAAGTCGACGGAGCAGCCCATGCGCTTGATCTGCTCAACGATGATTCCGCCGTACTCGTGGGTCCAGTCCCAACAGGCGTCGACAAACTTGTCGCGACCGATCTCCAGGCGGCTGATGCCCTCGCTCTTGAGCTTCTTGTCGACCTTGGTCTGCGTGGCGATACCGGCGTGATCGGTGCCCAACACCCAGCGCGTGGACTTGCCGCGCATGCGAGCCATACGGACGATGGCGTCCTGGATGGAGTCGTCGGTAGCGTGACCCATGTGGAGCTTGCCGGTCACGTTGGGAGGCGGAATGGTGACGGTGCAATCGCCCACGCCCTCACGGCGCTTGTAGTAGCCGCCGTCGAGCCACTTCTGCAGGATCGCCGGCTCGTTGGTCGACGGATCGTAGTTCTTGGGCATTTCTTCCATATATCTCTCCCTTGCCCGTCGGGGAGGAATGTAGGCCCGCTAGGGTCTGCATTCCTCCCCTTAGGTATCGATTACTTCAGTCTGATATGACTTCGCTGAGGCTTAAACAAACACACAGAATAACACAGGTAGTTGGGTGTTTTGCGTATATATAAAATAGCCTCCGACCGCGGATGGTCGGAGGCTATTTGCAAGCACGTTTTTGGCAGGTTTACCCGTAAATGCGTTGGGGCTGTTCTTCGCCCTTAACCGCCGCTTCGGTCACGATGACCTTGGCGACACCCTCCTCGCTGGGGAGGTCGAACATCGTCTGCTGAAGCACGTCCTCGCAGATGGAACGCAGGCCGCGGGCGCCGGTCTTGCGGGCGAGCGCCATACGGGCGATCTCGTGAAGGGCCGCGGCCTCAAACTCAAGCTCAACGTCCTCGAGCTGGAACATCTTGCGGTACTGGCGCACCACGGCGTTCTTGGGCTCGGTCAGGATCGACACCAGATCGTCCTCGTCGAGCGCCTGCGTCTGGGTGACGACGGGCGTACGGCCCACGAACTCGGGGATCATGCCAAAGGCGTTGAGGTCCTGCGGGAGCACCTGACGCAGCAGGTCGTTCTCGTCGACCGAGGTGGGGCCGGCGATCTCGGAGTTAAAGCCCACGCCCTTGTTGCCCACGCGATCGGCGATGATCTTGTCCAGACCCACAAAGGCACCGCCGCAGATGAACAGGATGTTGGTCGTGTCGATCTGAAGCAGTTCCTGCTGGGGATGCTTACGGCCACCGGTGGGCGGAACGCTTGCCACCGTGCCCTCAAGAATCTTAAGCAGCGCCTGCTGAACACCCTCGCCCGAAACATCGCGGGTAATGGAGAGGTTCTCAGCCTTGCGGGCAATCTTGTCGATCTCGTCAACGTAGATGATGCCAACCTGTGCGCGCTCAATGTCGCCATCGGCAGCATTAATGAGCTTGAGTAGGATGTTCTCCACGTCCTCGCCCACATAGCCGGCCTCGGTGAGCGCGGTGGCATCGGCGATAGCAAACGGCACCTCAAGAATGCGCGCGAGCGTCTGGGCCAGCAGGGTCTTGCCGGTACCGGTGGGACCGAGCAGCAGGATGTTGGACTTGGCGAGCTCTACCTCGTCCATATCGTCATCGAACTGCGAGCCCATGTCGTCATCAAAGGCAGACACCGCAGCGCCGCCCTCAATCACGCGGCGATAGTGGTTGTACACGGCCACCGACATGGCGCGCTTGGCGTCCTCCTGACCCATAACATAGGCCGAAAGCTCGTCATAGATCTCGTGCGGCGTCGGCACGTGCGTGATGACCTGGCGATCGTCCTCGAGCTCAAAACCCTCGGTCTCGGGGTCCGCGGCGGGCTGGGATGCAGCCTGGCCGTGGTCGTTGAGGAAGCCCGGCAGCTTGCCGTTGCGGGCAGCGTCCATAAAGTCCGAAGCCAGCGACTCCTCAAGGATCTCGGAACAGGCGGCGACGCACTCGTCACAGATAAAGATGTTGGTCGGGCCCTTTACGAGGCGACGGACCTGGCCCTGCTCTTTTCCGCAGAAGGAGCAGCGGATGGGATTGCCGTTCTCGTCAAAGTTGTCCTGCATGTTTCCTGCCATCCTAGGCATCCTTCGCGGCAAGATCGCGCGAGGTGACGATACGGTCGATCAGACCGTAGTCGAGGGCCTCGGCAGCCGTGAGGTAGTTGTCGCGCTCGGTATCGGCCTGGACCTTCTCGATGGGCTGGCCCGAGGCGTCGGACAGGATCTGGTTGAGCTCGCGACGGGTCTTCTTGATCTCCTCGGCAACGATCTCAATCTCGGTCTGCTGACCCTGGGCACCGCCGCTGGGCTGGTGAATCATGACCTTGGAGTGCGGCAGGCAGAAGCGCTTGCCCTTGGCGCCGGCCGAAAGCAGCACGGCAGCCATAGACGCGGCCATACCGACGCAGATGGTGGAGACCTGCGGCTTGATGAAGTTCATGGTGTCAAGAATCGCCAGGCCAGAGTAAACCTCGCCACCGGGCGAATTGATGTAGAGCGAGATATCCTTCTCGGCATCCTGGCTCTCAAGATGCAGCAGCTGGGCAACGACCAGGTTGGCGCTGACGGAGTTGATCTCCTCGCCCAAGAAGATGATGCGGTCGTTGAGCAGGCGCGAATAGATATCGTAGCTGCGCTCGCCGCGCGGCGTCTGCTCGATAACGTATGGCACGAGGGCGGAATCGAACTTAGCGATCATACGCATCTCCATTTCTCTTACGGACCAATAGTGGTTCTAGACAAACGTACGGTGCCCGCATGCTATGCATTGGCTGGCACCGTACGAAGCAACCGGATAACCGGCTATTAACTTTACCCCATCACGGGCACATACATGCGCTCGCGGGCAAGGTGGCGAGAATTACTCGGCGTCCTTGGCGGTCTCGTCGACCTCGGTCACCTTGGCGTTCTCGACCAGGTGGTCGACGGCCTTGGAGCGACGGATGGACTCGCGGACGGCAGGCATGCGGCCATCGGCGATGAACTCGGCCTTGGAAGCCTCGACGTCCTTGACGCCGGCCTTCTCGAACTCGGCGTTGATGTCGTCCTCGGTGACCTCAATCTTGAGCTCACGGGCGAGGGCGTCCAGAGCCAGGGACTCACGGGCAACGTCGTTGGCCTGCTTATGCAGGTCGCCGATGAACTGCTCCATGGTCAGACCGGAAGCGGGCAGCCAGGTGTCGAGCGTCATGCCGCGGGCAGCGAGGTTGGACAGGAAGTTCTGGCCAAGCTCCTCAAAGACGGACTGCTCGTAGTCGGCATCCATCTCGTCGAGCTGCAGGCGCTCAGCGAGAGCGGAGACGCAACGGTTCTCCTTCTCGGCAGGGAGGCGGGAAGCCTTGTCCTGCTCGATCTCGATCTTGATGGCGTCGCGCATGGCGTCGATGCTGTCGAAGCCGAAGTCGGACTTGACAAGCTCGTCGGTGAGCTCGGGGGTGTTGCGGACCTTGATGCCCTTGACGGTGACCTCGACGGTGTGGGTCTCGGCCTCCTCGCCCTCCTCGACCTCGTCGGTCCAGGTGACGGTCTTGACGTCGTCAACGTTAGCGCCGATCAGGGCCTCGTTGAACTCCTTGGGGTTGCTGTCGCTACCGGCGATGAGCATGCGACCCTCGGCGGCAAAGTTGTCGGCGTTCTCGACGGCCTTGAGGTCGACGGTCACATAGTCGTCAGCCTCGACGGCGCGACCCTCGACGTCCTCGAAGGTGGCACGGTAGTTGAGGAGCATCTCGACCTGGTTGTTGATCTCGGACTCGGTGACCTCCGCAGGGGGCATCTCGATCTCGACGGCGTCGAAGGAAGAGAGCTCGGCAGCAGGACGCAGGGAGAACTCGACGGTGTAGGTGTAGTCCTCGTGATCCTTGGCGAGGTCGAGCTCCTTGTAGTCACCGTTCTTGGTGGGGACGATGTCCAGCTCGTTGAGGACGGCGGGCTCGTTGGCGGCGATCAGGTCGTTAGTGGCCTGAGCGAGGGTAGCCTCGGCGCCAAGAGCGGAATCGATGACCGGACGGGGAGCCTTGCCGGCGCGGAAGCCCGGGAAGCGGTACTTCTTGGCGGTGTCCTTGTAGGCCTTCTTGATCGCGGCGTCGACGTCGGCGGCCGGGATGGTGACCGTAGCGGTGAGCTTGGCGTCCTTGACGTCAGAAGCGGTGATGTTCAACACGTTCCTCCTCATACTGCCCAGCTTATCTGAGGTGCTGGTACCTTTATGCAACAAAGAGTCGCGACGGCCGAAGCCGACGCAGATGCGTTGGTGCGGGCGAAAGGACTCGAACCTTCACGGGAATCCCACCAGAACCTAAATCTGGCGCGTCTACCAATTCCGCCACGCCCGCATGAGCGCACAGACCAGGAATGATAGCAGATACGAACGACAAGCGCACGCACACGTTTTACAGGCTCACGACCTCACCACGAGTGCGAAAGGCGGGGCGAGTTGCCCCGCCCCGCCCATTACGACTTGTTCGCCGACCCGCTACTCCCCCAGCAGGGCCTTCTCGGGCGTGATCGGCAGCGAGCGCACCTGGTGGCCGGTGGCGTGTGCCACGGCCGAGGCCACGGCGGCGAGCGGCGTGTTAATGACGACCTCGCCGATCGACTTGGCGCCAAACGGGCCCGTCGGCTCGTAGCTCGGCTCAAAGGCCACGCGAATACTGCCGATGTCCAGGCGCGTGGGCAGCTTGTAGCTCATAAAGTTGCCGGTGCGCAGGCGGCCGCGGTCGTCGTGCTCGACGATCTCGTAGAGCGCGTGGCCGATGCCCTGGGCAATGCCGCCCTCGGCCTGGACGCGCGCGAGTGCCTCGTTGATCACGGTGCCGCAGTCCACAGCCGCCGCGTAGTCCACCACAGTCACCTTGCCGGTGGCCTTGTCGACCTCGACCTCGGCAATGCCGGCCATAAACGGCGGAGGCGAAACGGGCAGGCAGGCAGAAGCATGCGAGGTGAGCGCGTCGCCGCCCGCGATGTTCTTGACGCACAGGTTGGCAAAGTCGCGCAGCGTGAGGTAGCGGTTCTGCTCGCGCGCGGCGCGCTCGTCGGACAGACGCACGTACTGGCCATCGAAGACCACGTCGGCGGCGTCCACATCCCACATCTGGGCGGCCTTGGCACAAATCTTCTCACGCAGCTCGGTCGCGGCGTTCTTGGCGGCAAGGCCCGTCACGTAGGTACCGGAGCTCGCGTACGAACCGGCGTCGAACGGCGACACGTCGGTGTCCACGCCGCGCACCACGATCAGCGAGCTCTCCACGCCCAGCTCCTCGGCGGCAATCTGCGCCAGGATCGTGTCGACACCCATGCCGTTATCGGTGGCGCCGGTCGAAAGCGTAATGAAG
Organism: Coriobacteriaceae bacterium AF08-21; assembly: GCA_027687465.1. Classification (GTDB taxonomy): domain Bacteria; phylum Actinomycetota; class Coriobacteriia; order Coriobacteriales; family Coriobacteriaceae; genus Collinsella. Next base: position 102,118 of record JAQCQR010000006.1, read on the forward strand.
CCGTCCTCTTCCAGGCGCATGTCGATGCCGGCGATATCCACGTTGGAAATGCCCGAGCCCTGCATGGTGAGCGCACAGCCCAGAGCACGCACGCGGTCGCCCAGGTCGACGGCCAGCGGCTTGTCGCGCCAACCGATCATGTCCATCGCGCGCAGCAGGCAGCGGTCGAGCGCGCAGGCGTTGAGCTTTTCGTTGTAGTACTGCGGCATGATCTCGCCCTCGCGCACGATGTTCTTAAGGCGCAGGTCGGCGGGGTCCATGTGCAGCATGTCGGCGAGCTCGTTAACGGCGCTCTCCACGGCAAACTGGCCCTGGGTGGCACCGTAGCCGCGATACGCGCCGCCGCGGTTGGTATTGGTGTAGACAGTGTCCCAGCTAAAGCGGCTCGCCTTCACATGGTTGTAAATCGGCAGGCTCTTGTGGCCCGAAAGGCCGATCGTCGTGGTGGCGTGCTCGCCGTACGCTCCGGCGTTGGACAGCGTGTGCAGGTCGATGGCCGTGATGGTGCCGTCGTTCATGGCGCCCAACTTGACGGTCATCTGCATCTGGTGGCGCGAGTTGCCCGCGGTGATGGTCTCCTCGCGGGTGTAGCAGCAGTAGCTCGGACGGCCAGTCTGCTGCGTCACAAACGCTACGAAGATCTCGCAGCAGCCCGTCTGCTTGGAGCCAAAGCCGCCGCCGATGCGCGGCTTAATGACCTGCACCTGCGACTGCGGAATGTCGAGCGACTGCGCGACCATGCGGCGCACGTGGAAGGGCACCTGCGTGGAGGAGGTCACCGAGATGCGGCCGAACGCGTCGGTCGTCGCGAAGGCGCGGAAGGTCTCCATGGGCGCGGTCTGCGTGGCCTGGCTGGTGTAGGTGCGCTCAAAGACGATGTCGCTCTGGGCGAAGGCCTCGTCCAGGTCGCCAAAATCGCTGGTACCGCTGCACACCAGGTTGCGCGGGACATCGCCGCCCTGCGGGAACATAAAGGTCACGTCGCCCTCGGGGTGGACCACGATATCGTTATCGAGTGCCTGGGTAAAGTCGAGCAGGGGCTCGAGCACCTCATAGTCGACCTTGATGAGCTTGAGCGCCTTGTCGGCAGCCTCCTCGGTCTCGGCAGCGACGATCGCCACCTCCTCGTTTTGGTAGCGCACAAGGTTCTCGAGAATCAAACGGTCGTAGGGACTCGGCTGCGGATAGCTCTGACCGGCGATAGTAAAGCGGCGCTTGGGCACGTCCTCGTAAGTGTAGACGACCACGACGCCGGGCACCTTCAGGGCGCGCGACGTATCGATGGAGCGGATCTTGGCGCGGGCATAGGGGCTGCGCTTGAGTTTGACGATCAGGGCCCCGGCGGGCACCATATCGCCCGTGTAGACGGGACGGCCCTCGAGCAGCGCCTTCGAGTCCTTCTTGGGCTGCTTATGGGTGATCTGCTTGTACGAGACACCGTCGCAGCTGGTGTCGTTGACCGGCAGTTCGGGCATCTCAAAGCCCACCTGCACGCCGGACTCGTTGAGGAAGCGGACAATGGCGCGCAGCTGGCTCTCGTAGCCGCTGCAACGGCAGAGGTTGCCGGCGAGCTGGCGCGACAGCTCCTCGCGCGTGGCGACGAGGCTCGGGTCCTCCTTGGCGGCGCGGGCAAGCGCCAGCACGTTCATGATAAGGCCGGGGGCGCAAAAACCGCACTGCTCGGCGCCTTCGGCAGCCATCGCGCGGGCAAGCGCCTCGGACTCGGCCTTGAGACCCTCGAGCGTGGTGATGGTGTGGCCCTCAACGCGGGCGGCGGGAACCGAGCAGCTCAGCACCGGGTCGCCGTCGAGCCACACCGTGCACAGGCCGCAGTTGGTGGTCTCGCAGGCGCAGCGCACCGACGCACAGCCCCGCTCGCGCAGCAGCGCAAAGAGCATAGTGTCGGGGGCAATCTGAACCTTGACCTTACGGCCGTTGAGCGTAAAGGAAAGATCGATGAGTTTGGTAGCCATTAGCGCACCTCGCTAGAATCGACGCCGGGCACGCGGCGGCAGGAATACTCGTCCGTGGCAAACTTAGGAATCTGCACGGTCTCGAGCTCGCGGGCAAGCGCGGCAGAAAGCTCGATTCCGGCGGCACGACGCACGGCCTGGACGGCGAGCGGTGCCGAGATGCGACGGCGGTACTCGACCGAGCCCCACAGGTTGGTTCCGTAGCTCAGGGCACGCACGGATGCAGCAAGGGCGCGAAGCTCGTCCTCGGAAGGCTGCTCGCTGGAAAGGCCACATGCCTCGCCCTGCAGCAAGGTAGCGCGCAGCGGGCGGGCACCCACGGTGACGTGCCAGGAGCCGTCCCACCAGGCGGCGGTGACGTTCAGCGAGGGGAAGTCGGTCGCGGCCTTGCGCACGGCCTCGTAGCTTGCGCGGTAGTCGTGTTTAACGACCACAACATGCTCGATCACGTCGCGCAAGTAGCCCATGTTCACAAACTCGGCGAGCGGCACGCGGCCGGCACCTGTCAGCTTAACGTATGAATCGAGTGCCAAAAAAGCCGAAAGCACGTCCGAGAAGCCAAAGCGGCCGTAGATGCTGCCGCCCACCGTGGCGGTATTGCGCAGCTGCACGCCCACGATATCGTGGACGGCAAACTCAAAGACATTGTTGACGAGCGCGTTGAGCTCGGCATGGCGCTCGAGCTGGCGTAGGGTGCACATGGCACCGATGCGAAACTCGGTCTCGGTCTCCTCGATCTGATCGAGTCCGCAGGCCGAAAGGTCAATCGCCGTCGCCACGCGACGCGAACCCAGGCGCATCCAGATGCCGCCGCCCACAATCTTGTTGTTGCGGTTCTTCTGTAAGAGCTCATAGGCTTCGGCCGCGTTTCCAACACGGACGTAGGTACCGAACTTGAGCACGTTCTCCCCCATCTCTTTACTTGTCCAGTACCCCTAAGTGTACCAAACGAGGGCGCACGGCCCTCACCACCATAGAAAAAGGCTCCCAGCACAAATGCTGGGAGCCTCATCAGGTGCTATGTCGAGCTGGGCTTAGCAGACGCCCTGAGCGAGCATGGCGTCGGCGACCTTCAGGAAGCCGGCGATGTTGGCGCCCATGACAAAGTTGCCCTCCTGGCCGTACTCCTTGGCGGTGTCGTCCACGTTGTGGAACATGCCGCGCATGAGCTGCTCGAGCTTGCCGTCGACCTCCTCGAAGGTCCAGGACAGGTGCTCGGCGTTCTGGCTCATCTCCAGGCCGGACACGAGCACGCCGCCGGCGTTGGCAGCCTTACCGGGCATAAAGGCGACGCCGTTCTCTTGGAAGTAGGTCGTGGCCTCGATGGTCGTGGGCATGTTCGCGCCCTCGCCGACCACCTTGCAGCCGTTGGCGACGAGCGCCTGGGCGTCCTCGAGCAGCAGCGTGTTCTCGCGGGCGCAGGGCAGGGCGATGTCGCAGGGCAGCTGCCACACGCCGCGGCTGTCGCCCTCGTGCCACACGGCACCGGGCTTCTCGTCAACGTACATGGCGAGCGTGACGCCCTTGTCGTGGCCGGAGCGCTTCTGGTTGTAGACGTGCTCGAGCACGGAGTAGTCGATGCCGTCGGGATCCTCGACCCAGCCGTGGGTGTCGGAGCAGGCCAGCACCTTGCCGCCGAGCTGCGCGACCTTCTGGACGGCATAGATAGCAACGTTGCCGGAACCGTGAACGACGACGTTCTTGCCCTCGAAGGAGTCGCCGCGGCTCTTGAGGTACTCGTCCACAAAGTAGACCAGGCCGTAGCCGGTGGCCTCGGTACGGGCGAGCGAGCCGCCAAAGGAGAGGCCCTTGCCAGTGAGGACGCCGGTCCACTCGTTGGTCAGGCGCTTGTACTGACCGAACATGTAGGCAACCTCGCGGCCGCCAACGCCAAGGTCGCCGGCGGGAACGTCGGTGTTGGGGCCAATGTGGCGATAGAGCTCGGTCATGAAGGACTGGCAGAAGTGCATGATCTCGTTGTTGGACTTGCCCTTGGGGTCAAAGTCGGAGCCGCCCTTGCCGCCGCCCATGGGAAGGGTGGTCAGGCTGTTCTTGAGGATCTGCTCCAGGCCCAGGAACTTAAGCATGCCCAGGGTGACCGTCGGATTAAAGCGCAGGCCGCCCTTGTAGGGTCCAATGGCAGAGTTGAACTCGACGCGGTAACCGCGGTTGACCTGAACCTTGCCCTGGTCGTCGACCCAGGGAACACGGAACATGACGATGCGCTCGGGCTCGACGAGGCGCTCAAGCAGGGCGGCCTCCTCGTACTCGGGGTGGGCGTCGAGCGCCGGCTGGATGGTGCCGAGGATCTCGGTCGCGGCCTGGATGAACTCAGGCTGCTCGGGATAGCGGGCCTTGAGCTCGTCGAGAACTTTCTGCGTGTAGCTCATGCTTCCTCCAATGATGGGAAAGAAAAGTGTCGGTCGCGGCACCCTATGCGCCGCGAGCTTTATCGAGTATGGATAATATCGCACTGTTGCCGCAAAGTTACGAATAAGACCGCGGGCGGATGTTTCATTTTGATTACGATGCAGGTAGATGCGTTTTTGAGCGCCTGACGTGCAAGTTGCGTGTTTCGAAGCTGTTTCCCGCACGTTTCAAAACCACCACAAAGGGGACAGGCACCTTTGTGGTGGTTTTGGCGAGATACGTTGGCGGGAACGTATGTGAATCGAACACATCCAAGACGTTTTGCACGCCTCGCAACGGTTTTGAGGACCGCGGGGCCCACCGGAGCCCATCCGTTCCCAAGCGTGGCGGTATTTTACCAAACCGAACAGCCCGCAACTGCAAGGAGGACCAGGGCAGCGATGCAAAGCCCCTAACGCAGCGATCTTAGGCCGCCGGCATCCTTGTCGAGTGCGGTAAAGCGCACGGCATCCAGGTGCTCCAAGATGCTGATCGCTCGCTTGCGCGACACACCCAAGGCCTCGCGCAATACACTCGTGGTGGTAGCGCCGCCGGCAGCCTCGATAGCCGCAAAAACAACCTCACGCGCATGGGCCTCGGCGGCGGCGGACAAGGCAACGTCGTGCTCGACCTTAACGATCGAGTGGTTGAGCGAAAGCTCGCGCAGCGCACGCGTCATGGTGTCGCGATCGAGTTGCAACTGCTGTCCCAGCTCGGGCAGCGTCGGCGCGTCGAGGCCGGCCTCATCCAGCAGGGCCACAATGCGATGGCTAGCCTCGCGCACCACGCGTAACGCCGCAGCGGCGGAATGCGAGTCGAAGACCTCGGCACCGTCGATGGCGCAGATGCCGCGCGCACAGCCCTCGAGGATGAGCGCGGAGGCGACATCTTCGCCCGCTTTCGGCCAGGCGACATGCACAACCTCGCCCGGCGTGAAACCCGTCTGCTTGGGCGCGGCCTCATGCATGGCGGCAAGCGTGTCGGCGAGCGCGGTGAGGGCGGCATCGAGCACGGCGGGGGCGGCATAGAGCTCCTCGGTCGAGTGCTCCGGATGAAGGGCGACCGCATCGCCCGACGCCACCGCGGCGAGCAGGAGCCTTACGGCCTCGGCACCGGAAAGATCGATCGCACGGGCGACATCGGCTGCCGGCACGGGCAGGCGCTGGATACCGAGCCACGCGGCGACGGTCGATGCGAGGTCGCCCGCATCGAGAGCCGCGAGAAGCGAGCGCTCAGCATCCGTGAGCTCGCGCGAGCGGCGGCACTGCGAAAGCAGCACGCGTCCGCCGCCGATAAGCACCACCGGCGAGAACGCGAGCACGATGAGGCCGTCGCCCGAGCGCACGGGAAGACGCTCCTCCAGGCGGACCTGTACGATGCGGGTCTCGCCGGCCTCAATGGGTCCCTCGCCCTCCATGAGCATGATGCGCCCGATGACCTCGGCCGTGCCCGCCATCACGTGGACGCGCGCGCCGGACTCGAAGGGCACGGGCTTGGCGCCCTCGCGCCCCAGATAGGTGAAGCGCGCGATAAGCCTAAGCGTCGAGCCCTCGGCGCTCGGTCCGCAGACGACCTCGCCGCGGGGCAGGACATCGACCCCGTCGCCCACGATGTTGAGGGCGACGCGCTGGCCGGGAAGCGCGCGCGGCGTGTCGCCGTGCACCTGAATCGCGCGCACGCGACAGCGCACGCCCGCCGGGCTCGAGACAAGCTCGTCGCCCACCATGATGGGGGCGTCGTGAAGCGTTCCCGTGACGACGGTGCCCGAGCCCTTGATGGAAAAGCAGCGGTCGATGGGCAGACGCGGGGCCAAGCCGGGGCGCTCGGAGCGCTCGGCGGATTCAGCCAGAAACGCGTCGATCGCGGCATCGATCGCCCCGCGCACGTCCTCGACGCCCTCGCCCGTGCGCGACGACACGGGGACCACGGGGGCATCGGAGAACACGGTGCCCGAAAGGAAATCCATCACATCGAGCTCGGCGAGCTCCGCCGTCTCGTCGTCGGCCAGGTCGCGCATGGTGAGCGCGACGACCATGCGCGTCACGCCCAACAACTCGAGAACGTGCACGTGCTCGCGCGTCTGCAGCATCACGCCCTCAACGGCAGAAACCACCAGCACTGCCACGTCGATGCCCGTGGCGCCCTGCACCATCGCGCGCAGGTAGTGCGCATGACCGGGCACATCGACCAGGCCGACAATCTTGCCGCTCGGCAGCGCCAACTCTCCAAAACCGAGCTCCGTGGTCATACCGCGGCGCTTCTCGACCTCCAGACGGTCGGGATTTTTTCCGGTCAGCGCCTCGATGAGGGCCGACTTTCCATGGTCAACGTGTCCCGCCGTTCCAACGACAACGGGACATTCGACAAGCTCACGCGCCGTCATCGACGCAAACCCGCCCGCACGGCATCCGTCAACGCAGACGCACACAGGTCAAGGTCGGTATCGTGCAAAAGCGTGCGGACGTCAAACAGCACCTGGTCGCGCTGCACGCGCGTCACAACCGGCGTATCGGGTTCTTGAACCATGGCGCGCTTTAGGCCATCGGTGGACAGGCGCCCATCGGCGGGACAGACGGCAACGCAAAATGTTGGGAGCTCGACGGTCGGCAGCGAGCCGCCGCCGGGGGCAGAGGCGCCCTCGACAACCTGCAATTCCACCGCCTCCTCGCACTGAGCCTCGCGAAGTTTACGCAGCATGCGGTCGCGCAGGCGCTTGGCCTGACGCTCGAGCGGAGCCGGCGCGCCGGATAGCATGTTGAGCACCGGAATCTCCCGATGTGCCGTATCGGAACCGGCCACATACAGGCGCAGGGTGGCCTCGAGGGCCGCGAGCGTGAGCTTGCCGGGGCGAAGCGCGCGCATCAGCGGATGCGAGGCACAAGTGGCAATCGCCTGGTCGCTGCCGAGAATAATGCCCGCCTGCGAAGCACCGAGTAGCTTGTCGCCCGAGCACGAGACAAGGTCAGCGCCGGCGCAAAGCGAGGCGGACGTGGACTTCTCCCCCGCATCGGCGAGCACCCCGTCTGCAAGCAAAGCACCCGAGCCTTGGTCCTCGTAAAGCAAAAGCCCGTGCTCATGCGCCAGCGCAGAAAGCTCCGCCACGGAAACCTCCTCGTGGAAGCCCTCGATGCGGTAGTTGGAAGGATGAACCTTCAGGATCATCGCCGTGTTGGGCGTGATGGCGCTTCGATAATCATCCAGATGCGTGCGGTTGGTCGAGCCCACCTCGACAAGCTTGGCGCCCGAGGCCGCCATGATGTCGGGAATGCGGAAGCTACCGCCCACCTCGACCAGCTCGCCGCGACTCACGATGACCTCTTTGCCGCACGCATGCGCGGCAAGCACCAGCAGCACCGCCGCGGCGTTATTGTTGACGACCAGGGCGTCCTGCGCCCCCGTGAGCGTGCGCAGCAGACGCGCGGCATGCTCTTTGCGGCCCCCGCGAGCGCAGGTTGAGACGTCATACTCAAGCGTGCTGTAGCCACGAGCGACATCGGTCACCGCCCGCACCGCCGCGGGCGCGAGCGGAGCGCGGCCCAGGTTGGTGTGAATCACAACGCCCGTCGCGTTAACGGCAGGGCGCAGGGTCGGCAGCGACAGGCGGTGGCACCGCCGCTCGATAGCCAAGGCGAGCTCGCGCTTATTCCTAGCGGGGGCGCCAGAGCGAATCGCCGCGCGCTCGGCATCGAGCTCGGCGTCAATCGCCTCGCGCACCAACGTGTCGCCCGCATCGCCGGCAGCCTTCATGACCGGCCACTCGGCCAGCAGCTCGTGCACGGCGGGAATGGAGCGCAGGCGGTCGCGCACCTCGGCAGGCATGGATTCGCAGTCGCTCATGGAAAGCCCTTCGACATAATCAATAAAAAGCAGGCCCCTCTTGGTCGTCATCGGCCAAAATGTGACGACGCGAATACAAAAGGGACAGGTCCATTATGGCAGCTCGCGACAAGACGGCGAAGCGCCTCGTCCAAAACCTGCCAAAATAAACCTGTCCCTTTTTGGTCGGTTATGGGTTGGGTCCTTTAGGACTCTTTGTTGGCGTAGATAAACCAGTAGCCCAGCGCCACGATCAGGGCGCCACCTACGATATTGCCCAGCGTGGCGACCGAAAGGTTGAGCGCCAACCCGGCGGCGTTGAGGGCATCGGCGCCGGCGACATCGGCTCCATAGCCGCACGCGTGCATCACGGCACCCATGGGCAAAAAGTACATGTTGGCAACGCAGTGCTCAAAACCGCATGACACAAAGGCGGCGATAGGCAGCAGAATACCCACGACTTTATCGACCACGGTCTTGCCGGCGGTACCGATCCATACAGCCAGGCACACAAAGATGTTGCACAGAATGCCGCGGAAGAAGATGGTGACGGCGTCAATCGAAACCTTACCGGCGGCGACACTCACCATGGTGTTGGCAACGGCCTCGCCGTTGAGCTTATAAATAGCTGCCATGTAAACCAAAAAGACAACGAACAGCGCGCCGGCAAAGTTGCCGATCCACACAACGACCCAAGCCTTGAGCATCTGGACGAGCGTGATCTTTTTGCTCTTGAGCGCGCAGACCATAAGCGAGTTGCCGGTAAACAGTTCCGCGCCGCAAATGAGCACGAGCACCAGTCCCAGGCAAAAGCACAGGCCGCCCACAAAGCGCTGAGCGCCCCAGCCAAGGGACGCATCGCTCAGAAAGACCGTGAAGAACAGACCGCCGAAGGCGATGAACGCGCCGGCGAACATGGCGAGCAAAAATGCCTTCGAGGCAGGCAGACTGGCCTTGGTAACGCCGGCGGCCTCGGTCTTGGTCTCGATTGCGGCAGGCGCCAGGCAGTCGGGGATGGGGTATTCTGCCTTGAAATCTGCCATGTCAGTCACTTCTTTCCTAATCAGCAGGGACGAGCATTGCCAATGCAAAGGCCCCGCGTCGGACGGTCAAAACAAAACAGGTCAGAAGTAAACGTACCTCTGACCTGCAAATTACTTGGAGCGGGCGACGGGAATCGAACCCGCGTCATCAGCTTGGAAGGCTGGGGTTCTACCATTGAACTACGCCCGCAAGATATGGTCGGGACGACAGGATTTGAACCTGCGACATCCTGCTCCCAAAGCAGGCGCGCTACCAAACTGCGCCACGTCCCGAAGGTGTTGAGCAGCTAAGGTCTAAACCTTGCGTGTCCCAAAGCGAAGGAAATTATAGGGGAGACTCCCCGCCTGTGCAAGCGACGATACCCTAGCTCCTCGAATGTGCGACAAACCGGCTGTGGAGCAGGCCAATCACAAACGCCACCACGGCAACCGGCGCCCATGCGGCTCCAATGTCGGCCAGCGGCAGCGCATCGAACGGCAGCCACACGCCTGCAAAGAACGCGTCGCGGATCGAGGTGATCACGCTCTGCACCGCGACAACGCCGCCGACCCAGACCCACACCTGCGGATGCGCGTCGCAAAAACCGTGCACTAGGCCCATAAGCACCAGAACAATTGCAACAGGGTACAGGGCGTTGAGCATGGGCACCGAGAACATGAGGATCACGTCGAGACCCACGTTTGAGAGCACGCACGAAAACGCCGCGAACACAAAGGCGAGTATCGCAAAGGGACGGCGCATGGCCTCCTCGGAAGCCTCTGCTCCCCCTTCGACCACATACGTCTCGCAGAAGTAGCGCGAGCAGCAGCTGATGAGACCGATGCATACGTTCATGCAGGCGAGGAAGAAGATCGCAAAGACCACGACCGTGCCGGCAAGGCCAAAGTGCATGGAGGCCGAGCGGGCGAGGATGGCGGCTCCGTTGGTGGCATCGGGCATCACGGTGCTCAGCTGCGTGCCGGCAAGCGCCAGACCGCAGTAGATGATGGCCATGAGCACACCAGCGATCACGCCGGAGCGCGAAATCTCGAAGGCCACGCGCTTGTCGTCGGTAACGCCCAGCTCGTGGATGGTCTCGGCGATGATGATGCCAAAGGCGAGCGACGCGAGCAGGTCCATGGTCTGATAACCGGTCAAAAAGCCCTGCACGGCGGCACCGGCATCGTAAGGAGCCTGCGGCGCGGCAGCGGAACCCAGCGGCGAGACCACGGCAGCGCCCACGACCAATACGATAAGGGCGATGAGCGCGGGGCCCGTAATGCGGCCGAGCACGCGCGTAATGACACCCGGGCGCAGCGTGAGCACAAAGGCGACGGCAAAGAAGGCGACGGCAAACACCAGGCGGGCCGTGCCGAGCGAGACACCCTCGGGCAGCAGCGGCACCAGCATCTCGAAGGCCGTGGAACTCGTACGCGGAATGGCCAGACACGGACCGATAGCCAGATACACCGCCGCGACAAAAAACTCGCCAAACTTGGGGTGCACACGACCGGCAAGCTCGCGCGCCGTTCCGGCAAGTGCCACGGCGATAAAGCCCATGACGGGAAGGCCGATGGCGGCAATCAGAAAGCCGAGCATGGCGAGCGGCGTGGCAGAGCCCGCCTGCAGCGCCAGCAGCGGCGGAATAATGAGGTTGCCGGCGCCAAAGAGCATCGAGAACAGGGCGATGCCGACGGTGAGGACATGGTCGGAGCGCAGACCGCGCGGGGCGGATGATGCCATAGGACCACCTTTCGGGTCGAAACAAAACGGGACGGGCAAAAGACCCGTCCCGCAAGTATATACGCTTTAGCAGGCTAAATCGTGCAGAGCGTCAATCGCGGTGTCGACTTCCTCGTCCGTGTTGAAATACCCAAACGAGAAGCGAACGACACCCTGGCGCTCGGTCCCCAGTGCGCGGTGCATGAGCGGAGCGCAGTGGGCGCCGGGGCGCGTCGCAATCCCCCACCCTTGCATGAGCGCGTCCGAGACCTCGGCCGAATCGATATCGCCCACGTTAAGCGAAACGATCGCCGAGCGCACGGGCTGGTCAAACGCACCGTAGAGCGCAATGCCGGGAATGTCGCGAACGCCGGCGAGGAAGCGCTCGGCAAGCGCACGTTCGCGTGCCGCAATCGCCTCTACCCCGCCCTGGGCCTCGATAACGTCGAGGCCGGCGGAAAGGCCGGCGATACCGTGACCGTTGAGCGTGCCCGCCTCAAGACGCGTGGGCCACTCTTGCGGCTGCAGCGCATCGAAGCTGCGCACGCCCGTGCCACCCATGGCCCAAGGAGCCACGTCAATGCCTTCCGCCACGGCTAGGCCACCGGTCCCCTGCGGGCCCATGAGCCCCTTGTGGCCGGTAAAGCACACCACGTCGAGCCCCATGACCTGCATATCGATATGCGCCGTGCCGGCAGACTGCGAGGCATCGACGATCACAAGCGCGCCGGCCGCATGGGCCATGGCAGCCACGCGTGCAATGTCGACCGCGTTGCCGGTCACATTGGAGGCGTGTGTCACCACCACGGCACGCGTGCCCGGCGTGACCAGCTGCTCGAGCTCGTCGTAGTCGAGCACGCCGTTCGCGTCGCAGCCCGCATGCTCAACAGTCACGCCCTGCTCTGCCGCCAGGCGGTTGAGCGGACGCAGCACGGAGTTGTGTTCGAGCACCGTCGTGACCACACGATCGCCGGGGCGCACCACGCCGTTGATGGCGGTGTTGAGCGCCGCCGTGGAGTTGGGCGTAAAACAAATATGGTCCACCCGCGGGCAGCCCAGCAAGCGCGCAAGCTTGGTGCGGCAGCTGTGGATGGTGCGCGCCGCGTCGAGCGCACCCGACGTGGCGCCTCGCCCAGCATTGCCGAGCGAGCACATCGCCTGCACCACGGCATCGATGACCGCCTGAGGTCTGTGCATGGTCGTCGCCGCGTTATCCAGGTAGATCATCGCACGACCTCCCACATATCGATCACAGTAAAGCCCTCGGTGGGAACGTCCGCCGCGGCAAGCTCGCTTCGCAGCAGTGGTTCATTTTCAGGCAGGGCTTTCCATGCCAGGCCGCAGCCGGCAGCAACCTCTCCGGGTACGGGAATCGTTCGCCCGGGAAGGCCACGCTCACGGCACAGAGACTCGCAGCCCATGGCGGCCGCCGTGGTGGGAAACGTGATGACAAGCGCCGGGCGCTTTTCTCTCATGGCAATCCCACCCAGGCGCTACGGACGCACGACGCGGCCGGCCTGCTCCATCTTTTCGACGATCACGTACATGTTCGTGACATCGCCCACGGCAAGCTGGTCCTTAATGCCAAAGTGGTCGAGGCAGGTGCCGCAGGTAAGGATCTCGACACCCTGCTCGGCCAGGCCCTTGAGGTCGTCAAGCACCGGCGACCCCTCGACGGTGAGTTTGGCGCCGCCGTTGTAGAAGAGCATCGTGGCGGGCAGCTCCTCCTGCTGCGTCACGGCAAAGATAAAGGCCTTCATGAGCTTGTGGCCCAGCTCATCGTCGCCGCGACCCATGCAATCGGTGTAGACGGCCACGACCAGCTTGCCCTTGCCGGCGCTGGCGTCGCAGAAAGCGGCGCCGTCCTGCTCAGGATCGGCCACGGCAACGGCGCCGGCGGTCGCCACGATCACGTGCCACTCGGCATCGGCGACCTTCTCGACCGAGGCCGTGCAGCCCTTTTCCTGTGCCATCTTGGAGATGTTCTTGACGGCCGTCTCGTTGTCGACCGAGGTCACGACAACACCCTCGCCATCAAGCTGCTTCAGAGCTTTGAGCGTCTTGACGACGGGCAGCGGGCAGGCATCGCCCATGGCATTGACTTCAATTTTGGTAGACATAGCAAATCCTTTCAAAAGGGACCGCCCAGAACAGTAGACGGTCGCATAAACGGTTTTCCTTAATGCACAACGTGAACGGCAGGACCACCCGGCACCGCCTCGCACACGCGGCCGATTGTGGCGGCAACGCGACCTTCGGCATGCAGGCGGCGGGCGAGCTCATCCACATCGGCAGCAGGCGCTGCGATGAGCAGGCCGCCCGAGGTCTGCGGATCGTACAGCGCATCCAGCATTCCCGGCTCCAGGTCATCGTCGGCCGCCACGCGCGGGCCAAAGAAATCCTGGTTGCGGTAGGCGCCGGCAGGGATAATGCCCAGACGCGCCATATTGAGCACCTGGTCAAAGAGCGGCACCGCCCCCGACGCGAGCTCAATCTGCACGCCCGAGCCCTCGGCCATCTCGCACGCATGCCCGATCAGGCCAAAGCCCGTGACATCGGTGCAGCCGTGAAGCTCGAGTCCCTCGGCCAGGCGAATCGGGGCCTCGTTGAGGGTGCGCATCGAGTCAAACATGGCTGCGGCCTCGTCCTGCTCGATGAGCACGCCCTTAATGGCCGTGGTGATAATGCCCGAGCCGATCGCCTTGGTCAGCAGTAGGACATCGCCCACGCGCGCACCGCTGTTGGCGAGCATGCGGTCGAGCGCGACAAAGCCACTCACGGACAGGCCGTACTTGGGCTCGTCGTCGTTGATGGTGTGGCCGCCCGCGATGGTGCAGCCAGCCTCGACGCACTTGTCGGCGCCACCCGCCAGAATCTCACCTGCGACCTCGACGCCCAGGCAACTGGGAATGCACAGCAGGTTCATGGCATGGCTCGGTCGTCCACCCATGGCATAAATGTCCGACAGCGAGTTGGCCGCCGCGATCTGACCAAACAGGAACGGGTCGTCGACCATCGGCGGGAAGAAGTCGACGGACTGCACGAGGCCCAGGTTTTCGCCAACACGAAAAACACTCGCATCGTCGGAGGTATCGAACCCCACGAGCAGGTTGTCGTTATGCACATTGGGTAAGTCGCCCAGGACCTGGGCGAGGGCTCCAGGAGCCAACTTAGCGGCTCAACCGCTCGCGGCAGTCATAGACGTGAGCTTAATCTGATCGTCAGCCATCGATACCTCCTCTCATCGGTCAATCATTTCCTCCCAGTATACGCATGAATGCAGGCCCACGGCCGATGCATTAATCGAGCGCCTGTGCGCGAATCGCCGCGCCGATGGCACCGGTAAAGCGAGCCTGGGGCGAGGTGGTCACCGGCGACCCCAGCAGCTCGCCCAACCGCTCCACCACGAAGGCGTTCTCGCACAGGCCACCGGTCAGGTAGTACGGGGCGCCCGCGGCCTGCCCGGCCATGGTCGCCACGCGCGAGACCACGCTGTCGATCACGCCACGTGCGATGTTCTCGCGCGGCTCACCGCGACCGATCAGGCTAATGACCTCACTTTCGGCAAACACCGTGCACATGCTGGAAATCTTGGTAGGCTCGCCGGAACGCGCCAGGTCGGCCATCTGCTGTTGAGAAATACCTAGGCGGTCGGCCATGATCTCCAAAAAGCGCCCCGTGCCGGCAGCGCACTTGTCGTTCATGGCAAACTTGGCCACGCGGCCATTTTTAAGCTGAATGACCTTGGTGTCCTGGCCGCCCACGTCAATCACCGTGCCGCGATCGCCAAACAGACGCACGGCACCGGCGCCGTGGCAGGTAATCTCGGTCACAACCTTGTGGGCGTATGGCACAGCCACGCGCCCGTAACCCGTGGCCACCACACGCGCAGAATCGGATGCAACGTCAAAGCCCGCCGCCGCGAGCGCCTCGCGCAACCTATCGGCGGCATCGACCGAGGAGAACCCGGTTGGCTGCACGCACGTCCACGCCACCGAACCCTCACCATCGACCACAGCAGCCTTAGCCGCCGTAGACCCGATATCGACCCCGATCCCTATCATGGCTCTCTCCTAATCCAAACATCAAAGACAGCGGCGCGTTCAGGCGCCTTAGCTCTAGGTTTCTCAGGTGCCGGAGGTTGCCCCGAAAGAGGAGCGCGGCGTACTTTGGTACGCAAGCGACGGTTTGAGGGGCAAGATCCGGTGCCTGAGGAAGCTAGAGGGTTTCGATGAAGGCGGCGATGCGGGTCTCGATCTGGCCCATGTCGCCGTTGCTGTAGTCGGTCTCGATCTTCATATACGGAATACCCGCACCCTCGACGGCCTCCTGCATGCGCGCACTCTCCACGTTAAAGGTGTGGCACGCCTGCAGCACGCTCTCCACTACGCCATCGACATGATACTTCTCGCACATGGCCAGCGTGTTTTCCATACGACCGTCGTTGGGCGTCATGACCGAGCAGTTGATATCCAGGTAGCGGTCGGCGATGGCGCGCAGGATATCGGGAGCATCGGGGTCGATCATCATGGCCGCCGTGCGCTCACCCGAGCAGTCGTCCATGCACACGACCACGCCGCCATTGGACTCGATAGTACGGCCTATCTTGTTGATCACGCCGCCCACCGGGCAGCCGGTGATCAGAATGCGCTTGGCATCCGCCGCAACCGGGCGCTCGCCCGCGTCGTAGGCCTCGCGCAGCTTGGCAACCTTTTGCTCCAGCTGATCCGTATAGGCCTCGATATCAAAGCTGAACGTACCGGCAAACATGGTGCTCATCAGGTCGACGCCGCTCATGGCCGCCGGCTGGTTAGCCTGCAGCGCAAACATCTCGAGCTGGGCCGCACGCAAACGGTTGCGACGACGGACGGCGGCGCGCAGGTCATCGTCGGTAATCGTGATGCCGTAGAAGTTCTCGAGCTCCTCCTTGAGTAGGCGGCACTCCTCGTACCAGCCTTCACGCTCGTAGGCACGATCGCGACCCTGCGGAAGATGCAGAATGTGCGTGCGCTTGAGCTCGTTGAGTAGCTCGTACATCTTCTTCTTGCCGTCGCAGGTGGTCTCGCCGATGATCATGTCGCTAAAGTACGTAAACGGGCACTTTTGCGAGTAGGCAAAACCGTAGGTCGACTTGATGAGCGGGCACAGGTTTGCCGGCAGCACCTTCTCGGCCTCGGGAATCACCTCATCGGACGTACCGCACAGAGCGACACTTGCGGCCCCCGCGGCATCGATAATCTCGAGCGGCGTATAGCTGCACAAAAAGCCGACCAGGCGATTACGCGCCTGCTTATAATCCTTGACGCGAATAAACGCCGCTTTGCGTTGCTCGTTGAACTCCTCAAACGTGCGCGGCAACGGCTGCTCAATATTTTCCGACATATAACTCCTTAACAAACCTTTTAACCAACCAAGGAAACGGCTTTCCCAGGTGCCCGAGGTTGCCGTGAAAGAGGAGCGTCGCGTACTTTGATTCGCAGGCGACGGTTTGAACGGCAAGATCGGGTGCCTGGGAAAGCCGCCGGGACGGATAGCCCTAAATGGTTTCCAAGAAAGCCTCAATCCTGGTTTGCAGTTGGCCTGCATCCTCGCCGGCGTAGTCGGTCGTGATGTGCATAAACGGAATGCCGGCCTCCTCGGCGGCCTTCTCCACGGCAAACGACTCCATCTCGTAGAGCGTGCAGAACTGCAGGGCCACGTCGACAATGCCGTCGGCATGCAGGTCCTTGGCCATCTGAACAATGTCCTTCATACGCTGATCGTTGGGCGTAAAGACGGCACAGTTGATCTTAAAGTAGCGCTCGGCGATAGCATCGAGCATCTCGTCAACCGTCTCACCGGACTCATCGACCAAGTCCTTGTAATAGCGCGAACCCGTGCAGGACTCCTCGCCCACCACAACGCCGCCGGCCTTCTCGATGAGGTTGAACAGCTTCCAGTTGGGCACAGCCATGGGCGTGCCGGTGTACAGGATGCGCTTGGTTCCCTTGGGCGCCACGCCCTCTCCGGCCTCGACACGCTGCTCACACTCGGCCGCCATATCGTTGATGGCTCCGGTCAGACGCGGCGTGTCGTCCATAAAGGCGGCCTGAACGGTCAGCAGGCTGTCGAGACCGCTAATGGGCGCTGGGTCGGCAGCGCGCGTGGCAGCGAGGCGCTGCAGGGCGCGACGCTTCTCATTGACGGCGCGGATGGCGGCCTTCAGACGCTCAGGCGTAATCGTGACGCCGCACTCTTCCTCAATCTTGGCAGCAAGCTTTTTAACCTCGGCCTTCCAGGTCACGAGCGTCGACTCGTCGTGCACGTTGGGAATATCCATGACGTACATGTTCTTTTGCGTGGCAAAAAACTCGTAGGCCTTCTTCTTGCCATCACAGGTGTTCTCGCCTACCACCAAGTCACTCGACTCGATGTAGGGGCAGACCTCACCCAGCTTAAAGCCGGCAAAGCTCTTGATAAGCGGACAAGTGTTGCGCGGCAAGTGCTCCTCGACCTTGTCCGTTGCCCAATCGGCACCCGAGCACAGACCAACGGGAATGCCGTCACAGGCAAGCACGATCTCCTCAGGCACGTACACGCAGAACGAGCCCACGATTTTGGTGGCCTCGCCAGCCTCCTTCTTGTCGAGCATCTCCTTAATGCGGCCGCTATGGATGTTGGTGGCCACAAAGTCCAAGTAGGACGTGGACTTGGGGCGGTTGTTCTGCGACAGGAACATGTCCCCGTACATCTGGCCCACGGCGCCCAGCAGCATATCGTGGTCGGCAAGATTCATGCCGAGGCTCTCCCACATCGGATGAAAATCGAATTCTTCAGCCATAACGGTTCCCCTCTCGAACCAAAAACGGATAACAGCGGTATCGATGCACGACGGACGGCGATTGCCCGGCCGTGCTCAAACCCGGAATTTTAGGGAACCTGCTTTGCGGTCGATGATTTAGTTGTGCGTCGTCTCTCCCGGAGCCGTGAACATACCTGCTCATATGCGACTCCGAGCCATATGCTGGGCGCGCGCGGCAACGCGGCGAATGTATGTCGTCTGCGGCATGTGCGCACCCTCCTTAACCAGTCGAGGTCAACTATATCAACGGTCATCGCCCCTGCGAACACCGTTGACATTCGTACGACAGCCTCGTGTGCCGTCGTTTAATAAATAATTATCTTGATTGATAAGAGTTTGTCATCCTTCATTCGGCGAACGGCAAGACAAAGCCGCCGAGGCTTATATCCCCGACGGCATTACCCGGCGCTATCGACAAACCAAGTGGATCTTACTCGCATCGAAGTGCATGCGCAGGGTCTCGTCGGCCTGCGGCAGCCCGTCGGCAGCTACGTTCACTTTGTTGACCTTCCACTGCAGGCGCGTCGGCGCATCGACACGTGGCACGTCCAACAGCACCAAGCGCTCAAAACGCGAATCGCTCACGCGAGCCACATGCAGGTCGTAGCTGTTACGACCCCGCTCTGCGCGGTTGTCCATATGGAAGTAGCTCGCACGAATACCGAGGTACGCCACGTTATCGGGAACCTCATGGCCCACGTTGAAGGTCATGCCCCAGTCGAGGGCCTCAACTTCCTCGTCGCCGATCTTACGCGCGCGGCTCGTATTCTTGCAGCCCGTCAGGCGCAGCGCAGCCAAGGTTTGCGGCCGGCGGACCACGTCCTCGACGGAGCCGATCTCCTCCACATGCCCGTTATGCATCACGCAAATGCGCTCGCACAGGCGGCATGCCTCGTCAATATCGTGGCTCACGTAGAGCACGGTACGGTTACAGACGTCGAACAGGTCGAGCATGTTCTGCTCAAGCGCGCTCTTGAGATACGCGTCGAGCGCGCTCATGGGCTCGTCGAACATAAAAATGCCCGGGTGTGCCGCCACCATGCGAGCAAGCGCCACACGCTGCTGCTGGCCGCCCGAGAGGCGCGCGGGATAACGGTCGGCAAAGTCGGCCAGTCCAAAGATACCCAAGTAGCGCTCGGCAAGTTGTCTGCGCGCTGCGGCGTCGCCTGCACCCTCAACGCCGGCACATACGTTATCGGCCACCGTCATGTTTGGAAACAGCTGATAGCTTTGAAACATCAGGGCGCATTTTCGCTCCTGGGGCGAAAGGTTGATGCCCGTCGCAGAGTCAAAAAAGGTCACGCCGTTGACGACGATCTTGCCCTCGTCGGGTGCCTCCACGCCGGCAATGCAGCGCAGCGTGCAGCTCTTGCCGCAACCCGAGGCGCCCAGCAGCGCCACACGCTCCTCGCCGGCATCGAGCTGAATGTCGAGGGTAAAGCCGGGATAGCGCTTTTTGATATCCAAGACAAGCGACATGGTCTATCGACCTCCCTTCGAGACGGCGTCATCGCGCATAAGCTCGGCCAGCGCCTCGCGATCGATACGCAAGGCATCGCCGCCCGCCGGGTCGAGCGAATCGCCCTGTCCGGCGAGATCTTTGGCCTGTTTGCGCTCTGCACGGGAGAGACCACGCTCGCGATACTTTTGCGAATGCGCCGTATACATGTTGATGAACAGAATGACCAGGAAGCTGAACGCAATTACGACCACGACCCAAAAGAGGGCCACCGACGTATTGCCGCCCATCCATTCAAAGTAAATCGCAATCGGAATGGTCTGCGTAATACCGGCATAGTTGCCCGCAAAGAACAGCGTGCAGCCAAACTCTCCCATGGCGCGGGCAAAGGCGAGGACCGTACCGGCGGCAATAGAAGGCCACCCAAGGGGCATCATAAGCCTGGTAAAGATGCGGCGCTCGGACCAGCCCAGGGTTCGCGCGGCGTCGAGCATCTGCGTGTCGAGGCTCTCGAAGGCTCCGAGTGCCGTACGATAGACGAGCGGGAACGACACAACGACAGCCGAAATGACCGCCGCGGGCCACGTAAAGACAAGCGAGACGCCGTGCGCGATGAGCCACTGGCCCACCCCGGTCGAGCGGCCAAACAGCATGAGGAGCAGAAAGCCGCAGACCGTGGGCGGCAGCACCATAGGAATCGTAAAGACCGAATCGAGCAGGCCCTTGATGCGACTCGAGGTACCCATAGTCTTCCACGCGGCGAACAGGCCCAGCGCAAAGGAAATCAGCAGGGCAAGGCCGCTCGTTTTAATGGACACCCAAAACGGGCGATAGTCGATGTCGCCCAAAAAGGAGGCCAGAAAGGTCAAGGGCCCCTGCTCATCCCGTAACACGACAGACGATGCTTCTACCATTTGAGCGCTATCAAGCCAACGCGCGCCGCCCTTGACATCACCCGAGGCTGATGCAATCACCACATAGCGGTCCCCATCCGCACCGCGTTCGTCAAAGCCATAGGTATACCCGCCGGCATCAAACGTTGTTTCCGCCGTGACATACCAAGGAAGATCCACGTCCCCTAGCCGCGCACCTCCCATGCAGTTTGCGCTGTCGAGCTCACAGACGAGGGCCTTAAGACCCGATACGCACTCGCTATCCTGCGGATCCAATCCATACTTCTCGACCGCTTTGGGCGATACCCACACCACAACGCGATCGGCAGCAGGCGCCACCACAAGGTCCACGTCCTCGTCAACGGGAAACCGGTAGCCCTCAGGCTGGCCCTCCATGGCACGAGCGGTCCCCTTGGCCAGCCGCTCAAAACCCTCGATCCCATAGGAAAGCCCATGAGCGGTCGCAGCAACCTGGGCCCCGTCCTCAGTGTCCCCAGCAAACGCAAATCCCGGCACCCAGCAAAGCGCGAAGGTCAAAGCGCAGGCGACAAGCATGCGGAATCTATTAAGCACGAAAAGCTCCAAGCGAATACAAGGACGGAGTGAAACACAAAACGATGGAATTATCGCGCCAAGCCGCACTACGCGGAAAGCTCAAAGCCGTACTTAGCCCAAATCTTCTGAGCCTTCTTGTTGGACAGGCAAAAGTCGATGAACGCCTTGGCTTCGTCGGCATGCTCGGAGCTCTCGGCAACGGCACCCGGGTACACGACGGGCTTATGCGAATCCTCAGGGCACACGAAGGCCTCCTCGATGCCGTCGTAGCGGAAGATGTCGGAGCTATAGACAAAGCCAGCCACGCAGTCGCCTGTGGACACATAAGCGGCGGCGGTACCAACTTTGTCTGCCAGTGCGACCTTGTCGGCGATCTCGGGCGCATACTCGCCGTCGTCGCCCTCGGTGCCGGTATAGAGGCCCACGGAAGCCAGCGCCTGGTTGGCGTACTTGCCGGCGGGGACGGTCTTAGCGTCGCCAATGGCGATCTTGCCGTCCAGATTCGCGACGTCGGCAATGGCCTCGACCTTGGTATCGGAGCCCTCGGCGCGAACGATCACAAGGTCGTTGACAAACATGTCCTCTCGCGTGCCTGTATCGACGAGCTCGACGGTCTCAGCGTCATCCATGGTGCCCTTGGAAGCGGTGATGAGCACGTCGACCGTGGCACCGGCACGCATCTGCTCAACGAGGTCGCCGGACGCCTTAAACTGCGTGTCGGCAAAGGTGGTACCGGTCTGCTCGGTGTAGAGCTTCTGAACCTCGGGCAAAGCCTTCTCGAGCGAGTTGGCGGCAAAGACCTGCAGCTCGACGGCTTCCTTCTTGGAAGAGGCCTTGGCGGAGCCGGCATCGGAGCCGGTCGCCTCAGGCTCCTTGTTGCCGGAGCAGCCGGCAAGCCCAAGGCCGGCAGCGGCGACAGCGGAGAGTGAGACGAATCCGCGGCGAGAAACCATATCGAACATGTTCAACCCTTTCGTACCTTGTGCCCGGGTACCCCACCGCGGGCTTTATTCTGTAATTTGATTATACTTCGATGCGAATAATGATTATGAGAAATTATTCTCGTCTGAGAATATAGTTTCAAGCATGCCTACAGAATGCCGTCCCCTTGGGCGCAAATAAAAGGCGGAGCAGCCGTTCAGGTCGCTCCGCCGCAGGTAAACCGCTTAGTTGGTATGTCCGCCGCCCGCTGTCATCTGAGCCGCATGCTCCAGCTGGTCCGCTATGGCCTCCCAGCTTTCGCGGGCGGCCTTCGTAGAACCGGGAAAGTTTACGACAAGTGTATGACCTCGTTGCATGCAAATAGCGCGCGAGAGCATAGCGCGGCGCGTCTTGGTCATGGAGTACGCACGGATTGCCTCTGCAATACCCGGCACATCGCGATCGCAGACGGCACGCGTCGCCTCGGGCGTCACATCGCGCATCGAAAGCCCCGTGCCGCCGCAGGTGAGCACGACATTGGCGTGGCACTCATCGGCGGCTTCCACAATGGCATCACCGATCTCGCTGACGTCGTCGCGCACGACCAGATGTGAAACGACCGTCCAGCCCTGCGCCTCGATAAGTTCCTCGAGTGCGGCTCCAGCCTCGTCCTGGGCAAGGTCCCGCGTATCCGAACACGTCACGATCGATATCTTCAGCTCCATAGCATTCCTCCTACAACACGGCGCCCTCAGGCAGGTCGACACGCACAACATCCACGATGTCGCCCGCCTTGAGCTCGCACGGACCTTCGTCAATACGCAGCAGGCAGTTGGCCCGCTGCATCGTGCCGAGCAACGCCGAATTCTGCGTCTTGGCCTCGGTCACCAACAGCTCACCGGTCTCGGGGTCGCGCAAAACCGTGGCGCGATCGAAGAAGCGGCGATGCTGTCGCTTTTTCACGCCGTGCGTGAGCATCGCCTGCTGCACGGGACGCGCCCCCTCGGCAAAACCGCGCATCTTGCGGATCGCCGGGCGGGCGAGCATCTCAAAGCCCACATACGCCGCCGCGGGATTGCCCGAAAGCCCCAGATACGGCTTGCCGCCGAGCAGCCCAAACGTGATGGCCTTGCCCGGACGCATCGAGATGCGGTCAAACAGCACCTCGCCCTCGCGCTGGACCAGCGCCGTCACGTAGTCGTAGTCGCCTGCCGAGGCGCCACCGCTCGTAATGACAAAATCGCACTCTTGCGCGGCGCGGTACACAAGCTCGGCAATCGCCCGCTCGTCGTCGGGCGCAATGCCGTAGAACACTGGGTCGGCCCCAGCATCGAGTGCCTCGGCCATTAACGCCGAGGAATTGGAATCGCGAATCTGCCCAAGCGCCGGCAGTTGGCCGGCCGCGACCAGCTCCGTGCCCAGCGAGATAACGCCCACACGCGGGGCGGCGTGCACTCTAACGTTCGCGTAACCGGCGCTCGCCAGCAAACCGGCGCCGGCCGGGGCCACAACCTCGCCAGCGTGCATCACAACATCACCGGCATGGGCCTCCTCGCCTGCAGCTCGAACGTTCTCCCCCACCTTAGCCGGTGCCGAGAAGCTCACGTGTGAGCCCTCGTTGCCGTCGCCGTCGAGTACCTCGACGACCTCGTATTTCACAACGGCATCCGCACCTTCGGGCACCGGTGCACCCGTCATAATACGGACGGTCTCGCCCGCGCCGATTGCGCCCTCAAACACATGGCCCGCGGCCTCGTGTCCGATAACGTCGAGCGTCACCGGCGCCTCGCCAGATGCCTGCGCCAAATCCGCCGAGCGCACGGCATATCCGTCCATAGCGCTGTTGGCAAACGGCGAGATGTCGATATCGGCCACCGCATCCTCTGCCAAGGGAAGACCGGCGGCCTGCCACACGGGAATCTCGACGACTTCGGTGCGATTCACGTGCGACAAGACGATCGCCTGCGCGTCCTCCAACGGAATGAGTTTCTCAGCCATATACACCTCTAGCATGCTGCGGCGCGCAACAAAAGCGCCGATTCTTTATGTTTCTCTCAGTATAATCCCTCGCCGCCTGCTCAAGACCTGGCCCGCGGCCGCGAATACATCTGTCGGCCGCAAGCCGCGAAACAAAACCAAAACCAACCCACCGGCTCGTCGCGTTTACCGCGTTTTATAATGCTCGTGTTGCAACCCAAAAGAGGAACGTATGACTTTTACCGACAAACCCGAAAGCGCAAACGAAGCGCAGGATCATTCTCAGTCGCTCGACGACGGCGGCTTTTTCTCCCTGAACGACGTCATCATGGCCGGCAGGCATCAGCTCACCCGCTCCGAGCATCTCTTGGCCGCCGACACGCGCCGCAACGCCCGCAACCTACTCGCGAGCGCCAAGTTGCTCACACTCGTCGTCATCGTCTCGCTCGCCATGGGCGTTGCCGCCTGGGCGTTTTTGACCTCGCTGAATATCGCGACCGACTATCGCGAGCACCATGCATGGGTCTACGCCTTGCTTCCCGTTGTGGGCGTTGCCACCGCATGGGTGTACAAAAACCACGGCCTTGCCGCCAAACGCGGTAACAACCTGGTCATCGACTCCGCTCTGGGCACACGCCTCATCCATATGCGCATGGCCGTTCTCACCTTCGTCTGCTCCACGCTCACGCACCTAACAGGCGGGTCGGCCGGTCGCGAGGGAGCCGCGGTGCAGATTGGCGGCACCATCGCCAGCAACATCTCGAGCCTCGCCCACCTCAAAAAGCATGACCACCACGACCTCATGCTCGCCGGCATCTCGTCGGCCTTTGGCGCCGTATTCGGTTCGCCCCTTGCCGGAGCTTTCTTTGGCATGGAGATGTGCTTTATCGGCAAGATCGACTACACCGCGGGCATCTACTGCCTGGTCGCCTCGTTTACCGGCTACTTTACATCACTCGCCCTGGGTACCGAGTACGAAGCGAATGTCATCGCCAGCGTCCCCGACATGACGCCGCGGACGGTTGCCATCGTTGTTATCAGCGCCATTATCTTTGGTCTCACCGCGCGCCTCTTTGCCTGGTCGGTTCGAACCGTCAAAAGCCTGTACGGTCGCTTTATCACCAATTACCTCGTTCGCGCACTTATAGGCGCACTCGTGGTTTTGGCCGCCTATGCCCTCCTCGACGCCTGGGACTACGCCGGCCTTTCCACGTGGCTTTCCGGCGCCGGATTTGCAGGCAACACCACCCTGGCGAACGCAGTCATCAAGTTGGTCGTCACAGCGCTTACCCTGGGCGCGGGCTTCCAAGGCGGCGAGGTCACGCCCCTGTTTGGCATCGGTGCGGCACTCGGTGGCTGGATTGGTTGCCTTACCGGGCTCGACCCCAGTTTTCTGGCGGCTCTCGGCATGCTCGGCGTGTTCTGCGCCGGCCTCAACGTGCCCATCACCACCTGCATGATGGCCATCGACCTGTTCCACGGCACAGCCGCCGGGTTCTTTGTCATCGTGGCCTTTATCAGCTACCTAACCGGCGGACACCGCGGCGTGTACCCCGCCCAGCGCATCATCTCACCCAAGCGCCGTTCGCTTATTGTGGATGAGGGTGGTACGGTAGCGGATGCTATCGAGCGCCACAACGA
Organism: Coriobacteriaceae bacterium AF08-21; assembly: GCA_027687465.1. Taxonomy (GTDB): domain Bacteria; phylum Actinomycetota; class Coriobacteriia; order Coriobacteriales; family Coriobacteriaceae; genus Collinsella. The sequence goes on from JAQCQR010000006.1 coordinate 127,348, forward strand.
CCTGATAGAGTAGACGTTAGTATTCGCCGTGCAGCCACAATCGGGGGCAATTCGACCCGAGCGCGACCGCACCGTCACGTTATACGCCGGGAGTTGCCCCATGCACGCAACTGATTTTGGTCGCACGCTCATCATCGCCAACCCAGCCGCCCAATCGGGTGCGGCGCGCGAGGTTGCTGAGCGCCTGCAGCGCTTTTTAGACATGACCGCGCGCTCATCCCAGTTTGACTTGGTACTGACCGAGCGCATGGGGCATGCCAAGGAACTTGCCGCACAGGCCCAGGGCTACCGCACCGTTATCGCTCTTGGCGGCGACGGCGTGATCCACGAGGTCGTCAATGGGCTCATGGCGCAGGAAGAGACGGTTCGACCGGCGCTTGCCGTCCTGCCCGTAGGCTCCGGCAATGATTTTGCCCAGACCCTCGGTATCGACGATTTCTCCGGCAAGGATTTTGGCGCGCTACTCACCTGTGAGCTGCAGCGTCAGGACATCGGGCGGATTCGCTCATGGAACCCCGCAAGCGGCAGCGGCGAGGCGATCGTCGAGCATTACGACCAGACGCTCTCCGTCGGTATTGATGCCGCCATCGGCCTTGGCACCACCGAGCTGCGCAAAAAGACCGGCTTGACGGGTGCTCCGCTCTACACCCTTTCGGGACTTGAGCAGTTTGGCCTGCGCTATCGCAACTACCCCATGACAGTCAGCTTTGACGGCGCGCCCGCCGAGCGCGTGAGGGCGATCATCATGGCGATTCAGCTTGGTCCTACCTATGGCTCGGGCTATCGCATCTGCCCCGATGCCGACCCCTGCGACGGCATGCTCGACGTCTGCTACGCCTGCGGCCCCGTCCCTCGCGCGGTAGCCCTGCCTATGTTCCTTTCGGCCAAGGACGGCCACCATACCAAGTTGCCACCGGTTCGCATGCGCCGCTGCCGCCATGCCGAGCTAACTTTTGAGGAGCCCGACTACCCCATCCAGGCCGACGGCGAGCCCATCGTCGCCTCGCGCATCGAAGTCGACATCCTACCCGGCGCCCTCCAAGTCTGGCACCCAACCCGCTAACCCCACCTAAGTTGCGGTGAAATAGGGACTGTTTATGCAGTTAAAGCCGCGAAACAGTCCCTATTTCACCGCAACTTATTGAGAAGATCATTCCTCCCCGCCCGGGTTGCGACGGTTAGCCTTTTTAATGGCGTTGAAGTGTTTGTCGTTGAGCCTGCGCTGGCGCGATCGCTGTGGCACTTTGGTCTTGACGCGACGGCGCGGTGGACGGCCACGACGCTCAAGCTCTGCCCTCAGCTTACGCAGACAGCTCGCACGATTCTGAAACTGACTACGGCTCTCGCGCGCCGTCACGACAATTCCCGTGGGCCCATGTTTCATGCGCACCGCAGAGTCTGTCGTGTTCACACCCTGGCCACCCGGGCCCGTCGCACGAAACACCTGAACCTCGCAGTCGCGTGCCAACTCCTCGACCGACATCTCGGCATAGCGCGCGTACTCGCGCCATCCCATCTTGTTCTCATCCATATCAACACCTCCCCTCATACAAAAAATGTGACAAAGGGACAGTCCCTTTGTCACATCGCATACCAATCGCTTGTGTTGCGCGCTTAGGCGAAGGTGATCTCGCCGGTATCGCAGTCCATATCGGCGATACGGGCCAGGCTCTCAACGCGGAAGCCGCGCTCGCGGAGCTTATCGCCACCGCCCTGGAAGCCCTTCTCAACGGCGATGCCAATGCCGGATACCTCGGCACCTGCAGCCTCGCAGATCTTGATAAGACCCTCGAGCGCGCAGCCGTTGGCCAAGAAGTCGTCGATAATCAGGACCTTGTCGCCCTCGGACAGGAAGCGCTTGCCGACGATGACCGGGTACTCCTTTTGCTTGGTAAAGGAGTAAATGGTCGTGGCATACTGCTCGCCGTCGAGGTTGATGGACTGCGCCTTCTTGGCAAAGACCACCGGCACACCGCCAAAATGCTGAGCCGCGATGCAGGCCATGCCAATGCCCGAAGCCTCAATCGTCAGGATCTTGTTGATCTCGACGCCCTCGAACAGACGGGCCCACTCGGCGCCCATGTGGTCAAACAGCTCAACGTCGCACTGGTGGTTGAGGAAGGCATCAACCTTAAGGACGTTACCGGCCTTTACGATGCCGTCATGGCGAATACGATCCTCAAGCTCCTGCATGGCGCAACCCCTTCTCACGGCAACGATACCGCGCGATTAATAAACGTTGTTCGATAGTCTACCACGGACCGACCCCCGCCCGCCCCACAAGCCGCATCGCACCACAAACCAGTCTTTTTGGCCTTGATTGGCAACTTCATCCGAACACCTCCCATATTCATCCGTACA
>JAQCQR010000007.1 GCA_027687465.1 Coriobacteriaceae bacterium AF08-21
AGTCGTCCTCGCAGACGCTCAAGCAGGAATACCTCGATACATACGAGAGATGAATGTGGGGGAGTGTTCGGATGAAGTTGATATTTAAGGTCCAGCTCGTGTTGTGCCGAAAAGACCGTGAACCTTTTGTGGGACGCGCGGCGCCGTGGTACCATAGCCGAGTTTGTTGTCTTGGTCGGAAACCAAGACGCCTTATGCGCTGATCGGTAACCAGCGCCTGACCAATAAGGAGTCCTACCATGAAGCAGGGTATCCATCCCCAGTATGTCGAGTGCACGGTGACGTGCTCCTGCGGCAACACCTTCAAGACGCACGCTACCGTGTCCGAGATGAAGGTCGAGCTTTGCAACGAGTGCCACCCGTTCTACACCGGCCAGCAGAAGTTCGTCGACACCGGTGGACGCGTCCAGCGCTTCGCCGACAAGTTCGGTGGCGCCGCTGCCGCCCAGCTCAAGAAGGCTGAGGAGGCCAAGGCTGCTAAGGCCGCCAAGGCTGCTGAGGCCGAGGCTGCTCGCAAGGCCGCCGCTGAGGCTAAGGCTGCCGAGAAGGCTAAGCGTGCCGCTAAGTTTGCCGAGGAGGCTGCCAAGCAGGCCGCCGAGGCTCCCGTCGAGGAGGCCGCTGCCGAGGCCGAGACCACCGAGGCTGCTGAGTAAATAGCTCGCCGCGGAATCGCTCGCATTCATGGCATAAGGGCCGTGCATCCGTTCGGGTGCGCGGCCCTTTTCTTTTTATTGGTGCAAGCTAGCTCGTCCCCATTGCACCAGATTGGTGCGAAGGGGACAGGTTGGTTTGCACCAAATGGCAGAGTGACGGCGTTTTCCCAGATAAAACCTGCCAAAATAAACCAGTCCCTTTTTGGCAGGTCGGTCGGGTCGTAGTTATTACGTGGCGGTCGAGGTCGACCGTATAGGCCGCGTCCTGTTTGGCTAAAGTACATTTATCTGTGTTTAACTCGCCCGAGGCTGCATGGCGTGGGCGATGGCCAAAAAGGAAAACCACATGGGATTCATGTCAAAGCTGCTGTCCTTTGGATCCGATAAGGACCTTAAGCGCTACTACAAGATCGTCGATCAGATCAACGGTCTTGAGCCCCAGTTTGAGAAGATGACCGAGGAAGAGCTCCGCGCCCAGACCGATAAGTTCCGTGAGCGTTACGCCAACGGCGAGTCGCTCGACGACATGCTCCCCGAGGCTTTTGCCACCGTGCGTGAGGCTTCCAAGCGCATCACGGGCATGCGTCACTTTGACGTGCAGCTCATTGGCGCCATGGCACTGCACGAGGGGCATATCGCCGAGATGAAGACCGGCGAAGGCAAGACCCTGGTCTCCACGCTGGCCGGCTACCTCAACGCTATTGCCGGCAAGGGTGTACACGTCGTTACCGTCAACGATTACCTGGCCAAGCGCGACTCCGAGTGGATGGGCCGCATCTACAAGTACCTGGGAATGACCGTCGGTCTGCTCCAGAACAACATGCCGCTCGAGCTCAAGCGTCCGGCCTACCAGGCAGACGTCACCTACGGCACCAACTCCGAGTTCGGTTTCGATTACCTGCGCGACAACATGGTCACTCGCCCCGAGCAGCGCGTGCAGCGCGGCCACCATTACGCCATCGTCGACGAGGTCGACTCCATCCTGATCGACGAGGCACGTACCCCGCTCATCATCTCGGGTGCCGGCACCAAGTCCGCCAGCACCTACAAGGACTTCGCGCGTGCCGTGCGCGGCCTTGAGCGCGGCGAGGACGTCTCGCACGACATGCTCACCGCCACCGAGGACGTAGAGCCCACGGGCGACTACGTCATGGACGAGGCCAAGCACACTATCGCCGCCACCGAGCGCGGCCTTAAGAAGATTGAGCGCCGCCTGGGTATCGATGACATCTATGCCGATCTCTCCGGTCAGCTGGTCAACCACCTGCAGCAGGCGCTGAAGGCCCAGTACATGTTCCACCGCGACAAGCAGTACGTGGTCACCAACGGCGAGGTCAAGATCGTCGACGAGTTCACCGGCCGCATCATGGAAGGCCGCCGCTACTCCGAGGGCCTGCATCAGGCCATCGAGGCCAAAGAGGGCGTGCTCGTGCGCGAGGAGAACCAGACGCTGGCCACCATCACCTTGCAGAACTACTTCCGTCTGTATGACAAGCTCTCCGGCATGACCGGTACGGCACTCACCGAGGATGCCGAGTTCCGCGAGATCTACAAGCTGCCCGTCGAGGTTATCCCCTCCAACAAGCCCGTTCAGCGTGTCGACCACGAGGACCTGGTGTACCGCACCATCCAGGCCAAGTACAACGCCGTTGCCGACGACGTCGAGCGACGTCACGCCAAGGGCCAGCCGGTCCTGGTGGGCACCGTCTCCATCGAAAGCTCCGAGAAGCTGTCGGCCGCCCTTACCAAGCGCGGTATCGCGCACGAGGTCCTCAACGCTAAGCATCACGAGCGCGAGGCTCATATCGTTGCCCAGGCCGGACGCTACGGCGCCGTGACCATCGCTACTAACATGGCCGGTCGTGGTACCGACATCCTGCTGGGTGGCAATCCCGACGAGCTGGTGCGCGAGCGCCTTGAGTACGAGGGCCTGACCATGGAGGACGTGACGCCCGAGCAGCTCGAGCAGTTTAACGCTGAGGCCAAGGAGACCTGCAAGGCCGAACGCGAGCGCGTGCTTGCCGCCGGCGGCCTGACCGTCATCGGCACCGAGCGCCATGAGTCCCGTCGTATCGACAACCAACTGCGTGGCCGCTCCGGTCGTCAGGGCGATCCGGGCGAGACTCAGTTCTACCTGTCGCTCGAGGACGACCTCATGCGCCTGTTCGGCGGCGACAAGATGGACCGCGTTTCCAAGATGATGGTTACCGCCGACATGGGCGACGACATGCCCATCCAGCACAAGATCATCTCCAAGGCCGTCGAGAACGCCCAGCACAAGGTCGAGAGCATCAACTTCTCCATGCGCAAGAGCGTTCTTGAGTACGACGACGTCATGAACAAGCAGCGCCAGGTCATCTACGCCGAGCGCAACAAGATTCTGGACGGCAAGGACCTGACCGATCACATCACCGAGGTCATGCACGATACCGTGTACCGCTGTGTTCAGGAGTTCTGCACCAAGGACAGCCACGATGGCGAGCGCGATCTCGAGGGCCTGCGCAAGTGGGTCGTGGAGCTCACCGGGCATATCGACACGCCCAAGTTCCCCGACGAGGACTTCGAGGCCCTGGCTGCCGATGTCCTGGCCTACGTTGAGAAGTGCTACAACATGAAGGCCGAGCGCCTGGGTGAGGACCTCATGCGCGAGCTCAACACCCAGGTCATGCTGCGCGTCATCGATACCCGCTGGATGAACTACCTGCAGGAGATGGACTACCTCAAGACCGGTATCGGACTGCGCGGCTTTGGCCAGCGCGACCCGCTGGTCGAGTACAAGACTGAGGCTTATGGTGCCTTCCAGATGCTCGTTGACACCATGTACGAGGATTACCTGCGCACCGTTCTGCGCATCGAGATCAAGGCCGCCCCGCAGGCCGTGGAGCACAAGGAGGACCCCGCGCTCGAGGGTGCGCGCTTCTCCGGCCCCGCCGACGTCGATGGCGACAACGGCAGCTCGGTGCTGCGCAAGCAGGCACAGGTTCAGGCTCGTACGGCCGTCCAGGGAGGCCCGGCTGCTGTCAACAACGGCGGCAAGGTGACCACCTACCGCAAGTCCGAGAGCGATGACCCTTATGTCAACGTGGGCCGCAACGACCTTTGCCCCTGCGGCAGCGGCAAGAAGTTCAAGTACTGCCACGGCAGGAATCGTTAATGGCCGAGGCTTTAGAGGTAACGCCCGCCGAGCTGGACGCGTTTGCGGACCGGCTCGGCGAGGTCGAGTCGTATCTTCATTTGGACGAGAAGCGCACGCGCGTGACCGAGCTCGAGGCAAAAAGCGTGGCCCCCGGCTTTTGGGATGACGCCGACGCCGCTCGCGCCACCATGGAGGAGATCGCTCGCGCCAAGGAAGATATCGCTGCCGTGGATACCGCGCGCGGCGAGCTATCTGACGCCCGCGCGGCGCTGGAGCTTGCCGAGGAGATGGGCGACGACCCCGATGCCGCCGCATTGCGCGAGGAGGCTGCCGCTACGGCAGAACGCCTGGCCCGCGCTATCGACGAGCTCGAGCTTTCGAGCTGGTTTACCGGTGAGTTCGATCACGGCGACGCGATTGTGACCATCAAGCCCGGACAGGGTGGCCTGGAGGCACAGGACTGGACCTTCATGCTCTTTAAGATGTACATGAAGTACTGCCAGCGTCGCGGCTGGAAGGTCACCATTAACGACTGCCCCGCGGCTGAGGTCATCGGCATCGACCGTGCGACCTTTACCGTCGAGGGCAAGGACGCGTTTGGCATGCTGCGCGCCGAGGCCGGCGTCCACCGTCTGGTGCGCATTAGCCCCACCGACGACAAGAAGCGCCGCCAGACCACGTTTGCCGGCGTCGAGGTCATTCCCGTGCTGCCTGACGATATCGACATCGAGATCAGTCCCGACGATATCCGTGTGGACGTGTATCACGCGAGCGGCCCGGGCGGTCAGGGCGTCAACACCACCGACTCCGCCGTACGCGTTACGCATTTTCCCAGCGGCATCGTTGTCACTTGCCAAAACGAGCGCAGCCAGATTCAAAACAAGGCCGCGTGCATGCAGATTCTCAAGGCCCGTCTGTACGAGATCGAGCTCGAGAAGCGCGCCGAGGCCCTGGATGAGATTCGCGGGCCCAAGACCACGATCGGTTTTGGCAACCAGATTCGCAGCTACGTGCTCTACCCGTATCAGATGGTCAAGGACCTGCGCACGGGCGTGGAGACCAGCAACGTCGAGGCCGTTCTCGACGATGGCGATCTGGATCCGTTTGTGATCGGCTACCATCGTTGGGCAACCGGCAACGCCGATGCGGAAGCATCGTCTGCCTAGGCACATGATTGGCTCCGGGTCGATGCAAACACTTCGCAGGGGTGGTATTTGCCCGGTGAATCGGTAGAATCGAATACAGCAAGAAGTTCAAAGCGCACTCGTTTGGGTGCGCTTTTTTGAGGGAGGCAGTATGGCATATCGTCTGGACATCAAGCGCATTCTTTCGATGAACTTCTTTCATGACTTGCCCAAGATTATGTTTGGCTGCGCCCTGGCAGCTATCGCGACAGACTTGTTTTTGATCCCCAACGGCCTTGCCGCCGGCGGCGTCACAGGCCTTGCCACCATTATTCAGGCGGTCGGCGCCTCGCATGGCATATCGCTTCCCGTCGGTATCCAGACCATCGTGATGAATGCCTTGCTGCTGCTGGTTGTTATGCGCGAGGGTGGCATGTTCTACGTGGTGCAGACGGCGACCGGTTTTGTGCTGCTGGGTTTTTTCACCGACCTGTTCGCTCCGTTTGTGGCGCCGCTGGCACATGCCGATCTGATGCTGCCCGCTATGTGGGGCGGCATTATCACGGGCATCGGCTATGGCATGGTGCTGCGCGCCGGTGCCAACACCGGCGGCTCCGACACGATCGGCCAGATCATCTCGCGCAATACGTCACTACCGGTGGGCTCCACCGTCATGGCGATCGACGTTGCCGTGTGCGCGCTGTCGGCTCCAGTCTTCTCGGTCGAAAACGCGCTGTATGCGGGCCTTTCGATGGTCATTAGCGGCTACGTGATCGATGCCGTGGTCGACGGCGGCAACAGGCGCCGTATGGTGCTCATCATCTCGGACAAGTTTCCCGATATCGCGGCCGACATCATGTATGGCCTGGGTCGCGGCTGCACCAAGTTTAGGGCGACCGGTATGTACTCGGGCGCCGAGAAACCGGTGATCATGGTAATCGTGAACCGTCGCGAGCTCAACACGCTCAAAACGATCGTGCGCGAGCGCGATCCTCACGCCATTGTGACGGTCGCCGACGTTACGGAAACCTTCGGTGAGGGATTCAAGGACATTAACGCGTAGGGCCGACTGCGTTCCATCCAAAAGACGTTCACATTGATAAACCGTTTCATCAGCGGTTCTGCCTGCTCAATTGTTCAAATAATGATAAATACTCTGGTAAAGCTTCCAGTTTCCAGCATAATGAATGACGTACGTGCATCGCGGCTGTGTTGGGACTACCTTTCCGTGCCGTGCGCATCTTGTCTTAAGAGGATGAAAGGAAGGCACAATGAGCGACGAAGAGCTCAAAAAGGTTGCCAACGAGGTAAGGAAGGGCATCGTCACCGGCGTGCACGCTGCCAAGTCCGGCCATCCGGGCGGTTCGCTCGGCGCTGCCGACATCATGACCTATCTGTACTTTGAGGAAATGAACGTCGACCCGGCCGACCCCCGCAAGGCCGACCGCGATCGCTTCGTGCTTTCCAAGGGTCATTGCGCGCCTGGTCTGTACGCCGTGCTCGCCGAGCGCGGATTCTTCCCCAAGGAGGATCTCGAGACGCTGCGCCACATCGGCAGCCACCTGCAAGGTCACCCCAACATGAACGACACCCCGGGCGTCGATATGTCCACCGGTTCGCTCGGCCAGGGCATCTCCGCCGCCGTGGGCATGGCCGTTGCCGCCAAGCACTGGGGCGACGACTATCGCACCTACGCCCTGCTGGGCGACGGCGAGAGCGAGGAGGGCCAGGTTTGGGAGGCTGCCATGTTTGCCGGCAACCAGCGGCTTGACAACCTCTGCGTGATCGTCGACCACAATGGCCTGCAGATCGACGGCCCCGTCGAGGAGGTCAACGACCCCATGCCGCTCGCCGACAAGTTCCGCGCCTTCAAGTTCCACGTGGTGGAGCTCGCCGACGGCAACGATTTCGATCAGATCCGCGCCGCCTTTGCCGAGGCCCGCGCCACCAAGGGTCAGCCGACCGCCATCATCGCCGAGACCACCAAGGGCAAGGGCGTTTCCTTTATGGAGAACCAGGTGGGTTGGCACGGCAAGGCCCCCAACGATGAACAGTTTGAGCAGGCCATGGCAGAGCTCACGGCCGCCGGAGAGGAGCTCTAGGATGGCAGACGTCAAGAAAATCGCCACGCGCGTAAGCTACGGTGAGGCCCTCGTCGAGCTCGCCAACGAGCACGATGACTTTGTGGTCCTCGACGCCGACCTGGCCGCCGCCACGCAGACCGGCAAGTTTAAGGCAGCCTGCCCCGACCGCTTCTTCGATGTGGGCATTGCCGAGAGCAATCTGATGGGTGTTGCCGCCGGTATCGCGACCACCGGCCGCGTTGCTTTTGCGAGCACCTTTGCCATGTTTGCCGCTGGCCGCGCCTTTGAGCAGGTCCGCAACTCCATCGGCTATCCGCACCTTAACGTTAAGATCGGTGCCACGCACGCCGGTATCTCGGTGGGCGAGGACGGCGCCACGCACCAGTGCTGCGAGGATATCGCCCTCATGTGCGTCATCCCCGGCATGACCGTTATCGTTCCCGCCGACGACGTGGAGGCCCGCGCCGTGACGCGCGCCGCCTACGAGTGCGACGGCCCCGTGTACATGCGCTTTGCCCGTCTGGCCTCGCCGGTCATCAACGACCCCGAGACCTACAAGTTCGAGGTAGGCAAGGGCATCGTCATGCGCGAGGGCACCGACGTCACCATCATCGCCTGCGGCCTAATGGTCGGCGAGGCCCTCGAGGCCGCCGAGCAGCTCGCTGCCGAGGGCATCGATGCCGAGGTCATCAACATGCACACCATCAAGCCCATCGACGCCGACCTGATCGTCAAGAGCGCCACCAAGACCGGTCACGTCGTGACCGTCGAGGAGCACTCCGTGATCGGTGGCCTGGGCAGCGCCGTTGCCGACGTTCTGTGTGAGCAGTGCCCGACGCCGCTCAAGAAGATTGGCGTCAACGACACCTTCGGCGAGTCCGGCCCGGGTGCCGAGCTCCTGCACAAGTACGGCCTGGACGCCGCCAACATCGTGGCGACCACCAAGGGGTTCTTGGCATAAGGCAAGACGAGGCAAAACATCGCTTCGACAACCGCAAACAAGCTAGAACAGGGGCGTCCTCAAAGAGGGCGCCCCTGTTTATGCTGAATTAAAATTAGAGTCCTGCCAAGCAAAGTTCCCATGGGGAAACGGGCCCATCCCAACAAAGTGCAATTCAGACCCTTCCAACTTTGTATGCGCAGCATCTCAAGTTGGTGCGTCGGCCCCATAGTAGCCGCAGGCCGGGCGCAGGGTTACCTCCCAAATCTTTCCGCAGCGCAGGCCGGCGTTTGTCCGCAGCTCCGCAGGAGCAGGACAAATGCAGGCCATGCGCGAGGACGATTTGGGAGGTAACCCTGCGCCCGGCCGGTGAGACCCAAACCCCGCCATGCTTCTTATGTGCAGTAAAGCTAATGCTGCTAAAATACAAAGCGCTCATGTAGTTTAAACGCACGACGATAAGGAGCACCAGTGGGTAACCACTTCCGTACCTCCGGTGCGGGCGATGATGCCCCCAAGACGCAGACAGGCGTCCAGGGCAGTCGTTTCGCCACTCCGGATTCAGAGGGCCAGCCTGTTGCTCAGGCTCCCGCTCAGCCGGCAGATCAGGCACAGCCGGCATCCGATCCCTTTGCCTACAATCCCACCAGCGATGTCGCGCTTTCCGGCACGGCGGGTTTTGAGCCCGTTCAGGCTGTGACCGCTCGCGTGGAGCAGCCTCAGGCTGGCGCCGCCGCGCCGCAGCCTAGCATGGCCGGCATTCCCGACCCCATGGCTCCTGCGACACCGGCTCCTCAGCCTGCGCAGTCCGGCCTCTTTGCCGCTATTCCCGATCCCACGCAGCCTGCTGCCCCGGTGGTCGAGAGCGATCAGGCAGCCGAGGTCGCAAGCCTCGATAACGCGCTCAACAACCCCGATTTTACGTCGGTGTTTGCGCCCATCGATCCGCAGGCCAGCCGCAAGAAGATGGCCAAGCAGGCCGGTGTCGAGCCCGTCATCCTTATGGAGCATGTCACCAAGATCTATCCGGCACAGCCCAACAAGCCTGCACTCGACGACATTAACATCGAGATCTATCCGGGCGAGTTCGTCTTTTTGGTCGGTCACTCCGGCTCGGGCAAGACCACGCTGCTGTCGACACTCAACCGCGACGTCAAGCCCACAAGCGGTCGTATTTTGGTCGCCGGCCAGGACCTCATGAAGATCAAGAACCGCAAGGTCCCATTCCTGCGTCGTCAGATTGGTGCCGTGTTCCAGGACTTTAAGCTTCTGCCGCAAAAGACCGCCTACGAAAACGTGGCGTTTGCCCTGCAGTGCATCGGCAAGCCCAAGGGCGTCATTCGCAGCCAGGTGCCGGAGGTGCTGCGTCTGGTCGGTCTGGCCGATCAGATGGATTCGCTGCCCGACCAGCTTTCCGGTGGCGAGCAGCAGCGCGTCGCCGTCGCCCGCGCTATGGTCAACCGTCCGCCGCTGCTGATCTGCGACGAGCCCACGGGCAACCTCGACCCGGCGATCTCGCTGGGCATCATGAAGCTGCTCGAGCGTATTAACCGCACCGGCACCACCGTGATCGTCGCCACGCACGACCGCGAGATGGTCGATAGCATGCACCGTCGCGTGATCGCCCTCGAGGGCGGCCACGTTATCCGCGACCAGGAGAGGGGAGGTTACGGCAACTATGGCACCAACTAACGTGGGCTACTCCTTCAAAGAGGCAATCAGTCACTTCTTCCGTAACTGGACTACCTCGCTCGGCGCCGTCATCACGATCTTCCTTTCGCTGTTTATCATCGGCCTGTTCATCATGGGCTCCGCGATGCTGAACTCCGTGATCGGCACCGTCGAGGATCAGGTTGTCATCAACGCGTTCATTAGCGATGACGCCGATCAGGCCGATGTTCAGGCTTTTGAGGCCGAGCTTAAGACGTGGAATAACGTCAAGTCCGTGACCTATAAGGACAAGGACGACGCGCTGGCCGAGTATACGAGCAAGATGTCGGGCAACGCCGACGCCACCATGAGCGCGCTCGATGGCCAGAACCCGCTGCCGGCTTCGTTTGCAATTGAGATGGACGATCCGTCCAAGGTCGAGAGCACGGCCCAGAAGCTCAAGAAGAACGCCGACTTCCAGAAGATCGCGGATGACGGCGACGTCAACGCGAGCGTGCTGTACGGCCAAGAGGAAGTGAGCCGCCTGTTCCAGGTGACCAACTACATCCGCATCGCCGCCGTGGTGCTCGTTGGCCTTTTGACCTTTATCGCATTCATCTTCATCAACAATACGATTCGCCTGTCCATCACGGCGCGTCGTCGTGAGATTGCGATTATGCGTCTGGTCGGCGCCAGCAACGGCTTCATTCGCGGCCCGTTTATCACCGAGGGAGTACTGCAGGCCATTTTGGGCTCGCTGCTTTCCATCGGCGTTCTGGAGCTGCTGCGCAATCTGATGATTCCGCGTTTGCAGGAGAGCATCGGCTGGATGTCGTTTGCCCTGCCGATGCAGTACTACCTGGTGACCTATGCTGCGCTGATTCTGGTCGGCGTGATTATCGGTCTCTTTGGTTCTGCCATAGCCATGCGCCGCTACCTGCGCGTGTAGGCATGTCTGGAATTCATCCCTTCCAACGGGTCGTCTCTTATGGGGCGGCCCGTTTTTTGATCTCTAGGGGACGGCAGGAAAGCGAATCATTTGGGTAGACTCTTTGGAGTTCGTCATCGATAGCAAGGAGGCGCCATGGGGCGCAATAACAAGCATAAGCGCGGTGCTCGCAATAAGCGTGGGCCGGTGCGCAGCGAACGCCGTCCGAGCCTGACCGGGCGCGTGCAGCTCCATGAGCATGGCGCCTATGTCATAACCGAGAGCGGCGACTACAAGGTTATGGGCCGCGGTAAGCGCGAGATCATGGATGGCGATACCGTTGCCGTGAGCATTAAGAACAGCCCGCACGGTGAGCGGCGCGCCGTGATCGAAGGCGTGGTTGAGCGCGCAGCCATAAGCGTGGTGGGTACGTACCAGACCGCTGGTCCGCTCGGTGTGATCGAGCCGCTCGATTCGCGCCTGAAGGCCGACTTCTTCATTCTGCCCGAGGATACCTCGGCGGATCGTCTGGGCGTCCACCCGGGTGATGCCGTTGTCGCGCGCATTTTGACCTACCCGACGCGCCTGGAATCGGGCACCGTGACGATCGAACGCCGCATTGGCGGAGATGACGCGCCCGATTTGGGCGTTCAATACGTGATGGCGCGTTACGGCTATACCGATAGCTATCCCGAGGCCGCGCTGGACGAGGCCGAGGGGCTTTCGCTCGATGTGTCCGCGGCGCTTAAGGACCCGCTCCGCCGCGATCTGCGCGACCGCTTTGTCATCACGATCGACCCGGTCGACGCGCGCGACTTTGACGATGCCATTTCGCTTGAGCGCACGCCCGAGGGTGGCTACAAGCTGGGTGTGCATATCGCTGACGTTTCTCACTATGTGGCTTGGGACGGGCATATCGATCTTGAGGCTCGCCATCGTACGACATCGGTGTATCTGGCCGATCGCGTGCTTCCCATGCTGCCCGAACGCCTGTCCTGTGACCTATGCTCGCTTCGCCCTGACGAGGACCGTCTTGCGTTTACCGTTGACATTGAGCTCGATGCGCAGGGTCGCGTGCGGCATTACGATCCTTACCCCAGCGTGATTCGCTCGCGTGTGCGTATGGACTATGACGGCGCCGAGGCGCTGCTGGTGCGTGCCGGCGCGGTTGAGTATTCGGTGCTGGAAGGCGCCGCTGAGGATGTTGCGGCTGCTGAGGCCTCGCGCGAGGAGGCGCTTGAGCGCGGTCTTGCGTGCGAGGAAACTGCTCGCGGCTATAACGTCGACCTCGGCGATTTCCTTGTCGCCGCCAACGAACTCGCCGAACTTCGCCGTCGTATTCGTCGTGCCCGCGGCTCAGTCGATTTTGACACGGCCGAGATTCGCGCTCTATTGGATGAGGACGGAGTACCCGTGCAGATTGTGGCGCGCGAGCGTTCGTGTGCCACGTCGCTTATCGAGGAAGCCATGCTACTCGCCAACGAGTGCGTTGCAGAGTGGCTGGCAGACCGTGATATCGAGGCCTGCTATCGCGTGCATGAGGATCCGAGCCCCGATAGCCTGCACGGTGCCGCAGTTGCGCTGGCGCAGCTAGGCATCATCGACGATCGCCGTGCTGCCGGTATCGCCCTGGGGAGTCCCGATGAGCTACAGGCTGCAGTTGATGCTGCCGCCGGTACGGCCAACGCACCGCTCGTCAACACGCTGCTTCTGCGCAGTATGCAGCGCGCACTGTACAAGCCGCGCAACGAGGGCCACTTTGCGCTCGCCGCGCCGTGCTACTGTCACTTTACGAGTCCCATCCGTCGCTACCCCGATCTGGTGGTGCACCGCGTGCTCAAACTGCAGTTGGCCTATGAGCAGCTCGGCGGCAAGGACGCCCTGGTCCGTACGCCGCGGCTGATCGGCAAGGGGCGCGAGTCGCTGCCGCGCATTCTGCCGCAGATCTGCCGCGCATGCAGCGATGCCGAGCGCGCGGCAGATGCCGCTAGCCATGCGACGCAAAAGATCAAGATTGCCCAGTACTATGAGGACCGTCTGGGCGAGCGCTATGCCGGAACCGTCTCGTGGGTTAGCAGCATGGGCCTCTTTGTGCGCTTGGACCTGACGCAGGTCGAAGGCTTGGTTTCGATCAAGAGCCTGGGCAACGAGTGGTTCGAGTTCGACGAGGATGCGCTCACGCTCGCAGGTGCCGACACGGGGACTCGCTATGAACTGGGTCAGCGCGTGATTATCGAGGTCTCGCGCGTCAATACCACGCGTGGGCACTTGGACTTTAAGCTTATCCATTAGCCAAATCTCGACTCATGGCGGGAGAGCGGAGGGCGGTCTTTCGGGGCCGCCCTCCGCATTTGGATCATGGCTACCTTGCCGTCTGCTCGGCCGCCCGCTTACCTGCTATTCGAGAGGTAAAACCTACCAAAATAAACCTGTCCCTTTTTGGCAGGTTTACAAGAAAGCGGGGATGAGATGGCGACGGTGTATGGTTATGCGCGGGTGAGTTCGCGCGATCAGAATCTTAATCGGCAGCTGGATGCGCTGGGCGCCTATGGCGTGGGCTCGGCGAATATTTATGCCGACCATGCGAGCGGCAAGGACTTCGATCGACCGCGCTATCGCGAGCTGCTGCACGTCCTGGGAGACGGGGACGTGCTGGTGGTGCTTTCTATCGACCGACTTGGTCGTAATTACTCCGAGATTCTTGAGGAATGGCGTCGCATTACCAAGGAGCTCGGGGTTGCCATTGTGGTGTTGGACATGCCATTGCTTGACACGCGCGCCAGGGCAAGCGGCACGCCGGATGTGACTAATACCCTGATTGCCGATATTGTGCTGCAACTGCTGAGCTACGTGGCGCAGGTGGAGCGCGAGAATATCCATCGGCGCCAAGCGGAGGGAATTGCAGCGGCGCGGGCGCGAGGGGTCCGTTTCGGTCGACCTCGCAAGCCGTGCCCTCCTCAGTTTGAGCTGGTGCGCGATAGCTATGAGGCGGGCGATATTACCCGCAGCCAGGCAGCAAAGTGCCTGGGCGTGTGCGTGGGGACGTTCGATCGCTGGATGCGCGAGGCGGGGTAGGGGTTTGCGTCGCTTTGTCGCTTCCTGTTGCGATTCAAATTTTGATACGGTGACGATGTCATTTGGGGCTACACTCGCTGATATTCAAAAAAGGAGGTAGGCCCTTGGCGCGCGTAAAACAAATAATCGGATGGACCGCGATCATTCTGTTCGCTGCAACGCTGGCGGGCATCTGGGTGCTGACGGAGCAAAATGCGGTGGAGACGTCGTTGCTGAGCGAGTCCACCGCGCGCGTGGTGGAGGGTCAGGCTACGGGCGTTCAGGCTGCCGATGCCACGGGTGAAGCTCAGACCGAGAACGGGATGACCGGGGGCATCGATTCGGCTGCCTCGAATGTCCGGTCTGGCCGACTTGCTTCCATTCGCATGTGGGTGGGCACGAACGTCCGTCGCGTTGCCCATACCGTAGAGTTTTTCTTCGTCGGATTGTTCGCCTCGGTGGCCGTGGTTTGCTTTTCCAGGCGTCCGTGGAGCGTTTGCTCCCGTTGCGTGCCCGTGTTGCTCTTTTGCGCCGTCTGCTCCGTTGGCGATCAGGTACATAAGATCTTTGTTCCCGGCAGGCATTTCGACGTTATCGATTTAGGATTCGATGCTGCGGGCTATGTCACCGCGATGCTGTTGGTATTGCTGGTCTCCGCATGGGTGCACCACGAGACGCGCCCCATCGGCGCCCATGCGAGGCGCTAGCCGGTAACAAACCCGTTTCTGATCATGCGACCTTGTTGAATTATTTTGTGTCGCGCGTATTTCCGAGCGGTCGGATTTGAGGGGCGAGCGGTAGAACGCTCGTCCTTTGTGCGCCACGATGCGGCACAATGTACCGTAAAAGCTGTTTGTATCCGGTACGAATCGTTCGTTGGTCTTTAATTCTTCTCAACGGAGGTGTTTGAGATGGCAAACGGATTGCTTTTGCGGCTTCGCGAGCGTGAGCTCAGCGCGAGCCCGGCGGAACGCAATGTCATCGCATATGTGAGCGCTCATCCGCACGAGGTGGTCGGGCTGTCCGTCCGCGGTCTTGCCGATGCCACGTTCTCCTCGCCCTCGAGCATTTTGCGCTTTTGCAAGCGTTTGGGTTTTGCGGGCTACAAGGAGTTCCAGCGCGAACTGATTGCCGAGCTGGCGCTCTTAGGTGACAAGAAAGACGTAGCCCTCGAGGACATCTCCATGGATGACAGCGTCGAACGTATCGTGGGGAAGGTGATGAAAAGCAACGTGCGCACGATCGAAGCGACGGCGCGAACGCTCGATTACACCGTCTTGGAGCGATGTGCGGCCTATCTTAAGCGGGCACGCGCGGTCAATCTGTTCGGTATCGGTGCCTCTCGTTTGGTCGCGCACGATCTGGCGCAAAAGCTCATGCGTGTCGACAAGGAGTGCCATCTGTACGACGACTGGCATGATCAGCTCTTGTGTGCCAAGAACATGCATGAGGGCGATATGGCAATCGCCTTTAGCTACTCGGGCTTGACGCAAGAGGTGCTGGACTGCACCGCCGAGGCTCAACGTCACAACTGTCCCGTTGTGGCCGTTACCAAAGTAGATGGATCATCCAAGCTTGCCACCGTGGCCGATGCCGTGCTCGGCGTCGCTGCGAGTGAACCCTTGGTCCGCAGCGGTGCCATGGCTTCGCGTATGGCCCAGCTTATGGTTGTCGATGCCCTGTACGCTGCTTACGTTGCCAGCGACTACGAACGGGCGACGCATGTCATTAAGCAAAACTACATCGAGAAACAGGAAAGATGAGGTGAATGAAATGCTCGATTTAACAAAATTCACGACCGAACAGCGTAATCAAAGTTCAATGGACCTCGATACGATGACATCGCTGCAAATCGTCACGACGATGAACGATGAGGATCTTCGTGCCGTCCAGTCGGTCACGAAGGTGTTGCCCCAGGTTGCCACAGCAATCGACTGGGCTGCTGAGGCACTCGAGCGCGGCGGGCGCGTCTTTTACATGGGCGCAGGCACCAGCGGTCGTCTGGGTGTACTCGACGCTTCGGAGTGTCCGCCCACGTTTGGCGTGTCACCCGATCTGATTGTCGGGCTCATTGCCGGAGGCGAGACGGCGTTTATCAAGGCTGTCGAAGGTGCCGAAGACAGCGAGGAGCTTGGCGCGAGCGACCTGCGGGAGCGTGGACTCTCGGACAGGGATCTTGTCGTTGGCCTGGCGGCAAGCGGTCGTACTCCCTATGTGGTGGGCGGCCTTGTGTACGCCAAGGCAACTGGGTGCAAGACCATTGCAATTGCCTGCAACCAAGGGTCGAAGATCGGGGAGAGCGCAGATCTTGCCATTGAACCCGTGCCCGGTCCCGAGGTGCTGACCGGCTCAACGAGGCTCAAGGCGGGAACGGTTCAAAAGCTCATTCTCAACATGATTTCGACCGGTGCCATGGTCAAGATCGGCAAGGTATACCAAAACCTGATGGTCGATGTGCAGCAGACGAACGAGAAGTTGGTGGTGCGCGGCCAGAACATCGTGATGGAGGCGACCGGCTGCACGCGCGAGCGCGCTATTCAGGCGCTTGCAGATGCCGGCGGCCACGTAAAAACCGCTATTGTCTCGGTACTGCTGGGCTGCGATGCCGAGCAGGCTGCGGTAGCTCTTGAGCGAGCGAGAGGCCATGTCCGTGCTGCGGTGAGTGGCCATGAGAAGAGCAATGCCGATGCCCAATAGGTGCGCGGCGTGAGCTGATATGACATCCAGACGAGATACCCAATACAAGGAGGAGTTATGACGAACAAAGAGCTGGCTCAAAAGCTGCTGGACCTTTTGGGCGGTAAAGACAACGTGTTGGCAAACGCGGCGTGCATGACGCGCCTGCGCGTGACCGTCAAAGACACGGGCAACGTCGACACGGAGGGTATTAAGGCACTCGACGGCGTGATGGGCTTGGTCGAGGACGACACGATGCAGATCGTGCTGGGTCCGGGCAAGGTGAATAAGGTGCTCGAGGAGTTCTCCAAGCTCACCGGCCTTGCGAAAGGCGTTGCTGACGAGAGCGTGGTTGACGCTGCGGCCACAAACAAGGCCGCGCAGAAGGCAAAGTACGAGTCCAAGCCGGTTCAGGCCTTCCTCAAGAAGATTTCCAATGTCTTCGTCGCCCTGCTTCCCGGCATCATTGCGGCTGGCCTCATCAACGGTATCTGCAACGTCATTAACGTCTCGACGGCAGGCGCGCTTGCGGGCGAGTGGTGGTACCAGGGCATTCGTTCCATGGGCTGGGCCCTGTTTGCCTATCTGCCCATCTTGGTGGGCTATAACGCGGCACGTGAGTTTGGTGGATCCGCTGCGCTGGGCGGCATCGCCGGCATGATGTGTATCGCCAACAGTGCCATGCCCCTGCTTGCGCCTGGCGCGGCTGATCCTGCCACTGCCATTTTGCTGCCGCTCACCAATGCGCAGTACAACCCCGCAGTGGGCGGCATGATCGCGGCTCTTATCGCTGGTGCATTTTTTGCCTGGATGGAGCGTCAGATTCGCAAGGTTATGCCCAACGCACTCGACACGTTCCTGTCCCCGCTGCTGGTGCTCATCATCGGTGCCTTTGCTCTGATGCTCGTCATCCAGCCGGTTGGCGCATGGCTGACGACTGCCATCTTTAGCGTTTTGACCTTTATCTTCGAGAAGCTGGGCGTCCTGGGCGGCTATATCCTGTCGGCAGGCTTCTTGCCGCTGGTGTCCGTCGGCCTGCATCAGGCGCTCACGCCGATCCACGCTATGCTCAACGATCCCGACGGCGCTACCAAGGGTATCAATTACCTGCTTCCCATCCTTATGATGGCTGGCGGCGGCCAGGTCGGTGCCGGTTTGGCGCTGTACTTTAAGACCAAGAACGCCAAGCTCAAGAAGTACGTCGCAGAGTCCATTCCCGTTGGAATCCTGGGTGTGGGCGAGCCTCTGATGTATGCTGTTACGCTGCCGCTCGTTCGTCCGTTTGTGACGGCCTGCCTGGGTGCCGGATTTGGTGGCGCGCTCGCGGCGCTGCTTCACATCGGCACGGTTTCTCAGGGCGTTTCCGGTCTGTTTGGCCTGCTGATCGTCGTTCCTGGCCAGCAGCTCGGCTACGTTGCCGCTATGCTGCTTGCCTATGCCGCCGGCTTTGTCCTGACGTGGTTCTTTGGCGTCGACGAGCAGAAGATCAACGAGTTCTTTGGCGAGTAGTTTGATATCGCGAGCCGTGTTGCTCAGAGCTCGCGGCGCTCGGCAGATTTCTTGATGCTATGGTTGTGCCGGCGGGGCTAACTGCTCCGCCGGCCTTTTTTAAAGGAGCGTTGAAGCGTGAAAACGGGTATTTCGATTTATCTTTCCAGCCCTCTGCAGGATATTGAGCGGACGATTGAGCGTGGCGCCGCGGCGGGTGCACGCTATGCGTTCACCTCGCTGCATATTCCCGAGGATGGGGGAGCGGCGTATGCCGATAAGGTCCGTCATGTACTGTCGCTGCTTTCCGCCCACGGCATTGCGCTCATTGCCGATGTGGGACCGCGCACGTGCGATTTGCTCGGGCTTGAGCGTATCGAGGACCTGCGCGATCTGGGGTTGGAATACCTTCGTTTGGACTATGGCTTTAGCGCCCAGCGGGTCGCGGAGCTGTCCGGTGTATTTCGCATTGTGGTCAATGCATCGACGGTGAGTTCTGATGAAATCGCATCGTGGCGTGAGGCCGGTGCCGATGTGACTCGTTTTGCCGCCTGCCACAATTTTTACCCCAAGCCTTATACCGGTTTAGCTCTGGAGGACATTGCTCGGGTGAATCTTCGTCTTGCGGCGCTTGGATTCGAAATCATGGCTTTTGTGCCGGGTGATGCTAACGTTCGCGGGCCGGTATTCGAGGGACTGCCGACGGTTGAGGCGCAGCGCGGTCGCGCGTCTAAGGTTGCCCTCAACATGCTTGAGCTTGCACATGGCGCCGATTGCGACATTGTGTTGGTCGGCGACCCCGATCTTTCCGATGCGGGCTGGGCGCAGTTTGCTCAAGTTTCAGCCGGATACGTGGACTTGCAATGCGAGCTTGAGCCCGGTTATGCCTATGTGCGCGGACAGATTCATCATGACCGGCCCGACTCGAGCGTCCTCATCTTTAGGTCTCAGGAGTCGCGTACGACGCTTAAGCCGGATTCCGTGCCGATGGATGCCGGTGCCGGCCTGTCACGAAAGACGGGGTCGATCGCTGTGAGCAATAGCGGCTATGGGCGCTACGAAGGCGAGCTTGAGATTGCGCGGGTCGATCTTCCCGGTGACGAGCGCATGAACGTTGCGGGTCATATCACGCCCGAGGCAATGGAGCTGCTGCCGTTCATCAAACGCGGATTCGGGGTACGGTTCGTTTAGCGTGTGACCCGTGGGCTACAATTGGCCCATCATGCGAAGGCGCCTCGTGTGGCGTGTGCCTGCGTTGGCCGATCTATATTCGGAGGATTCCCATGACCGTACTGTTTATTGAATATCCCAAGTGCTCGACCTGTAAGAAGGCCAAGGCATGGCTGGACGAATACGGGGTTGAGTATATCGACCGCGATATCGTTTTGGACAATCCCACGGCTGATGAGCTTGCGACCTGGATTGCTCGTTCGGGACTGCCGGTGCGGCGCTTCTTTAATTCGTCGGGCATGAAATATCGAGAGCTGGGCCTGAAGGCGCGTCTAGATGCGGGCATGACGGATCGGGAGTGCTACGAGCTGCTGGCGACCGACGGCATGCTGGTCAAGCGTCCGCTGTTGGTGGGCGACGACTTTGCGATTCCCGGCTTTAGGGAATCGGCTTGGGTCGAGGCGTTGCTGTAGCGGCTGCGGAAAGCGCGACCCGTTTTGAGCTTCGATTACGGGATACGGTTTCCGGTTGAGGGCTCGATGGGAAAGTGGGGATCAGTTTGAGCTTGAAATCTGGGACGCACTTTCCGCCGGCAGGCTTGCCCCAGTCAGTCCTCCAGCTGCGCCCATTCGTGCGGATCGTAGACCTTTACGTGCTTGTTGGGCTTGCCGCTCCAGTACTCCTCGTCCATAAAGGGCAGATATGCCTGAACGCCGGGGCAGATAAAGGGAATCCGCTGCTGTTGCAGTCGCTCGCGCTGGCGCTGCTCCAGGTGCGCCTCGGATATGACAGTCGGCATACCGGACAGCTCGACGAGGCTTGCCTGGATTCGCTTAAGGTCGGGGAGTCCCGCGTGCCATGACATCCGCATGATCAAAAAGGATGCACGGCGGTATTTTGCCTGCATCACCGTGATGGCGGGGCGCAGAGTGGGATGGATTTTGTCCCGTTCGGGCCAAAGGTCAGCAGTGATCTCGAGGCCCAGGGTCTCCCATAGGTAATCAAGCTCTTCGTCCATGGCGCCTCGATATCTACGTGATCATTGATACTTCGATTGTGTTGCCTGGTGCTATCGTTTTCGCGGTAGAATCTGCCAACGGTTGACGGCTACCGCTCGCGGCGTTTTGCCCTTCGTGTGCAGCGGTCGACTTCACAGGTCCTTCACGTGTTGGCCGTATTTGACTGAATTTCAAAAAAGTCAAAATTGGGGCTTGCGTCACGGCCGGACTTCCCGTATATTTCTTTCTTGCGCAAAGGCACAGCCGAGCGCAGCGATGCAGTCATTGGGATGTCGTCTAATGGCAGGACAGCGGATTCTGGTTCCGTCAATGGGGGTTCGACTCCCTCCATCCCAGCCATTGCATTTGCTACATATGGCCCGTTCGTCTAGCGGTTTAGGACGCCGCCCTCTCAAGGCGGAGATCACCAGTTCGAATCTGGTACGGGCTACCAAAATTGAACGCCCGGGCCTCGTTAGAGACCCGGGTTTTGTGTATTGACCGATATTTAAGGCGCGCGTTGAGTCTGCCGCCCGGACCGAGGAGTTGTCATGGACCTGCCTATCAGCTTGGAAGACATCACGTATGCCGAGAACTATCTGGCGCAGGGCGACCTGGCTACGGCGACGCCGCTGCTTGAGCGTCTGGTGGAGCTCGCCGAGGAGTATATCGACGCTGAGTGCAAGACGGAGGAGAAGCGCCAGTACTTTAGCTTCGACAGCAAGTTTGAGCGCCTGGCCTATCGCCGTGTGGAGAAGGATCCGCGCGAGCTGGTGCAGGTCGAGGTTCCCTTTGACCGCCTGTACTCCGACATGGCGTTTGCCTACATTCGCCAGCAGGATTATGTGAGTGCTCGGAATGCCCTGATGCAGGCCGTGCGTTGGGATCCCATGAACTGCAACTATCGCTTGGACTTGGCCGAGCTGTTCCGCGCGCTCGAGGACAAGCAGGAGTGGGCATCGCTCTCGTTCTCGGTGCTGGAGCGCGCGAGCGACGGTAAGTGCGCCGCACGCGCCTACACCAACTTGGGTCAGTACTTCTTGGAGCCCGAGACCGAGAACATTTCGGCTGCCGTGGGCTGCGCGCGTCTGGCGCTGCGCCTGGCGCCCAATGATGCGCATACGACGCGCCTGCTCAACAAGATCCATACCACCTATCCGGATGCCGCGGACGAGAGTGACGACCATGTGATGGGTGAGCTCGCCCTGCAGGGCGTGCCGACCTCGCCTTCGGCCGAGATCGCCATCTGCCTGATCATGTGCGCGACCGATGCTGCAAGCGACGGCGACAAGCAGGAGGCTACGCGCCTGACGGTCCGTGCCCGCGACCTGGTGGGCGAAGAGGCGTGCGCGGCGATTATCAAGCTGGTGCGCGAGAGTGATGCCGAGCTTAACGCCGAGCGCAAGGCAAAGCGCGAGGCTGCGGGCTCAAACGCCGATGGCGCCAAGGAGGCCGGCGATGCCCAGTAAGCGCGAGCGCAAGCTCATTTCCAAGAATCGCTCGGCACATCACGAGTACTTTATCGATGAGACGTTTGAGTGCGGTATTGAGCTGAGCGGTACCGAGGTCAAGTCGATTCGCGAGCGCGCGTGCCAGATTACCGATACCTTCGCACTGATTCGTGGCGGGGAGTGCTGGCTCGTCGGCCTGCATATCCACCCTTATAGCCATGGTGGCGTGTGGAATCGCGATCCCGACCGTCGGCGCCGTCTGCTGCTGCACCGCAAGGAGATCGGCTTTCTTGACGGCAAACTTCGCAACCGCGGCTATGCGCTGGTGCCGCTGGAGCTCTACTTTAATACCGACGGCCGCGTAAAGCTGCTGCTGGGCCTAGGCCGCGGCAAGAAGCTTTACGACAAGCGCGAGGATATGGCCAAGCGCGATGTCCAGCGCGAGATCGACCGCGCCCTCAAGGAGCGCAATCGCTAGGCGTTCTGTATAAGTTACGGTGGAATACGGACTGTTTTGCCTGTTTGAGGGGCTATTCAGTCCTTATTTCACCGCAACTGCGGGCGTCTCATCTTGCTTATACTGTTTTGACACATATGTCTCAAAGGTGGTGTCCGTTGTGGGCGCCGCCTTTTTTGTGGGTACATACATCCATGAGGTTCCAACCCGGGTTAGGGGAGTGATTGTTATGGACAAAACTGCGTTCTTTACCATGCCGAGCGGTCTGTACGTGGTGAGCGCCGCGGCAGACGGGCTGCGCGCCGGCTGCGTCATCAACACTGCGGTGCAGGTGACGTCCATGCCGCCGCGCATTTCGGTTGCCGTGAACAAGGACAACGTCACCTCGGGCGTCATCGCTTCGGCCAAAGCGTTCGCGCTGACCGTGATCGATCAGACCGCCGATATGCTCTACATCGGTAACTTTGGGTTCCGCACCAGCAGCGATTATGACAAGTTTGCCAAATACGAGACCCGCGAGACGGCTCTGGGCATGCCCTATGTGCCCGAGCACGCGGCGGCCCTGTTTAGCTGCCATTTGATCGACACTGTGGATGTTGGCACGCATCTACTGTTTATCGGCGAGGTCGAGGATGCCGAGCGCTTGAGTGACGAGACGCCGCTCACCTACGATTACTACCATAAGGTCCTGAAGGGCAAGACGCCTCCGAAGGCGTCCTCGTATCAAGGCTAGAAATGTTTTAAAAATACTTGCATTATATTATTGAGAATCTATACTGATAAATGAAGTACATCACCAGTCGCGTTTGAGAGGAGAACATCATGGCTGAGGAGAAGAAGACGTATAAGTTCGTGTGCGTCGTTTGCGGTTACGAGGTTGAGGTCGATACGCCCGAGCTGCCCGAGGATTATGTGTGCCCGGTGTGCGGCGTCGGTCCCGATCAGTTTGAGCTCGTCGAGGAGTAGCTCGCAGACACACGGCGAAAGCCGAACATAGCTCTGTCCAAGGGCCTCGGTCGAATTCTCGGCCGGGGCCCTTTTCCTCCGCCCCCAAGGGATCACGGTTGCTGTTGGCCGATCCTGTCTGTTGTGAGTCCGGCCGACCTTTTGTCTCAATCTGTAACATCTAACGGTGGAAATTGGGCCCACTTGTTACATATCGAGACGTTTGCCTGGGTAGGTGCCCCCGCCCCATTACATCCCTGCCAACAACACGACATCGAGAATCGTCACGATGGCACCGATCCCTACAAGCAGCGCGTTGAGTGGACGCGAGTTGGCGAATTTGCCCATGACGCGGGGTGAACTGGTGAGCCGTATGAGCACAAAGACCGTAATCGGCAGTTGAAGCGACAGCAGTGCCTGACTCCAGATGAGACCTTCAAAAGGATTTGGAACGACCAGGCACGCCGCCACTGCTCCGGCGAAACAGGCCGCCACCCCGACCGAGGAATGTCGGTCGTGGATGTCGTATTCCTCGTCGAACATGCCCGCAGTGATGGTGCCCGCCGCCATACCCGCCGTCACACTACTCGAGAGGCCCGCAAACAGCAGCGCCACGGCAAAGATGGTCGAGCTTGCCGGGCCCAGAATGGGGGAGAGCGTGGCCGCTGCGACGGCGAGGTCGTCTACGACCATGCCGTGCGCAAAGAAGGTCGTTGCGGCCAGGATGACCATGGCCGAGTTGATTGCCCAGCCCACGCCCATCGAAAAGAGCGTGTCGAAGAGCTCGTAGCGCAGACGTTCTTCGATAACCTGCTCGCCTTGGCCTTCGAAGTGCATGGATTGGATGACCTCGGAGTGCAGAAAAAGGTTGTGTGGCATAACGACCGCACCCAGGACGCTCACGATAATCGCGGCAGAGCCAGTGGGCATACTAGGCGTGATCCAGCTTGCGGCGGCTTGCGGCCAGTCGACCTTGACTAGTGCAAGCTCGGCCAAAAACGAGAGTCCTACCACGCCTACGAAGGCGATGATCCAGCGTTCGGCATGCTTGTAGGAGTTCGTCATGAGCATCGCCATCGATACTGCCGCCACGATGACGCAGCCCGCGCGCACGGGCAGCCCAAAGAGCATTTGAAGGGCAATCGCGCCACCCAGGACTTCGGCCATGGCGGTGGCGACAGTCGCGAGATAGGCGCTGCCGAGCACCGCGCGTCCCACGATGCGGGGGAGAAAGCGGGTTGTGGCCTCGGCAAGGCAGGCGCCCGTGGCGATGCCCAAGTGCGCCGCGTTGTGCTGCAGCACGATGAGCATAATCGTGGACAGCGTGACGATCCACAGCAGCGCGTAGCCAAACTGCGAGCCCGCGGCCATATTGGAGGCCCAATTGCCCGGGTCGATAAAGCCGACGGTCACGAGCAGCCCGGGGCCGATATGCCGCGCAATGTCTAGGCCTCCGTGACCACCGGTGCGTCGGGAGCCAAAGTGTTGTTTGAGATGGTTGAGCATGGTGCGCTCCTGCGTATGGGCGGCGTGACGTCGCATCTGGGTCGTGCGGCGCCACGCGTCGGATTTGGGTTGGGGCTACTTGTGCGCTTTGCCCTGATTGGCCACGGCGTCGATCTTGGCGGCGATGGTCGCCGGGTCGCCGATGTAGCGCTTGTCGAGGACATTGAAATCGGTATCGAAGGTGTAGACGAGCGGCACGCCGGTGGGGATGTTGACCTTGAGGATCTCCTCGGGCGTGAGGTGCTCGAGCTTCATGACGAGTGAGCGCAGGGAGTTGCCGTGTGCGGCGATGAGTACGCGCTTGCCAGCGAGCATCTGGGGGCGAATCTCGTCTTCGAAATAGGGCCAGGCGCGGGCGATCGTGTCCTTGAGGCATTCGGTATAGGGCAGCTGATCAGGCGCGACATCACGGTATTGCTCCTGGGTGTGGGGATCGCGCGCGTCGTTCGGCTCGAGTGCCGGCGGGCAGATATCGAAGGAGCGGCGCCAGATGAGCACCTGCTCGTCGCCGTGCTCCGCCGCGGCATCGGCCTTGTTGAGACCCTGCAACGCGCCGTAGTGGCGCTCGTTGAGCTTCCAGGATTTGATGACGGGCAGCCACTCGCGATCCATTTGGCCGAGCACGATGTTGAGGGTGTGGATCGCGCGCTTGAGGCGCGAAGTGTAGCAGACGTCAAAGTCGAAACCGGCTTCTTTGAGGGCTCGACCGCCTGCTGCGGCTTCTTCGCGGCCCGTGTCGGTGAGCTCAACATCGGTCCAGCCGGTGAACAGGTTGAGCTTGTTCCACTCGGACTCTCCGTGACGGATAAGGACGAGTTGCATCGTCTGCTGGTCTGCTTGGTGCGCCATAGGGGCCTCCTTGATCTGGCACGGTGTGCGTGCCGTTTGCTTGACGCCGCAAAGGATACCCGTTTTAACCTTAAAAGTTAACCAAGACTAACAAAATTGTTGTATTTGAATGGGATGGTGAAAGGGGGCTGCCGAAATGTCTCGATCTGTAACAACTAGGGATGGAAATTGGGCCTAGGTGTTACAGATCGAGACAGGAAGAAATGGTCCTATGGAAAATCTCGATCTGTAACAGTTAGCTGCAAAAACCGGCCCTTCATGTTACAGATTGAGACATTTGGAACCGTCTCTCGAAAACATCTCAATCTGTAACAGTTAGTCGTCGAAATTGGGTCTTACTGTTACAGATTGAGATGTATGAAGAGGTGAGTTTGCAGGTCGAACTTGGGGCCTATGTTTTCGCCCTTGAGGTCGGCGGTGCCCACTCGTAAGGTGTGCGTTACGCGATTGTTTCGAAACGGGCGGGAAACACAACGGGCCGGCGATGCTCATAGTATGCCTAGTCAACTGACTGTCTAATATCTAGGGGAGGATCGCGATGCAGGCAGATTCCGCTCAGCAGCAGGGCCTTTATCGCCCCGAATTCGACCACGATGCATGTGGCATCGGCGCGCTCGCCGATATCAACGGTGAGCGCCATCACCAGATTCTGGACGATGCGCTGTCCATTCTGGTCAACTTGGAGCACCGCGGCGGCACGGGACTCGAAAAGAACACCGGCGATGGCGCTGGCATCCTGTTCCAGGTTCCGCATCACTTTTCCGTAAAGAGGCTCAAAAGTGCGGCCAGATTCTGCCGGCAGAGGGCGACTATGGTGTGGCCATGCTGTTCTTTCCGCAGGATGACAAGGGCGTAGAGGATGCCCGCCGCGTGTTTGAGGAGGGCTGCGCCGAGGCCGGCGTGCCGCTGCTCTTTTGGCGTGAGGTGCCGGTCGATCCGCACGACCTGGGCGAGACGGCGCGTGCCTGCATGCCCACCATCCTGCAGGCCTTCCTGGGCCGCCCCGACGACACGCCGGCAGGTGACGCCTTCGAGCGCCGCCTGTACGTGTGCCGCCGCACCATCGAGAAGAAGGCCGATGCCGAGTTTGCCCTGCGCGACAAGATCTTCTACGTCTGCTCCATGAGCTCGCGCACTATCGTGTACAAGGGCATGCTCGTCGCCACGCAGATGCGCCGCTTCTTCATCGATCTCAACGACGCCGCCGTCAAGACGGCCGTTGCGCTCGTCCACTCGCGCTACTCCACCAACACCACGCCCAGCTGGGAGCGTGCGCACCCCAACCGCTTTATCATTCACAACGGCGAGATCAATACCCTCAAGGGCAATGTCAACTGGATTCGCGCCCGCGAACCCAACCTGTACAGCCCCGTGCTGCAGCACGATCTTGAGCGCGTGATGCCCATCATCAACTGCGAGGGTTCCGACTCCGCGATTCTGGACAACGTGCTCGAATTCTTGGTCATGAACGGTCGCCCGCTCACGCGTGCCGCGTCCATGTTGCTGCCCGAGCCGTGGGACCACAACGATAGTCTGAGTGAGGAACGCCGCGCCTACGACGCCTACCAGTCCATGCTCATGGAGCCCTGGGACGGCCCGGCGGCCATCGCCTTTACCGACGGCCGTACCCTGGGCGCCGCCCTCGACCGCAACGGCTTGCGCCCCGCCCGCTACTACGTGACGCGCGATGGCCGCTTTATGCTGGCAAGCGAAGTGGGCACCATCGAGGTACGCCCCGAGAACATCCTGACGAGCGGCTGTCTGGGGCCGGGCCAGATGCTCGAGGTCGATTTTGCTCGCGGCCGCGTAATCTACAACGACGAGCTGCGCGCCCGCTATGCCAAGGAAAAGCCCTACCGTGATTGGATTGCCGAGGAGACGCTGACCGTCGACGTGCTCGATAGGCCTGCCGCGGCAACGCCCGCCGAGGACGCCGAGGTACCCGCCGCCGTGCGCATGGCTAAGCTCGGGTATCACTGGGATGACGTCGATGAGGTCGTGCGTCCCATGGCCCAGCAGGGCAAGGCCCCGCTCGCCTCGATGGGCATCGACGCGCCGCTGGCTTGTCTGTCCAAGAAGACGCGTTCGTTCTTCGACTATTTCTATCAGCTGTTCGCTCAGGTCACGAACCCGCCCATCGATGCCCTTCGCGAGCACATGGTGACTTCGACCACGCTCTACCTGGGCAACCACGGCAACCTGCTCGAGGATTCCCGTACGGCCTGCCAGCTGGTTCGCCTGGAGCGTCCGCTGCTGAGCGAGGAGGAGTTCGACCGCATTTGCGCCATCGACCGCGTGGGCTTTAAGACTCGCCGTTTCCGTGCCGTCTACCGTCGTGACGCCGGCGAGGGCGCGCTGCAGGCTGCGCTCAAGCAGCTTGCAGAGGACGTTGAGGCTGCGGTCCGCGACGGCGTGAACATCGTGGTGTTGAGCGATCGTGCCGCTGCGGGCGAGGTGCCCGTGCCGTCGCTGCTCGCCGTGGGCTGTGTGCACAACCACCTGATTCGCGCTGGCGTGCGTACCTTTGCCGACATCGTGGTGGAGTGCGGCGATGCCGTGTCCCCGCACGACTTTGCGGCGCTGGTGGGCTACTCCGCAAGCGGCATCTATCCGTACAATGCGCATGCGTGCATCCGCGACTTGGCAGCACGCGGCGACCTGGACGTGACGGCCGAGCAGGGCATCGACAACTACAACAAGGCCGCGACGGCGGGTATCGTCTCCATCATGTCCAAGATGGGTATCTCCACGGTGCAGAGCTATCACTCCGCGCAGATTTTCGAGGCCGTCGGCTTTACTCCGGAGTTCGTCAACGCGTACTTCGCCGGCACGGTGAGCCGTGTGGGCGGTATGGGTGTCGAGGACGTTGAGCGCGAGCAAAACGAGCGCTATGACGCTGCGCTCGCCATCCTTAAAAGCCCGGCTCCCGATCAGCTGCCCACGCTGGGCCTGACCAAGTGGCGCCCGCTCGGCGGCGAGGAACACCTCATCGACCCCCAGGCCGTCTACCTGCTGCAGACCGCCTGCCGTGAGGACAGCTACGACACCTTTAAGGAGTACAGCGCCCGCCTGCACCGCACCGGCCGTGCCGTGCGTCTGCGCGACTTGCTCGACTTTGATGCCAGCGGCCGCACGCCGGTTTCGCTCGACGAGGTCGAGCCCGCGCTCAACATCGTCCGCCGCTTTAACACCGGCGCCATGTCGTACGGCTCCATCAGCAAGGAAGCACACGAGTGCATGGCCATCGCCATGAACCGCCTGCACGGCCGTTCCAACTCCGGCGAGGGCGGTGAGGATCCGCGTCGCGAGACCCCGCTGGCTAACGGTGATTCCAAGAACTCCGCGATCAAGCAGGTGGCAAGTGCGCGCTTTGGCGTGACGAGCCGCTACCTGTGCAGCGCCTTCGAGATTCAGATCAAGATGGCCCAGGGCGCCAAGCCCGGCGAGGGTGGCCACCTGCCCGGCAAGAAGGTCTACCCCTGGATTGCCGAGGTCCGTCAGTCCACGCCCGGCATCGGCCTGATCTCGCCTCCGCCGCATCACGACATTTACTCCATCGAAGACCTGGCCGAGCTCATCTTTGACCTTAAGAACGCCAACCCTGGCGCACGCGTGTCGGTCAAGCTGGTCAGCGAGGCCGGCGTCGGCACCATCGCCACCGGTGTGGCCAAGGGCGCTGCCGACAAGATCTTGATCAGCGGCCACAATGGCGGCTCGGGTGCCGCTGCTCGCGATTCGATCTGGCACGCCGGTCTGCCGCTGGAGCTTGGCCTTGCCGAGGCCCAGCAGACGCTGCTGCAAAACGGCCTGCGCTCGCGCGTGGTGCTCGAGGCCGACGGCAAGCTCATGGACGGCACCGATGTTGCCGTCGCCTGCCTGCTGGGCGCCGAGGAGTTTGGCTTTGCGACCATGCCGCTCATCTCCATGGGCTGCCTCATGCAGCGCGACTGCCAACAGGACACCTGCCCGGCCGGCATCGCTACGCAAAACTGCCGCCTGCGTCGCGGCTTCCGCGGCAAGCCCGAGCACGTTGAGCACTTTATGCTCTTTGTGGCCGAGCAACTGCGCGAGGTCATGGCGTGCCTGGGCTTCCGCACCGTCGACGAGATGGTCGGCCATCCCGAGTGCTTGCGCCAGATCGAGGTCCCGGGCAACCGTAAGGCCAACCTGCTCGATCTGACGCCCGTGCTGGCGAGTGCGACCTGCGAGTTCGGTGCTCACATTCCGGGTGCCGACGGTCGTCACTTCCTGCCGCAGATGGCCGCGGACAGCGAGCTCGACAAGACGCTCGACTCCACGCTGTTCGTGCCCTATACGGCCGATGCCCGTGCGCACCTGCGCCCGATTCGCTTTCATGCCGACATCGCCAACGTCAACCGCTGCGTGGGCACCATCCTGGGCAACGCGGTGACCAAGGCGCATCCCGAGGGCCTGCCCGCCGGCTCCATCACCATCGATTGCGATGGATCGGCCGGTCAGAGCTTTGGCGCCTTCCTGCCGCGTGGCATTACGCTCAACGTGTGCGGCGACGCCAACGACTACTTTGGCAAGGGCCTTTCGGGCGGCGAGGTGTCGGTGCGCCCCAACCCGCATGCGACCTACAAGTTCGACGAGAACATCATCGTGGGCAACGTTGCGTTCTTTGGCGCCACGAGCGGTCGCGGCTTCATTAACGGCCTGGCAGGCCAGCGCTTTGGCGTACGCAACTCCGGTGCCACGGTGGTGGTCGAGGGTTGCGGCAACCATGGCTGCGAGTACATGACGGGTGGTCTGGCGCTCGTCCTGGGCGAGGTCGGGCAGAACTTCGCCGCTGGCATGACGGGTGGCGTGGCCTACGTCTTTGACCAGTACGGCATGCTCAGTGCCCGCGTGAACCACGAGAGCGTTGAGCTCAAGGCCCCGACGGCCGGCGAGCTGGCACAGATTCGTGCGCTCATCCAGGAGCACGTGGACGCGACGCAGAGCCCGCGCGGCATTAAGCTGCTCTACAGCTTTGAGACGATGAGCAAGCACTTTGTGAAGGTCATTCCGACCGAGTACGAGCGCGTGCTGGCGATTGTCGCTGGGGCCGAGGCCGTGGGCAAGACACATGCGCAGGCAGAGGAGCTGGCGTTTGACATTGTGACCGGTCGCGCGAGCGCCGCGGATGTTGCTCGCTTCGATGCTGCGGGTGCTGTGCCCGCCGCCGCCAGCTCTGTTGCTTCGACCAAGAAGGAGGCGTAAGTGCCATGGGTAAGCCCGGTGCTTTTCTTGATATCGATCGCGTGGCCCACGAGCTTCGCCCCGTGGAGGAGCGCAGCCGCGATTTCGATCCGCTGTACGTGGAGCTCGACGACGACGCACGTCGTGCCCAGGCGAGCCGTTGCATGATGTGCGGTGTGGCGTTTTGTCAGATGGGCGCGAGCTTTGGCAAGGCACGCCCGAGCGGCTGCCCGCTGCACAACCTGATTCCCGAGTGGAATGAGCTGGTGTACCGCGGCCGCTGGGACGAGGCTGCCGAGCGTCTGTCGCTCACCTCGCCCATGCCTGAGTTTACGAGTCGCGTGTGCCCGGCACTGTGCGAGGCCGCGTGCAACCTGGGCTCGGTCGACGGCCAGCCCACGACGATTCACGACAACGAGCGTGCGATCAGCGACCATGAGTGGGCCAACGGCGGCCCGCGTCGCTTTGAGCCGGCAGGGGAGGGCGCACCCACGGTTGCCGTGGTTGGTTCCGGCCCGGCTGGTCTGGTGGCTGCATGGGAGCTTGCGCGTCGCGGCGCCCGCGTGACGGTGTTTGAGCGCGACGACCGCCCGGGCGGTCTGCTCATGTACGGCATTCCCAACATGAAGCTCGAGAAGTCTGTGGTCGAGCGTCGCGTGGCACTTATGCGTGAGCTGGGCATTGTGTTCGAGCTGGGTGCTGACGTTACGAACCCTGCGGTGGCGGCCAAGCTCAATGGCTTTGACGCCGTCGTGGTGGCTGCCGGCGCTCGTGCTCCGCGTGGACTGGCTGCTGAGAATATTGACGCGCCCGGCGTGGTGTACGCGGTGGACTACCTGACGGCTTCGACCGTCTCGGTGCTCGATGGCGGCGAGCCTGCCATCGATGCACGCGGCCTGGACGTTGCGGTCATTGGCGGTGGCGATACCGGCAACGACTGCGTGGGTACCGCCGTGCGTCAGGGCGCGCGCAGCGTGCGCCAGTTTGAGTTCTTGCCGGCTGCGACCGATAAGCGCGCGGCGAGCAACCCCTGGCCGCAGTGGCCCAACGTTAAGAAGACCGACTACGGCCAGCAAGAGGCTATCGCTGCGATGGGTGGCGAGATGCGTGCCTGGGGCGTGGATACCCTCGAGGTGCTGCTGGACAAGAAGGGTGCGGCTGCGGGCCTGCGCGTGGTCGATCTGGACTGGTCGGCGGGAAAGCCCGAGCGCATCGCGGGCTCTGAGCACGAGGTGCCGGCCCAGCTGGTGCTCATTGCCTGCGGCTTTACGGGCCCGGAGCACAGCGTGTTCGACGCTGCCGGCGTGCCTGTTGCCGCCGCTGGCCGTCCGCTGCCGGTGATGGCTGCCGAGGGCTCGCACCTTGCGGCCCGTGTCGACGGCGTTGCCGCGGATGCCGCGCCGGTGTATGTTGCCGGTGATGCTCGCAACGGCAGCTCGCTCGTGGTGAACGCCATGGCCGATGCCCTGGCCTGCGCAGCCGAAGTCGCCGATGCGCTGGAGCTGTAAAGTAGTCACGGAGATATTCAACAATCGAATCGGCAAGGGCTGTCCCTAACTGCCGGCACAAAAGGAACGTCCCTAAGTGCCGACAGTTAGGGACGTTCCTTTTGTGCCGGCATTCGGGGACACTCCTTGCGGATTTGCGAGCAGTTTGCTCGTTTGTCGACGTGCGGGTGTTCATTTGTCGACTTCTTGGGCTGTGGTCACCTGTTGTTTCTGTGGTGGCTGCGGGCATCTGGCTCAAAAGGGCGGGTTGGCCGTCTATGTTTGCCTGCGGTTTTGTTGCGGTGCGCATTTTCGGTCAAGCTTTTCGTCAAGTGTTTGGTCAGCATCTGGTTTGCAGCCGGAGGCCTATTTTGCCCGCGCTGGTCGTGGCTGCCCACCCTCCTCGTAAGCTCAAATTGAGGTCCATCAGTTTGAGGAGGATGCCATGACTGACCACGCTTTTGACCGAGCAGAGCTTGCTGAAGCCGTCGGCAACGATATTGCCGACATGGCTCACTTTTGGATGCTGCGGAAGTTTCAATTCCTGGAGCCGGCACGCGAACAGTTCGAGGTCATTGTCGACCCGTGGCTCAGCTATTGCGAGGGGCCTTCTCAAAACGAAATCATGGCCTACAACATGGCGTTTACCGATTGGCTGCTGTTTGAGCGCCCCTATCGCCATGGCAAAACGCTGCTCGAGCTATATGTTGACGAGCCGCCGGCATCGCTTTCGCCTGCCTCGCTCAAGCGGCTCGAGCAGGTACGCGACACGCAGTATTTCTCGCGCTTTGGCATTTTGGACAAGAATCCTGCGTCCGGCATGGTCGTGCTGAAGGACACGCGCACCGATCATCGCTTTGATGTCTACGACCCGCATATCGTGCAGAAGGAGCATTGGAACGACGGCGCGATTGCGGTGCGCCTCGCCTGCGTCGACGATGTCTGGCTTACGGCGGGACAGCTCTACCTGTATGACATCGCGCGCCTGAACGACACGGCGGTCGACGGACCGGGTGCGGTGCATCCCGAGGATCTGCAGGACGGCTTTGACACCTCGTGCATCAGCTTCTTCTTGCGTCTGGTCCGCGACATCATGGGCGCCCAGGGGCGGTACGTAAAGTCCCTCAACATCTACGAACAGGAATGGGGGTAGAGGATGGGCGGTTGTCGCCTGCCTTGCCTTCTGCCCTTTTGTCTCGATCTGTAACGTTTGGGGACAAAAACCAGTCTATCTGTTACAGATCGAGACGAATGCTTGGGCGCCGCTGGTTTGTCTAAATCTGTAACGTTTAGGGGCCTGGAGAACGTCTTACTGGTACAGATCGAGACGTTTGGCACCTGGCTGGGGGGGATGTCTCAATCTGTAACATCTACAGTCCAAAAATCGGTCTTCCTGTTACAGGTCGAAACGTTTGTCGGCGGAGGCAACGGTGACGATGGTCCATTTGTCCGATGTGGTGGTGATGGAAGTGTCTAATACCGTTTTCAAGCACAAGCATACGACTCGCAACACGTTGGCGCGGAATAGGATGCTCGCGCGACTCACGGAGGCGACCGAGCAAGGTGCGCTGCTCGCAACGCATGACAATGCCGAGCTCATGTGGCTGCGGCGTCATGTTGGAACCGACGATATCGCGGAACCCGAGCCGTATTTGTTCTGCTTTCAACATGATTGGGGTGTGCTGACGCCGGCGGAGCGAACGCTGCGTACCATCAAAGGGCTTGCAGAGTTTCATCCCGATTGGGCGTTTTGGGGCTATGACGCGGCGCTTTTGTGGGGTCTGGAGGTGCCGAATGATCTGCTTGGGTCGCGTTTTCTTGTTAAGACAGGTTGCTCGGTGCCGCTGAGTGCAGGATGTCGGCTGTTGCGTCCGCAGGCGGCGGGCGCACTTGAACAAGTCGACGGCGTGCAGGCGACGTCGTTTTGGCGCACGGTGGAGGATTGCTTGCTGCGTGCGCCGTTCTCCTACGGGTTGGCGATTGCCGATTCTGCATTGAGGGCAAGGGGCGTATCGCGCGATGACCTGTGCGAGTGTCTCCGCTCCGATTGCGAGGGCAGGCGCGGGTATCGCAGGGCGCAAGTGATTGCGTCATATGCGGACGGCTTGTCCGAAAACGGCGGCGAGTCTCGCTTTCGGGCGTTCTTTATTGCATACGGTTTTCCGGTGCCAGAGTTGCAGGTGGAGTTTCGCGATCCGCTTGATCAGAGCCAAGTGTTTCGCGTCGACTTTTTTTGGCGGCTCGAGGACGGGACATGTGTCATCGGCGAGCTCGACGGAAAGGGGAAGTACACCTTGCAGAACAGCGAGGGTCGGGAGTCGGTCGACCCATTCGTGGCAGAGCGTCAGCGGGAATCTCATCTGACAATGCTCGGGCATAAGGTGCTTCGGTTTACGTTTGATGAACTCAAAGACCCGGGGAAGCTGGCTGAAAAGATGAGGCTGGCGGGTATTTCGCAGCGGGCCGATTTGGCTGAGGGATGGAAGCGTCAGTGGTATGGGTGCTAAGGGGTGCAACTGACGCGAATGTGGTTGTTTCTGCCGAGTTTGTCTCGATCTGTAACAACAAGGGGCCGTTTGGCCTCGTAGCTGTTACAGATCGAGACAGAAGGTTGGCGCCTGGTGAAAGTTCTCAATCTGTAACATCTAACGGCCAAAATTCGACCCAACTGTTACAGATCGAGACAAAGGTTGGACGCGGTGCCGAAAGATCTCGATCTGTAACATCTGGCTGCTAAAACCCGGTCTACCTGTTATAGATCGAGAGATTTCCCTAGTGCCGCTGGGATGGGATTGCAACGTATTCCGTCCCCCACATCCTCTCTTCCTTCCGTTAACCGATGCGTCTGCAGCAATCCAGCGGGACTAGGTGATAATGGACAAATGTTCAAGTTAATCGTGAGGGAGGAGCTCGATATGGCGTCTGCCGATCGTTCCACGTTGTTTATCAATGCGACCATTCTGGATGGTTCGGAACATATGGAGCCGCAACCCGATATGGCCGTGACTGTTGAGCGCGGCGTCATCACCTGGATGGGGCCGAGTGCTGTGGCGCAGGCGCCTGCAGGTGCCGAGGTTATCGACCTGGGTGGTGCGTATCTCATGCCCGGTCTCATCAATATGCATGCGCATCTGTGCGGCTCGGGCAAGCCTGTCTCGGCCGGCGATGCGGGCGCACTTATGAAGAAGCTCGATAATCCCGTGGGCCGCGCCATCGTCCGCCACATCCTCAAAGGCAGCGCCCAGCAGCAGTTGGCAAGCGGCGTGACCACGGTGCGCGGTGCGGGTGACCCGCTGTTTGCCGATATTGCCGTGCGCAACGCTATCGACGCCGGCAAGTATCAGGGTCCGCGTCTGGTGGCGCCGGGAACGGGTGTCACGGTGCCGGGCGGTCACGGTGCGGGGCTGTTCGCGCAGGTCGCCGATACCCCCGATGAGGCGGCCGAACAAGTGCGTGACTTGCATGCGCGCGGTGCCGACGTCATCAAGCTGTTCGTGACGGGCGGCGTGTTCGACGCGACCGAAGTAGGTGAGCCGGGCGTGCTGCGCATGCCGGTCGAGGTTGCCGCGGCGGCGTGCAAGGCTGCGCACGAGGTGGGCCTGCCGGTTATGGCTCATGTCGAGAGCACCGAGGGCGTGAAGGCCGCGCTTGAGGCCGGCGTCGATACGATCGAGCACGGTGCCCCGATGACTCCCGAGATCTTGGAACTGTACCGCGGCGCCGCGGGCACGCAGCTTGAGGGGCGTGCGCCCAGCGTTACCTGCACTATCAGCCCCGCGCTGCCGTTTGTGCTGCTCGATCCGGAGAAGACCCATTCGACCGACACGCAAAAGAAGAACGGCGACATTGTGTGTTCGGGCATCATCGAGAGCGCCCGTGCCGCACTGGAAGCTGGCGTTAAGGTGGGCCTGGGCACGGACTCGAGCTGCCCGTTTGTGACGCAGTACGACATGTGGCGTGAGGTTGCCTATTTTGCCAAGTACGTGGGCGTGAGCAACGCCTTTGCGCTGCATACGGCTACGCAGATCAATGCCGAGCTGCTGGGGCTGGGCGGCGAGACCGGTACGATCGAGTGCGGCAAGGCTGCCGATATCTTGGTAACGCGCAAGAACCCGCTCGATGATCTGTGCGCACTGCGTGAGCCGACGTACGTGATGTGCCGTGGTGATCTGGTGCGCAAACTCAAGGTGAAGCGTATTCCCGAGGTGGACGCCGAGCTCGACGCGATTATGGCCATGCCTGCCGAGGCGTTGGCCGAGGAGCTTGCCCGCGACGGTGTGGCGTAGACGAGTCAAAGGGACAGCTCCGTTGCCGCATACAAAAAGCCGAGGTCTCAACACGAGGCCTCGGCTTTTTTATCGAACAAATACTTAAGATTTGGGACAAACAAACCTGATTAATTTGTCCCGCGTGCGGGCGCTAGGAGCGGGTTTCCATCTTGGCGTGGCACTTGGGGCAGGTGACGCGGATCTTGCCTTTGCCCTTGGGGACGGAGAGCATCTGGCCGCAGTTAGGGCACTTGAGGTATGCCGTGGTCTTGCGGCCCTTCCACATCTTCTTGGCCGTGCGCCTGGCACGCTCAAAGTCTTCCTTGCTCGTTCCGGCTGCGCGCGAGGCGTTGGCCACCGCAGCGCCGCCGCCCAAACTGGCGACGAATTTGCCCAAGCCGGGGACGTTCGCGGTCGCGGCGACAAAGGCCGCGTTCTCCTTGCGACGTGCGTCGATATTCTTGGACAGGCCACGCAGCACGCCGAGCACGATCACGGCGATGGCGATCCAGCTGAGCCACTGGACACGGGCGAGCGATCCAATCATTGCGATGGCGATGCCGGCAAAGCCCATCACGATGGTGAGCTCGTCGGCGCCATTGCGGCCCTTCATAAAGTCATTCATGCGAATTGCCTTTCGTTCGATATACCGCACGCCTTTATACCCGATTTAGAGCAAGGGGGACAGGTTAATCTACACCAAGGTGGTGCAAAAGAAGTCTGCCCCCAATGTCCCCAATTACTTGGAGAGCTTGTCGACGACGCGTTCGATCTCGGCGAGCTTGGCGGCTTTGAGGTCTTCGTCGCCCGATTCGATTGCCGAAGTCACGCAGCCCTCGATATGCGCCTTGAGCACGTCGGCGTTAATGCGCGCGAGGAGCGCCTGTGTGGCCATGAGCTGCGTGGAGATATCGACGCAATAACGGTCCTCCTCGACCATCCGCAAGATGCCGTCGATCTGGCCGCGTGCCGTCTTGAGCATGCGGGTCACCGATTTGTGGTCTGCCATCATGGCGGGTCCTCGTTTCTGGTCGGGGGGGGTACGTGCGGGTCGTTACGCGGCGGTCACGGACAGGGCGTGGAACTTCTCGCCGGCGCCCTCGACGGCGGCAGCGAGCTGCTCAGCGGTCACGGTGTCGGCGCACTCCACCTGGACGGTCTGGGTCTCGTGATCGGCGTCGGCATCGGTCACGCCGGCTACGTTGAGCAGCGCGGTCTCGACAGTAGCGTCGCAGTGGCCGCACATGAGGCCGGAAGTCTTAATCGTGTAACGCATGGGTGTACTCCTTATCGATTGAGATTATCTGACAGTTTAGTCGTGAACAGCGTCATCTTAAAGGTGCGCTGAGGTGCCCGAGATTGCCCCGAAAGAGGAGCGAAGCGTACTTGGGTACGCGAGCGACGGTTTGAGGGGCAAGGTCGGGTGCATCAGTGCGCCGTCTTAGGCTTAAAGGTTCGCAGGCGCAGCGCGTTGCTTACGACGCACACGCTCGACAGGCTCATGGCCGCAGCGCCAAACATCGGCGAGAGCTGCCATCCGGTGAGCGGGAAGAACACGCCCGCCGCCAGCGGAATGCCGATGCCGTTGTAGAACAGCGCCCAGAACAGGTCCTGCTTGATGTTGCGGATCGTGGCGCGCGAAAGCTCGATGGCGCGGGCGACGTCCATGAGGTCGCTGCGCATGAGCACCACGTCGGCGCCCTCCTTGGCGATGTCGGCGCCGGTGCCAATGGCAAGGCCCACGTCGGCGCGCGCCAGGGCGGGGGAGTCGTTGATGCCGTCGCCCACCATGGCGACCTTGCTGCCCGCATCCTGCAGTTCGCGCACGTGGCGTTCCTTGTCGGCGGGCAGGACGTCGGCGATGACCTGCGCACGGTCGAGTCCCACACGGTGGGCGATTGCTTCGGCAGTGACGCGGTTGTCGCCGGTGAGCATGCGCACGTCGACGCCGAGCTTGCGGAGCGCGGCGATGGCCTCGGCGCTCGTCTCCTTGACCTCGTCAGCCACGGCAATGGTGCCGGCAAGCTCGCCGTTCTTGGCAAAGAACAGCGGCGTCTTGCCTTCGGCAGCAAATTGCTCGGCAAGACCCGCGGGCACGGTAACGCCCAACTCGTTCATCAGGCACACGTTACCAGCGGCAATGGCGTTTTGCCCCTCGCGTGCCGTAACGCCACGACCGGGCACGGCAGCAAAGTCCTCGACCATGCGCGCGACGATTCCGCGCGACTCGCACTCGGCCATAATCGCCTCGGCCAGCGGGTGCTCGCTCGAGCGCTCCAACGCGGCGGCCAGCTTGAGCAGCGCCTTTTCGCTCATGGTGGGCGAGCCGTCGGCACGTGCGGCAACCACGATATCGGTCACGGCCGGCTTGCCTCGGGTGACGGTGCCCGTCTTATCGAGCACCACGGCGCCCACGCTGCGCAGGTTCTCTAGCGCCTCGGCGCTCTTAAACAGAATGCCCATTTCGGCGCCCTTGCCGGTGCCCACCATAATGGCGACGGGCGTGGCCAGACCCAGTGCGCACGGACAGCTGATCACCAGCACGGCCACGGCGGAGGTGAGCGCCTCGTTTATGCTGCCGGTCAGTGCCATCCACACCGCAAAGGTTGCGGCCGAAATCACGAACACCACGGGCACGAACACGCCGGCGACCTTGTCGGCCATGCGGGCGATGGGCGCCTTGGTAGCGTTGGCGTCCTCGACGAGCTGGATAATCTTGGCGAGCGACGTATCGGCGCCCACACGCGTGGCGCGGAAGGTAAACGAGCCCGTGCGGTTGACCGTGGCCGCATTGACAGTGTCGCCGGCGGTCTTCTCCACGGGAATGGATTCGCCGGTGAGCGCGCTTTCGTCCACGGCCGAGCTGCCATCGAGCACCACGCCGTCAACGGGGATGGACTCGCCGGGGCGCACACGCAGCACCTGGCCGGGCAGAATGGCATCGACGTCGACGGTGGCCTCGATACCGTCCTCGGCCACGACGGTCGCGGTCTTGGGTGCTAAGTCGATGAGCGCCTCGATAGCGCCGCCGGTTTTGGACTTGCTGCGCGTCTCGAGGTATTTGCCCACGGTGACGAGCGACAGGATGGTGCCGGCGCTCTCAAAATATAGGTTGTCCATGCTCGTCATCATGGCCTTGTGCACCTGACCTGCGGCTAGCTGGTCGGCCATGATGAACATGGCGTAGAGCGACCAGGCGATGGACGCGGTGGCGCCCACGGCGATGAGGGCGTCCATGATAGGCGCGCCGTGCGCGAGCGATTTAAACCCATTGATAAAGTACGCGTCGTTGACATAGACGATGGGGATGAGCAGGACGAGCTCGGTGAGGGCGAGCGTCATGCTGTGGGCATGGTCGGTGAAGACGCCGGGCAGTGGCCAACCGAGCATG
This sequence comes from Coriobacteriaceae bacterium AF08-21, assembly GCA_027687465.1. GTDB lineage: Bacteria > Actinomycetota > Coriobacteriia > Coriobacteriales > Coriobacteriaceae > Collinsella. The sequence continues at coordinate 39,458 of JAQCQR010000007.1, forward strand.
TGCCCCATGCCTATGTAGAACAGCGGGATGAGGAAGATGATCGAGACGATGAGGCGGGTGCGCATGGCAGAGGCGGCGGCCTCCAACTTTTTGGTCGGCGACTCCATATGCGCGGCGCCGGACCTGGCTTGCGCACTTCCGCTTTGGACAGCGTCGGTGCCCGTGCTGATGGGCGAGGCCGAGTAGCCCGCGCGGTCGACAGCGGTGCAGATGTCGTCGGAGGTGACCTGCGCGGGGTCGTAGTCGACCATCATGGAACCGGCGAGCAGGTTGACCGCGACGCTTTGGACGCCGTCGAGTTTGCTCACGGCGCGATCCACATGCGCCTGGCAGGCGGCGCATGTCATGCCGCCCACGTCGAACTTATCTTGAGCCATGGTTTCTCCTTTCTGCAGTTCGGTGTTGGAATTGTTAACCTGCCGATACTATACACCCATACCCCCTGGGGGTGTACAGTGGGGATGAAAATGTATGACATTTCGCTACAGATGCGGGTGGCTGCTCAATCGTTGGCAGCTCATGTCAAACATCTCGATCTGTAACATCTAGCGGGGAAAATGACCTCTAACTGTTACAGATTGAGATTTTGTTTTGCGAGGTTTGAGTTTGTCTCAATCTGTAACAGTTAGACCGGTTTTGTCTCGTAACTGTTACAGATTGAGACAATCGGCCCAGGCCCGCCTCGTCCGCTCCGTCATCTGTGGTTTACGTGGGGGCATGCGAAGCACGGGTATACTAACCCGCGGCGAATCTGCTCCATCGCTTAGGGCCGCTGCGTCTGGACGGCGCGTGATAGGGCTGCCAAAGCGATCGCCAGCGTGCTGAGCAACGTCCTCTCTGTGCGCACCTGTTTTGTATGTATTGGCGCACTACCAAGCACGCCCCGCGCGGCTGCATGCCGTGCCCATAACGCGTGCAGATAAGGAACAACAACATATGCGTAATTCTGTATCCGACGTCACGGACGCCGAGATTCTGGACGAGACCCGCGAGGCCATGACCCAGGCTGCCTTCGATGCTGCCGACGAGGCCAATGCTGCCCAGGCCGTCGAGTCCGCGACCGAGAACCTGCCCGCCTTTGACGAGCTGGGTCTTTCGGACGAGATGCTTCGTGCCATCGAGAACCTTGGCTACACGGCACCCACGCCCGTGCAGGCCGGCTCGATCCCCGTGGTGCTCGAGGGCCGCGACCTGCTTGCCGCCGCTCAGACCGGCACCGGCAAGACGGCTGCCTTTTTGCTGCCGACCATGAACAACCTGGAGCACATCGCTCCTCCCAAACCCGTACGTGAGCGCGGCGGCCGCAACCGTCGTCGCGGCGCCAAGAAGCCCGAGGGCAACGGCCGCGGTCCCGTGATGCTCGTCATCACTCCCACGCGCGAGCTTGCCCAGCAGATCGACGAGGTCGCGAGCAAGATCGCCGACGTCACCGGCCACGTTGCCGTGACCGTCGTGGGTGGCGTGAGCTACAAGCCGCAGACCGCTGCCCTCAAGTACGGCTGCGACATCCTGGTCGCAACGCCGGGCCGTCTGGTCGACTTGATCGAGCAGGGAGCCTGCCATCTGAACGAGGTCAAGGTGCTGGTGCTCGACGAGGCCGATCGCATGCTCGACATGGGCTTTTTGCCCGCCGTCCGCCGCATTGTGCGCGAGACGCCGGCCGAGCGCCAGACGCTGCTGTTCTCGGCGACCCTCGACGAGGAGGCCGTGGGCGAGATCACCGACCTGGTGAGCGACCCGGCCCGCGTGGAGATCGCGCCTGCCACGTCGACCGCCGACACCGTCGACCAGTTTGTGTTCCCGGTGTCCATCGAGGCCAAGAACAACCTGCTGCCCGAGTTCCTCAAAAAGGAAGGCCCGGAGCGCACCATCGTCTTTATGCGTACCAAGCACCGCGCCGACAGCTGCTGCCGTCGTCTGGAGCGTAAGGGCATCAAGGCCGCCGCGATTCACGGCAACCGTAGCCAGGCCCAGCGCGAGCGCGCGCTCTCGGCCTTCCGCGACGGTACCGTTGACGTGCTGGTGGCAACCGATGTGCTCGCCCGCGGCATCGACATTAGCGATGTGCGCTACGTCGTGAACTTTGACGTGCCGGCCGAGCCGACCGACTACATCCACCGCATCGGCCGCACGGGCCGCGCCGGCGAGCTGGGCTGGGCTATTACGTTTGTGACCGAGCAGGACGTCGATGAGTTCTATGAGATCGAGAAGCTCATGGACAAGACCGCCGACATCTACGAGGCTGGCGACCTACATGTGGGTCCCAACCCACCCGCCGTTGACCCCGAGCGCGACCCTGCGGCCTTTAAGGTGAAGAAGAAGACCAAGCGCGGTAAGTCCAAGAGCAAGAAGAAGCTTGAGCAGGCGCGTCGCGACGGCAAGCGCAACGGCGACGATTACGGCGATGTGGCCGGTCGTTCCAACCGCGGTCGCGACGAGCGTCGCGGCGACGGCGAGCGCCCGAGCCGTCCCAAGCGCGGCGGCAAGACCCGCGTGCGCGAGGGCGTTCAGGCTCGCGTGGACGAGGCCGTTGAAAGCGTGGCTCGCGAGGTAGCTGCCGAGGAGCGTGGCGGTGCTGTTGAGCAGGGCCCGCGCGGCAACCGTGCCGAGCGTCGTGCCAAGCAGTTCCAGGGCGAAGCGCACCGCCGTCGTCGTGAAGACGAGGACCGTGGCGGTCGTCGTCGTGTTGAGCGCGAAGACGAGGGCCGCGGTTCGCGCGGTGGCAAGCGCGGTTCGGGTGACCGTCGACGCTCCGGTCGCGATGGCGAGCGCGGCGGGCGCAATGAGCGCCGTGGCGGCGAAGGCCGTGGTTCGCGTGACGAGCGTGGTACCCGCGGCGGCGAGTCCCGCGGCGGCAAGCGCTTTGACGAGCGCGGAGGCCGCGAGGGCGGCCGCGGTGGTGAGCGTCGCGAGGGTGCTCGCGGCAATGGCGGCCGCGGCGGCGCTGGTCGTTCTAACGAGTCGCGCGATCGTCGTGATCCGCGTGCCAGCCGCGATCGTCGCGATGACTGGCGCAACTACGACGATACCCGCGAGGAGCGTCGTGGCGGCTATCGTGGCGGGCGTGGCGGCAACCAGGCCGGCTCCCGCGGCGGCCGCGCCGGCGGTCGCGATAACCGTGGCAGCTATGGCAACAGCCGTGGCGGCAAGCGCGGCGGTAGCTCCCGTCGTCCCGGCGACGGCGGCGGCAAGCGCAGGTAACATACGCGTCGCGCGGTAAGGCGAGATGAGTTTGGGCCCCGAGCAGACTATGCTCGGGGCCCTTTTTGGTGCAAAGGTGTCAGAGCAAGGAGCGCCCCTGGGTGCCGGCAGAAAAGGAACGTCCCTAAGTGCCGCTTAAATACCGTTTATCGAAGAAAAAATACCGTTCACCGGTCATAATGATTGTTCTGGCTTTGGGCTTGTCTACAATAGTTCCCGTAAAAAGAAATGCGGAAGGTTACCGAGTCCCTCGGACGTGGGCCTAACCAAAGTCTTTGAACGGATGTGTCTCTATGGATGCATTCGCTTGATTTTGGTTGGGCTATATTTATGAAGGGACATGCCACCATGGGTTTCTTTTCTCGCCTGATGGGCGGTTCGGATGAGCAGGCGACTGCAACTTCCGAGTTCGAGATCCTCGCCCCTGTTTCCGGCGAGCTTGTTCATCTAGAAAATACCAATGACCCCGCTTTTAGCAGTCGTGCCGTGGGCGATGGCGTTGCCGTGGTTCCCCAAGAGGGAACGGTGTGCGCTCCTGTCTCCGGTACCGTCGCGGCGCTGTTTCCGACTGAGCACGCGCTGGGCATCATGTCCGACGACAGCTCTGCTCAGGTGATGCTGCATATCGGAATCGACACTGTTAAACTTGAGGGCAAGGGCTTCCATGCGCTTGTTGCCCAGGGTGACCATGTCGACGCGGGCCAGCCCCTCGTCGAGGTCGATTTCGACGCGGTCCGCGCCGCCGGCTTCGATCCCACGGTCTTCGTTATCGTGTGCGAGCGCTCGGAGAATTCGACTCTTCGTGAGCATGCTTCCGGCCCTGTTGCTGTTAAAGAGCCTGTCGTCTGGCTTTCCGAGTAAATTCTTGTGGTGGGTACCGTGGTTATCAAGCGAGTTTTCAACAATAACGTCGCAATGGTCACTTCGGACGATGGCTCCGAGCTCATTGTCATCGGTCGAGGTCTCTGCTTTGGCCGTCATGCCGGCGACGCTATCGATGAAACATCGGTCGAAAAGACCTATGCGCTGCAGGAGGGCACTTCTCAGGATTCGCGCATGATTGACCGCTTGGCACATCTTTTGGAGTCCATCCCCACCGTCAACCTCGTGATTTCCGAGGACATTGTTCAGATGCTCCGTCGAGAGCTCAATGTTGATATCAATGACAAGATTCTCATCGCTCTCGCAGATCATATAAGCCTCGCCCTTGATCGCGAGCGCAAGGGCATTCCGTGCGAGAACCCGTTGCTGCTCGAGATCCAGCAGTTCTATCGCAAGGAGTACGCGCTTGCGGGCCGTGCGCTGCAGATTATCAAGGAGTATATGGGCATCCAGATGAGCGAAGAAGAGCAGGGTTTTATTACGCTGCATATCGTCAACGCCACCATGCCGCAGCGCTCTGACCGTCTGATTGTTTCGGTCCAGCTTGTTCGCGACGTGCTCGCGATTGTTTCCGAGCACTATGCCACGACCCTTGACGTCACCTCGTTGCCGTACGAGCGTTTCGTTCGCCATCTGCAGTTTTTTGCGCAGCGAGCGCTCGATCCCGCGGCGGGGCAGGTCAATGGCGACGCGCTGTTCCGTATCGATGAAACGGCGTATCCGAGGGCGTTCTCGTGCGCGGAGTCAATTGCCGACCACTTGGCGTCTACCTATAACGTTGTCGTTACCGATGCCGAGAAGAGTTATCTCGCATATCACATTGTTAACCTGCTTGGAGAACCTGGTCTCTAGGCATAACGTGCCCACACATCGATTGATATAAGGCAAGGCTCACGGTCTTGTCCAGGGCACACCTATCTCAATTTGCGGAAAAGGAAGGGGAGTACCGCTATGACCGCAAAAAAGAAGTTCAATTTCAAAGCGCCGTTGGAGGTGTTCGCGAAGTCGATCGTTCAGCCGATGATGTATCTCTCGGTTGCCGGCATCCTGCTCATCGTGGGCATCATTCTGACCAACAAGACCATCTGCGCCGTGGTCCCCGTGCTGGGCTCCGGCCCGTTCCAGCTTGTGGGCGCCGTTGTCTATCAGTCGCTGATGTTTATCATCAACAACCTCTCGATTCTGTTCTGCGTGGGCATCGCCGGCGCCATGGCAAAGAAGAACAAGGGCCATGCTTCGCTGATCGCCCTGATGTCGTTCTTCCTGTTCCTGCAGGCCAATAACATCGTGCTCAACGCCACCGGTTCTCTTGCCGAAGCAAGCGGCATGCTCGGCCTTACCGGAACCGGCCAGAGCACCGTTATGGGCATTCAGGTGCTCGATACCGGCGTGTTCGGCGGCATCATTCTTGGTTGCATCACTGGTGCTGTGTTCAACAAGTACTCGAACAAGCAGTTCCCCATTGCCCTTTCGATGTTCTCGGGCGTTCGCTTCCCGTTCCTGATCATGATCATCATCTCCTGGATCATGGGCGCTGGCTTCTGCATCGTTTGGCCTCCGGTTCAGGGCGCCATCTCCTCCGTTGCCGGCATCATTAAGGAGTCGGGCAACATCGGTCTGTTTATCTACGGCATGCTCAACAAGCTGCTCGTTCCCACCGGTCTGCACCACCTCATCTACACTCCGTTCCAGTTCTCCGATGTGGGTGGCACCCTGACGCTGGGTGATCAGGTTATCGCCGGCGCCTATCCCATCCGTGTCGCCGAGATGGCAATGACGGGCCAGCCCTTCTCCGATAGCACCTACTTCAACAGCTACACCTTCAACAACCTGTGGCCCTACATCGGTATCGGTCTCGCCTTTATCTTCACCGCTTACAAGGGGAACAAGGATAAGACCAAGGCCGTTATCATCCCGCTGATCATCACCGCCGTGCTCTCCTGTGTCACCGAGCCCATGGACTTCCTCTTTGTCTTTGCCGCTCCCGTGCTCTTTGTCGTTCACTCGGTTCTTTCCGGCATCTTCCTGGTTCTGCTCAAGGTCCTCTCCGTGCCCGCTTCGACTGCAGGCGGTATCATCAACATCGTGGTTTCCAACCTGGTCCTCGGTGTCGACAAGACCAACTGGCCGATGATGCTGGTGCTTGGAGTCGTCAACGCCGCTCTGTACTTCTTCCTCTTCACCTTCCTTATTAAGAAGCTCAACCTCCACACGCCTGGCCGCGAGGAGGAGTCCGAGCTCGCCGAGTCCGTTGCCGAGGGCGAGGCCGCCGCGTCTGTCGCGGTGAAGCAGGGCGCTGTTGCCGCAGCTCCCGCAGAGGGCGTCGATGCAGGTATTGCCGACCTGGTCGCAGGTCTTGGCGGCAAGGACAACATCGAGGAGCTCGAGAACTGCTTTACGCGTCTTCGCGTGAACGTTAAGAACCCGGACCTCATCGATGAGAACCTCATCAACCACGTGCCCAACAGCGGCATCAACCGCAACGGCAACAATATCCAGATCATCTTTGGCATGAAGGTCGCCGAGATGCGCGACAAGGTCGAAAACGCAATTGAGAAGGAGCAGTAAACAATGATCATTACTCTGTGTGGTGGCGGATCCACCTTTACCCCCGGCATCGTCAAGTCCATCGCCCTGCGCAAGGACGAGCTCGACGTTGACGAGATTCGTCTGTACGACATCAACGAGGAGCGTCAGCGCAAGATCGGCGTGCTCGTGGACTGGATTTTGCACGAGGACCTTGGCCTGGACATCAAGCTTACGGTGACCACCGACAAAAAGACGGCTTTTACCGACGCGAGCTTCGTGTTTGCCCAGATGCGCGTGGGCGGCTACGCCATGCGCGAGCAGGACGAGAAGATTCCGCTGCGCCACGGTTGCGTGGGTCAGGAGACCTGCGGCTGCGGCGGCCTTGCCTACGGCATGCGCACCATCTTCCCCATGGTCGAGATGATCGATGACGTTGAGAAGTACGCCAAGAAGGACTACTGGATTCTCAACTACTCCAACCCTGCTGCCATCGTGTCCGAGGGCTGCCGCGTGCTGCGTCCCAACGCTCGCATCATCAACATCTGCGACATGCCGATCGCGATCATCGACGTGGTTTGCGCCGCACTCGATATCGACAAGAAGGATGTCGAGTACGATTACTTTGGCCTCAACCACTTTGGTTGGTTCACCTCGATCCGCCACAAGGGCGAGGAGGTGCTCCCGCAGCTGCGCGAGTACATCAAGGAGCATGAGATTCTGCTGCCCGACTCCTACCTCAAGGGCATGGGCTCGCTCATGGCAAAGAAGCCCGAGGAGGCCACTGACGAGCACCCCGAGCAGAACCGCCACACCAAGGGCAGCTGGTACTACGTCTGGAAGGGCGAGTACGAGATCATGGAGTGCTTCCCGGAGTACCTGCCCAACACGTATCTGAACTACTACCTGCAGCAGAAGGAGTTCGTCGAGCATTCCAACCCCGAGCGCACCCGTGCTAACGAGGTTGAGGAGACGCGTGAGAAGAACCTCTTCGACGGCATCGACCACTACGAGAAGACGGGCGAGATCGACGAGAGCACGTTCTATGCGGGCAGCCACGGCGACTGGATTGCCGATTTGGCTATCGCTCTGAAGAACGACACCAAGCAGCGCTTCCTGGTCATTTGCGAGAACAAGGGCGCTATCCCCAACATGCCCTACGACGCTATGGTCGAGCTGCCTGCCTACATTGGCAAGAATGGCCCCGAGGTCATCAGTCGCGACAACATTCCTCTGTTCCAGCAGGGCCTCATGATGCAGCAGCTGAACTCCGAGAAGCTCGTGGTCGAGGCTACGATCGAGGGTTCTTACGAGAAGGCGCTCAAGGCCTTTACGCTGAACAAGACCGTGCCTTCGATGAAGGTCGCCAAGGAGGTTCTCGACGACATGATCGAGGCCAACAAGGGTTACTGGCCCGAGCTTAAGTAAAAGCAACAGGGTCGCTGGCCGCATACCTGGAGCAATGCCCCGTCCACGTGATTGCGTGGGCGGGGCATTGTCATTTGGTAACGCGTTTTACCAAATATGGCATTTATCTGCGGTAATGTTCTATTTCACCGCCGAGGGTGACATTTCATACCGCCTGCCGAACTGCGTGGAGACCTAACAACTTTTTAGGTCAGTGTTGTGCGTGTAGCAACTTCGCCCGGCCTCGCCTCCGGGCTGCCATGTGAGAGGGGATCTTATGGCTCGACTGCACGTAATGGAACGCAGCCACGCTCAGGCCGTCATGGACGACCTGCACGATGCGCTCGGACGTCGTCTGGCGGTGAGTTCGCTCGCCCCGTGCCCCGTTGAGTTTACGGCAGCGCTCGTCAATCTGTGCTCCACCCAGAGCTGCGGCAAGTGCACGCCCTGCCGCGTGGGCCTGAGCGCGCTGAGCGACCTGCTCGCCGATGTGCTCGAAGGGCGCGCCGATGAGTCCACGCTCAACTTGATTGAGCGCACCGCCCGCACCATCTATCTTTCGAGCGATTGCGCCATCGGCTACGAAGCTGGCGCCATGGCACTCACGGCCATTCGCGGCTTCCGTGACGATTTTGAGCATCACATCCGCGAGCACTCCTGCGGCTTTGACCGCGAGGCCCGCGTCCCGTGCGTCTCGGGCTGCCCGGCGCACGTCGACATTCCCGGTTACATCTCGCTCGTCGAGGCAGGCCGGTATGCCGACGCCGTCAAGGTCATCCGCAAGAACAACCCACTGCCGCTCGTCTGCGGCTTGGTGTGCGAGCATCCCTGCGAGATGCATTGCCGCCGCGGCATGGTCGACGATCCCATGAACATCCTCGCCCTCAAGCGTTTTGCCGTCGAGCACAGCGACCTCAACGACCACAAGCCGCATGTAGTGGACGACACCGGTAGGCGCGTCGCCGTGATCGGCGGCGGCCCGGCCGGCCTTTCCTGTGCCTACTACCTGGCCGTGATGGGTCATAAGGTGACCATCTTTGAGCAGCGTCACCACATGGGCGGCATGCTGCGCTACGGCATTCCCAGCTACCGTCTGCCGCGCGAGCGCCTGCAGGCCGAGATCGACTGGATCTTGAGCGCCGGCATCGACGTTGAGCTCGATCACTCCGTCAACGGCGAGGAACTTGCCCGCCTGCGCGACGAGTTCGATGCCGTCTACCTGGCCATTGGCGCCCACAGCGATAAGAAGCTCGGCCTTCCGGGCGAGGAAGCGCTCGGCGTGGAGTCGGCCGTCAAGATGCTGCGCGCCATCGGCGACGACGAGCTGCCCGACCTGAGCGGCCAGCGCGTGTGCGTCATCGGCGGCGGCAACGTGGCCATGGACGTGGCGCGCTCCGCCGTGCGCTGCGGTGCCGAAAAGGTGAGCATCGTCTACCGCCGTCGCATCTGCGACATGACGGCCCAGGACGCCGAGATCGCCGGCGCCCAGGCCGAGGGCTGCGAGGTACTGGAGTTGACCGCCCCGCTCGCTATCGAGACGGGCGAGGAAGGTCGCGTGAGTGGCCTGCGCGTGCAGCCGCAGATCATCGGCGAGCCCCGTCGTGGGCGTCCGGCCCCGCGTGCCGCCGCCACGCCCGAGCGCGTCATTCCCTGCGAGCGCGTGTTTGTGGCCATTGGCCAGGACATCGATTCCAAGCCGTTTGAGGACATGGGCATCGCCTGCAAGTGGGGTCGCGTCGTCACCGATTCGGATGGCGCCGTGCCTAACTTCGATGGCCTCTTTAGCGGCGGTGACTGCCAGACCGGCCCCGCCACCGTCATCCGTGCCATCAACGCCGGCCGCGTTGCTTCGGCAAATATCGACCGCTATCTGGGCTTTGACCACAAGATCAAGCTCGACGTTGAGCTGCCGACCGTGCAGTTTAAGGGCAAGCACGAGTGCGGCCGCTGCGAGCTGGGCGAGCGCGAAGCCGGCGAGCGCATCCACGATTGGAATCTGGTCGAGCAGGGCCTTACCGAGGAGGAGGCACGCCAGGAGGCAAGCCGCTGCCTGCGTTGCGACCACTTTGGCTTTGGCGCGTTCCGCGGAGGGAGGAACCTGGAATGGTAGAGCCCAACAAAACCACTGTCAGCGACAACACCGAAAGCGGAGCACTCAACATGGTCAAGCTCACGATCGATAATTGTGAGGTCGTGGTGCCCGAGCACACCACGATCCTGGATGCGGCCAAGTCCGTCGGCATCCAGATTCCCACCCTGTGCTACCTGCGCGATCTGAACGAGATCGGCGGTTGCCGCGTGTGCGTGGTCGAGGTCGAGGGCTGCGACCAGCTGGTTGCCGCCTGCAACAACTACGTGCTCGACGGCATGGTGGTCCATACCAACAGCCCCAAGGCCCGCGAGGCCCGTCGCACCAACGTGCAGCTGCTGCTGTCCCAGCACGACTCGCGCTGTACGAGCTGTGTGCGCAGCGGCAACTGCAACCTGCAGACCATCGCCAACGACCTTGGCATTTTCTATCTGCCGTACGAGCAGCACCTGGCGCGCGAGGGCTGGGACTTCGATTTCCCCATCATCCGCGATAACGACAAGTGCATCAAATGCATGCGCTGCATCAAGGTGTGCGAGAGCGTGCAGGGCTTAGGGATTTGGGACCTGACCAACCGCGCCACGCATACCGCCGTGGGCACCCGCGGGCGTGCGCCGATCGGCAAGACCGATTGCGTCGCGTGCGGTCAGTGCATCACGCATTGCCCGACGGGCGCCCTGCGCGAGCGTGACGATACCGAGACCGTGTTCGATGCTCTCGCCGATCCTGACAAGATCGTACTGGTGCAGATTGCGCCGGCCGTGCGTAGCGCCTGGGGCGAGGAGCTCGGCATTCCGCGCGAGGAGGCTACCGTCGAACGCCTGGCTTGCGCGCTGCGCCGCGTGGGCTTTGAGTACGTGTTCGACACCGACTTCTCGGCCGACCTCACCATTATGGAGGAGGGCTCCGAGCTGCTCGAGCGCCTGGGCGCTGCCTCCAAGGGCGAGGGCGACAGCTGCGGCTGGCCCATGTTCACGAGTTGCTGCCCGGGCTGGGTGCGCTTTGTGAAGGCGCGCTATCCGGAGTTTGTCGACAGCCTGTCCACGTCCAAGTCGCCGCAGCAGATGTTCGGCGCCATTGCCAAGACGTACTACGCCAAGGTGTTGGGCGTGGAGCCCGAGCGCCTGTTCGTGGTGTCCGTGATGCCGTGCACGGCCAAGAAGGCCGAGTGTGCGCTGCCGAGCATGGTGGGCGAGGGCGGCGTGCCCGATGTGGACGTTGCGCTGACGGTGCGCGAGATGGTACGCATGATTCGCGCGAGCCACGTGAGCGTCGACACGCTTACCGAGGAGCCGCTCGATACGCCGCTGGGCTTTGGCACGGGCGCGGGTGTGATCTTTGGCGCCACGGGCGGCGTGATGGAGGCCGCCGTGCGCTCGGCATATTACCTGGTGACGGGCAAGAATCCCGACGCCGACTTCTTTACTGATGTGCGCGGCCTGGACGGCTGGAAAGAAGCCGTGGCCGATATCGATGGCACCAAGGTGCGCGTCGCCGTGGCACACGGGCTGGGCAACGCCGCGCGTCTGCTCGACGCGATTCGCGACGGCCGTGTGAGCTATGACTTCGTTGAGGTCATGGCATGCCCGGGCGGCTGCGTCGGCGGCGGCGGTCAGCCCATCCACGACGGCTGTGAACTGGCGGCCGAGCGTGGCCAGGTGCTCTGGGGGCTGGATGCCGCTGCGGACATTCGCTTCTCGCACGAGAACCCCGATGTTCAGGCGTGCTACCGCGAGTTTTTGGGCGCGCCGCTCTCGCCGCTGGCCGAGGAGTTGCTGCATACCGACCATCACGCCTGGTCGATGCCTAACGAGGGGAAGTGCTAACGATGCGCGCGTTTAATGTTGAGATGACGCGCCGGGGGTTTGCCTCGGCGCTCGCCGCGGGCGCCCTGTCGCTTGCGCTCGCGGGCTGTGGCGGCGGGGCTGCGGGGGCGAGGTCTTCTGCGGGTTCGGCTGCTGGGTCTGCGGCGAGTGGCGCTGCCGCAGAGCCGGTCGAGGTGCACGTCGCCTCGCTCAAGGGGCCAACCTCGATTGGTCTGGTGCAGTTTATGGACCGGGCGGCCGATGGCGAGACGGACAATGAGTTCGACTTTGCGATCAATACTGCCGCCGATGAGATTGTGCCCAAGGTCATTCAGGGCGATATCGACATTGCCCTGGTGCCCGCCAACGTGGCGAGTGTGCTCTACAACAAGACCGAGGGCGCGGTGCAGGTCATCGACATCAACACGCTGGGCGTGCTGAATGTGGTGACGGGCGACGCGAGTGTGGCCTCGTTTGGCGATCTGGCGGGCCATACCGTCTATATGACGGGCAAGGGCACCACGCCGGAGTACGTCATGAACTACCTGCTGGAGCGCGCAGGCCTGACCGGCCAGGTGACGCTCGAGTTTAAGAGCGAGCCCACCGAGGTGCTGTCGGCCCTGCTTGCCGATTCGTCTGCCGTGGGCGTGCTGCCGGAGCCGTTCAAGACCGCTGCCATCGCCAAGAGCGAAGGCAAGCTGTCGGCGCCGGTGAGCCTGACCGATGCGTGGGACGAACTGGCGGGTGACACGGACTCCCGTTTGCTGACGGGCGTGACCGTGGTGCGCCGTGCCTTTGCCGAGGAACATCCCGAGGCCGTGGCGGAGTTCTTGAGCTGCCATGCGGCGAGCGTTAAGGCTGTCAATGCGGCGCCGGCAGACTGGGCGCAGGCCGTGGCCGATGCCGGCATCGTGGACAACGCCAAGATCGCCGAGAAGGCGATTCCCGGGTGCATGCTTGTCTGCCAGACGGGCAAGGATATGAAGGCGGCGCTTAGCGGGTATCTGCAGGTGCTGTCCGACGCGGACGCGAGCGCCGTGGGTGGTAAACTTCCGGCTGACGATTTCTACTACTTGGAGTAGCCCGTGCGTGCGTTTGCTCGACAAATGACAGAGCGTATGAAGGCGGTGGCGGCAGCAGGTGCCGTCGCCGCCTTTTGGCTTGCCGCGTGGATGCTGGTGGCGGCGCTGGTGGCGCAGCCGTTGATTTTGCCGGGGCCGGGCGCCGTCGTGGTGGCGTTGCTGCGACTGGTATGCGATGCCAGCACATGGGCGATTCTGGCAGGCTCGGGTGCGCGTATCTTGGGCGGGCTGGCGCTTGCCGCGGTGTGCGGCGGCGTACTGGCGGGAGTCTCGGTGCGATCGCTGACGTTTGCCCGCTTGGTGGCGCCGGCGCTTTCGTTTGTTAAGGCGACACCGGTTGCCTGCGTGGTGGTCCTGCTGCTCATTTGGTTGGGGTCGGCGCGCGTGAGCATTGCAGCGGTCTTTTTGATGGCTCTGCCGGGCGTGTATTTTTCGTTGGTCGAGGGCTTGATGCAAGCGGATAAACCGCTGGAGCAGATGTTTCGTCTGCATGGCGTGCGGGGCTGGCGACTGTTTTGTGCCCACACCTGGCGCGAAGTCCTGCCGTTTGTGCTTTCGTGTGCCCGCGCCGTGATTGGCATGAGCTGGAAGGCCGGTGTGGCGGCGGAGCTGATCGGCATGGCGACGGGCACCGTGGGCGAGCGCATCTATCAGGCGAAGCTTTTGATTGAGACTGCCGATTTGCTGGCCTGGACCGTGCTGGTTGTTATGGCTTCGTGGGCATGCGAGCGCGTGCTGGTGTGGCTGCTGCGGGCTTCGGGGCCAGCGGCGTGGCGTGCGGCGGTGCTGTCGCATGGACGCGGCTTGCACGGGCGTGCGGGCGGTTCTGCTGGCGGCGGGGTTGCGGCGGAGCTTGCGCTTGCTGTGGGCGATCGTGCGCTCTGGGCGCCGGCGCTTGACGGACTGGTACTTCGCGTGCCCGCCGGTGGACGGACCTGCGTGATGGGCGCTTCGGGCATGGGCAAGTCGACGCTGCTTTCGTTGGCAGCGGGGGAGTGCGCGCCGTGCTCGATGGTGTTTCAGGATGCACGCTTGGTCGAGTCCGCCGCGGCGCTGGATAACGTGCTGGTGTGCGCCGACGCGCGCGTGGACGCCTCGAGTGCCGCGGCTCTGTTGCGCCTGCTGGTGCCGGGGGTCGATGTGCATGCTCGTGTGGCCGAGCTCTCGGGCGGGCAGCGCCGTCGCGTCGAGATTGCCCGAGCCCTGTTGTGCCCAGGCGACGCGGTGATTCTGGACGAGCCCTTTACCGGTCTAGATACTGCTGCGCGCGACGCATGCGCCGAGGTCGTGCTCGACTTGCTCGACGGTCGCATGCTGTTGCTTGCTACGCACGATGCCGTCGACGCTCAGGTCCTCAATATCTCGGACATCATCACGCTCTAAATACTAACTCAGCAACAAAATGATCCGTTTTCCTCCGTCCCCATGGGGTCGGGTGTGGTATTCTATCTGTGGGGTAATACTTAGGAATACCAAGTAATACCAACGCCGCAGAAACAAACTCCGGATGCGGGCCAATCGGGTTGCCTTCACAGCCCGTCGCCCAGCCGCGTGGCCCGCATCTATCCGCACCACCGTCGTTTCAAAAAGGAAGCGCCATGGCAGAACACATGACCCCGGTTGTCGCGAAGGTCTTGCCCGAGGAGAAGGCAGCCTTCGCGGCGGCAACCCAGCTCGTGGGCACCACGCCGTCCAACGCCATCCGCATGTTTATCGCCGCGTTCAATCGCTGCGGCACCTTCCCGTTCGACATCTCGCCCAACGGGGCCTTTGGCAAAGACTGTCCCCAACGGCTGGTCGTTGAAGAACGTCCCCAATGACTAGTCGTTGGGGACGTTCTTATATGACTACCCGTCGGGAGGAGGTTGGCATGCTCAATGCGCTGGTTTGGGCGCTTGCCTGTTTTGGCGTCGTCGCTGCCGATATCGCTCTGAGCGTAGTTTTGTTCTCCGCTCTGGGCGTCGCATCGGTTTTCATGGGCTTTTCGATTGACGACCTCGATATTCAATTGCTTCAGGCTGCCGCGCAGATGGCGTCGTTTTTGATGGCGCTGCTGTGGTGGCGTTATCTGTGGCCGCGCTCGTTTATGACGCGCTGGCAGGGCGAGCGCCCGCTTGGCGGGGGAGCAGGCAAAGCATGGAGGCGCATCGCCTGCGTTATCGTGATCGGCCTTGCCCTGCAGGTGGTCGTTGGCTACGTGACCGACGCCGTGCTGTCGCTGTTGCCCGAGGTCGCGGCCGACTACAGTGAACTTGTCGAGGAAACAGGCATGGGCGACACGAGCTACCTGGCCGTCCTGACCACGGTGCTCGGCGCTCCGTTTTGCGAGGAGTTGCTGGTGCGCGGCATCATTTTTGAGTTTTCGCTCCGAGCATTTAACCCGCAGTGCCGTCCGCTCTGGAAGCGCCGGCGTCGTGCGGGTGCGCAGGACGGCGCCATGGTGCCTTGGGCGGCCCCGAGCACGTGGGGTATCGCCGCGGCAATCGTACTGCAGGCGGCAATCTTCGGCTTTATGCACATGAATTGGGTACAGGGCTGCTATGCGGGCGCTGCCGGCCTCATTTTTGGCTGGGTGCTCGTGACGACCGGAAAGCTCCGCTACACGATCCTGTTGCACTTTGCCTTTAATGCCGGCTCGTATCTCATGACGTTGCTCTGGTTTGTGAACACGCCGTTCGACGTGATAATCACGGTCGCAATCGCCGGCGTGATCCTGGTGGAGGCAATGCGCTCGCTGCGCCAAGCGTGTGGGATGGACGCAGCGAGAGTACCATTTCGCTAGTTGCGGCGACCGCCTCCGTTGGCACCCTGACGCCCCTGAGCTGCGCGGTTGCGGCCTGCGGTGTTCTGCGCGCGCGACATGCCGCCGTGACCCTTGCTGCCCTTGGGTCCCTTGCCGGCGGCGTCACCGTGCGGCTTGCCGCCCTTCTTGCCGGTGCCATGCCCACCGCCAGCAGACGTCTCGCCCGGGCGCGGCGGCACGGGGCGAATCAGGCAATGCTTGGTGTAGCCGATCAGATCGCGACGGCCCGCCTTTTCCAGTGCCTCGCGCACGAGCTTGTAGTTCTCGGGCTTGCGGTACTGGATGAGCGCGCGCTGCATGGCCTTCTCGTGCGGGTCGCGCGCTACATAGATCGGCTCCATGGTGCGCGGGTCCACGCCGGTGTAGTACATGCAGGTCGACATGGTGGACGGGGTGGGGTAGAAGTCCTGCACCTGCTCGGGCATGTAGCCCATGTCGCGCACGGCCTCGGCAAGGTCCACAGCTTCCTTCATGGTTGAGCCCGGGTGGCTCGAGATCAGATATGGCACCACGTACTGCTTGAGTCCGTATTCGCGGTTCAGGCGTTCAAACTTACGGCAGAACGCATCGTAGACGGCGCGGCTCGGCTTGCCCATCACGGACAGCACTGCATCGCTCACGTGCTCGGGCGCTACGCGCAGCTGGCCCGAGACATGGTGCTCCAAAAGCTCGCGCAAAAACTCGTCCGAGGCATCGGCCATGGTGTAGTCAAAGCGGATGCCGCTGCGGACAAAGACCTTCTTGACGCCCGGCAGCTGGCGCAGGTCGCGCAGCAGCTGCGTGTAGCCGCTCTCGTCGACCACCATGTTCTTGCACACGCTTGGCCACAGGCAGCGCTTGTTCTTGCATACGCCGTGCTTGAGCTGCTTGTCGCAGGCGGGACGGCTAAAGTTTGCCGTCGGTCCGCCCACGTCGTTGATGTAGCCCTTAAACTCGGGATCGTGTGTGAGCAGCTCGGCCTCGCGCATGATCGAGTCGTGGCTGCGCATCTGCAGCACGCGGCCCTGGTGGAAGGTGAGGGCGCAAAACGAGCACTCGCCAAAACAGCCGCGGTTGGAGCTAATGGAAAACTTGATCTCGGCAAAGGCCGGCACGCCGCCCGCCGCGTCGTAGTCGGGATGCCAATCGCGTGCGTAGGGGAGCTCGGCCATCTCGTCCATCTCATCGGTGGTGAGTGTTGCCGACGGCGGGTTCTGTACCACATAGACGCTGTTGGGGTAGGGCTCTACCAGGCGATGTCCGGTGATGGGGTCCATATTCTGCTGCTGCACGTTAAAGCTGCGCGCGTAGTTGAGCTTGTCGGCGGCAAGGTCGTCCCAGCTGGGAAGCAGGTCGTAGTCATAGACCTCGTCGAGCGAGCTGGTGCGGTAGACGGTGCCGTTGATATAGGTGATCTGATCGACGGGCAGTCCGGCGTCGAGCGCGTCAGCGATCTCGACGATCGCGTGCTCGCCCATGCCGTAGATGAGGATGTCGGCGCCCGAGTCGAGCAGTACCGAGCGCTTGAGCTTGTCCTGCCAGTAGTCGTAGTGGGCCAGGCGGCGCAGGCTTGCCTCGATGCCGCCGATGATGATGGGAGCGTCCTTGAACGTCTGGCGGATGAGGTTGCCGTAGACCGTGACGGCACGATTGGGGCGGTGCCCCTCCTCGCCACCGGGGGTATAGGCGTCGGTGTGGCGGCGGTGCTTGGTCACCGAATAGTGGTTGACCATGGAGTCCATGTTACCGGCACTGACGAGAAAGCCCAGGCGAGGCTCGCCGAGCACCGTGATGCTGGCGGGGTCGGTCCAGTCGGGCTGACAGATGATGCCCACTTTGTAGCCGTGCGCGTCGAGTACGCGGCTGATGATGGCCATACCAAAGCTGGGGTGGTCCACGTAGGCGTCGCCGCAGATGTAGACGAAGTCACACTGGTCCCAACCGCGCGCGTCCATATCGGCGCGGCTGACGGGGAGGAACTTATCGCGGCCCGGGCGCCAGGGACGGGCGGGCGCTGCCGGGGTATGAGCGGCGTGGCCGCCCTGGGCCTTGCCGCTGCGCTTTTGCTGCTGGCCCTGTTTGCCCTGCTGACTGCGCTGGTTATTCTGAGCGTGCTGAGGCTTTTTTGCCACGATCCCTCCCGGTGTTTGTATGCTGCACGTAATTGTAACCAGTCTTTTTGGGACGGGGCTAAAAAGACTGGTGGAGTACACGAGGCGTCGGGCATCGGGTGTGGCGCCGCGCTCACGGTTTGTTTCCAGACTGTGTATCTGCGCATTGGGAGACCCGTCTCGTGGGCGCGCCATGTTGTCAATGGGTTACAGTATGAACGGCGGCTATGTTTCCGCCAACGCACGAGAGGGTCGTCAACAAGGAGGATGCACGACGATGCAGCGTGCCAAACAGATATCGGAGTCTATTGAGCTGGGCATCATCTTGGCGCTCGCCGGTGGCTTTATGGACGTCTATTCGTACATAGGGCGCGACCATGTTTTCGCAAACGCTCAGACGGGCAACATCCTGCTCGTGGGTGTAAGCATCTCGGAGGGCAACTGGGCGCTGGCGGGACGCTATTTCTTCCCCGTGGTGTCGTTTGCCGTGGGCATTATGCTTGCCGACCTGGTTCACGAGCGGTTTGGCAGTGTGATTCACTGGCGCCAGGTGACGGTGTTCTTTGAAGCCGTCATCTTGCTGGGCGTGAGTTTTATTCCCGGTGGCGATTTCAACCTGCTCGCCAACTGCCTCACTTCGTTTGCCTGCGGCATGCAGGTCGAGAGCTTCCGCAAGATCCACGGTCACGGCATCGCCACGACCATGTGCATCGGCAACTTGCGCAACGCACTGCAAAACGTGGACGATTACATCATCACCCACAAGCGCGGCTTTTTGGAAAACGGCCTGCTGTACTTTGGCGTGATCTTCACCTTTGTGTTTGGCGCCGTGCTGGGCAACTGGTGCATCGAGCGCATGGGGCTGCACGCCATTGCGGTGGCGAGCATGCTGCTGTTTATCGCGTTTGCCATCATGTTTATCGATCGCGAACGCGACTTGCACAGGAAATGGGCCCGCATCGTAGCTGACTGGCAGACCACGAGTCTTAAGCGCTAAGGTGCATGTTCGTAACAACATTCAGGAGCCAGAAAAACTATCTAGCTCCTGAATGTTGTTACGAACTGCTTTTTGCGATTTATTCGAGATGCTCTTCAATCCGAGCCCTAAGAAGGGCAATGGCTGTAGGTATTCCAATTGCGGCGGCTAATTCGGCTTTATCCAAAACCTGTATGCTAAAGCACGATTGTTTATCACATTGAAGGACGATAACTGAAGATAGCTTCACTTCCTGTTGGCTGAATATATCGTAATCTCCAAATAGGAAGTTACCTTTTATTGCGTAATTCGGTATGTTCGTTACGCACTTCATCTCAAGTCTGTTTAGACCATAATCGAACACCGCAACTTCCTTGTGTTCGATGATGAGCGCAACCCTGGGCATGTTGCTAAAGCCACCGTCGACGACAGTGAAGAGTTTTTCATTCGCATCGTCATAAACGGTATATTTAAGACTCGATAGCTGTCCTAGTGGACCCGTGAACCCATGTCTTTTGATGTTGAGGTTGTCTCCCGCTGGGTTGATGAGAGCCAGAGTATGCGGATAAGGATTACCTTCAATTGAGATTCGATATTCGTTTGTAGCCGTCTTGCTCGATTTAGGACCAGTAGCCATCACGCGTCATCGCCTCGATCGAATTGGAACCGTCTTCTACTTCGTGCGGAGAATTGCGCTGTACGTTGCGGTACATGCAGCTGCAATAACCGCATGGGCAATTTCTAACAAAATGAATGACGCTATTTGCTGCATGCATTTTATTTACTATAAAGTATCCTTTTATAAACGTATTGTCAAACATATATTGCTAAAACAGAAACAATTTATAGACTGAGTTGGTCGTATTCTTTGGGCAATTGCTCCTATAATCTAGCCTTCGCTGCAGTCGGGAGGGAAGGGCTGGGGCTCCGTTATTATGTTGAAACGCTTTAACACTTTTGACGTTCTCATGCATTTTTTGTTTCAAAAGCGTTAGGATGGAACTTGCAGCGCGGGGCGTAATGGGTGCCCCGCACACGATGGGAGGCTATCAATGGCTAATCGTTTCGTTCTCAATACCATTTCTTATCATGGTTCCGGCGCCATCAAGGAGATCCCCGGCGAGCTCCAGCGTCGCGGCTACAAGAAGATCTTCGTCTGCTCCGATCCCGACCTGGTCAAGTTTGGCGTTACCGCTAAGGTGACCGACGAGCTCGACGCCGCCGGCATCGCTTGGAGCCTCTACTCCGAGATTAAGCCCAACCCCACCATCCAGAACGTCAAGGACGGCGTCGAGGCCTTCAAGGCCGCCGAAGCTGACGCTATCGTGACCATCGGTGGCGGCTCCTCCATGGACACCGCTAAGGCCATTGGCATCATCATCAACAACCCCGAGTTTGCCGATGTCCGCAGCCTCGAGGGCGTTGCTCCCACTAAGAACCACGCCGTGTTCACCATCGCCGTGCCGACGACCGCCGGTACTGCTGCCGAGGTGACCATCAACTACGTCATCACCGACCCCGAGAAGGTCCGCAAGTTCGTGTGCGTCGACACCAACGACGCCCCTGAGGTCGCCGTCGTCGACCCCGACATGATGGCTTCCATGCCCGCCGGCCTGACCGCTTCTACCGGCATGGATGCTCTGACCCACGCCATCGAGGGCTACACCACCAAGGGTGCTTGGGAGCTCTCCGACATGTTCCACTTTGAGGCCATTAAGCTGATCAGCGAGAACCTGCGCGACTCCGTTGCCGAGGCCAAGTCTGGTCAGCCCGGCTCCGGCCGCGAGGGTATGGCTCTTGGCCAGTATGTCGCCGGCATGGGCTTCTCCAACGTCGGCCTGGGCATCGACCATGCCATGGCTCACACCCTGTCTGCCCACTACGACACTCCGCACGGCGTCGCTTGCGCCATGCTGCTGCCGATCGCCATGGAGTTCAACAAGCCGGTTTGCGCCGAGCGCCTGGCCAAGGTTGCCGTTGCCATGGGTGTTGACACCACGGGCATGAGCACCGACGAGGCTGCCGACGCCGCCATCGCCGCCGTCAAGCAACTCTCCGCCGACGTGAACATTCCGCATGTCTGCGAGGCCATGAAGGCCGACGAGATCGAGGTCCTGGCCAAGGACGCCATGGCTGACGCCTGCTTCCCGGGCAACCCGCGCGAGGCGACGCTCGACGACGTCATCGAGCTCTTCAAGAAGATCTGCCCGGCTGCCTAGCCCAGTTTGGTGGTCCTTCGCCCGTAGGCGTATGGTCTTTTGACTTGCTGCTGGCCCCGCCGTGCTACGCGCGGCGGGGCTTTTTGTGCCGCGCCGATGCCCCAAGATGGGCAAAACCAAGGCATGCTGCCCGCTGCGGATAGGTGGTGCACTTCTCAGCGTGCATTTTTGGGAGTATTCAGCAAGCTCTGAAAAATGCATAACGTTGTGAATGGGCCGCAGTGGCCCGCAGACGCCCATCGACAGCCCTTGTGGGCGGGCTATCGATGAGCGGAGGGGGCTGCCACCGCGTTTTTGGTTTGCGACGACCTGCAACACTGCTGTAACCGCGTCGCTTTGCCGTTTGCGATGGGGCTGACGGGGTCCACGGTGCTGAATACTCCGTATTTTGCACGGTCCAAGGTGGGGTACCCTGAGACGAAGCAAATAGATGCCTCATATTTATGCAGATACC
The DNA here is from genome assembly GCA_027687465.1 of Coriobacteriaceae bacterium AF08-21. Classification (GTDB taxonomy): domain Bacteria; phylum Actinomycetota; class Coriobacteriia; order Coriobacteriales; family Coriobacteriaceae; genus Collinsella. The sequence continues at coordinate 60,992 of JAQCQR010000007.1, forward strand.
GATAGGATTTATGCAAGATTGGGACTGTAAACCGAGCGCGTGCACAAAACCGGTGCGGGGACGTCTGGAGTCGGCTCGGTTTCTAGAGTATTGCACGTGCAGAAAGGTTAAAATCGGGGCTCGGTCTTAGTTTTACTTGGAAGGATGCATATGGCTTCTAATGTTGATGCTTCTCTAGAGGAGACGCTCTCCTATATTACTGACCAGTTGAAGACGCTGACTTCTATTGCTTCACCTACGGGCTATACCCGTGCGGCTACTGACTATCTAATGGAAACGTTGCGCGATATGGGCTTTGGCCCCGAGCGCTCCAATAAGGGCAACGTGTTGGTTGAGCTTGGCGGCGAGGGCGAGCCGCTCGTATTGGCGAGCCATGTCGATACCCTGGGCGCCATGGTGCGCTCCATCAAGGACAATGGTCGCCTGCGTCCCACGACGCTTGGCGGGCATCAGTGGTCTACGGCCGATGGCGAGAACTGCACCGTTTACACGCGCGATGGCAATGTCTACACGGGTGTGGTTCTCAATACCGAGCCTTCGGCGCATGTGGCCGATGAGCCGGTCAAGACCATCGAGAAGAACATGGAAATCCTGCTCGACGAGAACGTCGACAGCAAGGACGACGTGCTCGAGCTGGGCATTCAGGCTGGAGACATCATCGCTATGGATCCGCGCACCACGGTGACGGAGAGCGGCTACATCAAGAGCCGCTTCCTTGACGACAAGCTGTCCGCGTCGATTCTGCTGGGTCTGGCTCGCGCCGTTGCTGACGGCGAGGTGACGCTCTCGCGCAAGGTGTCACTGCTCTTTACCGTGTACGAGGAGGTCGGTCACGGCGGCGCCTTTGTGCCGGCCGAAACGCGCGAGATGATCAGCGTGGACATGGGCTGCGTGGGCGACGATCTGGGCTGCACCGAGCGCATGGTTTCGATCTGCGCCAAGGATTCGGGTGGCCCCTACAACTACGACCTGGTAACCACGCTGTCCAACATCGCGCGCGAGCTCGAGCTCGACTACGCGATCGACGTGTACCCGCATTACGGCTCGGACGTCGAGGCCACGCTCTCGGCCGGCTACGACATTCGCCATGGTCTGATCGGCCCCGGCGTGTACGCGAGCCATAACTACGAGCGCAGCCACATCGACGGCGTGCGCAACACCTTTGAACTGGTTCGCGCCTACGTTCAGCGCTAGGGGGGCAGCTTGCGACTCGGCTGACCAATCGCTAAGGCCCGATTTCTCGGGCCTTTTTTCGTTTTTGGCCGTTTAGTATTATGATGTATGTAATCTATTAACTAAACGCGTAAACTATTTAACGAGGTGATGCGGTGTATGGATACGTCAGAGTACTTATCTATGGGTGATGCCGCCCGCCTGTTGGGCGTTACGAAAGCCCGCATATCGCAACTTGCCGCATCGGGGACACTTGTGTGCGATAGTGTGGGCGGCCGGAAGATGGTCGAGTACAATTCTGCGATCGCCTACCAAAAGGTCCGCAAGCGAGGACGCCGTCCTGCGGCCGATGTGGGACGCAAGTTTACGCTGATGTCGGCCGACCATGAGGTCGCGTATGTCTCATTTGATCCGACGCGCGAGTTTCCCTTCGAAATCGCCGAGGTCCTCGATGCGCAACGAATGCCGTTTGGCACATGCTCGAGCTCTTCTCCAACTGTGAATAAGCGGGAGCTCAACGCGTGGTGGGGGCATCGGTCGGTGCCCGATGTTCGCCCTGGGCTTATCTCGCGCTACCGCGAGCTGGGGATTGCCAACGGCGCTGAGGTGCCGGTTCAGTGCCTGGGCCTCTCGCTTTCGGATTGCTATTGGCTGCGGCCGGCAGAATGCGATGAGCTCGAATGGCGAAACCTCAATTACTTCGAGAATGATTTTGAGCGATCGGCGTCCGAAGAGCGTTCGGGTTGGCTGGAAGGCATCGGTCTTAAAAATCCGGATAACACGTCCGAGGGCGAGCTCCCTAAATCGTGGATGATTCGCAACGGCGTTCGCGTTCTGGTCAAGGGATGCGGCATGGACGATCAACGTCCCTTTAACGAGGCGGTTGCAACGGCTCTACATCGTCGCTTGCTGTCAGAGGGTGAGTTTGTTCCTTATGCGGTTGAGCGGATGTTCGATGGCCCTGTGTGTCTGTGCGACGACTTTCTTGACGGCCGCGAGGAATACGTTCCAGCCGTTTACGTTAAGAACGCTCTTAGCGGTCAGCGAGGAAACTCGACGTACGACCGGTACTGCTGCTTCCTTGGTAAACATGGAGCAGACGAGGCTGCCGTGAGAAGGTCTATGTCGCAGATGATCGTTTGCGATGCCCTTTTGGCCAACAGCGATCGCCATTGGCGAAACTTCGGCATCATCCGCAATGTCGACACCCTGGAGATAAAACCTGCTCCGCTGTTCGATAGCGGCAACTGCCTGTGGTACAACGTACCAACTGCCGTGCTCGCAGCTGGGGAGTTTGGGTTTTCTGCTAAGCCGTTTGGGCCCGACCCTTCCGTCCAGCTGGCGCTTGCGGACTCACTCGATTGGTTCGATTCATCGCGGCTCAACGGATTTGTTGATGAGGCGATCGAGATTCTTTCGCAGAGCGAATGGGCGACGGCGGAGGGTCGACTCGAGGCCATTTGCCGCGGCCTCGAGCGTCGCGTAATCGAGGTTGGTGCCGCTGTTGAGGTACTTCGACACGTGCGGCGATAATCCCGCGGCTACTTAAGCGCGCCGGTCGCCGTGCCGCCGCCCAGGACGATGTCGCCGCGGTAGACTACAACGGCTTGGCCGGGGGCGATGGCTCGTTGCGGCTCGTCAAAGGTCAGCAACATTTGTCCGTCGGCGCCACGTGTAAGGGCTGCCGCCTGGTCCTTTTGACGGTAGCGGTACTTGGCGCCCACGTGAATGCCGCCGGCATCGAGCTCTGCCTCCATGCGGTCGGCAGGGGCGCTCCAGATCCAGTCGTTGGCCGTGAGCACTGTGGCCGTCAGGTCCTCGGCCTCGCCAAGATGCACAATGTTGTTGGCGGTATCGACGCCCGTCACATACACGGGGTGCGCCATTGCGACGCCCAGGCCCTTGCGCTGGCCGATGGTATAGCGCAACGCGCCGTTGTGGCGCCCAACCACGCTGCCGTCGCGCCATACGATGTCGCCCGGTGTAGCGGGATGTCCGCACCGACGCTCGATATAGCCCGCATAGTCGCCATCCGCGATGAAGCAGATATCCTCGCTTTCGGCCTTCTTGGCGTTGATGAAGCCCTGTTCGGCGGCTATGCGGCGTACGTCGCGCTCCTTGTCCAGGCCTGCCAGCGGAAAGATCGTGCGCGACAGCCGCTCCTGCGTGAGCGAATACAAAAAGTAGCTTTGGTCCTTTTTGGGATCTTCGCCGCGATGTAGCTGCCAGGTGCCGTCTGTCGCCTGACTTGTTTTGGCGTAATGGCCCGTGGCGATGTAGTCGCAGCCCATATCCAGCGCCGCATCGAGTAGCGCGCCAAACTTAATGTGGCGGTTGCAGATGATGCACGGATTGGGCGTCAGCCCCTCCTGGTAGGCGGTCACAAATCGCTCGATAACATTGCGGTCGAAGGTCTGCTGCAGGTCGAGCACATGGTGGGGGATCCCCAGGCGCTCGGCGACGGCCTTTGCATCGGCGATGTCGCGGTCGACTTTGCTCATGCCCGTGGCGGGGTCGGGTGCGGGACGGGTGAGGCGCATGGTGGCGCCGACGCATTCGTAGCCCTGGCTTTTGAGCAGGTACGCGGTCACGCTGGAATCGACGCCGCCGCTCATGGCGACGAGCACGCGCTTATTGTGCATGGGGAGGTTCTCCTTGGTGGCATGTGGCCAAAAAAGAAAAGCGGCGCGGGAGGCTGGTTCCGCGCCGCAGACATTGTAGCAAGTTCGGACGTCTCGTGGGACACCCTGTTGGGATTGGCTCAGACTGCCGGGAGAGGGGAGACCGGTTCGCCCTGGGCTCAACCCATGGGCGACGGGCCCTAGTCCTGGAAGAGCGCCGTGGACAGGTAGCGCTCGCCGGTGTCGGCGAGCAGCGCCACGATGGTCTTGCCTTCGTTCTCGGGGCGCTTGGCCAGCTGCAGAGCGGCCCAGACGGCGGCGCCGGACGAAATGCCCACGAGCACGCCTTCCTTGTGGCCCACGGCGCGGCCGGTGGCAAAGGCATCGTCGTTCTCGACGGGGATGATCTCGTCATAGACCTGGGTGTCGAGGACGTCGGGCACAAAGCCGGCACCGATACCCTGGATCTTGTGCGGGCCGGCCTGGCCCTTAGAGAGCACCGGGGAGGTGGCGGGCTCGACGGCGACGACCTGAATCTCGGGGTTTTGCTCCTTGAGGAACTCGCCCACGCCGGTCACGGTGCCGCCGGTGCCGACGCCGGCGACGAAGATGTCGACCTTGCCGTCGGTGTCGTCCCAGATCTCGGGGCCGGTCGTGGCCTTGTGAATGGCCGGGTTCGCGGGGTTCACAAACTGGCCGGCGATGATGCTGTTGGGAGTTTCCTTCTGCAGCTCCTCCGCCTTGGCGATAGCGCCCTTCATGCCCTTGGAGCCGTCGGTGAGCACGAGCTGTGCGCCGTATGCCTGCATGAGCTTGCGGCGCTCGACGGACATGGTCTCGGGCATAGTGATGATCACCTTGTAGCCGCGGGCCGCCGCCACCGAGGCGATGCCGACGCCGGTGTTGCCGCTCGTGGGCTCGATGATGGTGTAGTCGCCACCGCGCACGAGCTTGCCGGCCTTCTCGGCCTCGTCAATCATGTTCTTGGCGACGCGGTCTTTGACGGACCCGGCGGGGTTGAAGTATTCCAATTTGACGAGCACACGGGCCTTGAGGTCCTCGTCGGCCTCGAAGTGGGTGAGCTCCAGAAGCGGGGTGTGGCCGATAAGCTGATCGATGGACGTGTAAACATTGCTCATGGTGAACCTCCAAAGTGTTCAAATGACTGGATACCGTGTGGTTTTACGGTGTGTGTGGCAGCGAAACCCACAAACCTTATAGGTTGTTCGTTTTGCTGTTGGCAAGCATAGTAGACAGTAAAGCCTAGTAACGCAATAGGAAATAGAAGATTATTACGAGTCGATTAACCATCTTGACGGGAATAGGTATTTTCAAAACCAATTTTTCGGCTAGAATTTCTACGAATTAAAAGACCGAAAGGCAGCTATATATATGTTGGTTTCCACAAAGGGCAGATATGCCCTGCGCGTTATGGTCGACCTGGCCGAGCACCAGGCGACAGGCTGTATCCCCCTTAAAGAGATTGCGGCGCGTCAGGGTATTTCGGAGAAGTACCTCGAGAATATTCTGGCTACGCTCGTGCGCGCCAACATGCTCTCGGGCATGCGCGGCAAGGGCGGCGGCTATGTGCTCACGCGCCCGCCCGAGCAGTACACGGTGGGCGAGATCTTGCGCCTGACCGAGGGCAGCCTGGCGCCGGTCGCCTGCCTGGATGGCGACTGCAAGGGTTGTTCGCGCTCTGACGAGTGCCCCACGCTCGACGTGTGGAAGAACCTGGACAAGCTTATCAACGACTACCTCGACGGTGTGACGCTCGATCAACTTGTCGCTCCCAACGAAGGCTACGATTACGTCATCTAACCCACACCTGCCATTTGGGGACGGGGTGGAAATGGCAGATTCTCTCGCCCTTTGAGACTTGGCAAATAAGAAGGCCGCCCATTTTTGTGATGGGCGGCCTTCGTTTTGGGCTGTTGAGACGGGCGCGGCCGGAATGGCCGTTTTAGCCCTCGGCGATGCTGTCGAGGATGCTGCGCATGATGGACACCAGGATGCTGCCCATAAAGGCCGATCCAAAGCTGGCGATGGAGATACCCGCGCCCAGCAGATTGACCGACAGATAGCTGGCCAGCTCGAGCATAAAGCTGTTGACTACGAGCTGAAAAATACCCAGCGTAATGATCGTGAGCGGCAGCGAGATAACCGTCAGAAACGGCTTGACGAGCGAATCGACGATGTTCAGGAACAGTCCCACGAAGGCGAAACAGACCCAGGCCTCGGCAAAACCGAAGGGCTGGATGCCGGGGACGAGGAACGTGGCAATCGCGATGGCGATCGAGGTAAAGAGCCAGTTAAGCATAAAGCGCATGGTGTGAATCCTTTCTTGCGCAGGGTGCGTCGGTGTCGCGTGAAGCGGTTTGCTGCGGCGGCTTGGACGGCCGCTCGGGTGTGCCGCCTTGTTCGGCCGCCCATTGTCTCAGATATTCGTGGAGCTTACGTGCGCATTCGGTTTCAAAACGGCGTTCGTCCTGAAAAACGCGCCGCTGGCAGAGAGTCTTGTCGCTTTAGTTTGGTGGTGTGCTACACTGCTACGGGCAAAAGCCACAGGCGTTGCCCTATTGCATAGAACGGGCGAACGATGCCCGATGTCAGTATCAACTTCGATGCCTTATGGCGGGTTTGGCGGTGATCGATGAATATCGAGAACATGTTTGACAAGCCTGATGTCAAGCAGCTGGTCCACGCATTTAGTCTTTTGGATGACGAGAAGGATATCCAGGCGTTTTTGACCGATATCTGCACGCCGCGCGAGATCTGCGATCTTTCGCAACGCTTGCAGGTCGCGCGTTATCTGGATGAGGGCGAGCCTTATGTTGAGGTTCAGGCCCGCACCGGCGCTTCGTCCACCACGGTGAGCCGCGTTTCAAAGGCACTCAACGGCGAGTACGGCGGCTATCGCAAGATCCTCATCAAACTGGAGGATGGCGAGTAGGCCAGCGGCAACAAACGAATTGCGCAGAACCGTCCCTTCGGGGGCGGTTTTTTGATCCTTTGGGGACGGAGGAAAACGGATCGCTGGGTTAGACTGACCTCCTCGGTGATCCATTTTCCTCCGTCTCCAAGGGGTCAAATCTGTTGGCGTGGGGCAAATCTGTCCGCGCGGGCGGGTAGGATGGAAGCATTGAATATTGCGAACGGTTTGAGTGGAGGACCATGCCTGTTCGAATCTATACCACCAACGCCGGCGCGGATTTGAGCGATGCCGAGGCGGCGCTGCTTGCCGACCTTATTGCCCGCCACGGGCGTGCCGTGCTGCTGGCGCCAACGTTTGCCGAGCTCGACCTGTGCCGTCATGATGCGGCGGAAGCCGGCGTTTCGCTGGGTATTGACTACAAGACGCCTACATCGTGGCTTCGCTCGCTTTGGGAGCTTTTGGGCGACGGGCGCGGTTTCGTCGACAACCTGCAGCGCCGGATGCTGTTTTCGGACATGGTAGCGCGCCTCGACGACGCCGACCTGCAGCCGCTTTCGCGCAGCCAGGGCACGGTGCGTATGCTCGCGCGTATGGCTCGCGATGTGCTGCCGGGTGTGGCAGGGACAGGCACCGAGCGTTGCTGCGACAACGTTTGCAAGCCCAAGCCCAGAAGCGACGCCGAGGCTCGCGTGTTTGAACTTTTGTGCGCCTATGCGAGCGGCTTGGACCGTCGAGACATGGTCGAGCCCTGCGAGGCGGCTGACATTATGGCCGGCGCTTTGGCCGACAACCTGCCGGGGTGCGCCCGCGCCGTTTGCGTGCGCGGCGTCACGTCATTTACGTATAGCCTGCTCGAGCTGCTGTCCGCCGTGGCAAACAACGGGGGAGAGGTTGTCGTGCTGCTTGCCCGCGAGCAAGCGGCGATGCGCGAGGAGCTTGCCGCGGCATTTGATGTCCGCGGTGTGCTGTTTGAGATCGCGCCGCTGGGGGAGGGCGCCGCCGCGCCCCAGACTGCCTTCAAGTCCGCTGCTCAGCCTGCCTTTATTGAGGTCGCCGGCCCCCATGCCCGTGCCCATGCTTATGCGGGCGTCATCGATAAGTTGGTGAAAGCGCACAAGGAGTCCAAGGACGATAAAGCTGCTGCAACACCCGCCGACCCCGTACGCGTGCTCGTTGTTTCTGCCCGGGCACCCCAGCTGTTCGGCGAGCTTGCCGCTCGTTTGGCGGCGCGCCACGTTGCTGCCGAGACGGCCGAGTTCACGGCGTTTTCCCAATCCATTGCGGGCAGGCAGTTCACGGCGCTCGCCAACCTGATCGAGCGTATGAAGGCCGCCGACGAAGGGGCAGCTTCTAAGACTGAGTGGTGGCCCGCTCCGGAGCTTACCGACTGGATTTACAGCCCGCTTTCGGGTGCCGACGCCGCCAGCGCGCGCACGTTCGACAAGAATATGCGACTGTCGCGCAGCAAGACCACTGCGGGCGTCAAGAGCCTGCTGCAGAGCGTGCAGGGCCAGGTGAGGGGCGCGCGTAAAGCGGCGAGCGACGAGAACTGGTTTAAGAACGTGCCGTGCGTGATCTCGGACGTGTTCCAGGCGCTGTGGCGCGACAAACCCGTGACGGCGCTCAAGGCCATGCTTGCCGTTGCCGAGGCACTGCCCGATCGCGCACTTGGCGGTCTCGACGGTCAGGCCCGTCGCCAGGCGGAGGTGGCCCTGCTGCGCCACGTCATCGACATCCTTATGAATGGCGCCCGTGCGCTCGACGTGTCGCAGGCCGCGACCGTGCCCGTGCTCGATGACATTCGCACCAAGGTGGACAAGCGTAGCGCCGCCTACGATTACGAGACCTACGAGGTTGACCGTGCGCCACGCGCCCAGGTTCGCTTTGCTTCGCTTGCCGATGCGGCGGCCCTGCGCCCCGGCAGCTACGATGCCGTGCTGTTTGCCGACGTCGACCTGGACAGTTATCCGCTCTCACACGAGGAGGGACCGCTGGCCACGCTGACGGCGAGCCTTGGTCGCGAGGGCGTGACACTTGAGCCCGCGGCCTTACTGCGCGTGCGCTTTGGCCACGCGATGCAGGCGACACGCGGCCCGGTTGCGCTTGCGCGCGTGACGCACGATCGCCAGGCGCGCGAGTGCTATCCGGCTGCCGTGTGGACCGAGTTGCGGGCGCATGCCGAGGCCGCTGAAGCTGCTAAGGCAGCTGACGATGCTAAGGCCGCTGACGACGCTAAGGCCGCTGACGCCGACAAGGCCGCTGACGCTGCTGAGGCCGCTGGCGCCGACAAGGCGAAGTGCGTGGGTGAGGGCGATATCGTAAGGGACTTCGATCCCGCGGCAGGCGAAGGTCTTAGGCGCGAGCGCGTGACCTGCGAAGCTCCTCAGCATCTGAGCGATGAAGCCATTCCGTATCTGGTCCTGCGCCGTCGCGATGGCGAGGGCGAGGATGCGCCGCTGGTGCCGCGCCTGACGTCTGCCTCGCAGATCGAGGCCTATTCGACCTGCCCGCTATGCTGGTTCGTCTCGTACCGCGTGAAGCCCCAATCGATCGACGCTGGCTTTGGCAATATGGAGAAGGGCAACTTTGTCCACGACGTGCTGGAACACTTGCATGCCCGTCTGCCCCAGGAGGGCATGGAGCGCGTGACACCCATGAATCTGCCGCGCGCGCAGGAGCTGTTGCGCGAGGTCTTTGCCGAGACCCTGGCCGAGCATGCGGGCAAGCGCGGTACCGAAGGCCCGCTGGTGCCGCTCTCTTCAGTGGAGGAGCGCCAGGTGGCCGAGATCTTGCCGCAGCTGGAGGGCGTGCTTGCCTACGAGTCCGAGGCGCTCACCCCCTTTGCTCCGCGCTACCTGGAGTTTGCGTTCAACGAGCTCCAGGTCGAGTATGCCGGTTGGCCGCTCGGCGGGCGCATCGACCGCGTGGATGTGGATGCCGAGAATCGCGCCGTGGTAATCGACTACAAGCATCGTTCGGGTGTCGAGGAGTTTAAGCTCGCCGACCCCACGGTGCGCGACGAGGAATCGGGCGAGGCCCCCATCGACGACCCGCGCTGGCTGCCGCCCCATACCCAGACGCTTATCTATGCGCAGGCTATGCGCCGGGCGCTGGATCTGGACACCCGCGCGGCGCTCTATTTTTCGACCAAGAGCGGCAAACCGGCGCTGCGAGGCGCCGCGAGTGCCGAGCTGCTCGAGGAAGAGCGCGGCGACGGCCGCATCCCAGGCCTTAAGAAGGGCTTTCCCGGCGAGGGCGGCAACATGGACTTTGATGCGCTGCTCGATCGCGTGGAGACCGGCATTGCCGAGCGTCTGCGCGAGCTCGAGGCAGGCGACGTTGCCGCCGTCGACCCGACGTCGGCTCAGGCCGCGCATGCGCGCTGCTCGTATAACCACGAAGGAACGTTTGTAAGGAGGGGCGTGTAGACCATGGATCTTTCGACTTTGATGCCGCAACAACTGCAAGTCGTCAAAACGCTCGACCGCCCGCTGTTTGTCTCGGCAGGTGCCGGCTCGGGCAAGACCTTTACCCTCACGCGCCGCATCGTCTACGCGCTCTCGCCCGAATCCGGTCCGTTCGTTGAGCATCTGGACCAGGTGCTCGCCATTACCTTTACCAAAGATGCCGCGGCCGAGATCCGTGACCGTGTGCGCCGCGCGCTCATCGACGAGGGCATGGACGAGGAAGCCCTGACCGTCGACGATGCGTGGATCTCGACCATTCACGGCATGTGCTCGCGTATCCTGCGCGCACATGCGTTGGAGCTGGGCATCGATCCCGAGTTCACGGTGCTCACCGATACCGACGAGCTTATGGACCAGGCTGTTGAGCATGTGCTGGCCCGCGCGACGGCGCCCGATGCCGCCCCCGAGCTCGCCGCTTCGCTTAAGGCCCTCTACGCTTGGTATCCCATGGCGGGCGAGGGTGGGCCGTTTGGCGCCGGTACCACCATTAAAGGACTGGTGCGCGACTTGCTGGAGCTATCGAGCCAGCTGCCGGGCGGCATGGACGATGTGTGCGTGGCGCGCGGCCAGGCTGACACCTCGGCGCTTGCCGACGCTTATCGCGCGGCGTTGGGTGCGAGCAAGGCCGCGACCGAAAAGGCACAGGTGGCACTCGACGCCATCGACGCGTTTGAGGCGAGCGGCAAAACCATGGAGGATGCGGCGCGACTCATGATGTCGTGCAGCATGCCTCGGGCGAGCAAGGCGTTTTCTAAGGAGCAGGTGGAGCTACTCAAGGCCGAGGCTGCCGATGCGTTTATCAATATCGTGCTGGCCTGCGGTGGTCCCGCGCTCGATGCGCTGGTGGGGCTTGCTCGTGCTGTGGAGGCGGAATACCGCGCGCTCAAGGCTGACCAGTCCGCGCTTGATAACAACGACCTGCTGCGCATGGCGTACGAGGCGCTGCGCGATTATCCCGCCATCCGAGCGGCCTATGAAGGTCGCTTTAAGATGGTCATGATCGATGAGTTCCAGGATACCGACCAGATGCAGGTCGATTTGATCCGTTACCTGACGGGCGCGGGGGAGCGCGCGCTGTGCACCGTAGGCGATGCGCAGCAGTCGATTTACCGCTTCCGTGGCGCCGAGGTCGAGGTCTTCCGCCGCCAGGAGCGCAAAGTGGGCTCCTCTGCTGCGCCCGAGACGGCTGTCGCATCCGATGCCCCCGCCGGCGAGCTCGTCAAGCTTGTACGCAACTTCCGCAGCCACGACGAGGTGCTGCGCTATGTGGCGCGCGTCTTTGACGGCGACACCGGTGGTTTGATGCAGGGGTTCTTGGGTCTTGAACCGAGCGACGAACGCGAGGACAAGCTCAAGGCGAAGGCATCGCGCCGCCAGGCGATCTTCGTTGCCGGTGGCAGTACGCAGGAGCGAACGCAGGCGAAAGCTCGTGCGATTGCGGAGCGATTCCAAGCACTCGTTAAAGCGGGCCAGCCCCAGGGCAGCATGGTCCTGCTGCTGGGCCGCATGACCAACGCCGATGTCTATGCGCAGGCCTTCCGCGACCAGGGGCTCGACTGCGTCATCGCGGGCGGCTCGGTCTTTGCCCAGGCTGCCGAGGTCCAAACGGTGCGTGCCCTGGTGTGCGCGCTTGCTAACCCGGCCGATATGGCGCAGGGTCTTATGCCGCTGCTGGCCTCGCCGATGTTTGCGCTCGGCGCTCAGGAGTTCCTGGCGCTGGCGACCAAGCTGGACGACCAGACGGGGGAGACCTCGCGCCGCAACATCGACGTGGGCATCATGAGCGATTGCGATGTGCCGGGGCTGCGGAATCTGCCGCTGCTGACGCGCGCCCGCGAGGTGCTGCGCTATGCGCTTCGTCGCGTGGGGCGCGATTCGTTCGCCGCCATCGCGCGCGATACTGTCAACGCCTCCGGCTGGTTTGTGCGTCTGGCGCAGCGTGGTCCCGAGGGCAAGGCCATCGCCGCCAACGTGCTCAAGGCGCTCGACGCCGTGGCCGAGGCGGAGGCTGAGCTCGGCAATTCTCCGCGCTCCATCGCGCTCGCCTTCGACCGCTTCCTGGCGGGCAAGGAGGCCCCGGGCGCGCTCAACGAGGAGGGCGACGGCGCGGTGCGCATCATGACGGTGCATGCGTCCAAGGGTCTGGAGTATCCGGTCGTAGCGGTTGCCGAGTGTTTTGGCGTGCGCAAATCGTCCGGTGCGGCTCAGATGGGGCGTGTCGAGGGTGGAGCGCAGGTCGTGGCGCTGCCGGCACGCTTCGACGGCGTTAAACTCGCGGACGGCACGTTCGTAAAGGGCGATGACGTCAAAAAGCAGTTTGAGCATGCGTTTAAGGGTAAGGGCACGTCGCTATGGTTGCCGCCGGAGCTCATGGAGGATGTCTGCGCGACGGGTTCTCCCGCCGAGGCATTCGTTCGCCTGCGCAACGACGACCTGCAGCTTTCGCTCGAGGAGCGGGCTCGCTTGCTCTATGTCGCCATGACGCGAGCGCGCGAGCTGGTCATTCTGGCGATGGATGTCGGCGTGAGCCGCGGCAAGGTGACGGCGCCGACCTTCGATGTCGAGACGGATCTGACCTACGACGTGCTGCGCCGCATCCTGCCGACCGACAGCCTGGACATACCGCAGCTCGATAGCGACCGTTTGGTGTTCGACAACTCCAAGCCGGGCGACTACGAGCTCATCTCGCTGGCGGACTTTACGTTTGGCGAGCAGGCGTTTGAGGTCAACGCTTCGCTGGATGTCGAGGGCAGGCTTGTCCGCGGCGATGCGGAGCCGGAGGGTGCCGGTGCGGATGCCCACGCCGCTGTTCCCGGTCCAGCCGACCCCGAGCCCGATGCGTTTGAGCTCGTGTATCCCCAAGCGGTGGGCGTGCGCATGGGCACCTGCCCGTATCCGGCGCGCGATTCGTACAGCTACTCGTCAATTGCCGCGGCGCTGCATGCCGAGTCCGAGGACCGAGCCGCCGAGGCGCATGTGCCCATGGACGAGGCTGGCGATGATGCGGAGTCGGATGGTTCCGAGATGACGGATGCAGACGTGGCCGCCGTTGAGCCCGCCGGCAACCCCATGGCGCTGGGCTCGGCGTTCCATGCCGCCTGCCAGTGGCTGATCGAGATGGGTGCCGATGCGCTGCCCGCCGAGCGTGCCGACGCCCTGGCTCGCCTGTGGCGCCTGACGCCGGAACAGCGCGAACGCTTCGACGTTGCCCTGGATCGCTGGCTCAAGTCGGCGGTCCGTGCCGAGCTGCTTGCCTGGCCGTGCGTTCGCGCCGAGGTGCCGTTCTTCTCGCTGGGCTGCGAGGATGAGGACATCGCTCGCTACGCTGCATATGCCGAGGGCGCCATCGATGCTTTGGCGACGAACCCGGCGGATTCGTCACGCGCGCTGGTCATCGACTACAAGACGGGCGGCACACCGGACGAGACGCCGGAACAGCTGCAGGAGAAGCACGCCCTGCAGGCGCGCGTTTACGCTGATGTTCTGCACAAGGCGGGCTTTGAGGCCGTGACCGTCAAGTTCGTCCGCGTGGAGCAAGTCGACCTCGCCAACCCGTGCGAGCCTCAGGTGGTCACCTACAGCCTCTAGTCCTCAATAACTTGCGGTGGAATACGGACTGTTTTGGCCAAAAAAGCCGCCAAACAGTCCGCATTTCACCGCAACGCATGGGAGAGCCTGGGGCGGTACAATGGCTCGAACGGTTCAAACGAATAAGGAGCCATCATGCAGCTCGCCAAAACGCTTAAGGTGACGCCGGAGGAGCTTTTTGACGCTCTGGCGGGGTCCATCATGCAGGATATCGAGAACGCCACGGGCAAGCGTCCCAGCCGCAACAAGCTCAACGGCTATAAGTACGAGAAGCGCGCCCAGTCCGCAAAAGGCAAGGCCAAGGGCATGGCGATCAAGGTTAAAATCAAGCACTTTGACTACCCGTGTCTCTATGAGGTCCGTTTTCAGTATGCGGCAGGCATCAATACTATGCGCTATGAGGCTGCACCTGCTGGCGATGGTGCCTGCGAGCTCACCTATACCGAGGATTTTCAGGGTGTGGGTGGCAACACGTCTGGCACGCGCGGCAAGCTCGGCCTCTTCTTCTATGAGCGCAAGCTCAAGAGCCACGCCAACCAGACGATTGATCAAATCGTCAAATACATCGAGGGTGAGCGCCGCGTAAAGGCTAATCCCGCCTTCGCCGTTGATACTGCCGAAAACGCTTCGGATGTATTCCATTGATACCCTGTGCAAAAGCTTTACCGCTCTTCACATCAACTGTGAACACTTCAGGCTTCGAGTCAGTAGCGAGCGGCCCGACAAAAGTAGTTGATGGAAGTGCCAAATGAATAAGAATGCCGCTACGCAACTGCACATCTATTCCGCCTTTTTCGTTCTCGCGGGATTTGTTTTAAATCGGGGAGTGTTTCTACTTTTCCTTGCGGAGAAAGGAATGTCTGTCACGGAAATCGCGCTTTATCAAGCCCTGTTTAACATTACAACGGTCGTCCTCGAGCTGCCAACAGGGCTGATAGGCGATTTCTTTGGAAAGAAGTTTTCGATTCAAGTGGGCGTGCTGCTGCTTTTCTTCCATACGGCTGGCATGCTGTTGCTCTCAGGTCCCTTTCTTGTCTTGCTTTCCCTTGTTGAGGCACTCGCCTACTCCCTTCAATCGGGATCCGAACAAGCACTTTTATATGAAATTGCCCGGAATGCCGGTCAAGGAGAGCGTTTCCTCACCATCAACGCTCGGCTGCTTGCCGCGCAATCAATCGCTACGGGAATGGCGATTGTGCTCGGATCTTTCATTGCCCAAGTATCTTGGAGCGCCCTCTACGTATGTGTCTCCGTTTTCTATCTCCTGCAGCTTTTCCTTCTGTATCCCATTGAGAGGACGGAAGCGACCCGTTCTGAAAGCTCTGAAAAGGGAAGGTTTGACGCGGCCAAGATGTTCAGACGCGAAACCTGGCGTGTTGGAGAATCCGCTTTTGCGGTATTGCTTCTTCTAATCGGCACAAGCATGCTCGATGGATTCTATGGGAGTTATTACAACTTGAATCAGTTGGTATTCGACGCATTTGATGCTCCCGTCTCCATAATAGGAATCTTTTTCGGTGCATCCTATGCAGTAAATGCGACGGCCTACATTGCAGCAGATTTCTTCTCATTGCGTTTCGGGAAAAGAAATACCATGCTCGGCTCGATGCTAATCGAGGCTGGCCTTTTCATGATTCTTCCGTGGTTCGCTTCAAATCCGCTGTGTTTGTTTGGCCTTTGCATGGTGCTTTGTTTTCTCCCAGAAGTGGTGTACATCACTTCGGAAAACTTAATCCAAGACGCGATAGCGGACGATCTCCGCGCGACGATCCTTTCCGTCGCGTCTCTGGTAAGGGCTCTCTTTTCTGCAGTGTTTTTCTCCATATTTGGACATGTGTTGGGGTTATATCCCATTCAGATAGCGCTCGGTATTATTGGTGCAATCGCGATAGCAATTACCGCCGTTGTTTCATTTAAAATGGTTGGAATACAGGTCTCCAAGAATTGATATATCGATTGACGAGCTATCCGAAGCGTCGAGCCTTCTTGATGGACATGACTATTCGTCACAAATCATTCCGCGCATCGCCGGGGTTCCAGTAATACTCGATATATCTGGATGCCCTCATTCCCCTTTTTGAAGGTCCCAAAAAGACTGCCCGTGTGGGTTTGGCTAGGTTCGGGTGCTATCCGCGCCGTGCGGTAAAATCGTTCAGTCAGAACACGAACCCGCATCGGAGCTCATCACATGGCATTCGTCCATCTGCACAACCACACCGTTTTCTCCATGCTCGACGGCGCAACCCGTATCCAGGATATGGTCAATCGCGCCGTAGAGCTGGGCATGCCCGCCGTCGCCATTACCGACCACGGCTACATGTATGGCGTGCCCGACCTGGCGCTGGCCTGCGACGCCGTCAACCACAACACGCCTGAGTACAAAACCTGGAGTCACGACAAGGCCTTTTTGGAAAAGGATCGCCGCGACGAGCTGGTGGAGCCCGATCCCGAGGAAAACCCGCGCGAGCATGCCCAGTATGTGAAGGACATGGCCATGTGGGACGAGAAGGGCAACATCGACGAGCTCAAGCCGCCTCTGGTCATCAAGCCCATCTTTGGCTGCGAGGTCTACTTTACGCCGGACGAGACCCTTGCTCGCGACCATAAGCCCGAGCTCTACCACATGATCCTTCTGGCCAAGGACCAGGAGGGCTACGTCAACCTGATGCAGACGGTCTCCGAGGCAGCCGTGCAGGGCTTTTACTACAAGCCCCGCGTGACGCTCGACAACCTGCGCCGCCACGCCAAGGGCATGATCTGCACCAGCGCCTGCATCGCGGGCATCATTCCCAAATACATCGACCGCGGTGACATGGAGGGCGCCATCAAGTGGGCCGAGACCTTCCGTGATACCTTCGAACCTGGCGACTTTTATATCGAGATCCAGGAACACGGCATCACCACCGACAACGGCCTGACCGATGAGCAGATGGACCGCACGCTCATCGACATCGCCAAGCAGGTAGGCGTCAAGGTCATCGCCACCAACGACTTCCACTACCTGCGCCGCGAGGACGCTCCCGTGCAGGACGTCATCATGTGCATCGGCATGAACGCCAAGGTCGACGACCCCAACCGCATGCGCATGACTGGCTCGGAGTTTTACATGAAGACCGAGGAGGAGATGCGGGCGATGTTCCCGTATTGCCCCGAGGCCTGCGACAACACGCTCGAGATCGCCGACAAGTGCTACGTCGAGCTGGACTGGGACTCCATCATCCTGCCGCGCTTCCCGTTGCTCGACCCCGGCGAGACGCACGAGAGTCAGTTCCGCCGCGAGTGCGAGAAGGGCCTGCGCCAGCACTACGGCGACGACTGGGCCACGCGCGAGATCGGTGGCGTCAACATCAAAGAGCGCTTTGAGTACGAATACAAGGTCATCTGCGACAAGGGCTTTGCCGCCTACTTTTTGATTGTTGCCGAGTACGTGCAATGGGCCAAGGACAACGGCATCGGCGTCGGCCCCGGCCGTGGCTCGGCTGCCGGCGCTATCGTCGCCTACGCCATGAACATCACCGCGTTCGATCCGCTCGAGAACGGCCTGATGTTTGAGAGGTTCCTGTCCCCGCAGCGTACCGAGATGCCCGATATCGATATGGACTTCGACGATGAGCGGCGCCTCGAGGTCGTGGAGCACGTTCGCCAGCTCTACGGCCCCGAGAAGGTCACCCACGTCATCACCTACTCGACCATTAAGGCCAAGCAGGCCATCAACGACGCCGCTCGCGTCCTGGACTACCCGGTCTACATGGGCCAGCGTCTGTCCAAGATGGTCTCGAGCGACCCCAAGGTCAAGCTCAAGCAGGTGCTCGAAAAGCAACCCGGCAAAGAGGACCTGTTTAACCCCGATTTTGCCGAGGCATATAAAAAGGACGACGACGCCCGCCGCATCATCGACACGGCGCTCTCAATCGAGGGCCTCACCCGTGGCGAGGGCGTGCACGCGTGCGCCGTTCTGATCTGCCGCGACCCCGTCAACGAGCACGTGCCCACCAAGCTCGACACCAAGGGCGGCGTCGAGATTACCCAGTACGAGGGCCATACCGTTGCCGACATGGGCCTGCTCAAGATGGACTTCTTGGGCCTGCGCACGCTGACGGTTATCTCCAAGGCCAAGGCAAACATCAAAAAGAACTTCGGCATCGACATCAAAGAGGAAGAGATTCCCTTTGACGACCCCGAGATCTTTAAGCTCATGGGTTCCGGCCACACCGCCGGCGTCTTTCAGGTCGAGTCCGCCGGCATGACGGCCACGATCAAGAACATGAAGCCCACCGAGTACAAGCACGTCGTGGCATTGATCGCTCTGTACCGCCCGGGCCCGCTGGGCGCCGGCATGGTCTCGTCCTACATCAACCGTATGAACGGCAAGGAACCGGCGGTTTCCTACGACGACCGCCTGGACGACATCCTGGGCGAAACCTACGGCACCATGGTCTACCAGGAGCAGGTTATGCTCATCTCCGTCGAGATGTGCGGCTTCTCCAAGGGCGAATCGGACTCGCGTATCCGTAAACCCGTGGCTAAGAAAAAGATCAAGCTGCTCACGTCGACGGTGCTGCACTGGGAGGATGGCTCGGACGAGACCACCTACGACCACTGGATGAACGGCGCTATCAAGAACAACTACACGCGCGAGGTCGCCCAGAAGATTTGGGACGATGTTCTCGAGTTCGCATCTTACGCCTTTAACAAGTCGCACTCCGCCGGCTACGCCATCCTGGTTATGCAGACGGCGTGGCTCAAGGCGCACTATCCGCACGAGTACATGGCGGCCGTTCTGACGTCCTACACGGGCAAGACCGACAAGATCGTTCATTACGTCTCGGCGTGCCGTCACGACGGCATCCCCGTGCTTTCGCCAGATGTCAATGAGTCCGGTACCGAGTTCACGGCTACCAAGGAGGGCGTGCGCTTTGGTCTGGCCGGCATCCGCGGCGTGGGCACCGGCGTGGCGCAGGCGATTATCGCCGAGCGCGAGGCGGGCGGTCCGTTTAAGACGCTGCACGATTTTGTCGAGCGCGTGGACTCGAGCCAGGCCAACCGCCGCGTGATCGAATCGCTCATCAAGGCAGGCGCCTTCGACTCCACGGGGTATCCGCGTCGCCAGATGATGCACTTTGTGGACAAGAACAACCCCGAGAACATCATCGATGCCGCGGTAAAGCGCCAGAAGGATCGCGCGAGCGGCCAGACGTCGTTCTTCGATATGTTTGGCGACGTTGAGGGCTCGGGCTTTGAGGTGAGCGTGCCCGATCCGGATGGCCAGGAATGGGACCGCCACCTTAAGTTGAGTCAGGAGAAGGAGGTTCTGGGCATCTATGTCTCGGACCACCCGCTGCGCCCGTTTGAGTATGCACTAGCCAAGGCGCGTGACTTCTCGTTCTCGCAGATCGACACCGGCTACGAAGTTCAGAATCCTACGGGCGGCACCATCAACCAGGAAATTCCCGAGGGCAAGGCGCTGTGGTGGGCCGGCATGGTCTCGAGCGTGTCCAAGCGCGTGACCAAAAACGGTGACCCCATGGGCATCGTGCAGCTCGAGGACATGGAAGGCGAGGCCACCGTCGTCGTGTTCCCCAAGACCTACAAGGAGGCCGAGGGGTACCTGTACGGTGAGGTCGATCCCGAGACCGGCGCGCAGCTGTCCGATGCCTTTGTGCGCATTAAGGGCAAGCTCGAGCGCTCGGACCGCGGCGACCAGATCATCGCGCAGGAGATCGTGCCGCTCGAGCTCAACGAGGAGAACAACAAGCCCAAGGTGTTTGAGGTCATGGTGCCCAACAGCCGCTTTAGCCAGGGCAATATGGCGCGCCTGGCCACGGTGCTCACCGCTAACCCGGGCGGCGACCGCGTGGAGATCTTTATCGAGCAGGTGGACGGGCGCGTGCTGCGTGCCGAGGTACCGGCCAAGGTCAACGCGCGCTCGATTCCGCTGCTGGCCGAGGCAAAGGCGATTGTGGGTAACCAGGGTCGCGTGACGGTTATCTAAGCTACCCCGGGTGAGATTGGAGGAAGTGATGGCGCAGGGGACGTTTGTGCAGGCGCTTCGCAAAGAGGCGGCGTTGAGCGGCACCTTTATGAAGGGCCGCTCGCTCATGCTCAACGGCGCCGTGCTGTCGATTGAGGACAGCGGCTCGCGCTTCTCCAAAAACGTGACGGTTGAGGGCTCGGTGCGCGGCTCGCGCGGCGACCTGTACAAGACGCACGTGGCGCTCGATATGGACGAGCACGAGGTTATCGACTACGACTGCGACTGCCCCGCCGCATACCGCTATCCCGGTATGTGCAAGCACGCCATCGCCACAGCGCTGGCGTACCTGGACACCAGCGGCATTGAGGCTGTTGAGGGGCTGCGCACGCCGGTTCGCACGTTTACGGCGCAGCCGAAACAGCCCGCGCGCGCCGCGTCCGCCGCGCCGGCCGTCAACCCCAACTTTCCCTTCCCGGCGCCCGTCCCCACGAGCCCGAGCCTTGTGGCGGCGCTTTCCGATCTTTCGGACGCGCGCATGGATGAGCTGGCGAGCATGCGCCGCAAACTTGCCGGTGCCGTTGATCCCGACGCCCCCAAAGCGGCGTTGGGGCCCTCGTTGGTGCCGTACTACAATCCGCTGTTCGCTGACCGCTTTAGCTGGGCGCTCGAGTTCCGCATTCGCTGTGGATCGGTCTCCTACGTGGTCAAGGACATCGACGGCATGGCCGATGCCTACGTGCGCGGCGGCACGTTCTCCTATGGCAAGAAGCTCACGTTTGTCCATTCACCTGAGGCCTTTGACGAAACATCGACAAAGCTGCTCAACCTTGTTGTGACGACAGTTGCCTATCTCGATGACATCACAAGCTCGCGTTCGGCGTCGTACGACTTTGCCCGCAGCGGTTTTGTTGCCGAGCGTCAGTTGCCGCTGTCCGAGCATAGCATCGTATATGTGCTGGACCTGCTGCGCGGCCAGACCATCTCCTTTGAGCCCGCCTGGTCGCGGGGGACGACGACGCGTCGCACCTACGACGTGGCGGTTGAGCTGTCTCCGCAAGGGGAGGACGAGGCGTCCGCTAAGCGCCCACCACTTCTTGCCGCCAAAATCGCGCCGGCGGCTGGTGGTAGCTATGACCTGCGCCTGCCCGCCGATATGTACTGCTTTGCGTCGGGCGATGCCGCCTACTTGGTTGACACGCGCCGCGCGCGCCGTACCGACGCTGCATTTGCTCAGCATGCCGCACCTTTTTTGTCGCGCTTGCTGCCGTGCCGCACGCCCGCCCATATTGCCGCCGAGCAGGTGGGTGAGTTCTGCCGTATGGCGCTGCCCATTTTGCGCGACTATACCGACCTCACCGCGCCCGCCGCGCTCGATACTGTGGCACCCGAGGCGAGCTTTGCCATGGCAATCGGCGTCGACGATGGTCTTGTGACCTGCAAAATTACGGTTACCTACGGCGATTGGTCGGCTGATCTCTTTAGTCTTGGTGCTCCGGGCAGTCCTTTCGAAGAGCAACGCCCCGGCGTTCCGCCCCGCGATACGCTGGCGGAGTTTCGCGTTATGGACACGGCTGCCATGTACTTCGATTTCTACGAGGGCGGCCTGGCGTTTGAGGAGCGCGATGACGAGAGCCTGTTCCACTTGCTGACCGAGGGCCTGTCTGCCCTGTCCGAGCTGGGCGAGGTCATGCTCAGCGACCGTCTGCGCCAGATTTCGGTCCGCCCTGCGCCCAAGCTCTCGGTGCGCGCGACCGTCAAGAGTAACCTGCTCGATGTCGAACTGGGCGCGAGCGGCCTTTCGGCGGCAGACCTTGCCATCTATCTCGATTCGTACAAGCGTCATCAAACGTTTGCGCGCCTTACGTCCGGCGACATCATTCGCCTGGACGAGGGCGCCCGAGCCGCGTTTGGTCTCGCCGAGGACCTGGGTGTCGATGCCGTCGACCTGCTCGACGGCGTGTCGCTTCCCGCGTCGAGCACCCTGTTCGTCGATAGCATGCTCGCGCGCACGCCCGCGCTCGAGGCCGATCGCGACGCTGCGTTCCGCCGCACCGTCGAGCGCCTGGACACGCTCGGCAAGATGGACTTTACGGTGCCGGCATCGCTCAAGGCAACGATGCGCGGCTACCAGGTCGACGGATACCAGTGGCTCGGCTCGCTCGAACACCTGGGCCTTGGCGGCATCTTGGCCGACGACATGGGCCTGGGCAAAACGCTCCAGATGATCGCGCATATCCTGGCGCGCGTGGAGGCGGGGGACACCAAGCCCACGCTCGTGGTATGCCCGGCCTCACTCGTGTACAACTGGACTGCCGAGCTGGAGCGCTTTGCCCCGTCGCTCGATGTGTGCGCCATTGTGGGCGCCAAGGCTCAACGTCGTGTACAGATTGCCGGCGTGGCCGAGCATAACGTGGTCGTAACGTCGTATGACCTTATGCGGCGCGATATCGATGAGTACGTCGAGCAGGATTTTGCCCGCGTGGTGCTCGATGAGGCACAGTACATTAAAAATCCGCTCACGCAGGTGGCGCGCGCTGCCAAGCGCCTGCCTGCCGGCGTGCGCTTTGCCCTGACGGGCACGCCCATCGAAAACCGCCTGTCCGAGCTCTGGAGCATCTTCGACTTTTTGATGCCGGGCCTTTTGGGGACGCGCGAGTCGTTTGCCAAGCGCTTTGAGAGCCCCGTCGAGCATGCCGAGGGCGATAGCGCCGCTCGCCTGCAGGCGCTCGTGTCGCCGTTTGTGCTGCGCCGTGTTAAGGAAGACGTGGTGGCCGACCTGCCCGAGAAGATCGAGGACACCGTCATGGCACAGCTTACCGGCGAGCAACGCAAGCTCTACCTGGCCAACCAGGACCGCATCGCCCAGCAGGTGCAGCACCGCGAGGCTGGGGAGTTTAAGAAGGACAAGCTCAAGGTGCTCGCCGAGCTCACCAAGCTGCGCCAGATCTGCTGCGACCCACGTCTACACTACGAGGATTACAAGGCGGGGAGCGCCAAGCTCGATACGTGTATGGAGCTCGTGCACGGCGCACTCGACGGCGGGCATCGCATCCTGTTGTTCAGCCAGTTTACGGGTATGCTCGATATCATCGGTAAGCGCTTGGCCAAGGAGGACATCGCCTTCCTTAAGCTCACGGGCGCTTCGTCTAAGGAGAGCCGCGCCAAGATGGTCGCGCAGTTCCAAGCGGGCGAGGTCCCGGTCTTTTTGATTTCGCTCAAGGCGGGCGGCGTGGGCCTTAACCTGACGGCGGCCGACGTGGTCATCCACTACGACCCGTGGTGGAACGTGGCGGCGCAGGACCAAGCGACCGACCGCGCGCATCGTATTGGCCAGCAACATACCGTGACCGTGTACAAGCTCATCGCCAAGGACACGATCGAGGAGCGCATCATGCAGATGCAGGAGTCCAAGCGCGACCTGGTCAACAGCGTGCTCGGCGGCGACGGCATCTCGTCGGCGCTGTTTACCCGCGAAGATGTTCTGGCGCTGCTGGGCGGCGACGGGCGCTAACCCGCTCGGGTGGGGCCGCCAGGGCGGATAGCGCACGCTGCCCCATCGTCCCCGCCCGTTATGTGTTCATTTGCAATGCCGTGGATGGTTTGTCTGCCTTTGGGCATAAGAACCATCAAGAACATTGGCACGTCAGCAAAGGAGAACATCATGGCGAAATTCTTTAAGGACCCCGACGGTAAGCTCATTGCCGCCCTTGGCAACGACGTTGCAACCCCTGCCGGTTGCACGGAACTGACCGCAAACACTGAGGACGCGGCGCACGAGAAGCACGTGCCTGTTGTCGAGACCGAGCGCGACGGTCACGTGATTCGCGCACGCGTTGGCTCGGTCGAGCACCCCAGCCTGCCCGAGCACTATATTGAGTGGATCGCCCTTGAGGCCGAGGGCCGCTTAGAGGTCCATTACCTTGAGCCCGGCATGAAGCCCGCGACGTTTTTCGCGGGCGGCTCCAAGACCGGTACCGTCTATGCCTATTGCAACCTGCACGGGCTGTGGTCCGCGACGTTCTAGGAGCGCGCCCCCGCTCGGGGTATCATAGCTAGCATATGCACATGCGAGCGCCGGCTGCATTATGCGGCCGGCGCTTTTACTACGACAACGATGGTTTACGACGGAAAGGGCTGAGCCATGAAGCTCGCGCTTGCACAGATCGATATGCGCCTGGGTGATATTGAGGGCATTTGCGGCCGCATCGAGGACCAGGCTCGTCTGGCCCACGAGCGCGGGGCGCGCGTGCTGTGCGTTCCGGCTCCGCTCTTTATGGGCGCCATGCCCGGGGGCCTGGTGGGCACTGCCGACTTTGAGCACGACATGCTTGCCGGCTTGACTGGTGTCGCCGAGCGTATCCAGGAGCTTGACATGATCTGCATCGTGCCCGCGGCGGTTTCGTTTGAGGGCCAGCCGCTGCTCGACTACATGATGCTCAAGGACGGTCATGTGGTGCCGGCGCGTTCGAGCATTGCCCTGCAGCGTGGCGAGAACAACGACACGCGTTGGGCGCCGCCGGTGTTCGACGTGGACGGCGTGCGCATCGCCGTGATTTTTGACTTGGACCGCGAACTCGAGATGCTGCCGACCGGTGTTGACCTCATTGCGCATTTCCAATTCAATGCGTTTGACATGACCGACCGCGAGACTGCCGCCATTGCCGCCGTTCGCAGCGGCGCCTACCGCAAGATCGCATCCAAGCGCAGTGTGTGGTTTGCCTGTATGGCGCCGGTCGGTGCCTATGACGAGTCGGTGTATACCGGCGGTTCGTTTGTGCTCGACGACTGCGGTCGCGTGGTGGCCCAAGCGCCGTGTTTTGAGGAGAGCCTGCTGGTTCAGGAGATTCAGCGCGGCGTGATGCTCGATGCCCTGGAAGATCACGAACTGCCCGAGTTCCGTTCCGAGGAGTGGCTGTGGCAGGCGCTGGTGCTCGCCGTGCGCGACAACGCCCGGGCCCACGGTGCGTCGCGCGCCGTGGTGGCACTCGAGGGCGACTTGCCGTCGTCCCTGCTGGCGGCGCTGGCCGTCGACGCTCTGGGCCCACGTAATGTGATTGGCCTGGTGCTGGGGCGCAACCGCATCTTTACGCCGGCGCAGGAGGAGGCCGAGGCTGCTCGCTGTGCCGCCGTTCGCGCCATTGCCGAGCGCCTGCATATTCGCACGGTTGAGCGCGATGCGCCGGATGCCGCGCGCGTGCTCGACCGCGATGTGTCGGCGGGCGACGCCGAGCGCCTGCGCTCTCGCACGCTGGGCCTCATGCTGGAGGACACGGCGCTCGAGTTGGGTGCGATGGCGCTGAGCCCGCTGTCCAAAACCGAGTACGCACTGGCGGCGCCGGCGCTTTGCGGCGGCTACCAGGGCGATTATGCGCCCTTTGGCGATGTGTATCTGTCGACGCTTGAGTTTGTGGCGCGCGTGCGCAACCGCACGTCTGCCGTGGTGCCCCAAGAGCTCGTGACGCTCAACGCGGTGGAAGATTGTATGGAGCGAGTGCTGGCGCAGGCGCTCTCGACGCTCGACGGTCCGGTCGATATGCTCGACCGCGCGGCACAGCTGCTCGGCGGGGTCGAGCCGGGTGAGATCGATGGCGCGCTTGAGGCGCACGTGGACCGCAATCGATCTTTCGACGACATCCCGATGGCCGCTGGCAAGCCTGAGGCCTGCTCGCTGCTGCTGATGCTCGTTCGACAGGGTGAGGCTGCCCGCCGCATGTTGCCGACGGCGCCGATCGTTTCGTCCCGTTCGTTTGCCGAGCGCTCCTGGCCGTACATGCTCGCGTGGTCCGACCTGGGGCTTAACGGCAAGGAGCGTATGACGGTCGATTCGCTGGCGCGCGCCGAGGTGCGCCGTTTTGCTGACGAGGATACGAGTGAGCGCGTGCGAAACGAGATGATGGGCGTGCTGGGCGAGCTACTGGGTATTTCGCCCGAACAAATGGAGGAGTTGCGCTCTGAAGACGGTCAGCGTCGTTTACACGAGGGAATGAAAAAGTTCGAGGGCGAGGTTCAGGACGCCATCGATAAGATGATGGGCGGCCAGGGTGGCCCGCAGGGTGGGCCCCAGGGTGGCCCGATGCCGCATCCGCCGGTTGATCCCCGACAGTTCCCCTTTTTCTCGCAGAACTAAACTGGGGATGGGGCCAAGGTTACGCGGTTTTGCCAAACCGCGTAACGAGTCGACGCTGCGCGAGCCCCTGTCGGGCAATCTGCCGCTCAAACCGTCGCTTGCGTACAGAAGTACGCGGCGCTCCTCTTTCGCGACACCTTGCCACGGCAGGGACTCGCTCGCTGACTTATGCTCAACCTATGGTTCAACCTTGCTTGTTAGATACGGTTGCTGTTGTGTTATTCTAGAACAGACGTTCGTGAATAGTGCGCGAGGCCTTGTCTTGCGCCGTACTTGTGGCGAGGGGAGGTTGGCTTGGTCATTTTGGGTATCGACCCCGGTTTGGCCCATACGGGTTGGGGGATTATCGAGGAGCGGCGTGGCGAGGTTCGCTGCCGTGCCTACGGTTGTATCGAGACCAGCGCGGGTAGTCCGCTCGCGGTGCGCCTGTCGCATATCGCCCGCGACCTCAAGGGTGTCGTGGAGCGTTATCGACCCGATACCGCTGCCATCGAGAGCATCTACTTTGGCGCTAATGTCCGCTCGGCAATCCCCACGGCACATGCCCGCGGTGCCGCGCTCGTGGCGCTTTCGGAGTGCGCGCTCGAGATCGGCGAGTACACGCCTATGCAGATCAAGCAGGCTGTGGTGGGTACCGGTGCCGCAGATAAGCGGCAGGTCGCCTACATGGTGCGCACGCTCACGCAGCTCGATCACGACCCGCATCCCGACCATGCCGCCGATGCCCTGGCCTGCGCCATCTGCCACGTTAACCTCAGCCGCACCCGGGCGCTTACCGGCGGCGAGTTCTATCAACAGAGAGGAACCGGATACTGATGATCTCCCAGCTCCACGGAACGCTTGTCGAGGCCACGATGAGCTCTGCTGTCGTCGATGTGTCGGGCGTTGGCTTTGAGCTCGGCATCTCGGGCAGCACTGCGGCCACGTTGCCGACGCCCGGCGGCGAGGTCCGCCTCTACACGCGTATGCAGGTGCGCGAGGACGCCATGACACTTTTCGGTTTTTCCTCTAAGGATGAGCGCACGATGTTCGATCGGCTCGTGTCTGTCTCGGGCGTTGGCCCGCGCTTGGCGCTCGCCGTGCTTTCCACCTATACCGTGGGGCAATTGTATTCGCTGGTGATGGTCGAGGACGACAAGGGCATGGCCAAGGTGCCCGGTGTGGGCAAAAAGACAGCTCAGCGTCTGATCCTGGAGCTCAAGAGCACCTTTGCCAAGGACAAGGGCTTTGTGCCGGTCGACGTGATTCCCGGCCAGGTTGCGATGCCCGTGCCCGCTGCCGCTCCCTCGGCCATCGATGACGCCCGTGCGGCGCTCCTTTCCATGGGCTTTAGCCCGCAGGAGACCGATGTTGCCCTGAGCGGGTATGATGGGCAGAATATGCGTGTCGAGGATCTGCTCGGCGCGGCGCTTAAGCGACTCGGAATGGATGCGTGATGTGGGAAGCCGATGACTCTCAGGACCTGTGGGCGACGCCCGGCAACTCGCCGGCGGCATCCATGGCGCACGGCGAGCGCATGGTGGGCTCGGAGCTGACGGCCGAGGACCTCGATGTCGACCGCACTTTGCGCCCCCAGCGCCTGGACGACTACTGTGGCCAGGAGCACATCAAGCAGAGCCTGCGCGTGTTGATCGAAGCGGCGCAGAGCCGTGGCGAGACGCTCGACCACGTGATTTTCTCGGGTCCTCCGGGCCTGGGCAAGACCACGCTGGCCACCGTTATCGCCAACGAGCTGGGCGCTCAGATCAAGACCACGAGTGGCCCTGCCATCGCGCGCACCGGTGACCTGGCGGCTATCCTTACCAACCTGCAGCCGGGTGATGTGCTGTTTATTGACGAGATCCACCGCCTCAACCGTTCGGTCGAGGAGGTCCTGTACCCCGCGATGGAGGACTTTGCCCTCGATATCGTGATCGGTAAAGGCCCGGCCGCACGATCGATTCGCCTGGATATCCCCAAGTTTACGCTGGTGGCGGCAACGACCCGCTCGGGTATGCTGACTGGCCCGCTGCGCGACCGCTTTGGCATTTCATATCGCCTGGATTACTACACGGTCGAAGAACTCGCGCAGATTGTGACGCGCTCGGCGTCCATCCTGGGTGTGACAATAGACCATCCGAGCGCGCTCGAGATCGGCTCACGCTCGCGTGGCACGCCGCGCTTGGCTAACCGTTTGCTCAAGCGCGTGCGCGACTATGCGCAGGTGCGTGGCAACGGCCCCATCGAGCTCGATATTTGCCGTCAGGCGCTCGAGTTCTTCGAGATCGACGAGCTCGGCCTGGACTGGATGGATATTCGTATCTTGGAGACGCTTGCCAAGACGTTCTCCGGTCGTGCCGTGGGACTTACGACCCTTGCCAGCGCGGTGGGCGAGGACCCGGGCACGCTCGAGGATGTCTATGAGCCCTATTTGCTGCAGTGCGGGTTGATGATTCGTACGCCGCAGGGCCGTCAGGCAACCCTTCGCACCTTTGAGCACCTGGGGATTGAACCTACCGTTTAGGGCGCTTTGTTTTGGCGGGCTGTTGGGCTATCGCCGGGCATCGGGTAAACATATCGCCGTTCATCGGTTATGGGCGTTTTACTATTGCGCGCCCGTGCTATGCTGAATTGGTCTTTTTCTCATCCGGTAACGAAAGGACCGCCCATGCCTACTGACATCGAAATCGCACGTTCTGTCACGCCGCTGCCTATTACCGAGGTGGCCAAGAACGCCGGCGTCGACGTTAAGCACCTTATTCCGTACGGCTTCGACAAGGCTAAGGTCGACTATTCACTGCTCAACGAGCCGACTGATCACCAGGCCAAGCTCGTCCTCGTGACCGCTATCAACCCAACGCCTGCGGGCGAGGGCAAGACCACCACGACCATCGGTCTGGCCGATGGCCTGCGTCGTCGCGGCGTCAAGAGTGCCGTGGCCCTGCGCGAGCCTTCGCTCGGCCCTGTCTTTGGCGTTAAGGGCGGTGCTGCCGGCGGCGGCTGGGCTCAGGTCATCCCCATGGAGGATATCAACCTGCACTTTACCGGCGACTTCCACGCTATCGGTGCCGCCAATAACCTGCTGGCCGCCATGCTTGATAACCACATCCAGCAGGGCAACCAGCTCGGTATCGACGTTAAGCGCATCACTTGGAAGCGCGTCGTCGATATGAACGACCGTCAGCTGCGCCACGTCATCGACGGTATTGGCGGTAAGGCCCAGGGCGTGCCGCGCGAGGACGGCTTCGATATCACCGTCGCCTCCGAGGTCATGGCAATCCTGTGCCTGTCTACGAGTATCAGCGACCTCAAGGAGCGCCTGGGCGAGATCGTCGTCGGCTACAGCTTTGCCGGCGAGCCCGTCCGTGCCCGCGACCTTAAGGCCCAGGGTGCCATGGCCGCGTTGCTTAAGGACGCGCTCAAGCCCAACCTGGTGCAAACGCTCGAGGGCACGCCCGCGTTTGTCCACGGCGGTCCCTTCGCCAACATCGCCCACGGCTGCAACTCTATCATGGCCACGCGTATGGCGATGCGCTTTGGCGATGTTGCCATTACCGAGGCCGGCTTCGGTGCCGATCTGGGTGCCGAGAAGTTCCTCGACATCAAGTGCCGTATGACGGGCGTTCGCCCCAGCGCCGTCGTGGTCGTCGCGACCGCTCGTGCGCTGAAGTACAACGGTGGCGTCGCCAAGGCCGACCTCAACGAGGAGAACCTCGAGGCACTCAAGGCCGGCATGCCCAACCTGCTGCGTCACGTCGACAACATCCAGAACGTTTATGGTCTGCCCTGCGTAGTCGCCATCAACCGCTTCCCGGCGGACACCGAGGCCGAGCTTGCGCTCATCGAGTCCGAGTGCCAGAAGCTCGGCGTCAACGTTAAGCTTTCCGAGGTCTGGGCCAAGGGCGGCGAGGGCGCGCTCGAGCTTGCCGATGAGGTCATGCGTCTGATTGAGCAGCCGAGCGAGCTCAAGTTTGCCTATGAGGACGGCGCTGATGTCGCTGATGCCCTCGAGGCCGTTGCCACCAAGGTCTACCGCGCCGACGGCGTTGACTTTACGCCGGCCGCCAAGCGCCAGCTCGCCGAGCTGCGCGAGAACGGCTTTGGCAACCTGCCGGTGTGCGTCGCCAAGACGCAGTACAGCTTTAGCGACAACGCCAAGGCCCTGGGCGCTCCCGAGATCTTCCGCATCACGGTGCGCGAGCTCAAGGTTTCTGCCGGCGCCCACTTTGTGGTCGCGCTGACCGGCAGTGTTCTGACCATGCCGGGCCTGCCCAAGGTGCCCGCGGCCGAGAACATCGACGTCGACAACGACGGCAACATCACCGGTCTGTTCTAGGCAAGAGCGACGTTATTGCCGCCTGTCCGCCCCGCCGTGCCCCACAGCACGGCGGGGCTTTTGTTTCTAGCCGCGCTTGTCTTGTAGATACCGACGGGCTTTGCCCACCATGGGCTTTTGCGCGGGTAGAATGCATGGATAACTTGATGCTTACGGGCGACGGAAAGGAATCGTTGCATGGATCAGGACAAGACAACCGTGATGGGCGGCTACGGTTCCGCGCAGGCTGGCGATAGCGCCGATGCGACCCGCGTTGTTCCCAACCCCGGTTATACCGACCCCGCCGCGACGCAGCCTTCTGCCGAGCCAACCCGGGTTATGGGCTATGGCGACACAGCGCGGGATTCTTATGCTGTATCTTCGCAAGGCTCCTATGGCGACGCAGCTCCGGACCCGTTTGATTACGCGCCGCAGGATTCTTATGCCGCCTCGACGCCGAATCCCTATGATGACCTGCCGCAAAATCCCATTCCGCAGCCTCAGCAGACGACGTATATGCCTCGCACGGCGCAGCCTCGCTACGAGTCGCGCGAGCCGTATCGCGAGTACCCTAAGTCGATTCCGCAATATGGCGAGGACGAGGAGAAGAAGCCGTCGCGTTCGTCGAGCGTGATCAAGAAGATCCTCATCGTGCTGGCGATCTTCTTTGCGCTGTCGGTTGTGTTTGCCATTGTGTCGGGCATGCTCAACAAGCGAGGGAGTTCAACGGCCGATACCGCTGCCGAGCAAACCGAGTCCGCCTCGTCTAGCACCGTCGATCTGAGCGATATCCCGGGGCAGTACTGGTCCAACGCCAAGAAACTTCTCAAGTCGCGCGGCGCCAATCTTTCGAATGCCGTGGTCCTGACTGATGATGGCTCAACGCCCGTCATCGATGCCAACTGGGTCGTTACTTCTGCTTACTATAACGACAGCGGCAACCTCGAAATTCAACTCACGCACAAGAATAGCTCGGGCAACTCGCCCGACGGCCAAAGCGGTACCGACAGCTCGAGCTCTAATACGCTGGAGGACCTGAGCAACAAGGCACAGGAGCTTGGAGATAAGGCCCAAGAGCTGGGTGACACGGCTCAGAATCTCGGCGATACCGCGCAGAGCCTGGGCGATATGGCAACGAACGCCTGGGATGCCCTGCAAAACGGCATTTCGGGCGCGCAGGGAAACTAGCTGTTAAGCGGGCTACAGCTGCTCGGCCGGACGGTCGGGCGAGCTAAAGCCTGAGTCAAACGTAACGACGCACGAGACGTTGGGCCGGCGCTCGTGCGCGATGCGCGTGACGAGCTCCAGCAGCTCCTCGTCGGATATGTCAAAGCCGTCGGGACGCACCAGGTCAAACGAAACGAACCCGTCATGCTCGTGCAGGTCGTGGATGGAGAGCGCGGGGTCGATCTGCATGATGCCGCGCTTGACCCAGCCGCGCAGGTCGTCGCCGGTGGTGGCGATGGGGTCGCAGTGCAGCGTGATGCCAATGCCCATCTGGCGCTTGATGTCGTGCTCGATGGTGTCCAGGATCTCGTGGTGCTCAAATGCGTCGCCCTCGCCGGGCATCTCCACGTGGGCGCTGGCAAACTGACGACCAGGACCGTAGTCGTGCACCATCAGGTCGTGTGTGCCCAAGACCTGCGGATAGGACATGATCTTGTCGCGGATTGCCTGGACGAGCTTGGGGTCGGGCGCTTGCCCCAGCAACGGGCTGATGGCGTCGCGCACTAGGCCCATGCCGCTGATGCAGATGAAGATGCCCACGCCCAGGCCCGCCCAGCCGTCGAGGTCAAAGCCGGTCGTCTGCGAAATAAGCGCCGCCGCTAAGACCGAGCCCGAGGTGATGACGTCGTTTTTGGAGTCCTGCGCCGTGGCGATGAGTGTTTCGGAATCGATACGGTTGCCCAGCGCGTGGTTGAATGCGGCCATCCAGAATTTGACGAGCATGGACAAGACGAGAGCGGCTAGGGAGATCAGCGTGTAGGCGGTGGGGGAGGGCTTGATGATCTTGGTGACCGACTCGAGGATCAGGTTGATGCCGACGGCGCAAACCAGGACGGCGACAAACAAGCCGGCGAGGTACTCGTAGCGGCCGTGGCCATAGGGGTGGTCTTCGTCTGCCGGGCGGCTGGCAAGGCGGAACCCGAGCAGGCTCACGATGTTGCTCGAGGCATCGGAGAGGTTGTTGAAGGCATCGGCGATGAGAGAGACGGAGCCTGCGAGCAGGCCCGCGATGCCCTTGGCCAGGCACAGGGTGATGTTGAGGCCAATGCAGATGAGACTTGCGGCAAAGCCCGCGTTGGTGCGGCAAGATGCATCGACCGGCTCGCCCTCGCTGCCGGGAACAAGCGTATGTACCAGCCGATTTACAAATAGCATAGCGGTCGTCCTCACAATCATGTTTAAGGGGATAGTGTAGCTCGCGCGGAGGCGCTGTGCACCGATGCTCAGAAAATGCAGCAATGGTCTGCCGGTGCTAACGAGCGAGCCTTCTCGTCTGCCTGGGTGGTCCATTTTGGGCCACATGGGTATGGGCATGTGCCTGTTTGCTCGACATACTTAACGTCGACAGCCCCTGTGCAAAGGAGGACGTTTCCATGGACGAGATGTTTGCCATTAAATGTCAAAACTGCGGCGGCCCTATGTACTCGCACCAAGCTAAGCGCAGCTTTGAGTGCGCTTATTGCGGTGCGGTCATTCCGTGGCAGGCGGACGCCGGAGAGCCCAAGAGCGCTTTGGGCATTCGCCATACGCCGTTGACGGTAGTGGATGGACTGCTCAAGCTCACGCATGTGTCGCAACTCGAGCGCCCGGAGGACCCGGACTGGTATTTCTTCAATTCGCACTGGCGCAATCAGTCGGTCCTGGAACATCTGCTGTGGGAGGACCGCGGCACGGCGCAGGAGTTCCAAGAAGCGACGCACGTGAGCATTCCCTGCCCCTTCTGCGGAGCGTCCTTTGAGGGCGAGTCAACGCAGCGTGTGTTTGAGTGCCCGTCCTGCGGCAACAAGATCGGCATTGCCGACTTGCTCAAGCCCGGTACGTTTAGCAAACGTCTGACCATGGGCGTGGGTGCGGAGTATGTCCGGAGCAGGGTATTCCCTGCGAAATTTCGCCGCAGCAGGCACGTGCCAACGCGCTGCAGCTGGTGCGCCAGTACCCGGATGCCTTTGCCGGGCACGACGTGGAAGACGCGATCCAAAACGACATGATGCTCTTCTATTTCCCCATGGCGCTGGCGGACCTGCGTATGATGGCGAGCTTCCCGGGCAAGGGCCTGAGCAAGGAAACCCTGGTGTACTACGAGGTGCTCGACTGGGCGTATCCGCGGGCAAACTATCTGGATGTTCGCCTTATGGGCATTTTGGAGCCGTGGGACTTTGCCAAGGTTGGGCCGTTTGACCCGGCCATGCAGGAAGGTGACTTTCGCGTTGTCTCCGTCGATGCGTCTACCAAGGACCAGGTGGTCATTGATAAGTTGGCGCTCGACATTGCCGGCAACGATGCCGAGGCGGTGCTGGGGCTCAATAAAAAGAGCATCCGCACTTGGGCGCGCAAGGCCCGCAAGCATAAGGACGGCCTGGTGATGGTGCCGGTGTACTTTGTCGATCGTCCGGCGACGGACAGCCGCGACGGCGAGCAAGTGCGCATCGCTGTGAACGGCCAGACGGGCCGCGCGGCCGCGGTGGTGTTTAGCGACAAGCGCGAGACGCATGTGGTGGCACCGCTCAACCCGAGCCTGCATCTGTCCGGCGAGAGCACCGTGCACGCCACGCCCATCGAGGTCAAATACGTTAAGTCGCCGTTTCTGTACCAGATCGTGCGCCGTGGAGGCGGCGAGCAGCAGCATCAGGTGGCAGCGGTCGCCGAGGGTTCTTACCGAGAAGAAAAGCCCAAACGCAAGGGATTGTTCGCTGCGATTTTTGGTAAGTAGGGGAGTGGTGCCGGGGCGTCGGGCTGCATCGCAAGGTCATGAGACGAACTTAAGACTGCTGGGAACGTGCTACCATTGCCGATAGCCTTAATCTTGTAAGAAGCGGAGGCCAGATTATGGGTTTTGCGGATCAGCAGCTTCAGCTTCAGGTACCGTATTCTCCTGACGACACGTTTAATGCCTTGAAGGCAGCTATGGAAAAGCTGCCTAAAGTAAAAGTTGATAGTGCATCGCCCACAACAAGAACAGTTGCAGCCGAGATTGGTATGAGCCTTTGGTCTTGGGGCGAAAATATCAGTATTTCGGTTGTTCCAGTTGAAGGCGGATCTGGCGTTACTGTCAAGTCGTCATCTAAGGTCAGGGCAAACGTATTAAACGGGGGCAAAAATGCAAAGAATATTGCCAAGATAGTCGATGCCCTATCGAAGGAGCTCGAGCGGTATCCGCAGGTTTCACAGACTATTGAGACGCTGGCGGATAGTGGTTGATGTAGTTGCAAGGCTTGAGAGGCTTGCAGCACTGCGTGAGAGTGGAGTACTTACCGAGGAAGAGTTTGCTGCAGAAAAGGCAAAAATCCTTTCGTAATCAGACACGATGGTTGGATTTGCATTCTATTATTGAACTTGTTTATACCAGGCTGAAAACATCGTGTGTAATAAAGGTGCGTAGTAGCCTCGTCTTGATTGGCGGATGTAAATAAACGGTGGAACGGCTGTAAAAGAGCCTTGCCACTGGGTAAAATCAGGATGTGCCGCGGAACCCGCTCCTCAGTCGGTCAACTTTGGAAGCGCGGGCAACGCAGGTACTATCGTCTAAAGGGCCGGGTGCGACCGGCCCTTTGCATGACTCCCTTCGCTATCCGTTACTGCTTATATTCCCGCCAGATCGAGTAGAGGTTCCGGACGATGCCGGTTACATACATCGAGAGGCGCAGGATTTCAAGAAACAAGTTCATAGGCTTCACCCCAATCGGAGATCGGAGCGTTGCCCGCAGGCGGATTCCGCGGCAGTCGTAATTCTACCTCACAGGCCGCGGCGGGAGACATACTACCCGCCCCATGGCTTGGAGCAGTGTCGATCTAACGGGCAATCAAGCCTCTAGTTCTCTTTGAATTGAGCAAGCATCTGCCCGAAGAAGCTTAGTTCGGATGGCTCATAAATGATCGAACCGCCGTCCGCGGTCCTGTAGACCCCGCAGGGGAGGTAACGCCCGTCGGGGAGGACATAGAGGCTGGCTTCCTCCTTCAGTCCTACTGGAAATAGCGGAATCCCGTTTTCGTCCACTTGGAACTCGTCTATATTTGCGATCTTCCTCTCCATGATGCCTCCTGCCTTATTTCTTGAATGGCGCCTTAAAACAGGCAGCTCTCAATCAGCTCTTTGCCGCGCAGAGTGTCGATCCACTCCTGTGGGATGGCTTTGAGACCGTATGCCGTGCCGGCGAGGGCGCCGGCGACGGCTGCGGTGGTGTCGGTGTCGTCGCCTAGGTTGACGGCGGCAAGCACGCAATCTTCGTAGCTGTTAGTGTTGACGAAACACCAGGTGGCTGCCTTAAGCGTGTCGCGCACGAAGCCACCCGACCTGATCTCCTGCTCAGGCACGCCTTTCAGATGGAGCGCCCACGAGGGGAGCACGTCGTTCATCACATCCCTCATCAGCTCGACAAATATGATGCATGCGTCGGTCGACGTTCTGTGGGCGTGCGTAATCGCGGAGACCTTGCTGACCTCTTCGTCTGTCGCATCGGTGAACGCCAGGGGAGCGATGCGCATGAGCGATCCGTTGCCGTTGTCGCGCTCGCCGGAGCCTCCTTTGCCGGTGCGCAGGGCGCGGGCGGTCGTACCGCCGTAATCGAAAACGCCGTCGATCGTATACTCGCCACGGGCAATCCAGCTTACGAACTTGTCGCGCATGTCCGCGGTGTCGATGTGCCCGAGCTCCCTAATCGAGTCGCAGGTAGCAAGCGTCATAGATGCGTCGTCGCTCCAGGTGCCGGCGGGTTGCCCATGCGTGCCGTAGCCGATCATGTCCGTGCATTCGAACGTACCGCGGGGCCTGAACTCGTAGGGAACGCCCAGCGCGTCACCGACGGCAAGCCCATAGATGCAGTCGCGCAGTGTTGTTTTCGGTCTGTCTGTCATGGAAAGCTCCTCTTATCCCGGGTGATGTGGAGCGCCGTCGGGGGTATCGGTCGCAACGTGCCGCTACCCTTGCGCTTCGCCATTAGTCGCTTCGTTGATGGCGCGGTACTCGGCACTCAGCTCGCGCGCCAGCTCTTCCTTGCTTGGAAGATACGGCAGGTATTTGGCGGCAAACACTTGGTCGTTGTCTTCGGGCAGCGTGTACTCGACGATCGAATCGCTTTTGTCCGCGCAGAGCACGATGCCTATGGGCGGATTGTCGCCTTCGTTCATGAGCTCGCGCGTGTAGTAGTTCACATACATTTGCATCTGGCCCAGGTCCTGGTGCGTAAGATCGTCCGTCTTAAGGTCGATGAGCACGAAGCAGCGCATCAGATAGTTGTAAAACACAAGGTCAATATAGAAATGGCGCCCATCAAAGGTGATGCGCCTTTGGCGCGCCTCGAAAGCGAAACCACGGCCAAGCTCCAGCAGGAACTTCTGAAGATGCGTGATGAGCGCCTGCTCTAGATCGCTCTCGCGAAACGCAGTATCGTCCGAGAAACCTAAAAACTCCAGTACATATGGGTCGCGGATGATATCCTCGGGGCGACGAGCCGGGGCGCTCTTTTGGATTTCCTGGGTGACGGCCTCCTTGTCCTTGCTGGCAAGCAGGCGCTCGCGGAACATGGTGTTGATCTGGCGCTCGAGCTGACGCGTGCTCCAGCGAGAATCGGCACATTCGTTCATGTACCATGTTCGAGCATCAGGGTCGGTTATACGCGATAACCTGCGGTAATGTGTCCAATTCAATTCGGAACGCAGCGCGTTCCGAATTGGGAACGCAAGATAAAACTGACGCATGTATCTTAAGCTTCTGGCGTTGAAGCCTCTGCCAAAATCCTTAGTCAATCTAACGGCAAGTTCGTCGATCAGTGCATCGCCATACTTGGCGCGCTCCTCTCCGCCCTGTTCATCAACAATACTCTTGCCGATCTCCCAATATGCCTCAACCATCGCAAAGTTAACGGCGGTATAGGCCTTGTCGCGAGCGGCGTTGAGAATCGAGGAGACCTGCTTGTAAAAACCTTCGGGCACGATTGCCGATTCTCCACGGTTTACCAGTTCGCCCATCACTGTCGCCCCACTTTCCTCTTGTGGAATGCATCTATATCGCATTTAGTTTAAAGCCTCGCGCGGACATAAATTGCCGTGCTGTCTGGCACCTTCGCATGGGAGCCTTGCGGTGACTAAAATGTGGCATTAGAGACAGTTTTATCGAGCCCCACGGGAGTGACACGCATGGACAACAACGCTTTGCTACTCCTTCATGACAAAAATAGGGGCGCAGAACGGTATCCTGCGCCCCTGATTGAGCCGATGCGTCTGAAAGCCGGCCTGCCTATTCGCTAGCGCCTTCGTTGCTTTCGCGGTCATTGGTAAGCATTGCCGCGCCAGCGACCGTCGTCGCTACGGCGGCGGCAGCGAGCCCGGCGGCAACGCCAGAACCGTCGCCCGTGTTGGCGAGCTTTCCGCCCGAGCTCTTGCCCTGGTCTCTCTTGTTGCCCTTGCCGTTCTTGTCGGCGCTGCCTGCGTTGGAACCCGTGCCGCTGCCGTTGCCGCCCGCACTGCCCGAGGCCGCTACGGTAAAGCTTGCGGCTCCGTCGCTGGCGAGCGTGTAGTTCTGCGCCGCGTCGCCCAAGAGACCGTTCACGCGCACCCAGTACGTTCCTGCGGCAAATGTTTCGCCCTCGGCCATTGCCGTGCCCGGAGCGCCGTCCGCGTCGTGCACAAACTCGAGCTGGGCCGTGCAGGCATCGGTTTCGAGCTTGCCCTCGAGTGATGCCGCAATCTTGGCGCGCACGTCTTCGCCGGCCTTAAGGCCTTCGAGTCCCTCAAAATGGGGCGTCAGCGCGCGTGGATCGATATCGATGGGCACAGAGCCCTGCAGCCCCGTAACGGTCTCGTTGCCCAGGGCGTCGACATCCACGTATTCAATGGCAAACGCATGGCCCGAAGCTGTCGCGTTGAGCGCGTTGCTGCTGTCAGCAAGGCGGAAATGACCCTCGCCAACGGTCTTGCCATCCTGGAATGAGGCATCGCTCAGCGAGTCGCCGTACGTCATGCGCATGCGGGTCGGGAGATAGTACGGGAGATAGTACGAAGCCGTCTGCTTGTGCTCCGTATCGTAATTGCGCTGGTAGATGCTCCGGGCCAGCGCCGCATCAACAAAGTCGGATGCGATGATGCCAATGTGCTTGAGGTAATCTGACTTTGTATCCTCGGTGCCGCTGGGGTTGATGTACGGGCTCTTATACAGATGCTCGTTGACTACTCGTGCCGAGGTAAAAGGATTGCCTCCGTGCGACAAGCCCGTGCAGCTGGTGTAGTTGATAGACCAGCAACGCTCCTGCGCTTGCACCTTGGCCCCGCCATCGTCCACGACGTCCACCTTGTTGCGCGTGCGCCCGGTCGTTTCCTTCAGTGCATTATCGACCCAGCTGAGCTTGTCGGTTCCCGTGAGTTTGTACTTGTCCTGGGCGTATACCTTGGTGCAATAGGGCTCTTTGTCGCCTGTTTCCCCGCGGCTTCAAAGCCCCGCGCGTCTTGGACGAGACACATAGTGGCGCTGTCGGAGTGAGCCTTGATCTTGTCATCCCATTCGGTAAGGTCGAGGCCCCACGTGTGGCCGCTTACACTGTTGCCGGCGAGCCTAAATCGACGCAGCAGAACGATCTTTCCGCGCACCTCGTGTAGCGTGGGGATTCGGCTCGACGTATAGAACAGTTTGGGGTTGTCGTCCAAAACCTTGGCGAAAGCCGTCGTAACACTTTCGTCGGTAGCCTCGTCGTTGCCTCGTGATACAAGCATGATGAGCGCTTCTGTCGGGTTTTCGTTCAAAAACGTTTTGAAGTAGCCTATGACATCGGAAAGATGCATAAAGTACGCGTCTTTTTTGAGCAGGTAGTAATCCCCGTGGTCGATACCGGGGTCGTCGCCCTTTCCGAGCCGGATATCAAAATAGCGAATGCCTTCGAGCAACTGCGTGGGAATGTAATCCTGCTGGCATTTTACTTGCGAGGATTGGGGCTCAGTGTCGTTGTCCACGCTGCAGGTGCCCGAATCGTGCGTACCCGGGATGCTCAGCTCGTCGAGGAACTTGTTGTCGTCGACGTATTTCATCCAACATGGCCCATCGACGTAGCTGCTGTACGTGATCCAGTCGAGGCTGCTAACCGTGACATCGTTCTTTTTCATGTCGTAACCGATGAGTTCGAGCTCCCACGGAATGCTCTTACTCTTATGGCAGATCTTATTGTTGTCCTGGTCTTCGCCGTTCGATTCTATTGCCAGGTACTTAATGTCTTTTTTCTCGGTTTCTTTCTCGACCGTGCGGTCTCGGATGATATAGGTTCCGTTTGATTGACGCTCGAACGCAAAAGCGCGGCTGGGCTTGTTGTCATACTCGCCGCCCCATACGTGGATGACCTTTCCATCTTTGTCCGAGTCGTCGTCGACCGACCAAATGCTGTAGCCCGTCTTTTTATGCTCTTCGAAATTGAGCAAGGTGCGGATAGCATACCAGTTTGTATCGTCATTCTTGGTCGTTACGTTCTCAAGGATGAGCTTGTTGGACGTACCGTCATTAAACAGGTGGCAGACGTTGCCGCGAACGTTGCCGTCTTGGTTGACGCTTGCAGTACGAAAATAGCCCGCGGGGCGAAGGCGAATGACGAAATTACCGAGGTGCTCCGCCGGTCTGGGCGTGTCGTCTGCAAATGCCGCTCGCAGGGGAATGCCCGGTGCCGCGGTTTTCTGGCAGGCTTGCAAGCGGCGACAGCGCCGCAAGACCTAAGCCCAGCGTAAATGCTCGGCGGCTGATGGCATGGTGTTCGGTCATAACTCCTCCATTCGCAGCGTGCGGCTGTACGCTCGTTTTGGACACTATACTGCCCAGATGTTTAAAGGCGTCGGCTTAATTGCCTGCGCGGCACTATAAATCGGCGGGCGGATGTGCTGGGGTGTTTGTCAATTTTGTGCTGCTACCGCGCTTGAGGGCTTGGGCGCCCGCACTCTTGCGTTCGTCGCCTGCCGGCATAAGAAAGGGAGGGCCGGTGAACCGATCCTCCCTTGGTACGAAGCGCTGGGGCACCGCCGCTTGTTAACGCTGCGCTCGTGTTTCCCGTTGCGCTCGCGAGTCGCTTAGCGCTTGATCTCGATATCCTCGAGCTTGACGTCCATGGCCTCGGTCTTTGCCTTGGCGATGTCGTCGGCAAATTCCAGAGACTTCATCATGGTCTCGACGGCGTCCTTGTGCTCCTCGACATTGTCGATGCTCACGTAGACGCTGCCGCCTGCTTCGGTGAAGTACTCAGTCGTCACGCCGCCCGAGTGTGTATAGGAAGCGTTGCGCCAAGTCTTGCCGTTGTACTTGACGGGGTCATTCTCGGTCCACTCAAAGTTGGCCTTCCATTTGGCCTCGTAGTCGAACAGCTCGTCGGCATTCTTATCGGGGTCGAAGACGGGGATGAAGCGGTCGCTGGCGTGCTCGCTCTCGGTGAACTTAAACTGGGCCCTATCGGCGGTGTCGCCTGCGACGTCCGTGATTTCGACGCCCTCGGGCACCTCGACCTTAAACCAGATGAAGTCGGTCCTCATATCCACGGCTGGCTTTTCTGCGCCGCCGCCACCGCCACTGCCGGTAGCGCCGCCGCTTCCGCCGCAACCCACCAGGGCAACCGCGGCAAAGAGACTGATGCAGAGGGTGAGAATCGCAAAGGCCTTCTTTTTCATGGTCGTGTCCTCCTCGATCTGTAACCGCCCATGGATTACCTGCCTTTACTGTACGCGTGGACGGCTCGCTAGGGTGGGCCATGTGTCCCATTCTGAGGGCTGGAATTGCGCCGACAAGTGGCAATATGCGCGGGTCCAAAAGAGGGGAGGGCCGATGCTGTCGGCCCCCCCGGGTTGGGCGCCCGTTGTTTTAATGGGCGCATGCGCGCTGGTGCGCGTAGGCGCGTGCGGGTGTCCCGTTACTTGATCTCGATGCTCGAAATCTCGACTTCGCGTGCCTCGGAAACTGCCTCTGCCATGTCATCGGGGAACTCGATGGAGTTGAGGAGCGCCTCGGCTTCTTTCTTGTGCTGGTCGAAGTTCGAGATGAGGACGTAGACGCTTCCCGGCTCAACGTCGGTAAAGAGGAGGGTTGTGATGCCACTGTTGTCCTCGTACGTTCCGACGAGCCACGTCCTGCCGTTATACTCGACGGACCCGCCATCCTTCCACTGGAACGTATCCCCCTTCTTTTCCGCCTGGTCGGCGTGGGATTCCTCGGCAGTCAGCGCTTTTTTCCAAACGGGGATAAAACGATCGGCCGAGGCGTTCTCGTCTTCGGGGAAGGTGAGCTGGACCCTGTCGGCATTCTTGCCGGCGGAGTCGCTTACGCCGACGCCCTCGGGCATCTCGACCTTAAACCAGATAAAGTCAGTCTTCTTGGCGACGGGGGTCTTTTCCTTGCTCTCGCTCTTGGAGGCGCTGCTGCCGCCCGATGCGCTCCCGCCGCAGCCGACAAGGGCAAACGCGGCAAAGAGGGCGATGCAAAGGGAAAGGATCGATAGGGTCTTTTTCTTCATGGTGGCGTCCTCCTTGTCTGTTAGAGGCATCGTGTGTCGCGGATCGCCGGTCGGCGGTTGCGCGTGCACATGATGACTTTGTTTGCTGTGCGGTGATTCCTCCATTCGTCGTCCGGTGCCGTGATGAGCGTTGCCCCAACATGGGGCTCCTTACCTATATGTATGCCCTAGTTGCCGCTGCCCGGGAGTCTCGAAACGTGGGCCATGTGTCCCATGTTTGCGTTGGCATGGCCTATCGTTCGTCATAGAAATCCGCGATGGCCAGGTGTGCTGACGCCCATGTGCTTATGGGCTAGACTTAGCACCATTACGTGTTCGATGCGGTTGGTCGGCGGTTGCCGCCTGACCGATGTATATGACTTGAAGGTGCGTGCGTATGAGCCAAGAGATGATGGATAAAACCTGTCGAGAGTTTGCCGAGGCACTTGCCGCACGCGAGCCGGTGCCCGGCGGTGGCAGCGCGAGCGCCTTTGTGGGCGCGCTGGGCGCCTCGCTGTGCGGAATGGTTGCCCGCTACGGTGCGACCAATCCCGCGCTTGCTGATCGTGCGGATGACCTGACGCGTGCGTTTGCCCATGCTGATGAGCTGGCCCAGGAGCTTGTCGAGTTGGTTGCCGAGGACGTTCGTGCCTATGGGCAGGTGTCCGCGGCATACGGTATTCCGCGTGACGATCCGGCTCGAGCGACCGCGATTCAGGATGCGCTGCATGTGGCCGCTATGCCGCCGTATCGCATTATGGATGCCTGCGGGCGCGCGCTGGCGCTGCTCGAGGACATGGCCGACAAGGGTTCGCGTCAGCTGCTGTCCGATGTGGCGTGCGGCGCCGTGTTCTGCCGTTCCGCTATGCAGGGCGCGAGCTTGACGCTCTTTGCGAACACCACGTCTATGAAGGATCGCGCTCGTGCTGAGGAGCTCGAGACGGCGTGTGATGAGTTGCTCGACATGTGGTTGCCGCGCGCCGATGCGCTGGCGCGCCGCGCCGCCGACGCCGCAAGGAAGAGAGGATAGCCATGGCTGAACTGCTGAAGGGTGCCCCCGTTGCTCGCGCTTTGACTGAGGAACTTGCTGCTCGCTGCGTGGCTTTGTGCGAGCGCGGCGTTGTGCCGACGCTGGCTATCGTGCGCGTGGGTGAACGCGAGGACGACCTATCCTACGAGCGCGGTGCGCTCAAGCGCTGCGAGAAGGTTGGCATTGAAGCTCGCCGCGTTTTGCTTCCCGCCGATGTTTCGCAGGACGAGCTGTTGGCGGCCATCGAGGACATCAATACCGATTCGTCTGTTCATGGCTGCCTGATGTTCCGTCCGCTGCCCGCCGGCCTTGACGAGGACGCGGTTGCCACGGCACTCGATTCTGCCAAGGACGTTGACTCCATGACGCCGGCTTCGCTGCTCACCACGCTTTCGGGGCGCGGCGAGGGTTTTGCCCCCTGCACAGCCGAAGCCGTGCTTGCTCTGCTGGACCATTACGGCGTTGAGCTGGATGGAGCTAAGGTTGCTGTGGTCGGGCGCTCGCTGGTGATCGGGCGTCCTGTTGCCGCCATGCTTACGGCGCGCAATGCGACCGTGACGACGTGCCATACGCATACGCGCGACCTTGCTGCCGAGTGCCGTGCTGCCGACATTGTGGTTGCCGCCGTTGGACGCGCGCACACGATTGGCGTGGATGCCATTCGCGAGGACCAGACGATCATCGATGTTGGCATTAATTGGGACGAGGCCGCTGGCAAGCTGGTGGGCGACGTCGATTCTGATGCTGCGGAGCCGGTCGTTAACGCCATCACGCCCGTGCCGGGCGGCGTGGGCGCTGTGACGACGGCGATCCTCGCCAAACACGTGATCGAGGCGGCCGAGCGCGCATCGAAATAGGTTTTTGACCACAAGGGCTGCCGAGGCCGCGGTTTCGCCCTTTTTGCGCCGAAGCGATACACTGTTATCGTTTGATTTCTTCGCTCAAGGAGGATGCGCATGCCGTGCACAACGATTTTGGTCGGTAAGAACGCAAGCTACGACGGGTCGACCCTGGTCGCCCGCAACGAGGACTCGTCCAACGGGGTGTTTGAGCCCAAGCGCATGCGCGTGG
This sequence comes from Coriobacteriaceae bacterium AF08-21, assembly GCA_027687465.1. Lineage (GTDB taxonomy): Bacteria > Actinomycetota > Coriobacteriia > Coriobacteriales > Coriobacteriaceae > Collinsella. Next base: position 104,941 of record JAQCQR010000007.1, read on the forward strand.
TGCATCCCGACGAGCAGCCGCGCGTCTATACGAGCGTCCTGAGTCACCTGACCGTTGAACTGCCCGATAACCCCATGCGCTACACGAGCGTCCCCGATGTTGTCCCGGGCCACGGCATCTGGGCCGAGGCCGGTTTCAACGAGCTCAATGTGGGCATGTCCGCAACCGAGACGCTCACCACCAACGAGCGCGTTCGCGGCGCCGATCCGCTCGTGGACTACGTGCCCGCCAAGGGCAACGAGGGCGAGGACGGCTATGTTCCGGCGCAGCCCGGCGGTCTGGGTGAGGAGGACATGGTGACCCTGGTGCTGCCGTACGCCAAGTCTGCCCGCGACGGCGTGCGCATTCTGGGCGACCTGCTCGAGCGCTACGGTACCTACGAGAACAACGGCATCGCCTTTAGTGACGTTGACGAGATCTGGTGGCTCGAGACCATCGGCGGCCACCACTGGATCGCCAAGCGCGTGCCCGACGACGCCTATGTGACCATGCCCAACCAGCTGGGTATCGATAGCTTTGACCTGGACGACGCCGAGGGCGCCCAGGCAGATCATATGTGCTCCGCCGACCTGCGCTCCTGGATGGCCGAGTGGCATCTGGACCTGACGCTGGGCGTCGAGGGCGACGGTCCGGCGACGGTCTTCAACCCGCGCGAGGCCTTTGGCTCGCACAGCGACAGCGACCACGTCTACAACACGCCGCGCGCCTGGTACATGCAGCGCTGCCTCAACCCCAGCGATGTGTGGGACGGTCCCGAGGCCGATTACACGCCCGAGAGCGACGACATCCCCTGGAGCCGCGTGCCCGAGCGCAGGGTGACTATCGAGGACATCAAGTACGTGCTTTCGAGCCACTACCAGGGCACGGAGTACGACTGCTACGGCAGCAAGGGTACGCCCGCCACGCGCGGCGCTTATCGTCCCATCGGCATCAACCGCAACAGTCAGCTCGCCGTGCTGCAGCTGCGTCCCTATGCGCAGCCGGCGTATCGCGCCGTGCAGTGGATGGCGTTTGGCTCTAACTCGTTTAACGCGCTCGTCCCGCTGTATGCCAACGTCGAGACCATGCCCGAGTACTACGCCGACACCCAGGCGCGTGTGACGTCCGAGAACTTCTACTGGGCCAACCGCCTGATCGGCGCCCTAGCCGATGTCCGTTTCCACGAGTGCGGTCGCGCGGTCGAGGATTATCAGGAGAAGGTCGGCGGTATGGGCCACAAGCAGATTCACGACGTTGACGCTGTCGTAGCCGCGCTGCCCGAGGCCGAGGTGCCCGCCGAGCTCGCCCGCGCCAACGAGGCCTTTGCCGAGCTCGTGCGCGTGGAGACCGATGCCCTGTTGGGCAAGGTGCTCTACACCACGAGCTGTGCCATGAAGAACTCCTTCGCGATGAACGACAACGTAAGGTAAAGCCAACCTTGCAACGAGCGAGCGGGGCAAACGCCGTCAAAGGCTTTGCCCCGCTCGATTTCTATCTTGGCGGTAAAACGATTTTGTGTCGTTCGCCCAATCTTGGGTACAAGAAGGCCAATGCAGTTGTTCATGATTGGAGCCAACCATGGTTATGAAACTCGATCAGCTTGTTAACGGTGCCATCAACGTGGGCTTCGGCGCCGCCGCCGTTGCCGTCGAGGGCGGCAAGAAGGTTCTCGACGACCTCGGTACCAAGGGTGAGCAGGTCCGCAAGGACGTCGGCACCCCCGATATCGCCCGCAGCGTGTCCGACATGTTCGAGCAGGCCGGCGGCACCATCTCCGACCTGACCGAGCGCCTGGGCACGCAGGGCGAGACTGCGGCTCAGCGCGTGCTCGACGAGCTCATCCTGGCCCGCGTCCGCGTTATGACCGCCCCCGAGCGCACGGCCTTCCTGGCCCATGTGCGCGACATCGTCGATTCGGTCGAGGACAACGTGACTTCGGTGCCCGTCGAGTCTGTTGAGCCCGACGGCGCAGAGGACGCCGAAGAGGCCGAGTAGCAGCGCAGATGGCAGATTCCACCACCGATTACAACAATCTAGATCCCTTGGGTGACGAGGCGGCGGTTGTCGATGAGGTTGAGGCCGCCGTCTCGGGCGCTCGCAAGAAGCCGCGCGCTGTCGATATGGTCCCCGAGGAGCCCGACGCGATGGCGCCGGACGAGGAATACCAGCTCACTCCGGCAGGTCGCCGTGAGCGCATTGGGCAGATCGTTCGCCTGGTCAAAAAGTACCGTGTATGGGATAACCTCACGCCGGTGCGCCTGCGTCGTCTGCTCGAAGAGCTCGGCCCCATGTTTGTCAAGATGGGTCAGATTCTGGCCAACCGATCCGAGATTTTGCCGCAGCGTTTTTGCGACGAGCTCCGTCGCCTGCGCTCCGACGTAGAGCCGGTGCCGTATGAGGTAGTGCTTCGCTGTCTGGAAGAGGAATACGGCCAGCGCCTGGGGCAGATGTTCGACGCGATCGACCCCAACCCGCTCGGCAGCGCATCGCTCGCGCAGGTTCACCGCGCTCGTCTGGTGACCGGCGAGGACGTGGCCGTTAAGGTACAGCGCCCCGGCGCGCAGCAGGTGATGGCTCAGGACATTGACATCATCCGTTCGGTGGTGCGCATCGTTTCCAAGTTCGTCAACACCGACCAGTTTGTTGACCTACACGCCGTCGTCGAGGAGCTGTGGGCCTCGTTTCGCGAGGAGACCAACTTTTTGGCCGAGGCCAAAAACCTTAACGATTTCTATGAGTTCCATAAGAGCGTGCATGGCGTGTCGTGTCCCAAATCCTACTTGGACCTTTGCACCGAGCACGTCGTGGTCATGGATTACGTCGACGGCATCTCGATTGCCGATCCCGAGCGCCTGGTGGCCGAGGGCTATGACTTGGAGAAGATTGGCGCCGCGATTGTCGAAGACTATTCGACGCAGGTGCTCGACGACGGCTTTTTCCATGCCGACCCGCATGCGGGAAACATCATCCTCAAGGACGGCATCGTCTACTTTATCGACCTGGGCATGGTCGGGCGCATGTCGAGTCACGACCGCGGTATCGTCAAGGATATGATTTTCGCTGTGGCCGAAGGTGACGTCCCCAAGCTCAAGGACTCGCTTATGCGCTTTGCCGTGACGCGCGGCGATTCTGCCGAGCTCGACCATTCGGCCTTTTTGTCCGACTTGGACTTTATCGTCGCCGACTTTGCGGGTCTTGACCTTAAGGATCTTGATATCGGCGAGTTTTTGACCTCGCTGTTAAACCTGGCGCGCAAGAACGACGTTGAGCTGCCGAGCGTGGTGACGATGTTCGCGCGCGGCATGGTGACGCTCGAGGGCCTGCTGACCGAGTACATGCCCAACGTCAACATGATCCAGATCATCCAGACGCACATCAAAAACGAGAAGAGCACCTATGCGCGCGTCCGCGAAATGGGTCGCGATCTTGCCGCGAGTAGCTATCGCGCGGCAAAAGGTTCGCTCGAGGCGGCCGAGTATCTGGGCTTGGCTTCGCGTATGCTCACGCGCGGCCAGCTTAAGGTGAACACGCAGATCATGAGCAGCGATAAAGCGCTGCGACAGCTGGGCGGAATTATCGACCGTATGTCGATGGCAATTGTGATTGCTGGCCTGTTTATCGGTTCGTCGGTGGTGTACTACGCGCGCATCGAGCCGGTTGTGTTTGGTATCCCGGTCATTGGCTTTATGGGCTACGTCAGCGCACTGGTGCTGGCGCTTATGCTGGGCCGCAATATCTGGCTCAACAGTCACGGCGGCAAGCACTAGAGGCCGCGACCGTCACCGCATTTTCCTATCGCAAACAATAGCTTTTACCTTGGGCTTCGCCTGCGTGCGAGGCCCTTTTGCGTGATACCATTTTGACGGTAATAATCGATGGCCTAGATGGTGGTGCGGAGACGCACGAATGCGCGGTTTACCTGCGCGTTTGGGAGAATTGGGGTGCAAGTCCCCGGCTGTACCAGTAACCGTAATTCCTCTTGGCTCGGGATGTTCGCGTCGCAGATCGGACGACGTGCCCGAGTCGTTAAGGTTAAGTCGGATCGCCTCCCATCTTGCATGCGGCTGCGGCGTATGCCGCCGGTGTGCATAGGGCTCTGGAGGGAAGGGGACCCCGATGGGGGAACTCGAGCGCAACATGCGCGATGACGTGGGGCAGCCGCAAGGCAACGCTCCAAGTACAGACAATGGGAGACAAATGGATATGTTTGTGGACGAGCGCCAGCGCGTCTCGCATCGCCGTGGCGCAATTGCGCGCGGCGTAGCCAAGCGCGGCCTGGTGGCATTCCTGGCCTTCGCGATGGCCTTTGGCACCACGCCGGCTCAGTTGTGGGCCGAGGGCGCCGAGGGCATTGCCGAGGCCGTGGCTCAGGCTGCGACGTCGGGCGAGGACGCAGCGCTTGCGGGCGGTACCGCTGAGCAGAGCGGCGCCGAGGTTTCGGATTCCGAGGGCGCGCCTGCAGCTAGTGCAGCCATAACAGAGGCAGCAACTGGCGACGAAGGCTCGGCGACGGGGGAGAGCCCTGCTACGAGCGAGCAGTCTTCGACGGCATCCGCTGGCCAAGCAGGATCTGCCGCCGCGGCTGCCGTTCAGACGGAGAGCCCGACAGAAACCGGCGATGTCGCCAAGAAGCAAGTCGAGGTCTCGTTCTCGATTATCGGCACCGATGCCGACGGCAAGGCTCAGACCTGGGTGGCACCTACGCAGCTTAAGCTCGACGAGGGCTCGACGGCTGCGGACGCCTTCGTTAAGCTGCAGGAGAAGACGGGCTTTAAGGCGAAATACGATCCGAACACGGCATACGGTTTCTACCTCGAAAGCATCACGTCCCCGAGCGATGGCCGCACGCTTGCCTTCGATCCGGCGACTTATGCCTACTGGCAGCTGTTTGTCGACGGCGCGTCTTCCTCGGTTGGCGCGAGCGGCGTCAAGCTCACCCAGGGGCAGAAGATTGAGTTTGCCTATACGGCTGGTAGCTCGTCCCCTGTCGTTAAGGACCAGGTTGCCGCAAATGTGACCGTCATTGGTCGCGATGCCCAGGGCAAGACTCAGACTTGGGTCGATAACGCGCAGTATGTGGTGACGTCCGGCTCGAGCGCACTTGACCTTACGAAGGTCGCGCTCGAGGCGAATGGCATCGACGCCTTTGCTGCGGGCTCTTTCATTCTGAGCCTTAAGTACAACGGCGTTGAGCTGGGTACGCCGCTCGATTATTCGACCTATTGGCAGCTGTTCATCAACGGCAAGTCGAGCGACTGCACGGCAGACAATGTCACCATTCATGCTGGCGATACCGTTACGTGGTTCTACGGTGGCTGGGGCGACCAGTTGCCCTCTGATTCCGTCCATGCCTCCGTTCAGGTCCTCGGTAAGGACAGGGACGGCAAGCAGCAGGTTTGGGCCTCGACGGGCCAGACGAGTCTCAAGGCTGGTTCCACTGCTAAGGATTTGCTGGAGCAGACTGGTCTTACCCTCGATGCTAAAGAAGAGTCTTGGGGTTGGTACCTCAGCGGCATTACCTCGCCGCTTGACGGTAAGACCTATGAGTATGATCCTGCGACCAAAAGTTATTGGCAGTTCTATGTAAATGGCAAATTCGCCCAGGTCGGGGCCGGCAACTACGAACTCCAAGAGGGTGACGCCGTCACCTTTATGTATGGTGCTGACGCCGATGCCCTCCCCGGTCAGGTTCTTGGGTCCGTCGATGTTATCGGTCCCGATGTCAACGGCAACAATACTCGCTGGGGCTCGGCAAGCAATGTTTCCCTGCCCGAAGGCTCTACGGCCCAGGACCTTATTGAGACGGTTCTGAAGGCGAAGGGCGTTACGTACAACGGCTCCCAGAGTGGTGAGTACTGGTTCCTGAATTCCATTACTTCGCCGTTCGATCACAAGCCGTATGGCTGGGATGGTGCGACCAAGAAATATTGGCGTCTGTTTATCAACGGAGAGCCCTCATCTCTCTGCGCCAATCAGATTACGCTCAAGAGCGACGATAAGGTTACGCTTGCCTATACCACCGACGATTCGCCCATGCCCGATCCCGACAAGATTGTCGTGGACCCGAGTGCGACGACTCCTGATTGGGATGCCGAGTGGGCCGGCTACGGCAACAGTGGCAACGGTTCGACCGTAACGGATGCCAAGACGCCTGCGCAGGCCGCTGGTCTTAAGTGGGCCTTCGATTGGAAGGCCGAGTCTGGCCAGCAGTATGCCAACTGCAGCGAGCCTGTCATTGCTAACGGTTTTGTGTACATCGCGACCGAGAACGAGCTCATTAAGATCGATTCGTCCACGGGCAAAAAGGTTGCCTCTGCGCCGCTTGCCTCCAAGGTGAGCTATACCTCTCGTCCGATCTATACCAACGGCCTTATCATCGTTCCGCTCAACGGCGGTGCGGTCCAGGCGATTACTGCAGACAAGCTGATCTGCAAGTGGCTGACGCCTGGTTTGACGGACTTGACGCAGAGCTCCTGCACCGTCGTTTCGGACGGCGAGTATGTCTATGTTGGTACGGTCGATATTTCGTATGACGAGAACTACAACGCGACCTACGGCAACGGCTCCCTGAAGCGTATCAAGATTGCCACGGGCGAAGTCTCTTGGCAGAACATTGACCCTTCCGAGGGCTATTATTGGACTGGCGCTGCGCTGACGGATAAGTACACCATTGTTCCTACGAGCGCGGGCACGCTTAAGTGCATTGATAAGACGACGGGCAATGTCGTTTCGGCCATGAAGCTCGGCGCTGTCGCAAATGCCGATTGCATTGCCGATCCGTCCAATGGTTCGACCTTCTATCAGATGACGCACGACGGAAAGCTCCATGTGATTTCGCTTTCGGCAAAGGGCGTGCTGAGTGAACAGAAGACGGTTGATCTGGGCCTTACGAATAATCTGAGCGCCCCTGCGGTGTCTGGTGACAATCTGATTGTCGGTGGGCAGACGGCTACTGGCTCTGCTCTGGTTCTCTATAACCTGAAGACGGGTAAGACCACGATGGTCGCTGCTGCCGACGGCAAGGCGCTGCCGGCTGGCCTCAACGGTATTGCCGCTACTCCGCTGGTGAGTGTTCAGGGCGGCAAGACCTACGTGTACTTCACCGTGAACAGCGCGGATAGCAAGGATTACGTCAACTATTCTGCTGGTGGTGGCGTGTATCGCTATACGCTCGGTGATGCAGAGGCGACGCAGATTTATGATGCGGCTGGCCATTACCAGTACTGTGACTCTCCGGTCATTGCCGATGCTTCTGGCAACCTGTACTACATCAATGATTCGGGTACGCTGTTCAAGCTCGGGGCTGTTGAGTCTTGGACGGTTGCCTTTAATTCCAACGGCGGGTCTGCTTGCGACACTAAGTTTGTGGCTACGGCCGACGGCAAGCTGGTCAAGCCGGCCGATCCGACGCGCGATGGCTACACTTTCGGCGGTTGGTTCACCGATGAGACTTGCACGCAGGCGTATGACTTTATCGCGCCGGTGACGGCCGATCTGACGCTGTATGCCAAGTGGACCAAGAATGCTGTTAACCCTGGCGGCAATGGCGGCTCTGGCTCCAATGGCGGCAATGGTGGCGCTGGTAACGGTTCCGGTGCTGGTGCCGACACTGGCACGGGTTCCGGCTCCGGCTCTAAGGGCCAGCAGGCCGGCGGCGCTATCGCCCCGGGTCAGAAGCCGGTGACCAAGACGACGGTGTCGACCAAGACCGAGACCAAGGACAACAAGTCCGACAAGAAGGACTCCGATAAGTCCGATAAGAAGGACGAGAAGAAGTCTGACAAGAAGTCCGATTCCAAGTCCGATACGGGTGCTGCATCCACGACCACTGCTAAGAAGCCCTCTGGTGCTTCCGAGCAGGAGACTGGCACCAACCCGCTCGCCATCGTTGGCATCGCCGCCGGCGTCATCGGTCTCGCCATCGTCGGCGTGTTCGTGTTCACCAAACGTCGGTAGGTGAGGGCTGTGTCCAATAAATCCAAGGACGCTGACCCCAAGCAACCAGATTCCTCGTTTATCCAGCTTGACGATGCAAAGCAAAAGGGCGCCGCTTCGGCGGCGTCCGCCCCTCGCCGCAAGGCTCTTCTCGGCGTCCTGATTGCCGCGTGCACCATTCTGATCGTCGTCTCGCTGGGTTTCGTCCATCCTTCCGCAAGCGGTGCCTGGTCCATCGACTGGATCATTCAGACCGTGACGGGGGAGAGCGTCGTCACCAAGGACACCAAGGTGTCTGGCTCGACTACGACTACGGGCGAGGCCAGTTCCAAGGATTCCAAGTCATCGAATGACGCAAAAGATGAGTCCAAGCATTCTGATGAGTCCAAGTCCAAGGACGATTCCGAGTCTTCAAACAAGGAATCGGACAAGAACTCGGATAACAAGAAGTCCGAGGACCAGGACGGCAAGAAGTCCGGCGATAAATCCGCTGCCCAAAATACGGGAGCCGGTGATGCTTCCAATGCGTCTGGCGGTGCTTCTTCGGGCGGTGGCCAGTCGTCTGATGGAGCCTCCAGCTCTAATGGCGGAAGCGCTCCCTCGGGCGGACAGGGCGGCTCGCAGGAGCCCAACTACGTAACGGTGACGGTTTCGGTCACATCGAGCGCCGTGGGCAATCCTGTGTCTTCTGGCGGCACCTTTACCTTTAACGAAGGCGCCACCGTTTACGATGCCCTGTGCGCGCTGGGCCTTTCTGTCAACGCACACGGCTCATCGTACGGCACGTATGTTTCTGCGATTGGTGGTTTGGCCGAGAAACAGTACGGCGGCACGAGCGGCTGGATGTACTCCGTCAACGGCACAACGCCTATGACGGCCTGCAGCAACTACGTTCTCTCCAACGGCGACAACGTGGTCTGGTATTACGTTACAGGCTAGAGACCTCGACATAGCGCGCCAGACGGGCGGTTCGGATAAACATCCGGGCTGCCCGTTTTTCATGCGTAGAGGACTGGGTCGCCGGGGACCTCGACAAATAAAAAACCGGCTGGAACGAGAATTCCAACCGGCTATACATTCAAGCAAATGTCGAATCGACTACGAGCGAGCGCCTTCGAGGAAGAAGCGACGGCTAAAGTAGTTGTACCAGGTGACCAAGAACGTGGCGATGGCCTTCATGGCCTGGTAGCCGATACTCAAAAACGTGACACCCACAAACATGTACAGGTCGTTGAGCCCCAGGCCGATCACCGACAGGATGGTGAAGATCGTGAACTCGCGCTTGCGGCTCATGCCCTCGCGATGGTCGAACACGTACTTCATGCTGAGCCAGTAGTTGACCACGACGGACGTGATGAACGAGACCGTGGTGCTCATCAAAAAGTCGAGGTGGAACAGCTCGACGAGCGCAATGAGCATACCCCAGTCGATGCCAAAGGAGATAAGGCCCACGACAGCGAACTTGAGGAACTGCTTAGTATGAGGTTGTGCCAGTGCCTTGCGCACGTAATCACATCCAATGCGTTGATGAATCGAGCAGAGGATACTTTAGAGCTTTTGCAAGGGAAACGTAAGGTCTTTGCCAAGAACTATACGAACTCGCCAAATTATCAAGTGCTAATCCGCAAACGTTGAAAATTTGCCCGTAAACGAGCGGCACCCACGGACGATACTGCGCTGAGCGCGCGTCGTCCGTGGGCGCCGTAATGCTGCAGGGGTGTCGAGCTATTTGGTCTCGTCGCCCTCCAGGAAGATCTTTCGGGTCACAAAGTTGTAGACCATGACAAGCGCGGTGGCGCAAATCTTGGCGATATTGGCTTCGAGCCCCAGACCGGCGTTGAGCGCCAGCACGATACCGTCGTTGAGCACCAAACCAATCATGGACAGCACGACAAAGATAATGAACTCGCGGCGGCGGCTCATGCCCTCCTTGTGCGCAAACACGTACTTCATGCTGGCGACGTAATTAAAGATGAGTGAGACGATAAAGCCGCTGGTGTTGGCGATTAGGATGTTGAGGCCCAGACCGTAGTGGAGCAGATTCATAATGCCAAAGTCGATGACCGTGGCAATGACGCCGACGACGCCAAACTTCATAATCTGCGCAAGGAGCTTTTGCATGGTACCTGCCTTAGGGTGGCGCTGGGGCGCCGTGGGGATGACAAACCCAGCAAGTTTAGCCAATCCCCGCGGGTGGGGCTAGACGCGCTCCTCGATAGCACCGTTTCTATATGCATCGAGCAGCTGGCGCAGATCCTGGATCTGGCTGCGAATCTTGGCGCCAGTATCGGTGTCGCTCACCATGCGGCGACGGTCTGCTTGGTCAAAACGGTTGGTCTCGCTTTCGATGTCCACGTTGCGCGTGAGTGCCTCGGCAACCGTCGTAAAGGCCCGGTGCGACTTGAGGCGGCAGCCGCGCGAGCTCGAGATGAGCGTATAGCCGGCGATACCCGTCTTGGGATGGTAAGCGCGGCAGAAGCCGCCATCGATGACCAGCAGTTTGCCCTCGGCGCGGATGGGCTGCTCACCCTTGGTGGTTTTAACGGGCGTGTGGCCGTTGATGATGTGGCCGGTCGGTGAACATGCCATGGGCACGACGCCAAACTCGCGCATGATGTCATCGCAGACCGAGGGCGACTTGGTAAGCGTAAAGTACGGGTCCATCGGCTCGACCCAGGTGCTCTTATCGGCGATATAGGCGCGCTCAAAGGTACGCACCAGGCGTCCGCTGGCGGGTGAGTTAAAGCCAATCCACAGGTACCACATCCAGTCGAGGGCGTCGCGGTCGCCCACGCGCCAGGCGCGGCGGGCGATGTGGTCGCAAAAATCGAGATAATCGCGGCCAGCGTGCCAGGTGCCCAGACAGTTCATGCTGCTAAAGGTGCCGTCTTCGTTGAGCGGTACGCAGCCGTGGAAGAGCAGATTGCCGTTGGCGACCTTGTACATCGAGCCATGGGAAAAGAGGAAATCGATATGGCGATGCAGGTGATCGGCGGTGACAAACTCGGACACGAGCTTGTCGATGATGTGCTGCTCCTGGGGCGTGAGCGTATAGGGGTCCGCCGGGTCGACGGTGGGGAAGTCGTTGGTCGTGAGCGGCCACACACTGCCGTCGGCGAGCGTGACCGTGCCGGTGTCGTGATCGATTTTGTCGAGTAACAGGCGGTCGGTCATATCGAACTCGGGGTGGCGCTGGATAATCTGGCCCTCGAGCTTAAAGAGCAGCACGTTGATGGCCTTGATCAGCGGGGTGATGGGCTCACCGTCGGTGTAGGTGGCATCGGCAAAGGCGACAAGCTCACGCAGCGAGATGCCGTAGTCGTTCTCCAGGATCTCGTAGTTGTCGTAGCGTAGGTTGTTGCGCAGCACCGTGGCGATGCAGGCGGGCTCGCCGGCAGCGGCGCCCATCCACAGCAGGTCGTGGTTGCCCCACTGGATGTCGAGCGAATGGTAGGTGAGCAGGCGGTCCATAATCTTGGCCGCGCCGCCACCGCGGTCGAAGATGTCGCCCACCAGGTGCAGGTGGTCGACGGCCAGGCGCTTGATGAGCGAGGCAAGCGACTCGATAAAGTCGTCGGCGCTTGCGGTCTCCAGGATGGACTCCACGATGCGCTCGTGATAGCGCACGCGATAGTTGTTCTCGTCCGGGTGCGTGTGCAGCAGCTCGTCGATGATATAGGCGTAATCGCGTGGGATGGCCTTACGCACCTTGGAGCGCGTATAACGGCTCGAAAGCGAGCGGGCAACCACAATGAGTTGGTCGAGCATCGTCTTGTACCAGGTGGGCGAGTCCTCGCGCTGGCTGCGGACCAGCTCGATCTTCTCGTGCGGGTAGTAGATGAGCGTGCACAGCTCGCCCTTTTCGTCAAAGGAAAGCGTGCCGCCAAAAATCTCGTCGACATGCTCGCGCACGACGCCCGAGCAGTTGTTGAGGATGTGCATAAAGGCTTCGTACTCGCCATGCACGTCGCTCATAAAATGCTCGGTGCCTTTGGGCAGGTTGAGGATGGCCGAGAGATTGATGATCTCGGTAAACGCGGATTGCTCGGTGGGAAATTGTTTCGACAGCAGACGCAGATACTTGAAGTCTTGCGGATTGCGATCGAATGCGACCATGAAACACCTTCCGATGGGGTTGGTAAAACTGATAAACAGCGTCAAACGTTTATCAGTATGCGCCGCTTTTGTTTCGATTGGGGGTGGGAGGTCGAATTGTTGGCCGAACGGTTTGGTAAATCGATTTAGTTGAGGTAGATATGGCGGTTGGGTGGAGACGTAGGGTCGTTTTTACAGACGTATGCCTCCGGGATCGATAGAGATGATGACGGTAAAGATGTTCACCACCTTTGGCTCTATTTGGTAAATAGTGGACATTTGTACCGTATTTATGCTTGCTGTGCGATAATTTTTATAACTATACGTAAGGAGCCTCATATGAGTGATTTTGTCCTGACCTGTGAATCCGCCGCCGATCGAACTCGGGAGTTCTTTGAATCGCGCAATATCCCTGTCGTGTGTTTTCATTACGAGATCGACGATGTTGTCTATGCGGACGATCTGTATCAGTCGATTACGCCGGACGAGTTTTTTGCCCAGATATCCGCGGGCGCCATGCCCAAGACGTCTCAGGTGAGCGTGGGTGAGTACGAGGAGTTTTGGGAGCCGCTTGTTGCCGAGGGCAAAGACGTGCTGCACCTGACGTTGTCGTCGGGTATTTCGGGCACGTATGGATCGGCCTGCGTTGCGGCGCAGATGCTCGCGGATCGCTATCCCCAGGGCGGCAAGGTGCGCGTCATCGATTCGCTGGCAGCGTCTTCGGGCTTTGGCCTGCTGGCAGAATGTGCCGCCGACGTGCGCGATAGCGGGGCTTCACTCGACGAGACGGCCGCTTGGATCGAGGAGCATAAGCTCAACCTGCACCACTGGTTCTTCTCGACCGATCTGTCGAGCTACCTGCGCGGCGGTCGCATTTCGGCTGCGAGCGCGATCATCGGCACGGCGCTTAAGATTTGCCCGCTTATGACGGTCGATTGCGAAGGTGGGCTGTCGCCACGTGAGAAGATTCGCACTAAGAAGCGCGCGATTTCCGAGATGGCTAAGACCATGATGGCACACGTGCAGGACGGTGCGGATTATTCGGGTAAGTGCATCATGTCGCACTCGGCGTGCCGCGAGGATGCCGAGGCAGTTGCGGCGCTGATTGAGAAACAGGTTCCGCAGCTTAAAGGCAAGATTGAGATCAATAACATCGGTACTCTGATTGGCTCGCATACCGGACCTGGTACGGTGGCGCTCTTCTTTATGGGCGACAAGCGCGTGGATTAATTTGCCCCATCACATCGCTGCATGATTGCTCAAACGAAAACGGCCCGCCTCACGTTTGTGAACTGCCTCCCATTTCTTGGACATGAGAAATGGGAGGCTTTCTT
>JAQCQR010000008.1 GCA_027687465.1 Coriobacteriaceae bacterium AF08-21
CGGCGTAGTCGCTATTTATTCAGTCCAAGTTTCGGGGCGCAGTTCACAGGCACCTTTGTGGTGGTTTTTGTTTTAAGCGCTGGCGATGATGAGGCTCGGGCGGGCGTCTTCGGCGGTCTCGGCGATAGAGGTGGCAACGGCATCGTCAGGGTCACGGTCCATCACGATGGCGTTGACGTCGGTCAGCTCGGCAAAGCGGTACATGCCACGTCCGTTGACCTTACTGGCGTCCATGAGGGCGATACTTTGGCGGGCGGCACCGGCCATAGCCGCTTTGGTCTCGGCCATCTGCGGAAAGTCGGTCGTAAAGCCGCAGCCGGGAACGAAAGCGCCAGGGCACATGACGGCAAGATCGGCGTGGACCATTTGGAGCGCCTGCATGGTAAGTGGGCCGTACAGATAGCGATGGCCTTTGCGCAGTGCCCCGCCCAGCATGACGACATCGACTGAGGGCATGCTCTCGTCGATGTAATCGGCAATGGTAATGTCGGCCGTGATGACGGTGATGCCATCGCGCTGGTCGAGCAGGCGGACAAACTCGAGTGCCGTGGTGCCGGAGTCGACAAGCACCGTGTCGCCGTCGTTAACAAGCCTGATAGCGCGTTGGGCAATGGCTTGCTTGGCGGCAACGTTGACGTTGATGCGGCGATCCTGGGTGGATACGGTCAGTCGCTTCTGGAGCGACACGGCGCCGCCATGCGTGCGGCGCAGCTTGCCGGACTCGGCGAGCGCGTCTAGGTCGGCGCGGGCGGTAACGGAGGACACGCCAAAGGTCTGGGCGATTTCTGCCACCTGCACAGAGGCGTTATGTTCAAGCATCTCCATGATGGCGGCGCGTCGCTCATCGGCGAAAGCTCGGGTTGTTGCGTGGGCCATAGCTGCTCCATCCTCAGCCTAAATTTGCAGGAATTGTGTTGAGTCTATTTTCGTTCATTTTCTTTTTGAGCAAGTAAACGCCTTTCGATTACTTACTTTTTCTATAAAAGAAAGACGCTGAACGCCCAAAATTCAATATCGAACACGCCCACTCAGTTCCAATTCCTTCCGTTTACTTTTCAAAAACGACTGTATTGACCTGCATGGGCTCAATATCTCGCACATGCAGAGCCGTTGAATTTCATACAATGAGCGAAGCAAAACGCAAGGTAAAACGCCTTGCGGACACGTACGCCCGATGTCCAGATGCGGGCGAGGGAGAGGAGCAAACGCTCATGGCACTTGTTACCACCGAAAAGATGCTCAAGGACGCTCAGGCCGGCCACTACGCCGTCGGCGCGTTCAACGTCGAGAACCTCGAGTTTGTTATGGCCGTTCTGGCCGCTGCCGAGGAGACCAAGTCCCCCGTCATCATGCAGACCACCCCGGGCACCATCAAGACCGCTGGTCTGGACTACTTCTACGGCATGGTCAAGGCTGCCGCCGAGCGCGCTTCCGTGCCCGTTGCCCTGCACCTCGATCACGGCGATGGCTATGACCGATGCATGCGGGCTTTCCGCACAGGCTACACCTCCGTCATGATCGACGGTTCGCACGAGTCATTCGAGGACAACATCGCTCTGACCAAGTCCGTCGCCGATGCTGGCCGTGCCATGGGCGTGCCCGTCGAGGCCGAGCTCGGCAAGGTTGGCGGCAAGGAGGACGACGGCCCTGCGGTTGAGGGCGAGAGCCCCTACACCGATCCTGCCGAGGCCAAGGAGTTCGTCGAGCGCACGGGCTGCACCTCGCTGGCCATTGGCGTTGGTACCAGCCACGGCGTGTACACGAGCGATCCGCACATCGAGCAGTCGGTGGTCAAGGCCATCCGCGACGCCGTCGACGTGCCGCTGGTTCTGCACGGCACTTCCGGTGTGCCCGATGAGCAGGTTGCCGAGGCCGTGAAGAACGGCATCTGCAAGGTTAACTACGCCACTGAGCTGCGTCAGGCCTACACCAAGGGCTTCATGGCCTACATGGCCGAGAACCCCGCCTGCTTCGATCCCAAGAAGCCGGCCAAGGAGGGCATGCGTGAGATCACCGAGCTGGTTAAGATCCGCATGACCAACCTCAACTCTGTGGGCAAAGCAGAGTAACAGCAAGGGTACTCCGACTCGCTACATATCCCGGGGAGGGACGAGGGCTTAGTTTCCCAATCGTCCTCGGGCATGCAAAAAGCCTCGCTGCGCACTTCGTGCGGCGAGGCTTTTTGCCCCCTGCGGAAAGATTGGGGAACTAAGCCCTCGTCCCTCCCAGGTTGACTTACTCGAGGTCGTCGCCCTTGTGGCGTTGGGGCTGAAAATAATAAGAAGCCTTCGCGCTGCGGAATGATTTTGGAAACTAAGTACGGGGACCCGCCCAAGCCGTCCTGCTCAATCGCCCTTGTGGCGTTGGGGCTGAAAGGGTGGGGCGCGCGGGTTACTTGGTTGTTAGGGTTAGCAGGTCGTTGGGGGTTTTGAGGTTGTAGGTGGCGTTTGGGATGTCTTGGTGTGATCCCCATGCTGCTCTGGCAAAACTGACCCCTGCCGAAGTTGCGCATTGTTCGTCGTAGACGGTGTCGCCAACGTAGACGACGTTGCCAGGATTCGCGCCCGCACGTCGGAGATATTCGAGCATGGGTGCGGGTGCGGGTTTATGTTCGGTTGTGTCTTCGACAAGGATGATGTGCTCAAAATACTTATCGAAACCAAGGGGTGCAATTTCTTTTGCGTATTCGTCGCGCGCACGTGAGGAGACGATGCCAAGTTTGCAGCCGCTATCGGCGAGTGTTGCGATGACTTCAAGCAAACCTGGAAACACGCTGATGGTGCTTTTAAAGCTGGCGGCAACTTGGCACCAGCGATCCAACGTTGCCTGCGAGTAGATCCCAAGTTTCTCAAGGGCATCCTTGCCGGGTATGCCGAGGGCAAATTCAAGCTCGTGTCGGGGGAGCGTTTTGCCGGTCTCTTCTTGGACAATCTGGACAAGCGATGATAGAACGCTTTCTTCTGTATCTGCCAATGTCCCATCAACGTCAAATACGATATGGTCAAAGTGCTTCATATGATTTCTCCTCTCTGTTGTTTGCCTGCAAGTTTGATGCGGTGACAGAAGAAAGGCTAGCGGGATTTCTGCCTGGTGCTATCGAGATTCTGCCTTGCTGCTCGATAGCTCGAAGGAGTGCACCCCATTTGTTCTTTAAATACCTGGCCAAGATGGCTTGCTGTTATAAATCCGCATTGGCGCGCGACTGTCTGTACCGTTCGCGTGGTGTGTGCCAAAAGTTCGCAAGCACGGTTTATGCGGTATGCGCGTAGATATGCCGCCGGGGTCGTTCCTGCACAAGTTTCGATAATGCGGTAACACTCTCTTTCGCTTACGCCGGCTGCAGATGCCATCTGGGGCACATCTATAGCGGCTGCATAGTTTGCGCGGATAAAGTCCAGGATTGCCTTGAACTGTACGTCGCGGCTGGTCATCCAAGAGGCGCCGTCGGAAGAAAAGAGCGGTTCGGTCTTGGCGTAAATCTGAATCCAGAGCTCTGACAAACTATTTCGAAGCGCCATCTCGTTCTGCGGCCGTTGAAGGTCGTGGCTAAAGGAGCTCTTCAGCAAATCGATAAAGGGCATATCGTCGGGATTGGTGGGCGACCATTTGAGCACATCGACGCCTCGACATTGAAGCAATGGGTTGATGTAGCGCTTTTGGAGACGTCCCGCGGGATCGCCGAGCATCGACGGCTGAAAGATATGCAGCATTTGAATGGCTGGCGCCGAATTGGGTGATTGCAGCGTGCTGTGCAAAACGCCGCCGTTGATAAAGCCGGCGGACCCTTCCTCAAAGCGTACGTGCTCATGAGCCGCGTGCGTTCGATAGTCAATCGCTCCCTGCTCCATGTAGAAAAGCTCAACTTCGGAATGCCAGTGCCAGGGGACGGAATTGCCCGGATAGCGAGCGAATTCTGCGCGTTCGGCAATATAGGGCCAGTCTTCGGCGGTCTCGGGAAACGCTTCCTCGCGTCCTCCGCGGTGCAATTCTATGTGATCCATGTTTCGCATGGCATCAGTATAAAGCGCAATGGGCTTAGATTGCCCGGGCTTGGTTGGGGAAGGTTTTGTCTAGGGATGCTTGGAGCTTTTCGAAGGATGCTCGTAAGTTGAGGCTCTGATCGGCTGAGCGCTTGGTTTTTGTGGTGGGGGAGTCGAGGAGACCGTTTCTCTGTGTCGGGGGGAAGGAGAAAAGGTTTGCATGTTTTAGGGATGGCTGCTGTGCTGCGTCATTGGAAGAATACATGCTTATGCGGCCTCCTCGATGTCCACCAAAAGATTGCGCGCGGGGTTTGCTGCTAGGTCCCGTGCGTTGGCAGTATTATGCCGCGGCCGTCGCAAAGAAGCGCTAAAGAAAGGCTTAACCTGGTTTGGTGTAACCATGAAACCGCAGGTCAAGGCTATTGAGTAACACTCTTGAAAGGTTTTGAGCTTAAGGGCTTTCTAAGGTTTGTGGCGTAGACGTGGCGCGGACGTGCGGAGCGTGTGAATGCTCGCTGTTAGCGTTGCGGCTCTGCGGCACGCACCTGCTCGATGACCTTTTCCATCGTGGCGTCGATGCGGTCTTTTTTGAGATCGCATTCCCAGATGGTTATGGGTGTCCAGCCCATTTGAGTGAGTGCTGCCACGGCAGCGCGGTCGCGCTCGACGTTGCGACGGAACTTTGCCTCCCAAAACTCAACGTTACGCTTGGGCTGGCTGGGATTGCACTTGGGGCAGCGATGCCAAAAACAGCCGTTGACGAAGATGGCGATCTTGCGCCCGGGAAAGGCGATATCCGGCTTGCCGGGCACCTTCCATTCCAGACGGTATCCCGTAAGGCCTGCAGCCCGCAGACGCTGGCGTACGAGCAGCTCAGGCTTGGTGTTGGCGCGCTTGTTGCCCTTCATGGACTTTTTGATGGCGGCGCGACGGCGGACCAGTTCGCGCTCGTCAGCGGAGAGGTCCGAGGTATCGATGCCGTCGAGCAGACCTGGTTTGGGGCGTTTTTTGCTACGGCGCTTAGGTGCGCGCTTGGGTTTGGCGGTGGGTTTGTCGGCTGTGTTGGGCGCGGCGTCATCAGCGGAGCTTGCCTCAAGCCGGTCTTCCTTCAGCTCAATCAGGGCATCGATGAGCCCCTTGTCTGCGGGCATCCATTCCACCGTGGCAAGCGAGGTGCGCGGAATCCAGCGGATATCAAGCTGGCGGTCGTGCTTCTGAGGCTCATCGGATTCATCGGCGAGCGAGCAGTAGTAACACTCCATTGAGAGATGAAAATCGGGGTAGTCATACTCAACGGTGTAGAAATCACGCAGGTTGGTGACTTTTACCTGTAGCTCTTCCATAAGCTCGCGGCGCACGGCGTCTTCTGGCGTCTCACCGCGCATGAGCTTGCCACCGGGGAACTCCCAAAGTCCCTGCATGTCGCCATAGCCGCGCTGCACAGCCAGTAGCTCGTCGGATCCTTCCTTGCGAATGATCCCGGCGGCAACATGAACAGTCTTCAACAGGAGTCCTCTCTCAACATCAACACGTGGCAGACTACGCTTACCTTACGCAACGGTAAGGCAAGCGTAAGCCATATCGATGGTAGCCGACTCGGCTTCTTGCGACTATAGATGCCGTAGACTAATCGCAAGAAAGGACTCGGTATGCAAACCACGCACATGGCGACCCCGGTACTGGAGGTCGCGCATCTCGAAAAGGTATATGGAGCGCTGGGCAACGTGACCCGCGCGCTCAACGACGTCAGCTTTACCGTCAACCGCGGCGAATTCGTTGGCATCATGGGCGCCTCGGGCTCGGGCAAGTCGACGTTGCTCAACTGCGTCTCGACCATCGATAGCGCTACGAGCGGCACCATCCGCATCAACGGCCAGGACGTAACACGCATGAAGCAGGCCAAGCTTTCGCAGTTCCGCCGCGAGGAGCTCGGCTTTATCTTCCAGGACTCCAACTTGCTCGATACGCTCACGGCGCGCGAGAACATCGCCCTGCCGCTCACCATCGCCCGCACAAACTCGGCAGAGATCTCGACCCGCGTGCAGGATGTAGCCGCGCGTCTGTCTATCAGTCAGGTGCTCGACAAGTATCCCTACCAGATGTCCGGCGGTCAGCAGCAGCGTGTTGCCGCGGCTCGCGCGCTCGTCACCGACCCCACCATGATCATGGCCGACGAGCCCACCGGCGCCCTCGATTCCAAGAGCGCCCGCCTGCTGCTCGAGAGCCTAGAGGCCCTCAACCGCCGCCTGCGCGCCACGGTGCTCATGGTCACGCACGACAGCTTTGCTGCCAGCTACACGAGCCGTGTGCTGTTTATTCGTGACGGCAAGATCTTCACCGAGCTGCGCCGCGGCGACACCGACCGCCGAGAGTTCTTCGACCGCATTATGGAGGTCGTTGCCATGATGGGCGGTGAGGGCTCCGATGCTCTGTAAACTCGCTTGGGGCAACGTCCGCCGCGCCGGCCGCGATTACCTTGTCTACTTGCTGACGCTCACCCTGGGTGTCACGGTCTTCTATGCCTTCAATACCGTCTCGATGCAGGTCGACATTGCCGGCATCAAGGAGGAGGGACTGTCCGAGCTCATGGGCGGCATGCTCGGCTACCTCACGTACTTTTTGGCCGGCGTCATGGCCTTTTTGATGGTGTATGCCAACAACTTCATCATGAAGCGCCGCAAAAAGGAGTTCGGCCTGTACCAGGTGCTCGGCATGCGCCGCGGGCGCGTCGCCACGATCATGGCGCTCGAGACCGTATTTGTTTCGGTCGGCGCCTTTGTCGCCGGCATTGTGCTGGGTGTGGGACTCTCGCAGCTCATGACATTCTTTACGGCCTCGCTCTTTAAGACGCAGATCGCCGATTTCCACTTCTTTTTTTCGGTGCATGCGTTCAACCTGACCCTTGCCTGCATGCTCGTAATGTTTGTGCTCACGCTACTGCTGAACCTTCGCGCCGTGCGCCGCACCAAGCTCATCGAGCTTATGGGTGCCGAGCGTCGCAACGAGAGCATCAAGACGCGCAACCCCTGGATCGCGATTGCCATCTTTGTCGTAGGCGTGGTGCTGGTGGGCGTGGCCTATTACCGCCTGCTGCGCGACGGGTTCCCGCTCACCGCGACCGATACCAAGCTGCAGGAGGCCATGAATCAGTTCGGTATCACCACGGCCATGGTTACGGTGGGTACCTTTGCCCTGTTCTGGGGCCTTTCGGGCATGCTTATCAAGCTGCTGCAGAGCCTGCGCAGCGTGTATTGGCGCGGCCTCAATATGTTTACCGTGCGTCAGCTTTCGGCCAAGGTCAACACGGTGTGCTTTTCGATGGGCGTCATCGCGATGATCCTGTTTTTGGCCATCACCTCGGTGACGTGCGGTATGTCGATCGCCAACGTGATGAACGAAAACCTGGAGCGCTATAACCCTGTTGACGTGTCTCAGACGTATGTCTATTACACGCCCGAAACGCTCGACTACTACAAAGAGTATGTCAATCCGTCTGAGGCCGATCGCATGGTGCTGGCCGATACAACGGTCGATTTGTACGCTGCGTGGCATGGCGAGCGCAAGTCGGCGGACAACAACGACGAGACCGGCAAGAAGGTCAATATCGCCGATGTTGCCGGTGAGCATGTGCAGATCGACTCGTATCTGAGCTACCCGCTTGGCGGCTCGGGCCCCTCGGTGGTGGCGGGTGAGATGTGCAAGGCCATGGGCGAAAAGCTTCCCAAGGCGCTCGAGGGAAGCAACGCCGATGATATGGGCCTGTTTGTGACGCCGGCGAGCCAGTACAACAAACTGCGCCAGATGATGGGCGAGGAGCCGGTGAGCATTGGCCGCGACCAGTATCTGCTCACGTGTGATATGGGCGGCGAGTTGGTCGACATGTACACCAAGTATATGGCCGGCGGCCATGCCCTTACCTTGGGCGGGCATACGCTCAAGCCCGCAACCGATAAGTCGGACGAAGATACGGCGGCCATCGCCAACTCGGCGATGGGCAGTAATCCGGGTACCGTCGTCGTTGCCGACGAGCTGTTGTCCCAGCTTAACCTGCAGCCGTATTCCAGTAATCTGCTCGTTAACTACAAGCAGGGGATGGATGTGACCAAGGCAGACGAGAGCATTAAATACACCATGCTCGACAATCTGCTCGTTGACGGCAAGGAGCCGGGGTCGTGGGGAGTCTTCATGACACGCTCCGAGATCTATACGCAGGCGGCGCAGATGAACGGCATGATTAGCTACCTAGCCATCTACATCGGCTTTGTGCTGGTCGTTGCGTGCGCGGCAATTCTATCGATCCAGCAGCTCTCCAACGTGGCGGATGGCAGCCGCAGCTATCGCGTGCTGGCGCAGATCGGCTGTGACGACCGCCAGATTCGCCATTCGGTGATGGCGCAGCAAGCGGTGTTCTTCCTGTTCCCGCTGGCAGTGGGTCTGGCGCACTCCTTTGTGGCGCTCAAGGTGATCATCGAGCTGGTGAGCACGTTTGGCAACATGAGCATCGGCGGCACGGTGGGCCTTACCTGTGCGATTTTCTTGGCAGCCTACGGCGGCTACTTCCTGGTAACGTACCTCATGAGTGCCGGCATGGTGCGAGCAGCCATCGCCACCCGCTACAGCGAGTAACAAGCGGGCAAAACCGTCGCAAAATCAGAGCGAATAACCGCCGCGAACGGGGTCCGGGCCCTTTTCGCGGCGGTTTTTGCCTTTCTGGTGCGCCTTAGATGCAAGTGAGTAGACTTTTTTGGACTTGTCGAGCACACCGCGCCAAACGCTCAATAAAACCGCAGGTCAGCGCTGTGGCGATTCGGGGTGTGCTCGGCCTCCTGCAAAAAGTCTACTCACTTGGTTTTGACTGCTAGAAGACCGCCGTGAGGGAAGGCAACTTCCTCGCGGCGGTCGGCGTTTGCCCAGATAAAACCTGCCAAAATAAACCTGTCCCTTTTTGGCATGTCCCTTTTGGCGTGGCTGATTGGTTTGGGCTGTTTTGGAGAAAGCCCATGAGGTGGCACTCAGGCTAATCCTGCGTGTCGCCTCCGTACATGTAGACGATAAAGCCGTCGCCGGTGTCTTGGCTGTGATCCTCCAGGATGCGTTTCATGTTGAGGCGCTCGTAGAACTGCCAGTCAGAGTTGCAGTCGCTCATCAGGAAGAACTTGGTGCACCCGGCTTTGGCGAGTTCAGCGCGCGCAAGGTCGATGAGCTCGCGGCCGAGTCCCTTGCCCTGCCACTCGGGCACAATGATGATCAGGTTGAGCTGGCCCTGGGCATACTCGTTGCCCGTGGCGGCAAAGCGATCGGCCGTGGCCTTCTCGCGGCTGTCGCCAAAGAGCGAACCCTCGAGCTTGGCGTCGGCGGTCTTTGCCATCTTGGTTGCCTGAGCGAGCATCTCATTGTAGCAAGGCTCCCACGTGGGATTGGTGCGTGGCTTGCCGTCCTCGAATATGCCGATGCAGCAGGCGGCGATAATACGGCCCTCGGCCTCGGCGACAAGCGCGATGGGGGAGCGCTGCAGCTGCATGGCGATGTTAAAGCGCGCGCAGAAAGCGGCAGCTTCGACGTCGCCGCGGTTGCGCAGCGTGTTGCACCACAGCTTGTTGTAGATGGCAGCGATGCCGGTCAGGTCATCGAGCGTGGCGGCGCGCAGGGTTACGTTGTCAAGGCTCATGAAGGCTCCTTCCAAGTTGGGTCAGGCCATCTATGAGTGTGGCATGGCCGCAGGGCCGCCGCATCAACCATTCGGTAGACGACCCCCGATTCCACGGGGGCGGAGAGATAGTCATTGGGGACGTTCTTAAACGACTAGTCAAACAAGAACGTCCCCAACGACTACTCATTTAAGTACGTCCCCAATGAGTGCCCCCAATGAGTGTGCAGCCAAGGTGATGCCGTTGTTTTGGCAACGACAGCGAAAACCCGCCAGAGCGAGCAAGGTGCCTTAAACCAAGGCGGCATTGACCTTCTGGCCATGCCGCCGCAGTTGAAAGGCAGATTGCCGCTCTGGCGGGTTTGCAGCGTCGAGCCGTTACGCGGGTTGGTAAACCCACGTAACTAAACCCGCTCTGCGATCTCGTGGATGAGGTAGTCGGTCTTTTCCCAGCCTAGGCACGGGTCGGTGATCGACTTACCAAAGACGCCGCCGTCGACCGGCTGGTTGCCATCCTCCAGGTAGGACTCGATCATAAAGCCCTTGACCAGCTTGGAGATGGACTCGTTGCGGCGGCAGCTGTCGAGCACCTCTTTGCAAATGCGATACTGCTCCAGCGGACGCTTGCCCGAGTTGTCGTGGTTGCAGTCGATGACCGCTGCGGGATTGGCATAGCCGGCGTGCTCGGTATAGCGCTCGGCCAGGCGCTCCAGGTGCTCGTAGTGGTAATTGGGGTAGGTGCGCCCATCGAGACCGATGTAGCCACGCATAACGGCGTGCGCGAGCGGGTTGCCATCGCACTCGACCTCCCAGTTGCGGAAGATAAAGCTCTGGTGCGCCTGCGCGGCGTAAATGGAGTTGAGCATAACGGTGGTAGAGCCAGCAGTGGGGTTCTTCATGCCGACGGGTACCGCAATACCGCTCGACACCAGGCGATGCTCCTGGTTCTCGACCGAGCGTGCGCCCACGGCAACATAGCTTAGCAGGTCAACGAGGTACTGGTAGTTGGAGGGGTAGAGCATCTCGTCGGCGGTGAAGAAGCCCGTTTCCTCAATAACGCGCAGGTGCATATGGCGGATGGCTTTGACGCCCTCGAGCAGGTCGTCGGGGGCCTCGGGGTCGGGGTTGTGCAGAAGACCCTTGTAACCGGTGCCTTTGGTACGCGGCTTATTGGTGTAGACGCGCGGGATGATGATGAGCTTGTCCTTGACCTCCTCGGCGGTTTTGGCCAGGCGGTTCATGTACTCGAGCACCGAGTCCTCGCGATCGGCAGAGCACGGGCCAATGATGAGCACCTTGCGTGCGTCCTCGCCGGTAAAGACCTTGGCGACCTCGGCATCGAATGCCTGCTTCTTGGCAGTAAGCTCGGCGGAAAGCGGCATTTCCTCGCGGATCTCCATGGGGATTGGCAGCCTGCGTTTGAATTCCATGGCCATGCGGGGCCTCCTCAATCTATAGAAAGAGCAATAAGCGTATTGTCGAGTGTTCGGCATTATCCGCTGTCGCACGCTAAAGTGCAAGCGAAACCTGCCGAAAAAGGACAGGTTTGTTTTGTTCGGTTTTATCTGGGAAAATGTCGGCACTTGCCGGAAGGGGAAGGCCGGCGTACGGCACGCTGGAGCAAGTTGGATCTTCTGCGGCATACCCTGTGGGCAAAAAAAGGCAAATATGAGTACTGTTGCTATCTCAGTGCCATATCGTCATCACAAGATAATAGACATAATAGTAAATATGTTCATTAACGTAAGCACATATAAGTCCGCTATTGGGCTGTTTGATCAATTTAGGAGCGCGTGCAAGCCGTGTGAGCAGCATTTGGTGCTGTTTTGGCTGTTACTAAAAAGGTGACAGTACTCATATTTGCCAATTTTTGCCCACGGGGCTTGGAGTGGGCTGTCAATCAGGTCCTAGGGGAGGCAGTTCGAGGCCCAAAGGACACAAAACGGGGGCGCAGTTCATTCTGCGCCCCCGTTTTGTGTATTGCGGTTGTTTGCCGCTGGTTTTACGCCGCTTCGTCGAACTGCGAGTTGTACAGGTCGGCGTAGAGGCCGCCCTGGGCGAGCAGTTCGTCGTGTGTGCCCTTCTCGACGATGTCGCCGTCGCGGATCACCAAGATCACGTCGGCGTTACGGATCGTGGACAGGCGGTGCGCGATGACAAAGCTTGTACGGCCCTGCATCAGCGCATCCATGGCGCGCTGAATGAGCTCCTCGGTGCGGGTGTCCACGTTGGAAGTCGCCTCGTCTAGAATCAGCGCCGGGCGGTCGGCCAAAATGGCACGGGCGATGGTCACGAGCTGGCGCTGACCCTGCGACAGGTTAGTGCCCTCCTCGTTGATCATAAAGTCGTAGCCACCGGCGAGCGTATGGATAAAGTGGTCGCAGCGTGCGGCGCGTGCGGCGGCTTCGACTTCGGCATCGCTCGCATCGGGGCGTCCGTAGCGAATGTTCTCGCGAATGGTGCCGTTAAACAGCCAGGTATCCTGCAGCACCATGGCAAACTCGCCGCGCAGTGCCGCGCGGTCCCAGTCGCGCACGTCGATGCCCTCGACGCGCAGTGAACCGCCGTCCACGTCGTAGAAGCGCTGCAGCAGCTTGATGAGCGTGGTCTTGCCAGCGCCGGTGGGACCGACGATGGCGATGGTCTGACCGGGCTCGGCCTCGCAGCTAAAGTCGTGGATGATGGTCTTGTCCGGCGTGTAGCCAAACTTGACGTGGTCGAACTCCACGTGACCGGGGCGCTTCTCGGGAATCTGCGCGTCGGCCTTCTGCTCCTCCTCGGCCGCGGCCAGGAACTCAAAGACGCGCTCGGTGGCGGCGGCCATCGACTGCATCGTGTTGCTCACGTTGCCCAGCTGCTGCACGGGTTGCGTAAAGTTGCGAACGTACTGGATAAAGCTCTGGATGTCGCCGGGTGTGGCATTGCCGGTCAGCGCGAGCTGCGCGCCCACCACGACGACGCCCACGTAGCCCATGTTGCCCACCAGACTCATAAGCGGCATCATCAGGCCCGACAGGAACTGAGAGCGCCAACCGCTCATAAAGAGGCGGTCGTTCTCTTTGTCGAACTCCTCGATCGAGGCCTCGGCGCGGTCGAACACCTGAATGACGTTCTGGCCGGCAAAGTCCTCCTCGATGATGCCGTTGACGGCGCCCAGGACCTGCTGCTGCTCGCGGAAGTACGGCTGCGAGAAGTGAATCATCACGGTCAGGATAATCGCGGCTGCCGGCAGCGTGAGCACGGTGACGCCGGTGAGCGGCAGACTGATCGACAGCATCATGACGAGCACGCCGATAATCTGCGTCACCGATGTGATGAGTTGCGTCACGCTCTGGTTGAGTGACTGACCCAGCGTGTCGACATCGTTGGTGATGCGGCTGAGCACGTCGCCCTTGCTGTGGCCGTTGAAGTAGCTCATCGGCACGACAGCGATCTTGGCGGCGATCTCCTTGCGCATGCGATAACAAATCTTTTGCGTGACGCCGGTCATGAGCCAGCCTTGGATCAGGCTGCAGGCAGAGCTCGCCAGATACAGACAGAGCAAAAAGCCGAGCGTCTTGGCGATCCAGGCAAAGTCGACATCGCCGGTGCCGTTGACCTTGGCAACCAGGCCCTCGAACAGCTTGGTCGTAACCTGGCCAAGTACCTTTGGCCCCACAATGTTAAAGATGACCGAGCACACGGCAAAGGCGACGGCGGCAAACACGGCAATCTTGTGCTGGCCGATATAGCCGAGCAGCTGCCTCATGGTGCCCTTAAAGTCCTTGGCCTTTTCGCCACGGCGCATGCCACCCATGCGGCCCATGGGACCACGCTGGCGGGTGGGCTTGGGAATCTGAGTCTTGGTCTCGTCTGCCATTAGCGCTCGCCTCCTTCCATGACGGCTGCAATTTCTTCTTGGGTAAGCCCCAGCTCCTCGGCGGAAAGCTGCGACTGTGCAATCTCCAGGTACGCCGGGCAGCCGTGCAGCAGCTCCTCGTGCGTGCCGGTGCCCACTACGTGACCGTCGTCGAGCACGATGATCTGGTCGGCGTGCATGATGGTCGCGATGCGCTGGGCCACGACCACGAGTGCGGCGTCGGTGACGTTTTTGGCCAGCTCCTCGCGCAGGCGCGCGTCGGTCTTGTAGTCGAGGGCGCTAAACGAGTCATCGAACACCACGACCTCGGGCTTTTTGGCCAACGCGCGGGCAATGGCCAGGCGTTGGCGCTGACCACCCGAAACATTGGAGCCGCCCTGGCTGATGGGGGAGTTGTAACCGCCCTCGCGCTCGGCGATAAAGTCCTCGGCCTGGGCGATGCGTGCCGCCTGGCGCATATCATCATCGCTCACCATGTCGCCGGCAAACTTGAGGTTGCTCGCGACGGTGCCCGAGAACAGGCGACCCTGCTGCGGGATGTAACCAATGCGGCGGCGCAGCTCGGAAAGGGTCATGTCGCGCACGTCGATGCCGTCGAGCGAAATGCTGCCGCCCGTGACGTCGTACAGGCGCGGAATCAGCTGCACGAGCGTGGACTTGCCCGAGCCCGTGGAGCCAATGATGCCGAGC
Source organism: Coriobacteriaceae bacterium AF08-21 (assembly GCA_027687465.1). Taxonomy (GTDB): domain Bacteria; phylum Actinomycetota; class Coriobacteriia; order Coriobacteriales; family Coriobacteriaceae; genus Collinsella. The sequence goes on from JAQCQR010000008.1 coordinate 14,177, forward strand.
ATCTGACCGGCATGCGTGGTGAAGTTCACGCCGCTGATGACATCGGCGCGGGCATCGGGATACTGGAAGCTCACGTCGCGGAAGGTGAGCTCACCGCGCGGCGCGCTGGCTGCGGGCAGTTTGGGCGAGGCAGGGTCGTTGATGCTCGTGGGGCAGGTGATGACCTCTTCCACGCGCTCTGCTGCGACCTCGGCGCGGGGCAGGATAACCGAAACCATGGTGAGGATCATAAACGCCATGACGATCTGCATGGTGTAGGAGATGAACGCCATCATGTTGCCGACCTGCATCACGCCGTCGGACACGCCCTGCGCGCCAAACCAGACGATAAGCACGGTGATGCAGTTCATGACGAGCATCATGAGCGGCATCATAAAGCTCATGGCGCGGTTGGTGTAGAGCTGCGTGGTCATCAGGTCGAGGGACGCCTGGTCAAAGCGCTCGAGCTCATGCTCCTCGCGGTTAAACGAGCGGATGGGCATAAGGCCGTCGAGCAGCTCGCGGGCGGTAAGGTTCACGCGGTCCACAAAGCTCTGCATCTTTTTGAACTTGGGCATGGTGAGGCCCATAAGCACGCCGACGACGGCCGAGACCGCGATGATGGCCACGGCGATGGTCCACTCCAGGCCGGTGTGGTTGGCCAGGACGCGCATGACGGCGACGATGCCCATGACGGGCGCCATGAGGCACATGCGGATAAACAGGGTTGCGGCCATCTGAATCTGCTGAATGTCGTTGGTGCAGCGAGTGATGAGCGAGGCCTGGCTAAACTTGCCCACCTCGGCTGGCGAGAAGTGCATGACCTTGTTGAAGGTCTCGCGGCGCAGGTCGCGTGCGATGGAACAGGCGGTGCGCGAGGCCACGGCGCCGGTTAGGATGGTGGCGACCAGTGAGATCAGGCACAGACCAAACATCGTGGTCGCCATGCGGCCCAGGTAGGCGTTCTGCACGTCGGCGGGGTCGATACCCTGCGCCTTGTACTCGTCTTGCACATAGCTCACGGCGCGTTGGGTCACGATGGAGCCCGACATGGAGCCCATTTTGTCCGCCATTTCATTGGCGCCCTCGACGAGCTTGCTTTGGTCTACCAGACCGCCCTCGACACCTAGGCGCAGACTCTTCATGGTGATCTTGCCGCCGTCGGCATCAATCTGCTTTTGCATGTTTTGCGCCGCTGTGGCCTTCTGCTGCGTCTCGGCGAGCTGCTCGGGCGTCATTGCCGCCATCTGCTCGGGGGTGGGCATGGCCTGGGCGCCGCCGCCATTGCTTGCCTCGGTGGATGCGCCGGTCATGTCGCCCATGGAGCTGGCGTCGATGCCCTGGTTGAGAGAAAGGACGACGGTCTCGGGCAGGCTCATAATGTCGGCAATCTTGCCGCCATCGGCACGCTCTTCCTCGGTGCCCTTGTACGTTCGAATGCCTTTTTTGTCAGCCTTGCTAAACACGGCCTCCACAGCTTTGGCGTCCTTGGTGCTCATAAAGAGCTCAAGGTCATCGAGTGATTCGGCACGAATGGTGTCGGGCACGGGCGAGGCGATGCCGCCTTGCTGTACGCCCACGTCGACGATGTCGCTCATGTAGGTAGGCAGTGCCAGATCGGCGTTGCAGCTGATTACGATAAGTACGATAGCTGTGAACAGTGCCAGGACATGCTTTTTAAAGAGCTTGAGAATCCTCACTCGGCATCTCTCCTTTCTTGATTGCGGTCGATAATTTCGTTGAAACGCCTTAGAAGGCGCACCATCTCTTGGGTATCTGTTTCGCCGAGCTGCTCGAGGAAGGCCGCGGTGCGCTCCTCGAATTCCCGACGTTTGATTTCGAGATTCTGGAATCCCTTATCGGTCATCGTGACGTGTACACGACGACGGTCGGTCTTTGAGTGCTCGCGCTCGACCCAGCCCTTGGCTTCGAGAGTGCGTAAGATATTGGCGATGCGGGCACTCGAGACCCAGGCGCGATTTGCGAGTTCGCTCGGCGTGAGCGAACCGCCAGCGAGCATGAGGGCGCGCATGACAGCCATCTCGCCGCCGAGAGCTTTGTCCGCAGAGCGTGAAATGCGATGATGCATGCTGCCAAACTCAGTTAAGAGCTGACGCCCAAGCTCATGGAAATCGGTATCTTCCACCGAAAACCCCTAACACTAGAAACTATTTTCGGTGAAAGATGATACCCGCATATTCGGGCCTCATGCAGTGGGCAATATAAAGAGCGCATAAAGAGTTAAAAAATTCAATTGCTGAAGCGTTTCAAAGAACTATTATGCCCGCGGTTAGGCGAGGGGTTGTCACCACCATGACGACTGGGACTCATATAATCGCCACGTGCGATGCTCCAACTTCCCGCGAGGAGACACCTTATATAAAGGGGGATGGAGTCATGGCATTTGACTTCACGGGCAAGACCGCGATTGTCACGGGCGGCACTCAGGGCATTGGCCTCGAGATCGCCAAGGGCATCGTCGCGGGCGGCGGACATGTCGCGCTCATCGCAAGGAACGCTGCTAAGGGCGAGGCCGCTGTGGCCGAGCTTGGCGAGGGCAACAAGTTTTATCAGCTCGATGTCGCCGATGCGCCCAAGGCGCGCGAGACCGTCGAACAGATTTTCGCAGACCTGCCGCAAACCAACATCCTGATTAACTGCGCTGGCGTCATCAGCACCAAGAAGTTCGACGAGATCGATGACACCGAGTGGCGCCGTACCATCGACATCAACCTCAACGGCACCTTTACCATGATGAACGCCGTGTACCCGCACTTTAAGGCGGCCCATGCCGGCACTATCGTCAACGTGAGCTCTGTTGCCGGCAAGATCGGCGGCGGCCTGCTCGGCACCGCGGCCTACGCGAGCTCCAAGGCCGGCGTCAACGGTCTAACCAAGGCAGTCGCCAAGGAAGGCGGCAAGTTTGGCGTTCGCTGCAACGCTGTATGCCCGTCGCTCACGCTTACCGATATGACCTCGATCCTCTCTGACGAGAACTCTCAGCGCATCATCAACGGTATTCCTCTGGGCCGCGCCGCCCAGGCCAGCGAGCCTGCGCAGATGGTGCTCTTCTTTGCCTCCGACCTCGCCAGCTTCGTTAACGGCGAGATCGGTGACTGCGACGGCGGCATCGTCCTGGACGGGTAATACCTCGCGACGATTATTCGGCGACGGCTCCTGCGACTCGGGACCGTCGCCTTCTTTCTGACATAGGCGCGTGCGGCTACGATTCGCATGCATCCAAAGGAGATATATATGAGTGAATCGACTGCGGTGGAGGCGCCGGCGGCAAAGGAGCCGTTCTTTAAGATGTCCTCCATCCCGGGTGCCAATATCTTGGTGCCGCTTCTGTTGGGCTGCCTGCTCAACACGCTATTCCCCGACCTGTTCAAAACGCTCGGCAGCTTTACGCTTGGCATGACCCAGCAGGGTGCAAGCCCGCTCGTTGGCGCCTTTTTGCTCATCGTCGGTACGACGATTTCGTTTAAGAGCGCTCCTGCCGCCGCTGCCCGCGGCGCCATTATCATTGCTGTCAAGCAGATCGTGGTCGTTGCCGTGTCGCTGCTCATCCTTTATGTATTCAACGACAACTTGTTTGGTATCTCGGCCATGGTGATGCTGGCCGCTTGCACGGGTGCCAACAACGCTATGTACGCTGGACTGATGGGCACCATGGGCAACGAAGCCGAGCGTGGTGCTGTCGCAATCACCACGCTGGTTGTCGGCCCTCCGGTCACGATGATCGTGCTCGGCGCTGCCGGTCAGGCTCCGATCGGCTGGTCGCTCGTGGGCGCCATTCTGCCGATCGTCGTCGGCATTATTCTGGGCAACCTGTTCCCCAGCTTTAAGAAGATGATGGCACCGGCACTTTCCGCCATCATCGTGCTCGTCTTCTTTGCCATGGGCTCGACCATGACCTTTGGCCAGCTCATTAATGGCGGTCTTCCCGGCATCCTGCTCGGCGTGATCTGCTCGGTGGTCTTTGCAATTCCCGTCATCGCGGTCGATAAGCTCACGGGCGGTACGGGTGTCGCAGGTGCGGCCATTTCAAGCTGCGCCGGAGCCAATGTGGCCACGCCTGCTGCCATGGCAAGCGTCAATGGGGCCATGTACGGTGGCGCCGTGCTCGCGACGGCTACGGCACAGGTTGCTGCCTGCGCAATCGTGACGGCTATTTTGACCCCGCTGGTCACCAGCTGGTGCTACAAGCATTTTGAGGGCCAGGGCAACGGCGATAGCAAGGCAACGACCGACAAGGCCGCCGCAGCCGCCTAATGCCAAGCGGCAATCAAAGCTAAAAACTAGCTACGCCACAGGGCGGCCACGGGGGATCCCGCGGCCGCCCTGCAGTTTCTGTAGGGTCTCTGGGACACTTTACCCTGCTAAAGCTGGCATAACAGCTAGAGCGAAGGTCGTACAAAGGCAAGGAAAAATAACATACAAATCGGTGAACGGTAGTTGTTCGCGCTCGCATTTCCTGCGGGTTTGTAAAAAACGCCCTTATGATATAAAAAAAGAAACATATAACAGCCCAGATGGAGAGGGTCGCTATGTTATCCTTCTCAAACGGGTGAAATCTTGGGTTTTGGGTTGTAGTTCCAAGGTGGATAAACGTTTTCCCTGCACCAACGTGTGGCGAAGAACGGAAGAAGCCGGTAGTGCAAGCCGAACATTCAAGAATTCAATAAGCAGCGGTGTGAGAGAGCGCCGCATTACACGTAACTAGGAGCGTGGTTACACAATGCAGGAGGCATGGGAAGGCTTCAAGGAAGGCATCTGGACGGGAGAGGTTGACGTCCGAGACTTCATCCAGAAGAACTACACCCCCTACGAGGGCGACGAGTCGTTCCTCGCCGGCCCGACCGAGCGTACCAAGGAGCTGTGGGGCGAGGTTCTCGACCTGCTGCTTAAGGAGCGCGAGCAGGGCGGTGTCCTCGATATGGACACCAAGACCGTCACGGGTATCGTGAGCCACCCCGCTGGCTACATCGATAACGCCCACCGCGAGAAGGAGACCATCGTCGGCCTTCAGACCGACAAGCCGCTCAAGCGCGCTCTGCACGTCAACGGCGGTATCCGCATCGCTTGCCAGGCTGCCAGCCAGCACGGCTATAAGGTCGACGAGAACGTTGTCGAGCGCTACACCTTCGAGCGCAAGACCCACAACGCTGGCGTCTTCGATGTCTACACCCCCGAGATGCGTGCTTGCCGCTCGGCTCACATCATCACCGGTCTGCCCGATGGCTATGGCCGCGGCCGCATTATCGGCGACTACCGTCGTGTTGCCCTGTACGGCGTCGACTACCTGATCAAGGACAAGGAGGCCCAGAAGGCTTCCACCCCGACGGTCATGACCGCCGACAACATCCGCGATCGCGAGGAGCTGCAGGAGCAGATCCGCGCCCTCGGCGAGCTCAAGATGATGGCCGAGACCTATGGTTTCGACATTTCCAACCCTGCTACCAACACGCAGGAGGCCATCCAGTGGATGTACTTCGCCTACCTCGCTGCCGTCAAGGAACAGAACGGCGCCGCTATGTCCATCGGCCGTACCTCTACGTTCATCGACATCTACGCTGAGCGCGACCTTGCCAACGGTACCTTCACCGAGGAGCAGATCCAGGAGTTCGTGGATCACTTCATCATGAAGCTCCGCATGGTCAAGTTTGCCCGTACCCCCGAGTACCAGGCCCTGTTTACCGGCGATCCGCAGTGGGTCACCGAGTCCATCGGCGGCATGGGTGTTGACGGCCGTACGCTCGTTACCAAGATGAGCTACCGCTACCTGCACACGCTCGAGAACATGGGCACCAGCCCCGAGCCCAACATGACCGTTCTGTGGTCGACCCGTCTGCCCGAGAACTTCAAGAAGTTCTGCGCCAAGACTTCTGTCGCCAGCTCCTCGATCCAGTACGAGAACGACGACCTTATGCGCGTTTACCACGGCGACGACTACGGTATCGCCTGCTGCGTGTCCTCCATGCGCATTGGCAAGGAGATGCAGTTCTTCGGCGCTCGCGCCAACCTGGCTAAGTGCCTGCTGTATGCACTCAACGGCGGTGTTGACGAGGTCTCCAAGAAGCAGGTCGGCCCCAAGTACCGCGCCGTCGAGGGCGATACGCTCGATTACGACGACGTTGTGGCCAAGTACAACGACATGATGAAGTGGCTCGCTGGCGTGTACGTCAACTCGCTGAACATCATTCACTACATGCACGACAAGTATTGCTACGAGCGCATCCAGATGGCTCTGCACGACAAGCACGTGCACCGCTGGTTCGCTACGGGCATCGCTGGCCTTTCCGTCGTGGCTGACTCCCTGTCCGCCATCAAGTACGCCAAGGTCCACCCCGTCCGTGATGAGAACGGCATCATCGTCGACTTCGAGACCGAGGGCGAGTTCCCCAAGTACGGTAACGACGACGACCGCGTCGACCAGATTGCTCACGACGTTGTGCACCAGTTCATGGAGTACATCCGCATGAACGACACCTACCGCAACTCCGTGCCCACGACCTCGGTTCTGACTATCACTTCCAACGTCGTGTACGGTAAAAAGACCGGCTCCACGCCCGACGGCCGCAAGGCTGGCCAGCCGTTCGCCCCGGGTGCAAACCCCATGCACAAGCGCGATAGCCACGGCGCCATCGCTTCGCTGTCTTCGGTTTCCAAGCTCCCGTTCCGCGATGCTCAGGACGGCATCTCTAACACCTTCTCCATCATCCCGGGTGCGCTCGGCAAGGAGGACCAGGTGTTCTTTGGCGATATCGACCTTGATCAGCTGGGCGAGTAACTATTGTTAGTGCTATACTAACAATAACGATTACTGATTAGCGCGCCAGTTTCGGCCGGCGCCTATCAATCGAAGGAGACACATTATGAAGGTTTCTGAAGTTTCTGAGACTCAGGCCGATAACCTGGTCCACATGCTCGACGCTTACGCCGAGAAGGGCGGCCACCACCTGAACATCAACGTCTTCAACCGTGAGACGCTGCTCGACGCTCAGGCTCACCCCGAGAAGTACCCGCAGCTGACCATCCGCGTTTCCGGCTATGCTGTGAACTTCCACACGCTCACCAAGGAGCAGCAGGACGAGGTCATTTCGCGTACCTTCCACGACAAGTTCTAAAGGGACTCAACTCCCACCGGAGACCCGGTAAGGCCTACGCACTTTGCCTCTCAAACGTTCTCGCCGCTTCGCAGCTGCGGAATGTTTGCGAGACAAAGTGCTCCCGGCCTTGCCGGGTCTCCTGCGTTGTCGCCCTTTAGGGAACCACGCTAAATTAAATTGGTGTCCTCGGACATGTAAAGGGCTCCGCTGTGCGCTTCGCGCGGCGGAGCCCTTTGCGTCCTGCGGAATATTTTGGAAGGTAACCCAAAGCGGCCCGGCGGAGGTCCTGTGTAGCCACCCTTTAGGCGGAACTCTCCTAATTATTTGGATGAGTCGTTTACTTACTTGTACTGTTACCGTCTTCCCGCTCTTGTTGGGGTATGCTTTGTTCGTATGTAAACGTATGACATGTTGATGGGGGAGGGTGCTATGGCTCGCGAGGGCGCTCGTTCTAAGGATTCGGCTAAGCCTGGCATCAAGGAAGTTGCAGCGGTGGCGGGGGTTTCGCCTACTACGGTATCTCGCGTGCTTAATAATCGCGGCTATATTAGCCAAGAGACCCGCGATAAGGTCCATGCCGCGATGAAGCGCATCAACTATACGCCCAACGATATCGCCCGTGCCATGCTCAACGGTCGCCTGAATCTAATAGGTATGATAGTCCCCTATGTCAGCAGCCCGTTTCATGCCCAAGCGGTCCAAGCCGTTGAGCGTACCCTGGCCGAAAACGGTTTTAAGATGTTGCTGTGCAATAGCGCCAATCGACCTGATCTTGAGCGTTCTTATATCGATATGCTTCGGCGCAATATGGTTGATGGCGTCATCGTCAACTCGCTTAATATCGGTGCCGAGGCGTATGCCGAGATGGGCTTGAGTCTGGTTGGTATCGACTGCGACCTTGGCGAGACCTCTGTTCAGATTGCGAGCGACAGCTATGGCATCGGCGAACTTGCCACGCGTCGCCTGATCGATGACGGGTGTTCGCGCATCTTGTGCCTGCGCAACAATAGCCGCATGCGTATGCCTGCCAATAAGCGTACCGATGCCTACCACGATGTTGTGGAGCAGGCCGGTTTGCCCGCGCTTGTCCGTGAGGTCGAGTTCGTTAAGTCCGACGACGAAAAGAGTGCGGTCGTTGCGAAGATCCTCGATGAGAACCCCGATACTGACGGCATCTTTGCGGGAGACGACACGATGGCGGCCATCTGCCTCAACGTGATGAAGCGGCGCGGCTTGAGCGCTCCGGACGATATTAAGGTCGTGGGCGCGGATGGCGCCCGCCGCACTATGACGTTTATGCCTGACTTAACAACCGTTCGTCAAGATATCGATCGCATCGGAGAGCTCGCGGCGCAATCCATCATCGCTCTTGTTAACGGTGAAAAGCCCGAATCGAATACCAAGCTCCCCGTTGAACTCATTGAGGGCAAAACCGCGTAGTTCATCCCGTGCCAAAAGAATTCCTCAAACGCCTCTGATGACCGTTCGCCGCCATATGTCAACCGTTTGCCGACGACTGGAACTGCGAAAAGACGTATTAGTGTGAAAACGTTTGACATATGAAAACGATTGACATATCTTGCAGTTGTACCGAGTTAGTATCTTGTGGGAAAGGAAGTCTCGGATGCACAAGGTGTATTACCAGCCTGAGGGAATTTGGGTAGGCGACATCATGCCGTACGGCGAGGACGGCACGTTCTATCTCTATCACCAGCGTGACACGCGAAACCCCGGTCCTTTCGGAGAGCCGTTTGGTTGGGCACTCGCGACGACCAAGGATTTCGTCAACTACAAGGACTTTGGCGAGAGCCTTGAGCGTGGCGGCGACGAGGAAGTCGACCAGTATGTTTATGCCGGCACGGTGTTTAAGGTGGGCGACAAGTACCATGCGCTCTACACTGGTTGCAATCGCGATAAGGTCCGCGCACGCTTGATGAAGCAGGTTCTTCTTCACGCAACGAGTGACGACGCCGTCAAGTGGGAGAAGAACATCGCCGAGACGCTGCTTCCGCCCCAGGAAGGTTACGATGACCGCAACTGGCGCGATCCCTTTGTGCTTTGGGATGAGGAGAACGAAGAGTACATGCTCATCCTCGGCACGCGCGTGGGCGAGGACAAGCGTCTGATGACCGGGCGTCTGGTCAAGTTCACCTCCAAGGACCTGGATACCTGGGAGTTCCAGGGCGACTGGTGGAATCCGGGCCTTTACACCATGTTCGAGATGCCTGATCTCTTTAAGATGGGCGACTGGTGGTATCTGGTGTTCTCCGAGTACAGTGATGGCAACAAGACCCGTTACCGCATGTCTCGCTCCATCAACGGTCCTTGGATCACTCCTGCTGACGATTCATTCGATGGCCGCGCGTACTATGCCGCGCGTACCGCATTTGATGGCGAGCGCCGCGTTCTCTTTGGTTGGGTTCCTACACGTGACGAGGGTGGCGATCCCAGCTCTTACCTGTGGGGTGGCACCTTTATGCCTCTCGAGATCGTTCAGCGTGCCGACGGAACGCTCGGCACCAAGCTCCCTGACAGTATGCTTGGCGCCTTTGGCGAGGCTAAGGCAGTCGAGGCCTTTGAGCTTTCCTGCGAGTCGGGCAAGGTCGAGCAGGTGCTCGCCGCGGATGCCGGTTCCACCTATATGCTCGATGCCGACATCGAGCTCGCCGGTGACGCTGCCGGCTTCTCGGTGAAGCTTGCCGAGGACGCCGAGTCCGGTCTTGCCTATGAGTTCCGCGCCAACCTGCGTGAGGGCAAGCTCGAGTTTACGGCGGCCCCCCAGTATCCGTGGTTCCAGGTCAACAACATGGGCCTCGAGCGTCCGTTGTTCTTTAAGGGCGAGGGCACTCATCATGTGCGCCTGGTCGTTGACGACGATATCGCGACCATCTTTGTCGATGATGTTGCGCTTAACGCGCGCTTCTGCAATAAGCAGGGCCAGGGTGTGGCACTGACGGTCACCGACGGTACGCTCAAGTGCGCAAATGCAACGATCGCGTCTCTGTAATGGCATCAAAACGTTTTATGATTTCGTAAGGGAATGGAGAGGAACATGGACTACAAAGTAGTGTCTCAGCAAGTCGTCGATAACGTCGGCGGTCTGGAGAACATCGAGGGCGCCACGCATTGCGTTACGCGTCTGCGTCTGGTGCTCAAGGATACGAGCAAGTACAACAAGGCCGAGCTCGAGAACATCGATGGCGTCAAGGGCGTGCTGTACAACAGCGGCCAGCTCATGATCATCTTCGGTACCGGTACCGTTAACAAGGTTTACGATGAGTTTATGGCTCTGACGGGCGTTAAGGAGATCAGCGCTTCCGAGGTCAAGGGCGCCGAGGCGGACAAGAAGGGCAAGTTCTTCTCGGTCCTCAAGGTATTCTCGGACATCTTTATTCCCATCATTCCCGCCTTCGTCGGCGCTGCTATCATCATCGGCCTTAAGTCGCTGATCGTTGCCAACGGCCTCTTTGGCATGGAGGGCAGCCTCGCCGATCACAGCGAGTTCCTCAAGAACCTCGCAAGCTTCTTTGCCATTATTGCCACTACCTTCGACTACCTGCCTGTCCTGGTCATGTACAGCGCGGTCAAGCGTTTTGGCGGTAACCCGATCCTGGGCATCCTCGTCGGTATCGTCATGGTTCACCCGAGTCTTATGAACCGCAATGCGTTTGTTATGGATCCGTCGGGTGCTGAGTACTGGAACTTTGGTCCGCTCTCCATCCCCATGGTTGCTTTCCAGGGCGGCGTGTTCCCTGCAATCCTGACTGCCTGGTTTATGGCCAAGGTCGAAAAGATTGCCCAGAAGTACATCCCCGAGGTCGTTTCGTTCGTCTTTGTCCCGACCGTTACCCTGATTCTTGCTAACGTCGCCCTGTTCACCGTGTTCGGCCCGCTCGGCAACCTGATCGGCGACGTCCTCGCCGGCGTAATCGATATCCTGTACAACAGGATGGGCGTCTTTGGCGCCTTTGTCTTCGCCGCGTTCCTGCAGCCGCTCGTCGTTACCGGTACGCATCAGTTCATCCAGGGTATCGAGGCAAACCTCGTTGCCACGACTGGCTTCAACTACATCCAGGCAATCTGGTCGGTTTCCATCATCGCCCAGGGCGGCGGCGCCATCGGCATGTATCTCATTCACAAGAAGCACTCCAAAGAGCGCAACATCTGCATGTCGTCCTTTATCCCGACGCTGGTCGGTATCTCCGAGCCCGCAATCTTTGCTGCAAACATGCGCTACTCGATCATCCCGTTCGTTTGCGCTTGCATCGGTGCAGGCTGCGGCGGTGCCTTCGTGAAGCTCTTTGAGGTGCGCGCCATCGGTCAGGGTCTGACCGGCGTGCTTGGCCTGCTCATCGTCACGCCCGAGACGCTCGTGTGGTATGTGGCCGGCAATCTCATCGCCTTTATCGTGCCGATCGTCTTGATCTTTGCCTACAACAAGGCAAAGGGCGTGCCGACCACTGATGAAGAGGGCGCTGGTGCTGGCTTTGATGTCAGCTTCTAGTTGAGCCGTTCAGCGTAATCTGAGGATAAGTCCATTTGGGGAAGGGCGTTCGACTCGTGTGAGTCGAGCGTCCTTCCCCATAGACGAGAAAGTCAACGGCGATGTTTAATCAAAAAAATAAGGTGACACGCGCGGACTATGAGCAGTGGCGTGCCGGACAGGATGAGACGGCGGGTCGCATCGCGTCCGACCCCGATAGGCTCCTGTTCCATGTGGAGCCTGAGCTTGGCTGGCTCAACGACCCCAACGGTTTGGTGCAGATCGGTGATACGTATCACATCTATCACCAATACGATCCATTCGATGCTGCGCATGGCGGTCCAGTGCTTTGGAATCATCTGACAACAAAGGATTTTGTGACGTACGAGAATCGCGGCCCTGTGCTGTTCCCCGATTCCGATTTGGATTCGAGCGGAGCGTATTCTGGTTCTGCCTTTGTACTCGACGGCAAGATTCACTACTTCTATACCGGCAACGTCAAGCATTTTGACCGCGATGATTACGACTACGTGTTGACGGGCCGTGAGCAAAACCAGATTCATGTGGTTGCCGAGAACCCCGACGAATTGGGCGAGAAGCGCATAGCTGTTGGGCCGGTCGATTACCCCGACGATATCGGTACGCACGTGCGTGATCCCAAAATCCTTGAACACGATGGTATCTACTACATGGTTCTGGGCGCTCGTACGAAAGACGACCGCGGCTGCGTGCTTGTCTATACCTCGAGCAATCTAGAGGACTGGAGCTATGCGACGCGCATTGAGTTGGGCGAGAAGTTTGGCTTTATGTGGGAGTGCCCCGATCTGTTTGAGCTCGATGGTGAGCTTATTCTCGTTTGCTGTCCGCAGGGTGTGTCCGCCGATGGATGGCGTTACCGCAATCCGCACCAGTGCGTGTGGTTTCCCATCGAGGTCGATTGGGAGGCGCCGAGTTTTAAGATCGCCGGGCAGGGCATGCCCCCGATGGTCGATGCCGGCTTTGATTTCTACGCACCGCAGTCTTTTGAGGATGCTGCGGGTCGGCGTTTGATGATCGGGTGGTCGGGTTGCCCCGATGCGACGGCAAAAAGCCCGACGGTGGCACGCGGGTGGCAGTGCGCGTTGACGGTGCCGAGAAAACTGAGCATGCGCGATGGTAAGCTCTGTCAGCAGCCGGTGCACGAGATTGAGAGGATGCGCGGCGACTGCGTTTGCGCGACAGGCGGTGAAACCGTTGAGGAGCCGGGCCGCCTGTTTGATCTTGTGGTTTCCTGTGAGGGCGCCCAGGTGATCGAGCTCGAAATCCGCAAGGGTGTCTTTGTGCGCTATGCAGACGGGATGCTTACCCTCGACATGGGTGACGAAGGCTATGGGCGCGACCAGAGGTCGATCGAGCTCAGCGAGCTTCGCGACCTGCGCGTGCTTTCGGACACTACGATGGTCGAGATTTTTGCAAATGGCGGCGAGGCGGCACTTACGAGCCGTACCTATTCGCCGGCGGTTCCGGCGATGGAGCTGCACGCCGAGGGTGCGGCATCGATGAATTTCTACCGCCTCGTGCATTAACCGTGCGTGGAGCACGATTGGATTTGCTGGACGGAATGTGTCGCAGTTGTCGCGGCCAACTACCGCTTACCGCATATAGCGACCGTTTGCGGAATAAGTAACCCTCCTTAATAAACCGTGTGGAATCCTAGATAAGCACGGAGTTTTCCAGGGAGACGCTGTCCTTTGTTGTGTGCAAGGGGCGGCGTCTCTTTGGCGCTTGGACGCCGTTGTGCAACAGTGCGGCGGCGCGTGCCATGTATTGAAAAGCCAATGTCGAGATGGGTCGTGATAATAATGGGCAAGTACGTAATCGTGGTTGAGTCTGGGTCGGATGTGACGCCGGAGCTCTGCGAGCGCTACGGCATCGTGCGCGTGCCCATGCATGTCACGATTGGTGACGAGACCGTCGAGGACGGCTCGATCGATCCGCTCGAGATTTATTCGCGCTGCAACGAGTTTGGCGTGATGCCCAAGACCAGCGGCTGCGCGCCTGCGGATTTTGCTCACGTGTACGACCGCATTCACGCTGAGCAGCCCGATGCGACTATTCTGCATCTCGCGTATTCCGAGGCCACGACCTGCTCGCATCAATCATCGAAGATCGCCGCCAAGGGTCGCGACTACGTGTTCTCTATGGACACGCGCTTTGTCTCGGTAGGCCAGTCGCTCGTTGTCGTCGAGACCGCCAAATACATCGAGGCTCACCCCGATGCCACCGTCGACGAGATCTTTGCATTTACGAATTCCGTCATGGACCGCGTGCTGCTGGGCTTTGTTCCTACCGATCTTGCCTTTCTTAAGGCGGGCGGTCGCTTGTCCAACGTCGCATTCCTTGGCGCCCATCTGCTCAAGATTAAGCCCTGCATTGAGGTGACGGGCGGCAAGTTCGTGGCGACCAAGAAGTTCCGCGGCTCTATGCTCAAGTGCGCCCGCGCCTTTATTGACCACATGGTTGCGAAGGGCGAGATTGACTACTCGCACATTGGCCTGGCGTATTCGGTGGGCCTTTCCCAGGAGCTGCGCGATGACATGGAGGTCTATGCGCATGATCTGGGCTTTAAGGACGTTACCTGGACTCAGGTCGGCGGCGTCATCTCGAGCCATTGCGGCCCGACCGCCTTCGGTGCGGTGCTCACGCTTAAGGCGTAAGGCCTGGCGTCTATCGATATCTATTGCCTCGGCGGCGAGTGGGTTGTGACAACCTTCCCGCCGCTTTTGTGTGGGGCCAAATAGAACAACCCAATTGACCACTAAACCGTTTCACCATCATGCGTATGGGCTAGAATGGCTCTGGCATTTATGTAACTAAAACCAATGAGAGGCAAGGTAGCGGGAATGGCTGAGATGACGCTCGAGGGTGTGGACGCTCGTCCCGAGGACTCCGCGTTTGCCCTGGGCCGCGTACATTCGATCGAGACGATGGGAACGGTCGACGGACCCGGCATCCGCTTTGTGGTGTTTGTTCAGGGCTGTCCCATGCGCTGCGCGTATTGCCACAATCCCGATACCTGGTCGGTCAACGGCGGCACCATGGTGACCGTCGAACACCTGATGGATGAGTTCCAGAGTAACCACGAGTTCTATCGCAGCGGTGGCATTACGGTGTCCGGCGGCGAGCCGCTCCTGCAGCCCGAGTTTTTGGCCGATCTGTTTCGTGCTATGCATAACAACCCCGATGGCCGTGTACATACCTGCCTAGATAGCTGTGGCTATGCATTTGACCCCAACCACCCCGAGAAGTTCGATGCCGTGCTCAACGAGACCGACATGGTACTGCTCGATATTAAGCATGCCGACCCGGTCGAGCATAAAAAGCTGACCGGTTGCGATCCCGCACGCATCTTGGCGTTCGGCGATGAGCTGGCGCGTCGCAGGATCAAGGTCGTTATCCGTCACGTGGTGGTACCGGGCATTACCGACACGGTGGAGGAGTGCGAGGCGCTCGGTCGTTTAATCGCCCCGTGGCACAACGTGGTGGGCCTGGAAATGCTGCCATATCACACCATGGGTGTCGTCAAGTACGAGCAACTGGGCATTCCCTATAAGCTCGAGGGCGTGCCCCAGATGGATACCGCGCGCATGCCCGAGCTGCGCAACGCCGTCATGACGGGCATGAAAAAGCGCCGCGCCGAACTCAAAAACGCCATCGGCTAGCGAGCCGTTTTCGCCCCCAAGGGCACTCATTGGGGACAGACTTAAATGAGTGCGCGATGGCATTGCGGGCGAGCATGTTTTGGTGCGCAACAAGGCAGGCTGGATTAGCGAGGATGGTTGCTATTCGACATGCGATGCGGGCCTTATCGACATCGATGGCCGTACCTATGTCATGAGCGTCATAACATCGATGCCGTGGGGCGACCGCTCGAGCGAGGTTACGGCCGTGATTGCAAAGGCTCTGTTTGATATGCGAGCTGCGCTGGCTTAGCGTGTTCGTTTGGCGAGGTCAAACAAAATGCTGGTACCATACCGTGGTTGAGAATTTCGTATAGGTTTGGGGAATGGTATGGCTACCATCGCGATTATCGGTGCGCTCGAAAAAGAGATCATGCAGATTAAGGAAGAGCTGAGCGACGTTTGCGAGGCACGGGAGGCAGGCTTGACCGTTGTGAGCGGTGGGCTCGAGGGCCTGACAGTTGTCGCCACAACGGCGGGCATGGGCACGGTGAACGCCGCCGCTGCGACACAGCACCTCATTAGCAAGTATGCTCCGCAGGCTGTTGTGTTTTCGGGCATTGCGGGCGGTTTGAACCCCAAGCTCCATATCGACGACGTGGTCATTGGCAAACGCCTGCGCTATCTGGATACCGATACCGCGCTTATCGCCGAGTCCGCACCGGGGCTCGAGGAGTTTGGCTCGACGCCCGCGCTGGTCGATATTGCCGTCGACGTGCTTGCTGAGCGTGGGTTTGTTGATGCTTCGACAAATGCAGTCGCTTCGAACGAGGGTACCAAGCAGTTCCTGGTCGGCACGATTGCCACGGGTAACCGCTTTGTGACGGGCGCCGCCATGCGCAACGACGCTGTCGAGGCGACGCATGCCGATTGCGTCGGCATGGAGGGCGCGGCAATTGCCCATGTCGCAACCAAAAATGGTGTCGATTGCCTGGTGTTGCGCGCTATCAGCGATAATTGTGACGAGGCGTACGATGCAATTTGCGAGCGCGAGTTCGATCTGTTCGAGTACGCGCGTGTCGCAAGTGACATCACGCTCGATATCGTCCGCCGCATTGCCGCTGCGCAATAGCGCGTCTATTTGTAAGAACCTACGACCAAGGAGTGTCCATGGCCGATTCCATTAACTACCAGCTTGCCAAGTTCGTCGCCAGCTACGGCAAGGTTTCGCAGATTCCCGAGTCTACCTGCCCCGAGGTGAGCTTTGTCGGCCGCTCCAACGTGGGCAAGTCGTCGATTATGAACAAGCTCTTTGGCCGCAAGAACCTGGTCAAGGTTTCCAGCACGCCGGGCAAGACGAGCAACATCAACTTCTTTGAGGCCGACGACGTACATTTCGTGGACCTGCCGGGTTACGGTTTCGCCCGTCGCTCCAAGGCCGAGCGCGACCGCTGGGCCGAGCTTATCGGCGACTTTTTCGACTCCGAGCGCAGCTTTAACTTGGTCGTCTCGCTGGTGGACATTCGTCACGACCCCAGCAAGCTCGACCACGACATGATCGACTACCTACAGGGCAACGAGTTCAACTTTATCGTCTGCCTCACCAAGGCCGACAAGCTCAGCCGCACCCAGCAGGCCCGTCAGGCAGCGGCCATCAAGAAGCAGCTCAACGTCCCGGACGAGAATGTAATCATCACAAGCTCCCAAACCGGCACCGGCATCGACGAACTAAAAAAGCGCATCGCCGAGGCCTGCCTCTAATCGGGCTGCAGCCCCTCAAAAGCTCTCATCTATATCACCCTAGTGATAGTTATTGGTAAACTATCACTAGGGTGATATTTTTAGGAGGTCGATATGGAGCTTTGGCACGGGTCGGAGGTTGTTGTCGAGCATCCATCGTTGGATAAATGCAGGCAATTCAATGACTATGGGCGCGGGTTTTATTGCACACCGCATGAGGAAATGGCAATGGAGTGGGCATGTCGGACCGAGTCTGATGGCATTGCCAATCGATATGAGCTTGATTTAGATGACCTTGCGATTTTGGATTTGGAATCAGGTGAGTTCTCGATTCTCAATTGGCTTGCAATTCTGGCGAATAACAGAGAGTTCAATGTTTCAACGCCAGTAGCACGCGAGGGGCTTCGTTATCTGCTGGATAACTGCCTGATTGATATTTCTCCCTATGACGTTATTCGAGGCTATCGCGCTGACGATTCCTACTTTTCGTTTGCAAGACAGTTTGTCAACGGCATGATCTCGCTCAGGCAATTGCAGCGGATTATGTTTTTGGGGGATTTGGGCATTCAATATGCGCTCATGAGTGAGCGTGCGTTCTCGGCGATTAAGTTCCGCGATTGGAAGCAGGCCTCGGGAGCTGAGTTTTATCCCAAACGATTTGAGCGAGAACAGAACGCTCGACGAAAGTACCTGGATACGGTAAACGGATTTGACTCTGATGGTGTCGACATTAGGGATTTGATGGCAGGGAGGGTTGATTTAAATGATCCAAGAGTTAACGAATTGTGGGCCGAGTAGGACATACCCCGTCTACTACCTTGAGGATGCAATGAACAACCTCGGCGACTGCTTTGACTATGCCGTTAACGATTATGGGGCAGAAGGATCGGAAGTTGCTGAACTCTTTTGCCTGAGCGGCGTAGCCCGCGAGTTCGAACGCGGCAACGCATGGGTAGTGTCGGGAAAATCGGGCGTTGAGCTGTTCGCGCTTATCGCTGAAAGGTCCGGCTATCAGAGCGGGTCTATACCGGATCGCACCTATCGTTTTGAGAAGACGCCAGAGTATTGGACAGGCTGGATACTGGCATATCTGCAGTGGCGTTTAGGGGAGTCTTTCGAAGACCTGCTGCATGTCGTTCCGTTTGACGCACTGTGCAACCTGTACTACCCCTGGCATGAAGCCTCAGAGGAACGTGTGGCGAGTCTTGTTTGTGATATAGCGAAGAAAAAACCTTGTCAAACCAAGCTTGCGTTAGCGAGAAAGAAGCTTAAGAAAACCCAACAAGACCTAGCATACGAATCGGGTGTGTCACTCCGCTCAATCCAAATGTACGAGCAGCGCCAGAGAAACATCAATGAAGCTTCGGTAACAAGCGTAAGAGCCATAGCAAAAGCCCTCCACTGCAACATCGAAGACCTCCTAGAACCTGTCTTCGAATACAAAGAAACCAGCGCCGCCTAAACCAAGCACACAGCCGATGCCCGCCTCTAGGAAGTGCTCCAGCCTAGCAAGAGCCCCTACCAATAAAAAGCCAAACTATCAGCCCGGCGCCCTTTCAAAGCGTGGGTCCCTGTAGACATCGCCGGCAATGTTGTTGTAGGGCCGCCCAAGGGCATCCCCTTAAAAACATTCCGCAGCACGAGGCCCACTTATCCGCAGCTCCGAAGGAGCGGGATAAGCGGGCCTCAAGTGCGAGGACGTTTTTAAGGGGATGCCCCTGGGTGGCCCGGACAGACCGATCGGCGATGTCTACAGGTACTCGATTTGAGCGCCCTCGGTGTCGCACGTCAGAATGTGCGTGTCGCATTTGGGGAACTGCTCGCGCAGCTTGACCTGCAGGAACTTTGCCACGATGGTGTCGTCGGTTACGGCCATGAGGGTCGAGCCCGAACCACTGATCCAGATGGTCTTGGCGCCGCCGTTAAGGCAGGTGTCGCGCACGGCGTTGTAGTCGGGGATGAGACGGCGACGATAGGGTTCTTGGATGCGGTCGTCATTGGCGGCGGCAATCAGGTCAAGGTCGCCGGTCTCCAGACCGCGCGTCATGCCAGCAATGCGGCCCATCTGCCACACGGCGGTAGAGAGCGGAATCTCCTGCGGCACGACCTTGCGCGCCTCGCTCGTATGTACCTCGTAGGGCGGAATCACGGTAATAAAACGCAAGCGATCGCTTACCTCGTAACGCAGACACTGGGGCAGCGAATCGGTCGGCGTAAAGGAGCAGACGGCGCCGCCCAAGATAGCGGGGGCGACGTTATCGGGATGGCCCTCGACCTCGGTGGCAATGCGAACAAGCTCGGCGCGGTCGACGGTGTGGCCTGTCAGTGCGGCGGCGGCCATAATGCCGGCGACGACGCAGGTGGAGCTGGAGCCCAGGCCGCGGGCGACGGGCACGTCGGTCTGAATGTCGATAGCGACGGGGAAGGCCGGCTCGCCCCAGGCGGCCAGAGCATCGACAAAGCTCACATAGACCAGGTTATTCTCGTTTTGGAACTCCTCGGGGCAGCCCGTGATGGTGAGCTTGTCGGCGCGCTCGAAGGTGAAGTGCGAGTAGAGGCTGACGGCCATGCCGAGGGTGTCGTAGCCGATGCCTAGGTTTGCGCTCGTGGCTGGGACGGTGATTTTGATCATGTGGGTCCTCCTGGCGTGCCTGGCTGTTTAGTTCGCTGCTCGGACAGTCCTGCGCAAGACGGAAAGCACATTAAGTGCTTTCCTTTGCGTGCGGAACTCGCGACGAACTAAACAGCCAGGCACGCTGTGCGCGTTCGTCATCATCCCGAGGGTTATCTGATAAAAGAAGGTGCGCCGGCTTTCGCCGGCGCTTAATAAGGGGTTTTAGTTGATAGCCATCTTTTTTGCTGCAGACTCTACGTAGCCTGCCATCTCATCGACGTCGCAGACGTCTTCGAAGCGGACGGGTTTGGATTCGAGTTCGGCGAGCTGAGTCGGGGCGACCGTGTTGGTGGCCTGCTCGAGCACACGCATAGCCTCAAAATCGTCCTCGGGCACGTCGAGGCCCAGGGCATCGCAGCAGGCGCGCGGGAACTTGTAGGGGCTGGCGGTCGAAAGCAGCACGCGGGCCTTGGCGCCCTCGGCGGGAGCGACCTGCTCAAAGACGTGATAGCCGCAGGCGGTGTGCGGGTCGATCACGTAGTCGTTCGCATCCCAGCAGCTCTTGATGGCGGCGCGAACCTCGTTCTCGCTGGCCCAGCCGCAGCCAAAGACGCCCTGAATCTTGGCCAGCAGCTCGGCGGGCACCTCGTAGCGGCCGGTCTGGGCAAGCTGCTCCATAAGGCCGGCAACGAGCCCGCAGTCGCCGTCGGACAGGAAGTACAGCATGCGCTCCAGGTTGGAGCTGATGAGGATGTCCATCGACGGCGAGATGGTCGTGAAGAACGGACGGTTGCGGTCGTAGACGCCGGTGGTCAGGAAGTCGGCAAGCACGTTGTTCTTGTCGCTCGCGACGATGAGCTTGGCGACGGGCAGACCCATGCGCTTGGCATAGTAGCCGGCCAGGATATCGCCAAAGTTGCCGGTCGGTACGCAGAACTCAACGGCGTCGCCGGCCTCGATGGCGCCGGCGCGCAGCAGCTGTGCATAGGCGGCAAAGTAGTAGACGACCTGCGGCACCAGGCGGCCGACGTTGATGGAGTTGGCGCTCGAAAGCACCGTGCCGGCGGCCTCCAGGCGCTCGGCCAGCTCCTTATCGGCAAAGATGCGCTTGACGGCACTCTGGGCATCGTCGAAGTTGCCGCGGATGCCGCAGACGGCGACGTTATCGCCCTCCTGCGTGGACATCTGCAGATTCTGCACGCGGCTGACCTTGCCCTCGGGATAGAAGACGGTGATGCCCGTCCCCGGGGCGTCGGCAAAGCCGGCGAGTGCGGCCTTGCCCGTGTCGCCCGACGTGGCGGTGACGATCATGATGCGCTCGGCGCCGCCGTCCTTGGCAGAGGTACGGGCCATCAGACGGGGGAGCATCTGCAGGGCGACGTCCTTAAAGGCGCTCGTGGGGCCGCCAAAGAGCTCCATCACATAGGTCTGAGGGGCGTCGGCGCCCGGTGCGGCATCGAGTTTGACGAGCGGCGTAACCTCTTCGCTCGCGAACGTGCCGCGGTATGCTTCGTCGACACACGCCGAAATTTCTTCGGTCGTGTAATCATTCAGTAACATTCCCAACACATCTTGAGCGATTTCAAAGTACGATTTATCTGCAAGCGAGCTGATATCGACCTGCTGGGTGCCGAGCTCGTCCGAGACAAACAAACCCCCGTCGGGAGCGATGCCAGTACGGATTGCCACCTTACTT
This sequence comes from Coriobacteriaceae bacterium AF08-21, assembly GCA_027687465.1. GTDB lineage: Bacteria > Actinomycetota > Coriobacteriia > Coriobacteriales > Coriobacteriaceae > Collinsella. Next base: position 35,460 of record JAQCQR010000008.1, read on the forward strand.
GAGCACGATAAAGTGCGTCCTCGTGTACTATGATAAGTTCCCATATAACACTGCTCCTCGGATGCCTTGGTCCCAATCGGTGAAACCATGGTATCAGAGCGCGCAAAATAGGTTCGCAGAGGCTTTTTAGAAAGGTAACCTCCAGCCCATGATTAAGATTGCCAAGTTTGGCGGCTCGTCGGTCGCCGACGCCGAACACTTTAAGAAGATCAAGGCCATCGTCGATGCCGACCCTGCCCGCCGTTTTGTGGTGGTTTCTGCCTGCGGTCGCCGTTTTAAGGGCGACACCAAGGTGACCGACCTGCTCTACCTGGTTAACGCGCACGTTAAGTACCACGTGTCGTGCGAGGAACTGCTCGAGGACATTGGCCAGCGCTACTTTGATATCGCTGACGAGTTGGAGCTCACCTATCCCATCCGCGAAGAGTTTGCGGCCTTTGCCGAGCGTGCTCGCTCCGGTGGCTACTCCACTGAGGAGCTTGTGAGCCGCGGCGAGTACTTCACCGCTCGCCTGATGGCCGAGTACCTGGGCCTGCCGTTCCTGGACGCCGCGACGGTCGTTGCATTCCATCACGATGGTACGCTCAGCATGAACCGCACTTCCGAGCTGGTGCAGGAGTACGGTCAGCAGGGCGGCTTTGTTATGCCCGGTTTCTATGGCGCGACGCGTGAGGGTCAGATTAAGCTGCTCGATCGTGGCGGCGGCGATATCTCGGGCTCGATCCTGGCCAAGTGCCTGGGCGCCGATCTGTACGAGAACTGGACCGACGTTTCGGGCTTCTATTCTGCCGATCCGCGTATTGTGCCCGAGGCGCAGCCCATCGCCCGCGTTACCTACGAGGAGCTGCGTGAGCTTTCGTACATGGGCGCAAGCGTCCTGCACGAGGAGGCCGTGTTCCCTGTGCGTGAGGCGGGTATTCCGCTGGTCATCAAGAACACCAATGCGCCGCAGGACCCCGGCACCATCATTAGCGAGACCGCTGACGAGGGCGAGGCAGAGCCCATCATTACCGGCGTGACCGGCAAGCGCGGTTTTGTCGCCATCAACGTGGCCCGCGACCGCACCAAGCCCCGCGTCGGCTTTATGCGCCGTGCGCTTTCGGTGTTCGAACGCTATGACGTTTCCGTCGAGCACATGCCCACTGGTGTCGACCGCTTTGGCGCCGTGGTGCAGGAGCAGGATGTGCACGATTCGCTGTACTCGCTTGTGGGCGACATTCAGCAGGAGGTCGAGCCGCTCGAGATCGAGGTTGTTGAGGGCCTGGCGCTCATCGCGACCGTCGGTCGTAACCTGCGCGGTCGTGCAGGTATCTCGGGCCATCTGTTTGGCATGCTCGGCCAGGCCGGCGTGAGCGTGCGCATGATTTCGCAGAGCTGTGACGAGATCAACATCATTATCGGTGTCGAGGAGAAGGACTTCGACTTGGCGATTCGGACCATTTACCGTGCCTTCTCCGACGAGAACGGCATTGTGAAAGTCGCGGACCTGGAGGCTCCCGCGCCGGTCGAACCCGCCCTGGCCGCCCTCCACAAGTAGCGGCCATTCCGGTAGATTTTGGGACATGCCCCAAAATCTACCGTGGGGCGTTTCATTTCGGTTTCGTTTCGACGGGGCGGGTTTCATATCCGTCCCGTTTTTGTATAAACTGGGCAAGACTATTCAGCCTGCTCGGCGTGCGGGCAAAAGCCACAACCTTTAAAGGGGGAAGCATGAAACAGTACACGGTTGCTATTTTGGGCGCGACGGGAGCCGTGGGCACCCAGATGCTCGAGTGCCTCAACGAGCAGGAGTTTCCGGTCGGCAAGCTCAAGCTGCTAGCGAGCGCGCGCTCTGCGGGCAAGACCGTTGAGTTCCGCGGCGAGCAGATCGTGATCGAAGAGGCTTGCCCCGAGGCCTTTGAGGGCTGCGACATCGTGCTCGGCGCTGCCGGTGACGATATCGCGAAGGAGCTGCTGCCCGAGGCCGTCAAGCGCGGCGCCGTCGTGGTCGACAACAGCCATGCCTTCCGTCTGGATCCCGAGGTGCCGCTGGTCGTGCCCGAGATCAATGCCGACGACATCAAGTGGCATCACGGCCTTATCGCCAACCCCAACTGCGCGACCATCATCGGCCTGGTTCCTACGTGGCCGCTGCATCAGCTCGCCGGCGTGAAGCGCATGATCGTCTCGACGTATCAGGCGGCTTCGGGTGCCGGCGCTCCCGGCATGGCCGAGCTCGAGGCTCAGTTGGCCGCCCTGGGCCGCGGCGAGGAGATTCCCGAGCCGCGCGCCTTTGCCGCCCAGCTGGCGAGCAACCTGATTCCGCAGATTGGCGGTGTCAAGGAGGAGGGCTTTACCTCCGAGGAGATGAAGCTGCAAAACGAGGGCCGCAAGATCATGCATCTGCCCGAGCTGCGCGTGAACTGCACCTGTGTGCGCGTGCCCGTGCTGCGCTCGCACTCCGAGAGCATTACGCTCGAGTTCGAGCGCGATATTACGGTGGAAGAGGCCCGTGCCGCGCTGGCCGCCGCTCCGGGCGTGAAGCTGGTTGACGACATGAGCGCCGAGGACGCGCACGATCGCTTCCCCATGCCGATGGATACGTCCGACCAGGACCTGATTTGGGTCGGTCGCGTGCGTCGCGACATCTCGAACCCCGAGGCCGCGCGCGGCATCACCTTCTGGTGCTGCGGCGACCAAATCCGTAAGGGCGCGGCAACCAACGCCGTCCAGATCGCTAAGCTGCTCTGCGAGTAGCGGTTGACCTGTCCGGCGGGGGCCGGGCTTGGTTTTCAGAACGTCCTCGACCATGTGTGGCGCCTTGTCCTGCTCCTTCGGAGCCGCGGACAAGGCGCCACACTGGTCTGCGGAGTGTTCTGAAAACTAAGCCCGGCCCCTGCCTGCGGTGACTCGGCTGCGAGCGGCCTGCGACGGGGCCGTTGCTGGTTGGGGCCGCTGGGCTGATGTGGGGGCACGTGGCCGTTGCAGGCCCTGGTCCCGGCGGCGGCCTCGGCGCTTTGCGCCTGCTGCCTTGGGTGACTTTGGGGTCGATTGGGGTTGTCTGCACAATTCGCGGTATTATGTTGCGGAGTTTTGAAAGGAGCCGCTGGTGGTCACGACGACATTTGCCTCGCCTTTGGGCGAAATCTTGCTTGCCGCTGATGGCCGCGGTCTGACGGGGCTTTGGTTTGAGGGGCAGGAGCACTTTGGTTCCACGCTTCTCCGGGAAGACTCCGAACATGTTGAAGGCGCCGACGCGGTTTCCGGTACCGGTGGCATGTTGCCGGTGAGTCCGGCAAATGGCGCGGCTTCTTCGGTGCTTGAGCGTTCTTGGGCTTGGCTGAATGCTTATTTTGCGGGGCAGGAGCCTCGGTTTACGCCGCCGTTGCATATGATCGGCACGGCGTTCCAGCGCGAGGTTTGGTTTGAGCTGCTTTCAATTCCGCGTGGCGAAGTCGCTACGTATGGCGAGATCGCTCAGCGTGTTGCGGCTCGACATCGTGTGCCGGGAAATGAGGCACCCGTCGTGTCTCCTCGTGCGGTGGGGGCTGCGGTTGCGCGTAATCCCATTTCGATTATCGTGCCGTGCCATCGCGTGGTCGCGGTCGACGGATCGCTCAACGGATATGCTGGCGGCCTTGATCGCAAGGAGTGGCTGCTTCGGCTTGAGGGCGCGTACGAGGAGTAACGCTCGAGCACTTTGCATAACTAGGGCGCCGTGAAAGGATGAGTCACTGTCCCTTCGTGCCCGGCATGCGTCAAAGCGCTCGACACGTGCGCCTTAAGTTTGGCTAAGCCACATCCTGCGTATTTAAAAACGTGCAGGTTGAGCAGCTAGGGCTGCGCTAAGGCAGCTGGCGGTGCGCTATCATCGGCAGTATCGAAACCTGTATAGCCGTGCGCCAAAGGAACAACTATGAAGCTGATGCTTGCCGAGGACGAACCTGGCCTCTCCCGCGCCCTCACCGCGATTCTTCAACATAGCGACTACGAGGTCGACACCGCCCTCGACGGTCTAACGGCGCTCGAATATCTGCTTGCCAACGACTATGACGCCGCAATTTTGGACATCATGATGCCCAGGATGGACGGCATCGAGGTGCTCAAGCGTACACGCGCCGCCGGTAAGCGACTGCCCATCATTATGCTTACGGCCAAAAGCGAGGTGTCCGATAAGGTCGAGGGTCTGGATGCTGGTGCCAACGATTACCTGACCAAGCCGTTTGCCGCCAAGGAGCTGCTTGCGCGTATTCGTGCCGTGACGCGTGCCGCGACGGCAATTGACGCCGCGACGTTCAGCGTGGGCAACGTGCGTCTCGACACGGCATCGTGTACACTCGTTGGCCCTTTGGGCGAGGAGCACCTGGCCAATCGTGAGTTTCAGCTTATGGAGCTCTTTATGCGCAACGCCGGCACGCGCATGCCCACCGAACGTCTGATGCTCGAGGTTTGGGGTGAGGACGCGCCCGAAGGCGCCAACGTGGTGTGGGTCTACATCTCGTACCTGCGAAAAAAGCTGACGGCGCTGGGTGGCAACGTTGCCATCCGCGCGTCGCGCAATCAGGGATATTCGCTTGAGGTTGTCGAAGGGGACGAGCGGGCGTGAGCGTACGCGCGTGCTGCAAGCGCATGACGGAGCGGTTTCACGCCGCCTCGAGTAGTACGGGGCGGGCTAATTCTGTTGACGCATTGGGCCGCCGTCTGCGTCGCAAGTTTATCCTCGTTGCCATGGGTGCCGTGACCGTGGTGCTCACGCTCATCATCGTCGGCATCAACATTGTCAATTATTCGCATGTCTGCAAAATGGCCGATGCGCGCCTGGGCTATATCCTGGCGGACAAGGGCAGCATCGATTGGGAAGACGAGCCCAAAACCGATCCCGGCAATGCCGGGGACGCGAACACCGGCATGGTTGCGGATGGCGATCGCGCGGGCGCTCGCGGGGGGCATTTTGAAGGCATGACGGCGGAGTCTCCCTTCGACACGCGCTACTTTACGGTGACGCTTGTCGAAGATCAGGTGGTCGATGTCAATACCGCCCGCATTGCCGCGGTGGGCGCCAAGCGTGCCGCCCGTATTGCCATGGGGCTGGATTCCAAGGGCCTGACCTCTGGGTTTTCTGGTAACTACCGCTATACGACCACAGCTCAAGGCGAAAAGACCACCTATGTGTTCGTGGACTGTTCGCGCGAGCTTGCAAGTTTCCATTCGTTTTTGAGCGCGAGTGTGGCAATCAGCTGCATTGGCTGGCTGGCGGTGCTGGCAATTGTAACGGTCGCCTCGGGCGCCGTGATTCGACCGATGGTCGAGAGCTACAGCAAACAAAAGCGGTTCATTACCGATGCAAGCCACGAGATCAAGACGCCGCTCGCTGTGATCGATGCCGCGAATGAGGTGCAGGAGATTGAAAGCGGCGAGAGCGAGTGGACGCAGAGCATTCACGAGCAGGTCGCGCGGCTGACGGCGCTCACGGAGCGTCTGGTATTTTTGGCGCGCATGGACGAGGGCTCGGCGGGTTTTGCCATGACATCGATCGATCTCTCGGTGGCAGTTGACAAGGCGGCCGCGCCGTTTGAATCGGTGGCGGTCTCGCGCGGCAAGCGTCTGTCGACGTCGATTGCGTGCGGCGTGCGGGCCCATGCCGATGCTGCGGCGGTGGCGCAGGTGGTTGAGCTGCTTCTGGACAACGCCACGCGCTATGCGAGCGAGGGCAGCGTGATTGAGCTGAGCCTGCGTGCCGTTTCGCGCGTTCAGGGTAAGGGCGCCACCGAGCTTGTCGTATCGAACGCCGTGGACGAGCTGCCCGAAGGCGACCTAGATCGATTGTTCGACCGCTTCTATCGTGCGGACGTGTCGCGCAGCTCCAAGACGGGCGGCTCGGGCGTGGGCCTATCCGTGGTGCGTGCCATCGCCGAAGCCCATGGCGGGAGCGCTTCTGTCTGCGGCCACGGTAACCAGATCACCTTCACCGTCCGCCTCTAAGACCTGCCAAAAAGGGACAGGTTTATTTTGGCAGGTTTTATCTGTGCAGACGGCAGCGGAGGCTGGCGGTGATCGGCGCCATGAACGCCACCGACCCAAATAAACGCACTTCTAACTGCTAAAATATGGACATCGTTGTTCGGCTCCCGAAGGAAAGGAGACGGTCATGCAGTACGAGATCGGCGGAGGGGCTTTCCCGGTTGTTACGTGCAACCTTAGCGACGGCGAATCCATGATCACCGAAAGCGGTGCCATGGTCTGGATGACCCCCAACATGGAGATGTCCACCTCGGGCGGTGGCATAGGCAAGATGTTCTCTAAGGCTTTTTCGGGTGAGGCGTTGTTCCAAAACATTTGGACCGCGCACGGCGATGGCATGATTGCGTTTGGCTCTTGCTTCCCCGGCCGCATTATACCGATCGAGATTGGCCCTGGTAAGAGCTGGATTTTGCAGAAGCGTTCGTTCCTTGCCGCGGAAAGTGGTGTTGAGCTGAGCATCCACTTTAACAAGAAGGCAAAGACCGGCGTCTTTGGCGGCGAGGGTTTTATCATGCAAAAGCTCACGGGCTCGGGTATTGCCTTTGCCGAGATCGACGGCGACCTAGTTGAGTACGAGCTTGCTGCTGGCCAGCAAATGATTGTAGATACCGGCAACGTGGCCGGCTTTGAGGAGACGGTGAGCATCGACGCGCAGATGGTCAAGGGCGTCAAAAACATCATGTTTGGCGGTGAAGGCGTGTTTAACACTGTGCTCACCGGTCCGGGGCGCATCTGGCTGCAGACAATGCCCATTTCCAATCTTGCGGCAGCAGTGGCTTCGATGACCAACAACAATAACTAATCGCGTATAGGATGACGCGCGCGGCGGGCCCGGCCTGTCGTGCGCGTTTTTTGGTGGCAAACGCCCTGTTTATCGGGTGCGGCTGTGCTCCTGCAGGGCGTAGATTGATTTGTCCATGTTGAACAGATAAGCCACAACGCAGACGATGAAGAACATCGGCAGATTACCGAAACCGAAGACCTCGCAGCCAATGAGGATCGGCGCGAGTAGCGTGTTGGTGGCGCTGCCAAAGACGGCGGCGTATCCCAGCGCGGCGCAGAGCTCGACGGGCATGCCGAGAATCCCGGCGAGTACGACACCCAGGCTGGCTCCGATGGAGAACAGCGGCGTCACCTCGCCACCCTGATATCCTGCGGAAAGCGTGGCGATGGTGAGTACGAATTTGAGCGCCCAGTCCCAAGGCATGATCGACGCCTCGCCGTTGTCACCCAGTGCCGCGGATATCAGGTTGGTGCCAAGGCCGCAGTATCGCCCCTGCCACAGCGCGAACAGAATCGCCGACAGCGCAAGGCCCATAACGGCAACGCGTATGTAAGGGCTGGGGAGCAGCCGCGCTGCAAGGGTCTTGGCATGGGCAAGGCACCAGGCAAAAGCTCCACCTACCATACCAAACGCGATACCCAACAGCGCCAGTCGTCCAAGACCGGGGAGGTCGAGCGCATACGAGGCGGTAATGGCGACCTCGAACTTCTCGAGTCCCAGAGCGCCGGAGGTCATGCTTGCGGCAAGCGAAGCCGTAAGCGCGGGAAACAGCGCGCGGTATTCCATGCGTCCTGCGACCAGTACTTCGATCGCAAAGACCGTGGCGGCGAGGGGCGTTCGGAAGAGTCCGGCAAAGCCGGCGGCCATGCCGATAAGCAAAAACGTGTTGCTGGGGTCTCGGAAAGGTAGACGTCGGCCGATCCAATGCGAGACGGTTGCGCCGATCTGCACGGCTACGCCTTCTCGTCCCGCGCTGCCGCCAAAGAGATGCGTGGCCCACGTGCTCAGCATAATGAGCGGCACCAAACGTGGGGAGATGGCGTCCTCGCGTCCGTGGCCTACGTCGAACACCAGACTCATGCCGCGGTCGGTGCCCTTGCCCCAGGTGCGGTAGGCAAACACGATGGCAAGGCCCGCAAGAGCGAGAAAGGGGAGCAGCAACGCGACGTGCGAGTCCCGGAAGGCGCCAATTGCCAGGAGCACACGACCAAAAAGGGCACAGATGGCGCCAACGATAACGCCGATAGGGATTCCGACGGCGCCCATGAGCACGAGACCGCTATAGGTGTTGACCAGGCGTTTAATCCTGCTCGATGCGCTGCTTTCTGACATTTTGCTTTCCGACACTTGCTCTCTTGATAGAAAAAGAGCTGGAGTTGCGCATCGTTGAGAGGCTTTCCAGCTTTAGCAAAACAAACTTATAAGATGCGACGGGCCGCGTCAAGATAATTACCGGACGGCCTAGGAGGCGGCTGGTTGGCTGGCTTAAAACCTAGCGCGTGAAATGACGCCCCACGCTATTCAGCGCGCTTGATAGGATGACGAACCACGGTCTTAAGTTTCTCCGGTGCGCATTTGCGTGGATCGGAGAGATAGATTTCGTGATGTAAACGGGTGTCTGAGAAGTCGGGAACATAGCCCAGCTCGGTCGTGTATTCATGCATAGCGTCTACGGTCGCCGGTTCGTTGTCGTAGGGCCCGGTGTGCATACATTGAACGCAGAGACCCTCGTCAACTTTAAGCAGTTCGACGGCGGAAAAGTCCAGTTTCTTTTTGGTCGTGGCTTCCGCGACTGCCCAGCCAAAGTCATCTCGGGTGACGAAATCGGGCAGGCGGATGCACGAGATAAAGTTGAAATTGTCCTTGCGTACATAATCGATGTCGCCGCTCGGGGACTCTTGCCACCAGAAACCCTCGAGCGGCGGTACCACAAAGTCGAAATAGCCCTCGATACTCCTTGAGCCTTTCTTCGACATCTTGACGGTATAGGCGATGCCGTAAAGTAGCGGCAGGGCGTTTTGATACTCGCCACCTTCGGTATTTGGGTCACCCTTTCCGCGAACGGCAACGTAGCTCATAGGCGGGACAGTTACGATACTCGGCTTGCTTGCAGGTTTGTAGAGCTCCTTGCATTCCTTCTTAAAGTCGAACGCCATGTTGGCCGCCTTTCTGCGTATTGGCCTGCTTAGATAGTTGAATCATATCATAGAAACGAACAACTGTTCGAATGATTTGGCTGACAGATTGAGATGCGTGCGTTGTGTTTGGCGGTCGGCCTGACCCCGTTGATGATTTCTCGGCCTCCCCGGCGCCCTATCTATAGCTGCCGTTTCCCCATATAAAACCTGCCAAAATAAACCTGTCCCTTTTTGGTAGGTGGGAAATGGGTAATACTAAAGAGTTATCCGACCAGATGGGAATTAATCGATGGCCTATATCGAATTCAAAGACGTCATCAAGGCATACGGCGAGGGCGATGCCCGCATCCACGCGCTCGACGGCGCGAGCTTTACGGTCGAGCGCGGCGAGCTCGCCATCATTTTGGGTGCTTCGGGTGCCGGCAAGACCACGGCCCTCAACATTCTGGGCGGCATGGACACGGCAACTTCTGGCACCGTGACGGTGGACGGGCGTGACGTGAGCTCTGCCAACGAGGCTCAGCTTGTGGAATACCGTCGCGCTGACGTCGGCTTTGTCTTTCAGTTCTACAATCTGGTCCCCAACCTGACGGCGCTTGAGAACGTCGAACTCGCGGCGCAGATCTGCCCCGATTCGCTCGATGCCGAGCAAACGCTTCGCCAGGTTGGCCTGGGCGACCGCCTCGCTAACTTTCCGGCGCAGCTTTCGGGCGGCGAGCAGCAGCGCGTATCCATCGCCCGCGCGCTGGCTAAGAACCCCAAGCTGCTTTTGTGCGACGAGCCTACGGGTGCACTCGACTACAAAACCGGCAAGCAGATCTTGCAGCTGCTACAGGACACTTGCCGCAAGCAAGGCATTACGGTCATCATCATCACCCACAACTCTGCGCTGGCGCCCATGGCCGATCGCCTGATCCGCTTTAAGAGCGGCCGCGTGGAGAGCGAGACGGTCCAGCAAAATCCCGTGCCTATCGAGACGATCGAGTGGTAGCGCCCATGGACCAGGACCGCCAAAACAGCCAGCGCCGCGACGCGCAGAACACGGAGCGCGAGCAGGATTTTACGACCTACCGCACCGCCCAAAGCTCAAACGATATGGTGCCGACGGTTTTTCGCCGTGGCATCTACCGCACGATTCGCGGCAGCCTCAAACGCTTCTTGTCTATCGTTGTGATCACCGCGCTTGGCGTGAGCGTGATGTGCGGCCTTAAGGCGGGCTGCGAGGACCTGTGTGATTCGGTCGACGCCTATTTTGACCAGCAGAATGTCTATGACATCAACGTGCAGTCGACCTATGGTCTGACCGATGACGATCTTGCTGCCATTCAAGAGGTCGATGGCGTCGAGACGGCCGAGGGCATCTACACCGAGACCGCCTACACCGCCGTGGGTACAACGCGCGAGCGCGTGGTCGTGCAGAGCCTTTCCAAAGAGAATATTGACCAACCGGTGCTAGTACGCGGCGAGCTGCCCGAGACTTCGGGCGAAGTGGCAGTGACCTCACGTTTTTTGAAGGCTTCGGGCAAGAAAATCGGCGATACGGTGAGCTTTGCCGCCAACGATGCGAGCTCGTCGAACCAAAGCGCCAAGGACCAGTTTGCCGATGGGGACTACACCATCACGGCCGAGGTTCTCGATCCTACCGACGTGAGCTCCGACTCGACCGTCAACGCCTTTCGCGCTGCTTCGACTGCGGACTACAAGTTCTACGTGAGCGAGGATGCCGCGACATCTTCTTCCTACTCCGCTGTCCACGTGGTCGTCGAGGGAGCCAAGAGCCTCAACTCCTATTCGGATGCCTACTCGGCAAAGATCAATGAGGTCAAGGGCAATATCGAGAAGATCCGCGAGGAGCGTGAGAAGGCGCGCGCCCAGGAGCTGACGGTCGACACACCGGCGAGCTTGGACGCGGCTGAGCGTCAGGCGAATATGGTCTTTGGGATCGAGCAGGACAACATTAATCGCATGGCCGAGGGCAGTGAGGAACGCGTCCAAGCTCAGGCCGAGTTGGACCAGCGTCGCGCCGCCGCCGATCAGCAATTCGCCGATGCCCGCGCCGAGCTTTCCAATCTGGGCGAATGCACTTGGTACATCCAGGACCGCGGTAACATCGCAAGCTACTCGAGCGTCGAGAGCGACAGTTCTTCGATCGAGGCCATCGCCACCGTGTTCCCGTTTATCTTCTTTATCGTCGCCGTGCTCATCAGCCTCACCACCGCCACGCGCATGGTCGAAGAGGAGCGCACGCTTATTGGCCTGTACAAAGCACTCGGCTATTCGCGCGGACGCATCCTGTCCAAATACGTGGACTACTCGCTGTGGGCGTGTCTGATCGGTGGCGTGCTTGGCAATATCATCGGATTTGTGGGTCTGCCGCTGTTCCTGTTTACGGTGTTCGACGACATGTACTCGCTGCCCCAGATGCTGCTTTCGTACGACATCGTGTCATCGCTCGTATCGGTGGCGTTGTTTACCGTGGGCGTGGTGGGCGCCACGATTATCGCCTGCCGCCACGAGATGGCTGAGACCCCGGCCTCGCTCATGCGCCCCAAGGCCCCGCGCGCCGGCTCGCGCATTCTGCTCGAGCGCATCGGCTTTATCTGGCACCGCATGGGCTTTTTGAACAAGGTCGCTGCACGCAACTTATTCCGCTACAAAAAGCGCGCCTTTATGACCATCTTTGGCATTGCGGGCTGCACGGCGCTTGTGATTTGCGGTATGGGCATCCGTGATACGTCGGTCGCGTTGTCGCCCAAGCAGTACGGGCATATCACGCGCTATGACCTGCTGGCGGTTGCCAATCCCGATGATTTTTCGCAGACGTGCGCGGCACTGGATGAGCGCAGTGCAGCCAATGATTCCAACGTGACTGTGACTTCGACGCTGCCGATTATGACCGACAACGTCACCTTTACGTTTGGCGGTAAGAGCGAGACTGTGCAGCTGATCGTGGTGCCCGATGACCGCACGAACGACCTGGATGACTACGTGCGCCTAGAGGACGAGTCCAAAGAACCGCTCGCCCTGCGTGACGGAGACGTGTATTTGAGCAAGAGCTCTCAGCTGGTGCTGGGGATCAAGCCGGGTGACACGGCTCACGTCCAGGATTCGTCGCTCAATGTTGCCAAGGTCAAGGTTAGCGACATTTCGCTTAACTATCTGGGCAACACGCTTTATATGACGCAGGGCACCTATGAGCGCGCGTTCGGTCGAAGCGCGCGTCTTAACGGCATCTTTGTGCTGCTTAAGGGCTCGTCGGCCGACCAGATTGCGTTTACCAACCGTCTTAAGAGCGATGGTTGGATTACGCTGTCGAGTACCGCCGAGCATTGGGAAAACTATGAGGCAAACTTTACGATTATCAATTCGGTCGTGGTGCTTGTGACCTTTATGGCGGCGTGCCTGTCGTTTGTGGTGGTATTCACGTTGTCTAACACCAACATCTCGGAGCGCGAACGCGAGCTGGCGACTATCAAGGTGCTGGGCTTCCGTCGTGGTGAGGTACACCACTACGTTAACAAGGAGACGCTGATCCTCACGGCGATTGGCGCCGCGCTGGGCGTGCCGCTGGGTGGCCTGCTTGCCGAGAGCTTTACGTACATCCTGCAGATGCCGTCGCTGTACTTTGACGTCGAAGTCGAGCCGCTGAGCTACGCGCTTGCCGTGGTGCTTTCCTTTGGCTTTACGATCATCGTCAACCTCGCCACCAACCGAACGCTCAACAAGATCGACATGGTCGGCGCCCTCAAGAGCGCCGAGTAACCTGCCAAAAAGGGACAGGTTTATTTTGGCAGGTTTTATCTGGGCGAACGCCGGACAACCATTAGGTGGCCCGGCGTTCGCCCCGTTTTGCTGGGGATGTCTGTCGTTCAGTGCTCTTACTGGCCAATCCAGTGTTGCGCATAGCTCTTAATGTCCTCGGTAAAACCGTCAAGGTCGTCAAGGGTGATCACGCTGTCGATAAGCAAATTGGCTATCTCGCGGTGCATTGTGCTGCGGCGAATGTCGTTTGCAATTACGCCTGAGGACAGCTTGTCTCTATTGAGGCGCTCTTCTAGTGTCCAAAATCTACTGGACGCTTCGCTGTCGCCGTTCAGCATCTCAACGTACTGGGCGATGAGCTTTTCCATATAACGTTCTTGCCATTGAGGAAGCATTTTCTTAAATAGCTTCCAGTCGCTTTCGGCTACGTCGCGCATATGTCCTCCGCTCGTCAAACGGGCTTTCCATTTGCCTTTCATTCTATTTGGTTTTCGCTCACAGGCGTGGATGAGAGGCTCTCTTTAGCCTTCGAGATTGGGCTTGTATGGGTCGTATGCCACAAAATGGGCCTATCTACTACGTTTGCTACCACACCCTCGACCGTGACAAAGATTATGAAATTAAAACCGCAGGTAGAGGGCTTGCCAATTTTCGGAAAAGGCGGGTATGGTCGGCCCTCTCGAGTTAAACGTAGTAAATAGGCCCTTTTCTTGGCGCGCGGTCAGCTCAATGCTAATCTCCGTGCCGGAACTGACCCAGTTGTTTGTAAGTTGCGGTGATATACGGACTGTTTGGCGCTTTGGAGCTTCAAAACAGTCCCTATCTCACCGCAACTTGGAAGGGGCAGGCGGTGTCGGATGAGTGGCGCTGGCTGGTTGGGGTGGTTTAGGCCTGTTTGCGGCACTTCCATTGTTTACGGCACCAACGCATGAGTGCTTTTACGACCGGGATGGTGATGAGTATTACCCAGGCGGGATGGGGTTGCTCCAGGCAGAGCCACATGTAGAGGAACCATGCCTCGGCACTGACTGAATAGACGACATCGATCAGCTTAGATAAGTGGCGTTGGTCGATAAAGTCGCCAAGCGCGTAATAGACGGGAATCAAAAAGACGAGGAAGAGCCCCGTAGCCCATGCGCCGCAGATGATGCCAAGCGCCAGATAGGCGAGGGCAACCACTGCGGGAAAGAGGAATTTGTTCCATGCACGTCCGACCTTGGTGTGGAAATGCTTGCCATGATGGTCGAGCTTGTCGTGTGCTTCCTTCCAGCTGGAAAACGTCTCGCCGTCGATGGTGACGGTGCCGTCGTCATTGGTGCGTACGCTATGCCCATCGTCCTCAAGCGTATCGATATGCACGCCGCCCGGCCCCACATGTACCTCTTCGCCTTTGCGCTCGTTGGTCACATGGATGCCGCTCCAACCAACATGGACTTCCTCGCCTTTATTGGGATCAATGACGTGGATACCGTGCGCGAGGGAAATATCGACAAGTGGTTTGTTGCCGCAATCGGCGTGCTCGGCAGAACCCTCAGCCTCGTCAGCCACATCCGCCGTCTCGGTGTCGGCGTTACCGTCCTTCAGGTCGTCGGCATCGTTGGCCGCCTCCCCATACAGCAGCTCATCCAGCGACACGCCATACAGCGCGGCGAGCGCAATAAGGTTATCGGTATCGGGCGAGGATTCGCTGCGCTCCCATTTACTGACAGCCTGACGACTCACGCCCAGCTGGGCGGCAAGCGCCTCCTGAGAAAGCCCGGCAGCCTTGCGGCGATCAACGAGCCGCTGTGCCATCGCAAGATCCATAGCAGTTCCTTTCATGTGGTGACCGTAATCGAATGAGCCGAGTATGCCGAGAACAACCGGTAGCGACCACCATTTCTAGTTAGAATCTGCCCCAACCCTACCGCAACTACCGGTAGCAACCCCTAACGACCAGCCATTTTAGGACAAATGTCAGTGCTACTCTCAGCTAAGAGCCTGCAACATCCCAAAATCTCAGCCCACGCACTTGCAGCAAGAAGACGAATAGCCTCGGCCTCCCTAGTTACCGCAGGAGGCCCCAGGGCTTACCTCCCAAATCTTTCCGCAGGACGGAAGGACCCCGCCGCGCGAAGCGCACGGCGGGGTCCTGACATGTCCGAGGACGATTTGGGAGGTAAGCCCTGGGGTCTCCGATGGGGGCGGTTCCAGCCGAGGTTATTCGTCGCCGAAGCTGATGCCCAACGCTTTGGCCTCGCGCACCAGATCGCTCTGGGGGTCGACATATTTGAGCTTGCCGGCGACCTCCTCGAGCGACATGTGGCACATCTTGCCGTCGCGCAGGGCGATCATGTAGCCAAACTCGCCGCGCAGGCAGCCAAGCGCGGCCTCGACGCCGCACTGGGTCGCAAAGATGCGGTCCTGAGCGTCGGGCTGACCGCCGCGCTGCGTGTGGCCGGGGATGGCGACGCGGGTCTCGCGACCGGTCTTGGCCTCAATCTCCTTGGCGATGTCGTAGACGATCGACGGGCTTGTGCGCTCGGCGAGCTTCTTCTTGTACTCCTTCTTGGACAGCGCCGCGTCCTCCTTGGAGATAGCGCCCTCGGCGACGGCCACGATGGTAAAGCGGCTGCCGGTCTCCATGCGATGCTCAATGGTCTTGATGACGTTATCCATGTCGTAGGGGATCTCGGGAATCAAGATGACATCCGCGCCGCCCGCGACGCCGGCATACAGCGGGATCCAGCCAACCTTGTGGCCCATGATTTCGATGACAAACACGCGACCGTGGCTCGAAGCGGTGGTGTGGATGTCGTCGATGCACTTGGTGGCGACGTCGATGGCGCTCGTAAAGCCAAACGTCAACTCGGTGCCCCAGGTGTCGTTGTCGATGGTCTTGGGCAGGGCGATAACGTTGAGGCCCTCTTCGCGCAGGCGGTTGGCGGTCTTGGTGGAGCCGTTGCCGCCCAGCATAAACAGGCAGTCGAGCTGCAACTTGTGATAGGTGTGGACCATCGCGGGCACCTTCTCGACGCCGTCGGCCTCGGGAGTATCCAGGCGCTTGAACGGCGTACGGCTCGTGCCCAGGATGGTGCCGCCGCGGGTGAGGATACCGCTAAAATCGGCGGGCGTCATGACGCGGAACCTGCTGTAGATAAGGCCCTGGTAGCCGTCCTCAAAACCGTAGATCTCGATAGGCTCTTCGCTATTGGTCATGAGTGTTTTGACGATGCCGCGCATGGTGGCGTTGAGCGCCTGGCAGTCGCCGCCACTGGTAAGAAGACCGATCCTGAGCATGATGAATCCTTCCGGGCAAGTTATAACATGCGCATAAGTTTACCCCCGCACACTGTTGATACAGGGGTAAAACGTGTTAGCTCAAGCGTATAGAAATGTAAGCAACGTCAGGCGAGCGTAAGGTCGACGGGCCTGGCTCCTTACAGCGCGAAGGCGTCGACGTCGCCCCAGTGGCGGCGCAGCGTGATGGCGGCAGCGGGCTCGGTGTTGTCAAAGACGACCGACCACTGCGTGTTGCTGGTGATGTCTTCCGGATTGGGCTCTTGCGCTGCAGCGCGTAGGGCCTTCCAAGCGACTGCCTCGTCTTGGGCACCGACATGGGCGTCGAGGACATCGGCGATGGCGATGGCGCGTTCCTTGCCATGGCCCAGCTCGCCATTCTTTTGGTTGGGCAGCACTTCGTCGCCATAGCAGGCGTAGAAGTTCGTAACCTGGCGTACAGGAGTCGCTTTGAAAGCGCGGTCCGGATCGCGCGGATCCCACTCTACTACGCGCGCGTCACCGGCGGCGTCGTTGATAAAGAAGTGGTAGTCGCGTCCGGCCATGGCGTGCATGTCGTAGGCAGAAAGCAGGTCGACGGCCTCCTGCGTGGTAGCCGCGCGGTCGAGCACCAGGCGGATGGCGAGCGAAGTGTTGATGACGGGGCGCTGCGTGTCCTGGTCACAGGGTTTGGAATCCAGGGTGAGCACGGCAATGGACACGCCACATTCGTTGACGCCGTCGAGCTGGGCAAACGGGCCCATCAACGCCGCAGCGCGTCCGCCGACGGAGTCAAGCGGAGTGTTATCGCCCAGGTTGTTAAGGGCGGCAAACCCGATGGAGGCATAGCTGCCGCGTGGGTGATTGCGCACCAGCAGCGCCGAGGTGTCGTCCTTAAAGTCGTAATTGCGACCGGTGCGCACGCGGCCTTCGGCATCTACGGCGACAAAGGCGCTGCAGGCAAACTGGGGTGCCTGGACATGTGCCGGCACACCGGGCAGCACCTGTGCCACCACGGCATCGATGTATGCCTGGTCATCGCGCACGCCAGCGGCGATGATGCGATCAAGATCGTAGTCGTAGGCGATGTCGATTGCGTACAGGTCATAGCCATCCGCGTTGCCGGTCAAGCGTTTGAGTGACGCGGCGGACTTGATTTGTTTGTGATAAACGATACCGGTGGCAGCAGCAAGGCCGACGGCGACTCCCGCGACACCGCAGGCGATGGCAATGTTACGTGGCTTCATGACGGCTCCTTTCGTCCTGTTAGCGTAATTGTCGCAAAAGGAGTGCGGACATGATGGCTTAACTTGGCGAGCGGCGCGGGATTAAACATGGAATGAAAGGCACGGCACCGGCGCGGCGGGGTATGCTGGAGGGAACCATCAACCCAGCGAAAGGGGAGAGCATGACGGATCAGGAAACGCCCGAGAGCGCGCACGTGACGGCCGACGATATCGAGGCCGCCAACGACCTTATCGACTTTATCGAGGCATGCCCCAGCATGTTCCATACGGCGGCGACCATTATGGCCGAGCTCGACGAGGCGGGCTTTACCTACCTGCCCGAGAACGCAGCATGGGATATCGAGCCGGGCGGGCGTTATTACACGCAGCGCAACACTTCGAGCGTTGTTGCCTTTAAGGTGGGCGAGGACCTGGCCGCGACGTGGGGCGAGGACGGCGTTGTCGGTGACTATCATTTTCAGCTCACGGCGTCACACAGCGATTCGCCGACGTTTAAGGTCAAGGCTGTGCCCGAGCTTGACGGCGCGGGCGAGACGCTGCGCCTGAACACCGAGGCATACGGCGGCATGATCGACTACACCTGGTTCGATCGCCCGCTGGCACTCGCGGGCCGCGTGCTGGTGCGCGAGGGCGACCGTATTGAGAGCCGCCTGCTCGCCACCGAGCGCGAGGTCGCTATCATTCCGAGCCTTGCTATCCATATGAACCGCGGCGTTAACGAGGGCTTTGCTCCCAATCGAGCCGTCGACCTGTGCCCGCTCATCAGCGCTGATGACCTTAAGCAGGGCGACTTTGACGCCCTGATCGCCGACGAGCTGGATGTTGAGCCCGAGCAGATTCTGGGCCGCGATTTGTTCCTGGTCAACCGCCAGGATGCGCGCATTTGGGGCTGGGCCGACGAGTTTATCTCGACGCCCAAGCTCGATGACCTGGCATGCGCCTATACCTCGCTGCAGGCATTTTTGGGTGCCGAGAATGCGCACGACATCTCGGTCTTCTGCTGCTTTGATAACGAGGAGGTTGGCTCCGAGACCAAGCAGGGCGCCATGTCGACGTTCTTGGCCGACGCGCTGCGCCGCATCAACGGGTCGCTGGGCTTCGATGACGAGTCGTATCACCGTGCGCTTGCCGCCTCGATGCTCGTGAGCTGCGACAACGCGCATGCCGTGCACCCCAACCACGCCGAGAAGTGCGATGCGCGCAACCAGGTTGTGCTCAACGGCGGCATCGTCATCAAGGAGGCCGCCAACCAGCACTACTGCACCGATGCCTTTAGTCGCGCGGTGTTCCAGGCCATCTGCGATGACGCTGACGTACCCACGCAGGCCTTCGCCAACAAGAGCGATATGGCGGGTGGCTCTACCCTTGGCAATCTGTCCAATATGCAGGCGAGTATGCACGCCGTGGACGTGGGCCTGCCGCAGCTGGCCATGCACTCAAGCTACGAGACCGGCGGCGTGCGCGACGTGATGTACGCCATCCGCGCCCTCACCGCCTTCTACGAGCGCAACCTAACCATCAACGGCGCCGAAAGCGTGGAGCTCTAAAACCTGCCAAAAAGGGATGTTAATTTTGGCAGGTTTTATCTGGGCAAATGCCGCAATGCCAACAGCTGGACGGAATTGTTAAGACACCGCTGGTCGAGCAAACGTCAGCGAGCGACGTCCAGAGCGAACAAGTTGGCATGAAAAAAGGCGAGGCATTGACCTTCTGGTCATGCCTCGCCTTTTGAATGACAAATTGTCGTTCTGGACGTTGCGCAGCGTCGGCCGGTCCGCCGTTCGTAAGAACGGCGGAACCCTAATGCTCGATCCAGCAGCGCAGGGTCTCGCCTGCCTGCAGGTGACGCAGATTCTCCGCGGCGATGTCGACCACGTTGTTGAGCGTGGCTGCCAGGTGGAACCAACCGGAGACGTGCGGCGTGATGAGCATGTTGGGCGCATCCCACAGGGGGCTTGTCTCAGGCAGCGGCTCGGGGTCGGTGACGTCGACCGCGGCGCCGGCGAGATGCCCCGACTCCAGGGCGGCAACAAGATCGTCGGCAACAACAAGGTCACCGCGGCCGCCGTTGGCAAAGAAGGCACCCGGCTTCATCGCGGCGAAGAACTCGGCATTCGCAAGACCGCGGGTCTCGGGTGTGCTGGGCATAAAGGATGCGACGACGTCTGCCTCGGCCAGGCGCTCGGGCAGGGCATCCATGCCGTCCATGTCCTCAAACACAATGGGGTAGACGAGCGGATGGCGCTTGATGCCGCGGACGTGTGCGCCCATGCTGCGGCAGAGCGTGGCAAAGTGGCCGCCGATATCGCCCGCGCCCAGCACCAGCACGTTGGCATTTTTGAGCGAGGTAACCGGCCCCAAATCCTCCCAGCGATGCTCGCGCTGTAAATCTTGGTAGCCAGGCAGGCGCTTCATCATGGAAAGGACCATGGCAAACATGTGCTCGCTTACGGCCTGACCGTAGGCACCGATCGAGCAAGACAGCTTGGCGTCAGCCGGCACGGTGCCAGCAGCAAGGTAGTCGTCATAGCCGGCGGTCTGCAATTGCAACAGCTGGAGATGCTCGCATGCCGTGAGCATGTCAGGGTCGATGTTGCCCAAGATCACGTCCGCACCGGCGACCTGCTCGCGCGTGGCGGCGTCGGCGCTCGTGTAGATAAAGTCCTCGCCCGGAGCGCTCGACTCAAGAATTGCGCGATGGCGATTGTTGACGGGCAACAAAACCAGGATGTTCACAAGCAGTCCTCTCCGCTCAACCTACCAAAAAGGGACAGGTTTATTTTGGCAGGTTATATCAGGCAAAACGTTCAAACAAAAACGCCGGATGCAAGACGAGCGTGCCCGTCAGCATCCGGCGCATCCACGGCTACCAGCTCAGCAGCTCGTAGCCGTCCTCGGTCACCACGAGCTGTACCTCGCACTGGGCCGAATCGCTGCCGTCCTTGGTGCGCACACACCAACCGTCGCCCTTGCTAATCTTGATGTCGGGCGCTCCGGCGTTGACCATGGGCTCGATGGTAAAGACCATGCCCGGCACCATGATGGTGTCCACATCGGGCGCCTCGGTGGTAAAGCCCACAAACGGATCCTCGTGGAACTCCTTGCCAATGCCATGTCCGCCGTACTCGCGCACCACGCTAAAGCCGGCGTCCTCGACGGTCTTTTGCACTGCCTCGGCCATAACGGACAACGGCAGCCATGGCTTGACGGCCGCCAGACCCGCCTCCACGCTGGCGCGGGTGACGTCGACCAGGCGCTGACGCTCGGCCGAGACCTCGCCGATGCAGAACATGCGGCTCGAATCACTAAAGTAACCGTCCAAGATCGTTGAGCAGTCTACGTTGATGATGTCGCCCTCGTGCAGCACGTCCGTATCGCAGGGGATGCCGTGACAGACCACGTCGTTGATCGAGGTGCACACGCTCTTGGGGTAGCCCTCATAGTTGAGGTCAGCCGGCGTGCCACCGTGTTCGATGGTGTAGTCGTAGATCATCTGGTCGATCTGGTTGGTGGTCATGCCCGCGGCGATGTGCTCGCCTACGTAGTCGAGCACGCCCACGTTGATGGTGGCCGAGCGCTTGATGCCCTCGATGTCGGCGGGTGTCTTGTAGAGCGTGCGGGGCAGAACCTCCCAGCCCTCTTCCCACAAGCGCTCGAGGCGCTCATCAAAGGCGCTATGGCATTTCTTGTATTTCTTGCCGCTGCCGCACCAGCAAGCGTCGTTGCGGCCGGGCACGGGTCCTTTGTCATACATGGCTAACTTCCTTTCATTCGCAGCTAGTATAGCCCACCCACGCGGTCATAAAAGTTGCGGTGATATAGTTCCGATTTAAGCGGTTTAACAGCACAAACAGGAACTATATCACCGCAACTGATGGAGCGGGGTGGCGGGCACTAGCTGCTGCGTGGTTTTGCTAGTAGCTCACCTGGCAGGGAATGCCGAGGGCGCGCACGCGCGCGGCGATGGCGTCGAGCACCTCGGGCGCTGCTTTGGCAAGGCCGGCGACCGGTGTCTCACGCGCCACTGTGTAGATGGTCGCCTCCTGCGGGCGAATGCGTTCGAGCGCCGCGAGCCAAGGGCCAACATACGCTTCGCCGGTGTTATCGAGGGGCTTGCCCTGGTGCTCGCCGCTCAAAAAGATCGTCTGGATAATGACATGGCCGTTAAAGCTTGCGAACGTCTCGATCTGGTGCTCGACGTCGTAGGGGCCAACGGGCTGGTCGAGCAGCTGGATAAACGCCGGGTCGACGGTATCGAGCTTGAGGATGTTGTCGTCGACCATCATGAGCGCGTTGTGTACCTCGGGACGATCGGCGCGCGTGCCGTTGGAAAGCACGGCAATCTTGGTGTTTGGGGCCAGCTGGTCGCGAAGCGCGACGGCGCCATCGATGGCCTGTGGAAACTCCGGCGCGGCGGTAGGCTCGCCGTTGCCTGCGAAGGTGATTACATCGGGGAGCTCGCCCTCGGCTGCCATCTCGCGCAGCTTTGCCTCGAGCGCGTCGAGCACCACGGCAGCCGTGTTATACGGCTCGTGGCAGGGGCGCTCGGCGTTGAGACCGTTCTCGCAGTAGATGCAGTCAAACGTACAGATTTTGCCGCTGGCCGGCATCATGTTGACGCCAAGCGAGAGACCAAGACGACGGCTGCGAACGGGCCCAAAGATGGGGCTGGCATTCAAAAACGTAGACATAGACATATGCTCCTCAAGACAATTGTGCCTAAGCATAGCATCGGCTCCGAAGCAAGGTGCGGGCTCTTGCTTTACAAGTTTCGTTTTTGCACGTCGCTCATTATGCTGTGCCATGAAAAGCCTCAGGTCGGGTACAGTTAATCTGTTAACAAAGCGTAAAGCAATGCGGGTCTATCCAACCGTACTGACGGGCAACTGGATGGGCATTGACGATGGGAACACAGTATGGATTTTACGGTTGAGAATGCGGGCACCACGATCGCCTGTCGCGAGTATGCCGGCCCGGTTGTATCGTCCGATACGCCCGCCTTGGTGTGCGTGCACGGCGCCTGCGTCGATGGCACATTTTTTGACGGCATCGCCCGCGAGCTCGCCTGTGACTACCGCGTCATTGCCTACGACCGCCGCGGTTGCGGCGAGAGCGACGATGCTGCGGACGGACGCTACGACCTTGCCGCCCAGGCCGCCGACCTGCAGGCCGTTATCGAGCATATTGGCGCTCCGGCAAACGTGCTCGCGCACAGTGCCGGTACGCTGGTGACGCTGGAGCTCCTCCGTGCAAACCCTGCCATAATCTCGCGTGCGATTCTGCATGAACCCGCCGTGACAAACGAGGGTGCCGGCCTGGGCGCGGCCCCGGTTTTGCTCGAGATGATCGCCGCGGGAAAGGTCTCCAGGGCATTACGGGCCTTCCTGGGCGCCATCGGCGATTCGGACCCTGAGGCCCCCAAGTTAACCGAGGCAGAAGCCAAGCATGCCCTGCGCAACGGCCGCAGTTTCATGGCAAACGAATACGGGATTACTATGACCTGCGTTCCCGATTGGAATAGCGTTCGCGCGTCAAAAGCGGTGGCCGCCGTGCTCCTGGGCGAGCTCTCGATTGGCACGCCCCGCGAGGCTGGTACGCGAGCGGCTGCCGAATATCTCGATTGCCCTCTCGTGACGATCCCGGGCGCGCACAACGGGCTGCGCGATCGTCCGGCAGCGGCTGCTCAGGCCGTCCGTGGCATCCTGGGGTTCTAGCACCCGCAATAGCCAAAGCAGGCTCCATCTGCAAACGTTTCGGCCGTGTTAACAAATGTGCTCAAAACCTCACGTCTGCGGCTTCGATTGCGCCGTCTGCCAACTCATAAAAATGTAACAGCATTCACGTGCCTACCTGCATCGGCAAGGTGTTACTCTTGTAACATTTGGAACCCACCGCTACCATGCGAAACTATCGAAAGGGCCCCATATGCTCAATAATCACGAGGTCAATCTAACCGACGAGGAGGCTGCCGCCGAGGTCGCCCGTGTCGCGAAGACCTACCCCGTGGTGCGTTTGCTGTCGGCCGATCAGATTAAGAGCGAGCCTAACTGCCTGCTCGCCGGCGATCGGTGTCCTTGTCTGCGTCAGTCAAGTCTTGAGGCCTTGACAGATTCCGATGAGGTGTCGGAGCAACTGCTCAACGATGGCGTTGAGTACCGCGCTCATCTGCGTCCTCTGAAGGTCGAGGGCGAGCCTCACGTCCTGCTGATGGTGCGTCCGATCGATGAGCAAGAGGCTGCAGAAGAGGACCTTGTCTACACCGACGTGCTGACGAGCGTGCATAATCGCCGATATTACGAGGAAAAGCTCCGAAGCGCCCGCATGAATGCCGGCGTTGCGATGATCGACCTTGATGATTTTAGGGTCTTCAACGATATGTGTGGCCGTCATGCCGGCGACCTTGCGCTCGGTGCTGTGGCGACAGCCATGCGCAGCGGAATCCGTTCGACTGACGAGCTTGTGCGCTATGGCTGCGACAAGTTTGTGGTTGTCATGCCCAATATTCCCTCCGATGACTTCACCCGTCGCCTGCATCAGGTATCCGATGCCGTTCATTCCACGATTATTCCGGGCCATGAGCACGTGAGCTTGACGGCATGTGTTGGTGGCGTTCGCATTCATGGCGAGACGGTCGATGAGGGCGTTGGCCGCGCTGTTCAGTTACTGAGCCGCGCTAAGGCAAAAGCCGGTACGGTCGTGACCGATGCCGATTCCATCGAGGCCTTCCAAAGCGAAAAGCCTTTGGTGCTTATTGTCGATGACTCCGAGATGAACCGAGTCATTCTCAACGAGATGCTCAAGGACGAGTATTGCATCCTCGAGGCCGATAACGGTCGTGCGGCGCTCGACATGGTCGACCGCTATGGCGATGAGTTGTCGCTCGTGCTGCTGGACATTGTGATGCCGGGCATAAGCGGCTTTGAGGTGCTGGCCGGTCTGTCGCGCCGAACGAGTATCGACAATCTGCCTGTCATCATGATCTCGAGCGAAGATTCCGATGATATGGTTCTGCGCGCGTACGAGCTGGGCGCCTCAGACTATATCAACCGTCCGTTTGACTCCCGTGTCGTGCGCCGCCGCGTAAGCAACACCATCCGCCTGTACGCCAAACAGCGCCGCCTGACGAACCTGCTGTCCCAACAGTACAACGAGCGCGTCAAGAACAGTCGCATGCTCATCGACATCATGGCCGGCGTCATGGAGCTTCGCAACGGCGAGAGCGGTAGGCACGTTACGAACATCGAAAAGCTGACCGAGCTGCTGCTTGGCTGTCTGGTCCAGCGTAGCGGCACGATCTCCCTCGACAATGAGGAACGTTCCACGATCGCCCTGGCTTCGGCGCTGCACGATATCGGCAAGATGTCGATTGACGATGCGATTCTCAACAAGCCCGGGCGCCTCACGCCCGAGGAGTTCGAGATTATGAAGACGCATACCACGATTGGCGCCAACATGCTGCTTGAGCTGGGTAGCCATCACGCCGGCAATGCGCTTATGGAATATGCGTACCAGATTGCGCGTTGGCACCACGAGCGCTGGGACGGCAAGGGTTATCCCGACGGCCTTAAGGGCGACGATATCCCCATCGCCGCGCAGGTAGTTTCGGTGGCCGACGTGTACGATGCGCTGACGAGCGTCCGCGTGTACAAGGATGCCATCCCGCACGAGGAGGCGATTCAGATGATCCTGGACGGTAAGTGCGGCACCTTTAACCCGCTGCTGCTCGACTGTCTGCTCGAGGTGCAAGACCGTATTGCCGAAACATTGGCGCGTCCTGCCGAGGTAGTTGCGCTTCCTACGATTTAGTTTGACCAAAGGAGTTTAAATCCATGATTTCCATGCGTGAAGCGTATGAGAAGATCGGCGCCAATTATGATGACGCTTGCACTCGGCTGATGGGCGAGGAGATGCTTGCCCGTTTTGCCCTCAAGTTTTTGGATGACGAGAGTATGGACAAGCTGGAGGCTGCCATGGCGGCAGGAGACGCCAAGGAAGCGTTTATGGCGGCGCACACGCTCAAGGGCGTGAGCCAGAACTTGGGATTCGATAATCTGTTCGAGCCGGCGGTCGTGGTGACCGAGGCGCTGCGCGGCGCCGATGCCGTTGACGGCGCTCGCGAGGGAATGCACGCGCTGCAGCAGCAATATGCGGCTACGATGTCGGCCCTGCGCGAGGCGGCCGAGTAAGAGGCTGTGAGCCTTGATGACTATGAGCGTGGATAATCTCCCGTTTTAGGCCCGGTGGCGGCCTCAAAGTGGGAGATTATCCACTCTCGTTCGATACATGTCCAAAAATCCACTCTCACCCCTTCTGATTAGTGAATGGCCTATGCGCACTGGCGGGGCTTTCCGCATGCAATCCATATCGTTGTTCGATAAACTGTTCGAATAACGATAGAGTCGATGAGGGTGAGTGTATGTCCAACAGCGTTCAGCGTATGGCCAAGGCGGGCGAAAATATCAGGAAGCTTGGTTTTTGCATGACAGCCGTTTTTGCAGGGATGCTCGTCGCTTTTGCCGCGTTGGTTGTTTACGTGATCTGGTGTGCGGTTACAAACGTTGCTTCTGTCGATTCTTTCGGTGTCGTGACGCTTCTCAATGGCGGGTGCATCGTTATCCCAAGCGGACTGTGCCTGGCACTCGTCGTGAGTGTTTCGCTTGTCGTTTTGTGCGGAATCAGCCGTGACATTTCGCGGGGCGTATCGCCCTTTACCAGGGCGCATGTGCGGCTTATCCGTGTTCTCGCGCTTGCCTTTGCTGTTAACGCCGCGGTTTCGCTTGTTGGTGCCTATGGATCGGTCAATCTTACCATTGGTGGGCTGGAGCTTTGCGTCGTGCCTCATTCCTTCGTTATCGCGATTTGCCAGGGCGTTGCCTTTGACGCGGGGTCGCTTATCGGCGCGGCCGTCTGTTTGTTTGTCTCGGTGATCTGGAGCTATGCCTCGCTGCTCCAGGAGCAGTCTGACGAGCTTGTGTAGGAGGAAACATGAGCTATCTCATCATCGAGCTTGAGACGCAGCTGCTTAAGACCGGAAAGACCAGCTCTGATCTGATTCGTGCCACGGGGCATACTCCGGCTAATATTTCTAAGCTAAGAAACGGAAAAATTAAAGCTATTCGTCTTAAGACGCTTCTTGAAATCTGTGATGAGCTTGATTGTCAACCGGGAGATATTATTCAGCGCGTGAGCGAGAAAGAGCTCGAGGAACTTATTGTCGAGCGCGCGAAGAATGCCGTGAGACAGATGCGGGATGGCGGAGGCAACGAGGCGTCGCTTCCGACATCAGTCTTTGCTGTCGATTTGAGTGACGAGTAGCTTAAGGCGAACAACTAAAACGAAATATCAGCGTGAAGGGACCCGTGTCTAACACGGGTTCTTTCTTTTGGATTATCTTGACAAATACGAGTTATCGAAAAACAATAATAACCATGGAAAACGATAAAGGAAAGAAGGAGCGATATGAGCGGTTTTGTTATCAAGCAGAACGGGAGGCCAATGAGCGCATCAACGATAAAGCTATCAAAGGTGTCAAAGCGCTATGGAAAACGGCGTGTGTTGCATGACGTTTCCTTCGAGGTGGGTCAGTCTGAGCTTTGCGCCCTTGTTGGTGCAAACGGGGCGGGTAAAAGCACGCTTATTAAAATAGTGCTGGGCCTCTGTGGGCCATCGTCGGGGAGTGTGGAGCTCTTTGGAGGCAAGTCGAAAAAAGAGCTGAGTCTGATGCGGACGCGTGTCGGCTATGTGCCAGATTCCAGCGGAGCATACCAATCCCTCAGTGCGGCTGAGAATCTTCGGATCCGATGTGCGGAATGGGGGCTCGATGAGAAACGTGAGGTTCCTCGCGTTTTGAGCCTTGTCGGGCTGGACGTCGATGAGAAAAAGAACGTGGGCAGTTTTTCTCTGGGAATGAAACGGCGGCTGGATATAGCTACGGCTTTGTTGGGCGATACCGACGTACTAATTTTCGATGAGCCGGCAAATGGATTGGATCCGTTGGGCATCGAGAGTATATGGGCCCTTATCGGTCGATTGAATCAAGAACAGGGCAAAACCATGCTTATTTCTAGCCACGACTTGGATGAGCTGGCATCGGTTGCAACATGCTGCCTGTTTCTTCATGACGGCGAACTGCTGAAAAAGGAATCGATGGACATCATAAGGGATGAGGCGTCGTCCTTAAAAGAGTATTACAGGCGCTTGATGAAGGCGGTCTCGCTATGAAGCGGGCGATCCATCCCATAAAGGCAGATATGATGCGTTTGTACAGGATGTTTCCGGCGAAGCTTGGTCTTGCGCTTATGCTGGCGTTCGGCCTTCTCTTCGGTGTCTTTCTAAAAAACGGAACAACGTTGCTCGCCTTTGGCAATAGCGTTTTTGGGGAGGATATTGGTTTCTTCTGGAATGTAATCGATCCTTCTGCACCCGATGAGTCCCTTGTGCGCAGTGCTTTTGCCGGCACCTCTCTGTTCGTTCCACTCATCGTTTGCCTGGCGATTTTACAGGAGCACGGCTATGAAGAGGGATACCGAATTTCTTCAGCAAGAGGTCTTACCCGCTTTTATGGGGCTCTAGCTCATGCGCTTTCGTCTGCTTTAATAATTGGCGCAGCATATAGTGCGCTTTGCTTTCTTCTGTTTGCAATAGCCATAATACGTGGAGGGCATAGCTACGCGCATGGCATGCTGGCTGCATTTTTGCCTGCAATGATAGTCAACACCGTATTGGTGATATCGGTTGCGCTGGAGACGGTGACCATCTATCGGATTACAGGCAGCGCTGTATTGAGCGGGGCTGCAATAATAATCGGATTTGTCATGAGCTTGACGCTCTACGGAGCCTTCCTTCAGGCACCTATACCATCCTTGCGATGGATCTTCTTCCTTCCTGGGCCGTACCTTGGAGTCGGATGCGCCCTTGGGTATAGCGATATGGGGCAACTGGCGCTTCTGGGCTATGGCGTGGCAGCCAGCTGTTTATCGGTATTGATTTACGCTCTCGTGAGCTTTCGTGCTGGGGGTGTGCTCAATGGCTCGTCAGATTAAAAGACTTCTCCAGTCAGAATTGAAGCATGTGAGCAAATGGGCGTACGCCTTAATCCTGGTAATTTATGCGTGCATGGTGGTATTGCAGCTTAATTCTTTCCCGATGTGGTTCTGTAGCCTCCGTGAGAACAGCTTCTTGGGCTTTTTCCCAGACCCGACGCTTCGGCTATCGGCAGAGGATGCCCTTCTATTTGGTAATGCAGAGGTTTTTCGCGGCCTGCTGTTCAACGTGGCTCCGTTGGCTCATGCATTGTTCTTTCCGTTCATCGCGGCTTGCATTGTGCCGCGCTTTGTCAGTTCGGACTTTATTGAGGAACCGTGGGGGCTGTCGGAGGCTCGGGGAGGGAAGCGTGTGTGCGCTATCGTTGCGCGAGTGGTGCTGTCTTCTTTTGCCCTTTTGGGCGCGTTTATCCTGACGAGTGTCGTTTTGTACTGTCTTAACTGCGCGATCGTTTTGGATGCTCAGCAGTATTTCAACTTGCATGTATTTTGCTATCGACTTGTTCTTGCTGCCGCTGCCTGCCTTGCATACGTGGTTTCTTGCGTAATCGTTGTTTCCTATTTTGGGTCCGGCTTCGGTCCGATTGGCATGCTGTTGCTTGTCAACGTCGTAGCGATCTACATACAGATCGGGGCCAATTCCATGCTTCCGCTTCCAGCCTCGATGCTCATGTGGATTTGCGGCGTGACCCCGTTGGGGAATGGTCAATGCATTTCGATTTTAATTGACTGTCTCATAAACGTAGCAAGCGTTGTTGCCATTTGCTTTACTGTCGACCGATTGCGGTCGAGATTTCTCTGATTGTTTGCGAGGGATAATCATACCGAGCATATCAAATACAGGGGGCGGGCACCGTAGCTGGTGTCCGCCCCCCCTGGCTTAGGAGGCTTTAACCTGAGTGGTTCGCGAGCTAGCGGGCC
Organism: Coriobacteriaceae bacterium AF08-21; assembly: GCA_027687465.1. Lineage (GTDB taxonomy): Bacteria > Actinomycetota > Coriobacteriia > Coriobacteriales > Coriobacteriaceae > Collinsella. The sequence continues at coordinate 64,612 of JAQCQR010000008.1, forward strand.
TGCTTTACCTTGGCCGCTGCTTCGACAAACGACTTCCACAGGTTAAAGTCGGTTTCGAGCGTCTTCCACGTGTACTCAGGGTGCCATTGCACGCCCAAGCAGAATGGCTGGCCTTCGACCTCGATGCACTCGGGAACGCCGTCGGTTGCCTTGGCGACCAAACGCGTGCTCTTACCCAGATGATCGACGCAGCAGTGGTGTGCGGAGTTGGTCTGGATCAGCCTGTGCCCGCCAAGCGCGCGCTCCAACAGCGAGCCCGGCACGACCTCGACGGGATGCACGGGGTCGTTGAGCACGTGGGTATGGCGCCACTGCGTGCGGCCCTCGCGAGCGCCCAGGCTCGGCACGTCCATGCACAGGGTGCCGCCAGTGGCGACATTGAGCAACTGCGTGCCGCGGCAGGTGGTAAAGAGCGGCTTTTTGGCGCGGAGTACCTCGCCGACCAGCTTAAACTCAAAGCTATCGCGGATCTCGCAGCAGAGGGTGGGGTCGTAGGGTCGATCATCGCCCCAACGTTTGGGGTTGACATCGGGGCCGCCGGGAATGGCGATGCCGTCGGCGATATCGACGTAATGACGGATGACCTCAATGTCCTCGGTGATGGACATCTGCAGCGGCAGGCCGCCGGCGGCAAGGATGGCATCGACAAAGACACTTGCGATTTCCTCGTTGGGGGAGAGCGTTTCGCTTAAAAACGGCTTCGCCTCTTCCCAGCGCGGCGCCACCAGGATGAGCGGACGGTCGGCGGGGTCGACGTTGACGTGCGGGGTGTATGACGATGAAGTGCGAGTTCCGATCATAGGTGTTGCTTTCGAGTTTGGATGGTCATGGCGAGCGGATATGGCAATTGGGCTAGTGGCCCTTGATGGAGTTGAGGAAGTCTTGGGCGCGCTTGGTCTGGGGATGGTCGAAGAACTCGTCGGGCGTGCCGGTTTCCACGATCTGGCCGTCGGCCATAAACACGACGCGGTCGGCAACGCGGCGGGCGAAGTTCATCTCGTGCGTAATGACGATCATCGTCATGCCCTGCTGGGCCAGGCGGACCATGACCTCGAGCACCTCGTTGATCATCTCGGGGTCAAGGGCACTCGTGGGCTCGTCGAAGAGCATGGCCTTGGGCTGCATGGCGAGCGAGCGGGCAATGGCCACGCGCTGCTGCTGGCCGCCCGAGAGCTGAGCGGGCACCTTGTCGGCCTGTTCGGCAACGCCCACGCGGCTCAGCAGGTCCATGGCGCGCTCACGAGCTTCCTCCTTGGACACGCCCAGCACGTCGACCGGCCCCAGCATGACGTTCTGCAGCACCGTCATATGCGCGAACAGGTTGAACTGCTGAAACACCATGCCCAGCTCGGCGCGCATGCGGGCAAGATCCTTGCCTTCCTGCGGCAGAGGCTCGCCCTCGATGAGGATCTCGCCCGAGTCGATGGTTTCCAGGCGGTTGATGGTTCGGCACATGGTCGACTTGCCCGAGCCCGAGGGGCCGATCACGACGACGACTTCGCCGCGGTCGACCGAGAGATTGATGTCGTTGAGGACGTGCAGATCGCCATAGTGCTTATCGACGTGCTTGAGCTCGATCAGCGGCTGATTACCGGTAGAAGAAGTGCTCTGTGCCATGGTGCTCGGCTCCTTATGACTCGAAATGGTAAATCGTTAGCGAATGATGGTCGCGCCGGTCTTGCGCGAAACGTAGACAGCGGCCTTGTTGATTGCGACGTTGATGAGGATATAGATGACCGCGATCACTAGGTAGACCGACACGAGGGCGTCGTAGTTGGTAATGAGCACGCGGGCGTTTTGCATAAGGTCGGGGTAGCTCACCACGTAGGCGACGGTGGTGTCTTTGACGACGACCACAAGCTGCGAAATCAACGACGGAATGATAAAGCGAATAGCTTGGGGCAGCACGATTTTAAAGGTGATTTTAGCCTTGGAGAGACCGAGCGCCTGGGCGGCCTCGACCTGGCCGCGCGGCACGGCATTGACGCCGGCACGGAAGATCTCGGCCAGTACGCCGGCCGCAGCGAGCGCGACGGGAAGCGTGAGCATCCAAAACGACGGCAGTGCGATCTTGTACTGGGGCAGCACCAAAAAGAAGAAGTAGATGAACAGAAGGCTCGGCACGCCACGGAAGAAATCGGTGAGCACGCGGCAGACCAGCTGCAGCGGCTTAATGTCGCTGGTGCGGCCGAGCATAAGGGCTAAGCCCAGTACCAGCGCAATGACGCCGGCGGTGAGTGCGACTTTAACGGTGCCCTCAAAACCGGCAAGCAGGAACTTCCAGGTGGTGAGGTGCGTAAAGAAGTACCAGTAATGGACCGAAAGCTGGCCGGTCACGTAAAAGCGCTGCAGTACCAGAGCGATGAGCGCGGCCACGGCAACAAGTGAGATGGCGGTGCCGACGCGAATCTTGGCGCGCATCTTGGGGCCGGGAGCCTCGTAGAGCGCATCGCGCATGGTAAGTGCAGGGGAGGAATGTTTACTCATCGGAGGATCCTCACCTTCTTATCGATGTAGTTGCCAATGTGGCTCACCACAAAGGCCGTGCCCAGGTAGCCAAGCGCCGAGATAAAGAACGCGGCGACGCCGCCGAGCGAGCGCGTGTTGATGTAGCTCACCACGCCGGTGAGCTCCTGCGGTTTAAGCGGTACCTGACTGCCGAGCGCGGTGGTGAGCATGACGGCGATAAAGAGGTTGGTCATGGGCAGCACGCTCGAGCGCAGCGCCTGCGGAATCACGATCTTGGCGAGGATACGGTTGAAGCTCATGCCGAGCGAACGGGCGGCTTCTACCTGACCGACGCCGACGGTGTTGATGCCGCTCATAAAGTTCTCGGAGCCAAAGGCCGAGCCCAGCAACACCGTGGCGACGATGACGCAGGTGCGGTAGGGCAGGACGACCTTGAGCGGGGGCAGCGCATAGACGACGATAATGAGCAGCGCGATGCCGGGGATGTTACGGAAGACCTGGACATACAGGTCGCCAAAGACGCGCAGCGGCTTGAGCGGCGACACGCGCATCACGGTGACGGCGACGGCCAGCACCATGGCGATGGCAAACGACTCAAGCGTCATGCCCCAGGTTGCTAGCAGCGCGTCGATATAGTTCTGGCCATAGAGCGACCAGAGCTCGGAGAGACTCATGCGGACCTCCCGCCGGTAAGGAAAGGGGCTCCCGTGTGTACGGAAGCCCCGACAACTCAGTGAGGAAACAGTTTAGCGCAATAAAGCGCATCGTGCGTTTCCGTATGGTTTCGTAGCGGCCGTTACTAGGCTCGCTGCCTAGGCGCCGATCTCGGGCAGCTCGGGAACATTGGTGTCGCCCGTACGGTCGCCAATGCAGATCTGCCACAGCTCGGTCCAGGTGCCGTCATCCTCGATCTTCTTAAGGAAGTCGTTGACAAAGGCGACACCGTCGGAATCGAGTGGCAGGCCAATGCCATAGGGCTCCTTGCTGCCGAAGGGCTTGCCGGCAATCTTGTACTTACCGGGCTCGCGGACCAGGGCGCTCTGCTGCATGTTGTTGTCGATGACGTAGGCGTCAACGCGGCCCTGCTGAAGTGCCTGGCGGGCCTCCTCGTCGGTCTTGAACTCCTGTTGGCTGGCCTTGGGGGCGAACTCCTCCAGGATGGCAGGGCCGTTGGACCCGGACTGGACGGCGACGTTCTTGTCGGCCAGGTCGTCGACGCTCTTGATGTCGTCGTTGTCGGCGAGCACCAGGATGGCCTGCTGCGTGTAGTAATAGGGACCGGCAAAGGAGACGAGCTTCTTGCGATCGTCAGTGATGGTGTAGGTGGCAAAGACGGCGTCGACCTGGCCGTTCTGCAGGACGGACTCACGCGTGTCAGAGGTCACCTGGGTGATCTCGACCTTGTTCTCGCCCAGAATGTAGTTGGACAGGAGCTGTGCGATACCGGCGTCGAAGCCGCGGGTCTGACCGTCCTTCTCGTTGAGGAGGGAGAAGAGCGTGGAGGTCTGGACGCCACCGATCGTAAAGACGCCGGCATCCTTGACGGCCGTAGCCCAGGTGCTGGCGGCGATGGCGTCGTCATCGGCCTTGGGGCCGTCGTTGACGAGCTTGTCGAATGCCTTGGCGTCGAGCGTGGCGGAAACCTCGGTATCATTGGAGCTCTTGGAAGAGCCGGCGGCGGAACCCTTGTCGGCCTCGGCGCTGGTGTCGGAGCAGCCGGCAAGACCAAGGCCGGCGACGGTTGCGAAGGTGGCGGCAACGAAGCCGCGGCGGTCGAGAACGACCTGCTGGGAGAGGTTCTTGCTCATGGTAGAACACCTTTCTCAATAAAATCCCTAGCGGTTGAGTAGAGTTATACCCTATCGCGCTCAAATGGGTCAACACGAAATAACTCAGAAACATACTTACCTTATGGGTTATTCTACCTACCATAAAGGGACAGGCACCTTTGTGGTGGTTCTTGCAGATGCAGCGGCATGCCTTGCTGTTATGTCTCGATCTGTAACATCTGCAGCCATTTTTGCCGAGTAACTGTTACAGATTGAGATTTTCTCTTCAGGGGAATTCGAATGTCTCGATCTGTAACAGTTAGACGGCCAAAAGGTCTCTATCTGTTACAGATTGAGACAAAGGTCAGGGGCAAAGACGGTTTGTCTAGATCTGTAACAGTTAGACGGGAATTCGGGCCCTAGATGTTACAGATTGAGATAATCGCGCCGCGAAAATAAAAACCTCCGCAGGGGTGCTTTCCTTGCGGAGGTTTTCTTACTCGTTGAGTAGCCTTACGGCTTCGGCGGCCATGTTCTCGACCGTCATGCCGTTCTGAGCGAGCAACTCTTTGGGGTCGTAGCGGTCGGGGAAGCCCTTGGCGATGCCGAAGGTGCGCGTGCGCACGGGCGTGCAGGCCAAGTAGCACGCGACACGCTCGCCCCAGCCACCGTCCAAGATGCCGTCCTCGAGAGTGACGACAACGCGATGCTTGGCGGCAAGGCTGTCGAGGAACTCGCGGTCGAGCTCGGTTGCATAGCGCGGGTTGACGAGCGTGGCCTCGATGCCGTACTCGGCAGTCAGACGGTTTGCCACGCGCTCGCCCAGCTCAAAGAAATCGCCAAGCGCGAGCACGGCCACGTCGCGACCCTGGCACACCACGTTGTAACGAACGGCGCCGTAATCGGCGTCCTCGGCAGGCGCAAGATCGGGGCGGCTTACCAAGCCAATGCCCGGCACGCGAATCGCCACGGGATGCTCGCGGTGGTCGAGCGACCAGCTCAGCATGGATAGGTATTCCTCCATGCAGGAAGGCGCCAGGTAACGCATATTGGGGAGAGCGCCCAGCATAGAAATATCAAAGAACGAAAGGTGCGTCTCGGATGTGGTGCCAAAGATCGATGCGCCAAACACCAGGATGGTTGCGGGGACATCGTTGAGGCACAGGTCGTGCCACAGCTCGTCGTAGGCGCGCTGCAAAAACGTGCCGTACACACCAAAGACTGGCTTGGCACCCGAGCGCGCAAGCGCGGTGGCAAAGGTCACGGCGTGCTCCTCGGCAATGCCCACATCGACGAACTGTTTGCCGGCGGCGGCGCGAAGCTCGGGTGTAAAGCCCATGATGTAGGGCGTGGCGGCCGTGATGCCCACGACCTGCGGATCGTGCTCGATGGCGGCGCTGAGCGCCTCGCCCGTAATGTCGGCATAGGTGCGCGGCGCAGGCTCGCTCGGATGGCCCGGGCAGAGCTTGCGCCCAGTCGCCATGTCAAACGGACCCACATGATGCCAGCGCTCGGGGTCGCTCTGGGCTGGCTCAAAGCCCTTGCCCTTTGCGGTGGAGACGTGCAGCACGATGGGATGATCGATATCGCGCAGCTCCTGCAGCGTGTCGACCAGGGCCAACACATCGTTGCCGGTGTCCAGATAGCAGTAGTCGAGCCCCATCGCGCGGAAAACGTTGCGCTCACAGGTGCCGTTGCTGGCGCGTAGCTCGGCCAGATTGCGATACAGGCCACCGTGGTTTTCGGCGATGGACTGGTCGTTATCGTTGACGATGATGATCAGGTTGCTGTCGAGCTCGGCGGCATTGTTAAAGCCCTCAAACGCCAGACCGCCCGAAAGCGAACCGTCGCCAATGATGGTGATGACGTTGTACGCATCGCCCGCCAGGTCACGAGCGTGCGCCAAGCCGCAGCCCAGGCTCACCGACGTGGAGGTGTGGCCCATGGCGAACAGGTCGTGCTCGGACTCGTCAGGATTGGCAAAACCAGAGGCCTCGCCGTAGCGTGCCGGGTCGATATAAGTGTACGCGCGCCCAGTCAGCGCCTTGTGGGCGTAGGTCTGGTGCGAAACATCAAAGACAATCTTGTCGATGGGGGAGTTAAACACGCGATGGAGCGCAACCGTAAGCTCAACGACGCCCAGGTTGGGGGCAACGTGCCCGCCGACGGCGGCGGAGCTTTCGAGGATGGCGTGGCGGATCTCGCCGCAGAGCAGCGGAAGCTCGGCGCGATCGAGAGCCTTGACGTCCTCGGGCGTTGTCGTTTGCGTAAGCAGCATCGTTGTGGGTTACTCCATGCGAATCGTGCGCCGGCACTCCCTCGGCCGGCACAATTGCACAAGACAGTCTCGCACATTTTGGCGTTTGATATGTGACGGCGGCGCGGTAATTCGCCAACTGGTGGGGCAAAACGTTTTGTCCGATGCCATACTGGTAAATTCGATGATGATTTTATTCATTGCGCGCAGGCCGCGGCTTGCCGCCGAGCGCCGCCGGAAGGAGGCCGCATGTCCGATACCGTTCGTGCCGAGAAAATCGCGCGCGAGGTCGACGATGCCGCCCGTCAGCTTGCCCAGGCGGGCCGCTTGGACCTGATGCATGAGTTTATCCAACATGGCGATGTGACGGTCTATACGCATGTGACCTCGGTAGCGCGGGCAAGTCTGTCCTTTGCCGAGCGCCTGGGCCGCGTCGGTATCTCCGTCGACCGCTTATCGCTGCTGCGCGGGGCCCTGCTGCACGATTACTTTCTCTATGACTGGCACGATCCCGACCCAAGCCATCGACTGCATGGCTTTCGTCACCCGTTTTTTGCCTTGGCGCGTGCGGAGGAAGATTTTGAGCTGACGCCGCGCGAGCGGAATATTATCGTACGGCATATGTTTCCGCTGGTACCGGTGCCGCCGACGTGTCGTGAGGCATGGATTGTGTGCCTGGCGGATAAATGGTGCGCACTGCGCGAGACGATTGCCGGCCGTCTGCCGCGCAAAGACAGGGCGGGCGATGACGTGAACAGCGAATCGAACGAAAAGAGGAGAGGGTAGACGGTGGGAACCGCGATCGACATGGCATTTGACGGCGCGACGCTTGCCGCCTGTCCGCTCTCGGCGCTGGTACTCTCGTTTGCCTTCTACGGTTTTTGCGGCTGGGTATGGGAGTCGACAGTCTGCGCCATGCTCAACCACGGACGCTTTGCCAACAGCGGCTTTTTGCTAGGGCCGTGTTGTCCCATCTACGGTGCGGGCGGCATCGCGTGCTGGTTGCTGCTGCGTGGAATCCCAGACGCCTCGAGCCAGTTTGTCGCTGCCGCGCTCGTATGCAGCGTGATCGAATATAGTGTGGGCGTGCTGTTGGAAAAAACGACGGGTGCCCGGTTTTGGGATTACTCGCATCTGCCGTTTAACCTGCACGGACGCATCTGCCTGTACTGGGCCTGCGCGTTTGGCTTGGGTGCGTTGTGTATTTGCCGTTTAGTGGAGCCGGCATTGCTGGGGCTGCTTGGCCATCTGCCGGTGCTGATTGTGCGGCTGTCCGCCTTTATCGTCGCGGTCGCGATGATGGTCGATGCGGTGTGCTCGTTGGCCAGCTGGCGCCGCCTGTCCGATCAGCTTGAGCGTGTGCGTGCCGACCTTGCCGACCGCATCAATGAGTCGCTTGCCGACGCCTCCGACTCTATGCTCGAACGTATTCCCGATTCGGCGATCGACTCGGTGGCGCAGACGCATATCCGCGGTCGCGCCGTTAACGCTTGGCTGGCCGAGCTGGGCGACGCGGCGCTCGATGCCCTGCGCGAGAAGGCTTCGATGCCGACGTTTATCTCGGATGGTGCTCGCGGCCTGGCGCTCGCTGCCCGCCGCGTTGCCGATGTCGCGCCGAGCATGCCGCGTCCGTCGCTCAGTCGTCGCCTTGCCGGCAAGCGCATGAGCCGTCCGGTGCCGAGTGTGTCGCTCAGCCGTCGTGACCTGCGCTTCTTTAACGCCTTCCCGCGTCTGCGCATCAATCGCTACGAGGGCGTCATCCGAGCTACCGACCTCCGCGACCGAGCCCGCGAGCTGTTCCGGCGCTAGCCAGAGCGGAGCCAAGCGCGCCCTTCTCGTTCGCACGTTTCCCGTTCGTTTCGCGCCCGTTGCCGCGCCGTTTCCAAGATTGCGGCACCGTTTCCATTCGACAACGCAGCGTTTAACAACGCCGTATCTGGTCTACACCAGTTGCCCCTCGGCCGCATTATGGGCGCCGACAACGTTCATGCGACCAAGGGGGACGAATGTACGATACGGGATCGACAACGTTTATGCTCATCTGCACCATGCTCGTGTTTTTAATGACACCGGGCCTGGCGTTTTTCTATGGCGGTCTGTCTAGGCGCAAAAATGTCATCAACACCATGCTTATGTGCTTTGGCGCCATTGGCCTGGTTGGTGTGCTGTGGATTGTTGCCGGCTGGTCGCTGGCCTACGGCGGCGACGGCTCGAGTCCGTTTATTGGAGGCCTTGACCAGTTGCTGTGCCTACCGGTGCTCAACCAGGTGCTGCAGGCGGCCGAGGGCAATGCCGCGGGCGGTGCCGTCTACCCTCAGATCATCAACATCGCCTTCCAGATGGCGTTTGCCATGATCACCGCCGCTATCGTTACGGGCAGTCTGGCAGGCCGCGTTAAGTTTGGTGCCATGACGGCCTTCCTGGGCATTTGGCTGCTCGTGGTCTATGCGCCGCTCGCCCACATGGTTTGGGGCGGCGATGGTTCCTTTATCGGCGACATCATCGGCGCGCTCGACTTTGCCGGCGGCGACGTGGTACACATTTCGTCTGGTCTCACGGGCCTGATTCTCTGCTTAATGCTCGGCCGTCGTCGCGGCTTTGGCATGGTGAGCTACCGTCCGCATAACGTGCCGTTTGTGGCGCTGGGCGCCGGTCTACTTTGGTTTGGTTGGTTTGGCTTTAACGGCGGCAGCGAGTTTAAGGCCGACGCCGTGGCGGCACTCGCCATCCTCAACACCGTGACGGCCAGCGCGGCGGGCATGGTCTCGTGGCTTGCCGTCGAGCGCGTGCACACCGGTCGTCCCACGCTGGTGGGCGCCAGCACCGGTCTGGTTGCGGGCCTTGTGGTGGTCACGCCGGGCGCGGGCTTTGTCGAGCCGTGGGCGGCGCTGGTCATGGGCCTGATCGTCTCTCCCGTCTGTTACCTGGCCATCAGCCATCTCAAGACCAAGTTCGGCTACGACGATGCGCTCGACGCGTTTGGCTGCCATGGTATCGGCGGCATCTTGGGCGGCGTGCTCACGGGCCTGTTCTGCGTGCCGGAGCTTTCGTGGACCGGTAAGGGCGGCCTGTTCTACACGGGTGACATGTCGCTGCTCATCTCGCAAATCCTGGGCATTGTGGTGACGGTCGCTATTGTGCTGGTGCTCGACTTGGTGATTGCCGCGGTGGTCAAGGCGCTGTTCCGCGGCAGCCTGCGCGTGGACGAGGCCGATGAGGCGCTGGGCTTGGATGCGAGTCAGCACGGCGAGAGCGCATATCCTTCTTTCTCGGGACTCGATTAGCGGCACGGCTTTCCCGGGCACCCGACCTTGCCCCTCAAACCGTCGCTTGCGTACCGAAGTACGCGGCGCTCCTCTTTCGGGGCAATCTCGGGCACCTGGAAAACCCGTGCCACATGAATGGGCGGTTCATTTCTTTATTGAAGAGAGGAATTCACTATGAAGAAGATTACGGCGATTGTTCGTGCCGAGAAGCTTGAGGTTCTTAAAGATGCGCTGTTTGCTGCTGATGTTCGCGGTATGACTATCAACCAGGTGCAGGGCTGCGGCGCGCAACATGGCTGGAAGGAATACGTGCGCGGCAACGAGTTGCTTGTCAACACGATCCCTAAGGTGCAGTTCATCCTCATCTGCGCCGATGAACATGTCGACGGCATTGTCGAGATCATCTGCAACGCTGCTCGCACCGGTGCCGTCGGAGACGGCAAGATTTGGGTCGAGCCGGTCGAGGAAGTTATCCGCATCCGTACCGGCGAACATGGCCCTGCCGCGGTGTAGGACAATCTTTCGCCCGACGGGCGTGCCTCTCTTGGGGCGCGCCCGTTCTCGTCTACAATATCGTGCAGACGAAGGAGAGGCACGCCCATGATCAAGATGTTTGCGAGTGACTTAGACGGAACGCTGCTGAACGCCCTGCACGAGGCGGATGGGACCATCCGCCGTGCCATCCGCGAGCTGACCGAGGCTGACTTGCATGTGGTTCCCGCGACCGGGCGCTCGACGTTGCCAATCGGCGAGCATGGCTTTACGGGGCTGGCGATCGATGCCTGCTGCTCTAACGGCTCCATCGTGCGCGACAGTCATGGCGAGGTGCTCAAAACCTGGACCATCGACCCGCAGGTTACCGAGGAGCTGCTCAAGGCGTTCCCGGATATCTGCTTTGATTGCTCCACGCCCGATGGCATGTTCTCGAGCGGTTCGTTCGAGATGCATCAGGCGGGCTTTAAAAAGGACAGCCCCATCAAGCGTATTGTGATGCGCGGCATGCGTGCGCGTGGCGGCTATCACGAGGAACAGTATTTCGACCAGTCGATCGGCGATATCTTGCGTCACGATGTATGCAAGATCAATTGTCGCGTGACCTCGCCCGAGCTGGAGCGCGATCTTAAGGCATATTTGGCCGAACGATCGGACCGCGTGGTCAACGCGCCGTTCGATCCGGTGATGTTCGAGATCACGGACGTGGCGTGCAACAAGGGCGAGAGTGTTGCCTGGCTGGCGGGTTACTACGGCATTGCCGAGGACGAGGTGGCGGTCTACGGCGACGGCGGCAACGACATTGCCATGCTCAAACGCTTCCGCCACAGTTATGCGACCAAAAACGGCAGCGATGCAGCCAAGGCCGCCGCAGGCGCGACTATCGGCAGCTGCATGACCCACGCCGTTCCCAAGCACATGCTCGCCACCATGCGCAAGCAAAACTCCCGCACCGTCATCGAATAATGTGACCAAGGGACTGCGCTTTTGCCACAATCTAAATATTGCCTTTACGTGTTGATGCACACGGTGTGCAATAATACTCGCACTGTGCAATAGCGCACAGGCTGAGTAACAAGGAGGACGCTTGTCCCAGCTCGAGAAATGCGATCGCCGGTCCCTTCGCTCGCAGCGTGCCCTTCGCCAGGCACTTGCCAACGAGCTTGCCGAAAGCGGTGACCTTTCGCGCATTAATGTCGCGTCGCTCACCGAGCGCGCTGGCCTTACGCGCCGCACGTTCTATTCGCACTACCGCGATATCCCCGACTTTATCAATCAAATCGAGGACGGCTTGCTGGCCGAGATCCGTGAGCGCATTGAGCTCATCACCGCAGCTCAGCTGCCTGATCTCTATCACAACATCGATGAGCTCGAGCCGGCGCCCGGTTCGGTTGAGCTGCTGCGTTATCTTGCGGCCAACCGCGACTTAATCGGTGCGCTGCTGGGTCCGGGCGGCGACCAGGCCTTCATTAAAAGGATCATCGACACCGCGCGTGAGGCTGTGGTGCCGCGTGCGCAGACGGGCATTTTGGGCCTGGCGCTGGGCACGTTCTTTGACTACTACGTCACCTACGTCGTGAGTGCCGAGGTCGGCCTGATTCAGCGCTGGTTTGAGCGTGGGCTCACCGAATCGCCCGAGGCCATGGCGCGCATTATGACGGTGCTCGCTTTTGTGCGCCCCGGCGACCTGTATGGCCAACCCATCGATATCAACGTGCCGGAATACGGCATGAAGCTATTGAACTTGCAGCTCGAGGACGCGGCCGACACCGTCGCAACCGTCGAGTCCAACAACTAAGAGGAGAGACAATGAGCAAACTCGTCGAGGGCATCAAGGACCGTGTGGTCGCTGCCGCACGCGAGGCCGCGCCCGCCGTGGTGGACGCTGCGCAGAAGGCCGCGACCGCTGCTGCCGAGAAAGTTGCCGAGGCTGTTGCCGATGCCAAGAACGCGGCAGGGGAGACGCTCACCGCTGGCGCAGCCACGCCCAACGTTGCCGAGTCCGTAACCGCCATCGCTGCCCACGCCCCCGAAGGCGCGATCTTCAACCCCGAGGCCGCCCGCGGCAACCTGCACCTGGGCATCGACGTGGGCTCCACCACCGTTAAGCTCGCCGTGCTCAACGACGACAACCAGATCGTCTACGCCAAGTACCAGCGCCACCACACCGACGTCCGTGCCTGCGCCCGCGACCTGTTCGAGGGTGCTGCGACCGTGCTGCCGACGGCCCAGATGACCTGCGCCATTACCGGCTCGGGCGGTCTGCTGCTTTCCCAATGGCTCGACCTAGAGTTTGTCCAGGAAGTCATCGCCAGCAAGCGCGCCGTCGAGACCCTCATCCCGGCCACCGACGTCGCCATCGAGTTGGGCGGCGAGGACGCCAAGATCATCTACTTCGATAACGGCATCGAGCAGCGCATGAACGGCACCTGCGCCGGCGGTACGGGCGCGTTCATCGACCAGATGGCAACCCTGCTCCATACCGATGCCAGCGGCCTCAACGAGCTCGCGGCCAACGCCACCACCATCTATCCCATCGCCAGCCGCTGCGGCGTTTTTGCCAAGACCGACGTGCAGCCGCTGCTCAATGAGGGCGCCCGCCCCGAGGACGTGGCCGCCTCCATCTTCCAGGCCGTCGTGACCCAGACCATCTCGGGCCTGGCGTGCGGCCGTCCCATCCGCGGCAACGTCGCCTTCCTGGGCGGCCCGCTGCAGTATCTCTCCGAGCTGCGCCACCGCTTCTACCTCACGCTCAACCTGGACGAGGAGCACCGTATCGTGCCCCAAAACGCTCACCTGTTTGTGGCGAGCGGCGCCGCCATGGCGCACGAGTCCAACAAGCTCAGCACGTTCCCGCAGCTCATCGAGGCCATTGATGCCCTGGGTGACACACAGGGTGCCGAGGTCGAACGTCTGGATCCGCTCTTTGCCACCGACGAGGACTTTGCCGAGTTCAAGGGTCGCCACGACCAGGAAGTCGTCCCCAAGGGCAAGCTCGACGGCTACACCGGCCGCGTGTTCATTGGCATCGACGCCGGCTCCACCACCATGAAGGCCGCACTTGTGGGCGAGGACGGTCAGCTGCTGCACACTTGGTATGGCAACAACAACGGTGACATCCTGGGCACGGCCAAGGTTATCATGGCCGATTTCTACAACCACATTCCTGCAGGCTGCACCATCGGCCACGTGACCACCACGGGCTACGGCGAGGCGCTGCTCATCGAGGCCCTCAAGGCTGACTCCGGCGAGATCGAGACCGTTGCGCACCTGCGCGGCGCCAAGGCGTTCCTGCCCGGCGTCGAGTTTATTCTGGACATCGGCGGCCAGGACATGAAGTGCCTGCGCGTCAAGGACGGCGTCATCGAGCACATCATGCTCAACGAGGCCTGCTCATCGGGCTGCGGCAGCTTTATCGAGAGCTTCGCCGTGTCCATGAACATGGACGTGCGCGCGTTCGCCGATGCCGCCATCCATGCCAAGGCCCCGGTCGATTTGGGCAGCCGCTGCACGGTCTTTATGAACTCGCGCGTCAAGCAGGCGCAAAAGGAAGGTGCCACGGTGGGCGACATCGCGGCCGGCCTGTCCTATTCCGTCATCAAGAATGCCCTGTTCAAGGTCATTAAGCTGCGCGACCCCAAGGAGATCGGCAGCCAGGTGATCGTTCAGGGCGGCACCTTTATGTCCGACGCCACGTTGCGCGCGTTTGAGCAGCTCACCGGCGTTCATGCCGTGCGTCCCGACATCGCCGGCTGCATGGGCGCCTATGGTGCGGCCCTGCTCGCCCGCGATCGCGCCGGCGCCGACGGCACCTCGACCATCCTTTCGGCCGAGGACATCGCGCACCTCACCGTGACGCAAAAGCATGTCCGCTGCGGCCGTTGCTCCAACAACTGCCAGCTCACCGTCAACGACTTTGGCGGCGGCAGGCGCTTCATTACCGGTAACCGCTGCGAGAAGGGTGCCGGCCACAAAAAGCAAAAGACCGAGGCGCCCAACCTCTTCAAAAAGAAGAACGATCTGCTCTTTAACCGCGAGGTGCTGAGCCCCGACGAGGCCCCGCGCGGCACCGTCGGCATCCCGCGCGCGCTCAACATGTACGAGAACTACCCCTTCTGGCACGCGTTCTTTACGCGCTTGGGCTTTAGCGTGCAGCTGTCCGACCAGTCGAGCAAAAAGACCTACCAGGCGGGCATCGAGTCCATGCCGTCCGAGAGCGTGTGCTACCCGGCAAAGATGAGCCACGGCCATGTGATGAACCTTATCGACCGCGATGTCGACTTTATCTGGATGCCGTGCGTGCGCTGGGAGCGCAAGGAGGACCCGACGGCCGGTAACTGCTACAACTGCCCCATCGTCATGAGCTACCCCACGGCGTTGGCGCTCAATATCGATGAGATTCGCGAGCAGAATATCGAGTTCCTGTACCCGTTTGTGCCCTATCATGACAAGACCGAGCTCAAGCGCCGTCTGTACCAGGTGCTCGCCGTCGACCGTGTGGCCGATGCGCAAGCCGGTCGCGGTCGCGTGCGTGGGCCCAAGATCACGCGTTCCGAGGTCGATGCCGCCGTCAACGCCGCCTTTGAGGCCGATGCGCGTTTCCACGAGGACATCCAGACCATGGGCGAGGAGGCTCTTAAGTGGGTCGAGGACCACGGCGGTCACGGCATCGTGCTCGCCGGTCGTCCCTACCATAACGACCCCGAGATCAACCACGCCCTGCCCGAGCTTATCTCGAGCTTTGGCTTTGCGGTCTTTACCGAGGATTCGCTCGCGCATCTGGTAAAGCCCGAGCGTCCGATTCGCGTCGTCGACCAGTGGATGTACCACAGCCGCCTGTACGCCGTCGCTCGTTTTGTGACGATGCGCAACGACCTGGACCTGATCCAGCTCAACTCCTTCGGCTGCGGCTTGGACGCCCTGACCACCGACCAGGTGCAGGAGATCCTGGAAGCCAGCGGCAAGATTTACACCGTGCTCAAGATCGACGAGGTGTCCAACCTGGGTGCCGCGCGCATCCGCATCCGCTCGCTCATGGCCGCGCTTAAGGACCAGGAGGCCGAGCGCTTGGCCGAGGCCACGGCCGCGGGCGAGGCTTACGAGCAGGGCGATGCCGCGCCGGTGGCGCCCTCCACGGATGCCCCCGCGTTCGCGAGCCGCAAGTACACGTTTGAGGCTCAGCGCGAGAGTGCTTCGACCGCATGGCCGAAGGTGCCCTTTACCGAGCAGATGCGCGACGAGGGCTACACCATCCTGTGCCCGCAGATGGCGCCGATCCACTTTGACCTGGTCAAAGAGGTGTTCCGCGGTGCCGGCTACAACTTGGAGCTGCTGCCCTCGACCGATCACGACGCCGTCGAGGCCGGCCTGCGCTATGTGAACAATGACATCTGCTATCCGTCGATCCTGGTGACGGGCCAGATCATGGAGGCCATCGAGAGCGGTCGGTACGACCTGTCCAAGACGGCCGTGGTCATCAGTCAGACCGGCGGCGGCTGCCGTGCTACCAACTACATCGCGCTCATTCGCAAAGCCCTGCGCGAGAGCGGTCACCCCGAGATCCCCGTGATCTCGCTTTCGGCCGTGGCGCTGGGCGAGGACAACCCCGGCTTCAAGCTGACGCCGGCGCTGCTTAAGCAGGCAGTCTACGCGGTGCTCTTTGGCGACGTGATGATGCAGATGCTCTATCGCTGCCGCCCGTACGAGGCCACGCCCGGTGCCGCCAACGCGCTCTACGAGGAGTACATGGCACGAGCCCGCAAGCTGGCGCCCAAGTTTAACCGTCACAACTACACCAAGCTGTGCCGCGAGGCCATCCGCGCGTTCGACACCATGCCGCTCGTGGGCGAGGGCACCAAGCCACGTGTGGGCGTGGTCGGCGAGATCTTGGTCAAGTTCCATCCCACGGCCAACAACCACGTGGTCGACGTTATCGAGCGCGAGGGCTGCGAGGCCGTGGTGCCGGGCCTGCTCGACTTCTTCCTGTACTCCATGAGCAACGCCGAGCTGCAGAAAGACGAGCTGGGAAGTTCTGCCACTACGCGCGCGGGCATGCAAGCGCTTATTAAGCTCGTGGACTGGATGCGTACACCGGTGGAGGAGCTGCTCGAAAAGTCCGAGCGCTTTGAGGTACCCGAGCGCATCGGCACCATGGCGGACAAGGCCCGCACGGTGCTTTCGGTGTGCAACAACATGGGCGAGGGCTGGTTGCTCACGGCCGAGATGCTCGACCTGATTGATCACGGCGCGCCCAACATCATCTGCACGCAGCCCTTCGCGTGCCTGCCCAACCACGTGGTGGGCAAGGCCGTGATCAAGGAGCTGCGCCGCCAGCACCCCGAGAGCAACATCGTCGCGGTGGACTACGACCCTGGTGCGTCCGAGGTCAACCAGCTCAACCGCATCAAGCTCATGATTAGCGTGGCGAAGGAGAACATGCGCGCCGGCAAGGGCTTTAAGCTCGAGAAGGTGGCGCCGCTCGCGATGGACGAGGTCACCGGCCAGATGCGCGCCCACGATGGCTGCGTGAGCTGCGGACCGGCCAGCGAGGAGGCCGTTGCATCGGTCGTCAAGCGTCTGGGACGCGGCATTAAGAAGTAGTTGGCCTGCTTTGGGCTAGATATGAGGCAAACGGGTGGTAGCCGTGCCGGCTACCACCCGTTTTTGCTGGACATATGTTGCGCAAATGGCGTTGCAGGCGCTTTCAGCGGACTCGGATTTCGGAAGTGGGGCACAGTTTTGTGGGTGGTGAGTGGGTCACTGATTTGCCAAGAGTCTGCCGGCCCTTGTTGTTTTCTCTCGGAATACTACAAAAAACTCGGGGCTGGCCCACGCTTCCGTTCTGGCGGAATGCGATGCTGTTTTGCATAGAATTAGTACGCCCGCCATGTTCAGCCGGAAAGGCCTCCTTCTTCAGCGCTTTTTAAACAGCGGGATAGCTGGCGTGCCTCAAGTTGAATGCAGCTTATCGCGTGATGAGTTTGCGCTTGGACATCGTTTGAATTTGAAGCGCAGTAAAAAGGGATTGATAATCTATCTTGTTTGCCTAGGCAAACGATTTTTGCTGGATAGCCTATCCTGATTTGAGACGTTTGCGAGGCTATGGTCAAAATAACCCCATGCTTACGAATGAGAAAATCGGACAAATTGTGCTGGTCTGCTAAGTTAATACTCTCGTAGCGGGGGAAAAGGCCCAGATGGTTAAATGCTGAGTCTATTCTTTTTCGACAATATCGAATGTCACAGGTGTTTGCAATTGGATATTGAGCCACCGCGTTTAGATTCGCTGCTGCGTGACTAGCTAATGGGTGATTGCTTTCAACGAGGAGGTTGACTTCGGCGTTCAATAAAAAATGCGATTCAAAAAGATTGGTGTCTACTTGCCCAGCGACAATCGCAATGTCGATTTGTCCGTCAAGTAGAAGGGATAAGCACGTTCCGCCGTCGTCGTATCTGGAAACAGCAAATTTACCACCGTTGTACTTTTTCGAGAGCCGGTTTAGTGTGGGCTGGTTGAACCAGGTTGTGAGTATTGGTGGTAGTCCGACTGCAACGCGTGTCAAATGTGTCTGGATTATTTTTATCTTTTCACGCGTGATTTGCGCATACGCTTGAATTCCCTCAATTGAAGCTAGTGCATCTAATGCTATAGGAAGGATTTCCTCTCCATAGTTTGTTAGATGTAGAATACTGCCTCTTTTTTCGAACAGCTTCAGACCAAGTTCAGATTCCAATGCTCGAATGCCTTTTGAAACAGCTTGCGGCGAAACGCTTAATATAGTTGCTGCATCCGAGTAATTCTGACAATCAAATACCTTTATGAAATACTGCAGCTGAACAACATTCACCAGAATTTCCTTAGGTTGAATTTTTAATCAGACTAAGTGTAAATTAAAAAATGTTAAACAAGGCAAACAAATTGTTTCATCTAGTACAAAAAGTTATCAAACGGCTTTTGACTTTTTGACCAAAGTATAACTAGGCCTAAAACGAGAAAGGAGCCATTGTGGATTGGATACAGCCAACTCAAACACCTGACGATATTGCTTTGCTATCAAGTTGGTGTCCTTGTCAGGGCGCAAAATGTCAGGGGCGCTGTAATCCCTGGGGGATGTGTACCGTGTACACGGGCGGGAATTGCCGCGCATTTCAATATTGCGGTATACACGTAAGCTAGGAGCTTCGATGGAATATATTCAAAAGCCAGTGAATACTCAGATGCCTGCTTCGTCTCGAGATATTTCTACGTGTGTGTCCTGTGCAGCGCATATTTGTTGGAGTTATTCAGGGGGAGGACCGTGTGGCCTGAGGATCTGCATTACCAAATTCTGTGGCTGGAATTACTCCTAATGGCAGGTTGATATATTGAAATATGCAACGGAGTAGAAATGAAACAGTCTCGCTTTAATGTAATCGATAAAGGTAATCAGCCTACGCTGGTATATAACTCTTACTCCGGCGCAATTGTTGCGTTGGATGCGGAATACGAGAAGGCGCTATTTGCGAATGGGGCTAATGGCCCTTCGGAAATTGTCGACAATTTGATGGACGCGGGGTTGTTGGTTTCCGACGGACTTGACGAAATCGAACATTTAAAAGAGATATCATCGGCCTGTCGCATGCAATCAAAATCACTTTCATTTACGATAGCTCCGACATTGAATTGTAATTTCAGGTGTCCGTATTGTTATGAGGACGGCAAGCGTTATGGTTCAATGAGCGACCAGTGCGTCGATCAGGTAATAAAGCATATCAATGGCATGGCTTTAGACAATCAGGCAGACAGTTTGCAGATTGCCTGGTATGGCGGCGAGCCTTTATTGGCGATTGAGACGGTGGAGAAGATTACGCGCGGAATCCGAAGTGATGAAATCTTATTTAACGCCAGCATGGTGACCAATGGTTATTTCTTAGATGGGAAAACGGCGGAGTTGCTTGCAAAAAATGGGGTCACGCACGTTCAGGTGACTGTCGATGGTCCGCCTGAAATACACAATCAACGAAGATGTCTTCCTTCTGGCGGTGATACGTTCAACCGTATTATCGATAACGTAAAAAGAGCTAGTGCGTACTTCAATGTCATCTTAAGAGTTAATGTTGATCCGACGAACGGTGATCAGATTGATCGCTTGATTGATTCGCTTGATCAAAAAGGTCTTCGTAATAGAGTAAAACTGTATTTAGCGGCAGTAGATGATATAAATGGGGCATGCGCTAACTCTCCGTGCTATTCAGAGGACGAATTTGCCTCGATTGAAGCATCCTGTTTGTCTCGCTACAAAATGACGGGGTACATGGATCCGTTTCTTCCAGGCTTTAATCCGACCATATGCGGAGCCGTCAATAAATATTCAGAAGTTATTGGACCAGATGGTTCCTTATATAAATGCTGGAATGAAATAGGATATTCCGACAGAAGTTATGGCAGCATCTTTGAAAGCGTAGCGAGTAACGCATTCGAAGTTTCCAAATGGAATGCTTATGACTTTTGTTCAGATTCAGAATGTCTTAACTGCTCGCTTCTTCCTATGTGCATGGGTGGCTGTCCCTTCACCAGGCTGTATGAAAATAAGACAAGCTGCGTATCTGCAAGAAAGAACTGTATAAAAGTAATGAGGGCGGCCTATGATTTCAAGCATAAGAAGTGATGCGGACTCAACGGCGCTCTTCGATTATCTGCCATATTTCAGACTTGGGTTTTCTTCCCAATTGCTTCTGGTTATAGTCTTCGCGTTGTGCTTAATAATATCTGGAATGATGGCTTCTGTATCCCCGCTGCTTACGAGCGCTCTGGTTGACAATATATCTAAAAAAACATCTTACGATTCTATCATGATTAGCAGCGCTCTAATTGGTTTTGCGGCACTAATCGATATTGTTGTCAGTTATTTAAGCACCCTTCTTTCAATGCGGATAACGACCGTGGCTGCATACTCGATTGTTCGAAGTAAAATCGATGAGCTCGTTCGGATGCCTTTTGAGTTATATTTTGAGCAGGAGTCAGCTGAAAAAACTCAACAAATTTGTTCAGATGCCAATACTGTGGCTTCCTTCGGATTGTCGGTGCTCCAGACGGTACTTCTTGCGGTTGTCCAGCTAGGTATCAGTTTTATTTTTCTCTATGGATGCTCCGTAGCGCTCTTTTGGGTTTCCGTGACATTTTGCATCTTGTATGCAATTGCATATGCTTTATTCAGAAAACCGCTTTTTGTTTCAGGTCTGACCTTTAAGGAGGAGCAGTCCCTGTATTTCGGAAAAGTGGAGTCCGTACTTGCGCATCAGAGATTTTTGTATGTTAATGTGCTATTCGAAAGAGCATTGAAATCCATAGATAGCTTTTTTTCGTCTTTGCTGCACGCCGGAGTCGCCTATCAAAGTGTCGTTTCGAGATTTCAGGCAACGGATTCCTTTGCTGCGGCTGCGTCCCAGGTGACTATTCTTTTGATTTCGGCTTTCTATGTAATGCAAGGAAGCATGAGTGTAGGCCAACTTGTTGCCGTTTCGAGCTACATGGCTTTAATGCTATCTGCCGTGAGGTCAATCTACGGTATAGGTAGTAGCGTACAAGACTGCTTCTCATCGATATCTCGTCTAAATGCCTCTAAATTGCCTTTGGCTGTTGCTGGAGAGGAGCTCTTGGAGATCGATTGCATCGAATTGCATAATTTTGGTTTTACATTAAATGAAAAGTGTCTCTACAATAACTTGAATCTCAGGTTTGACAAAGGAAAGCTCTATGCTCTTGTGGGGATTAATGGCTCGGGCAAAACGAGCCTTGCGTACTTATTAATGGGTTGTTTCAATTCGGGTTACGGTGGGGCTATTTCCTACAACGGTAAGGCCCAAGAAGAAATCAACTGCGAGCACCTTAGGCGGAATCTAGTTTCGTTTGCCGAACAAACCCCGATATCAGAAAAGGATTTTCTTAGCGATAGAAATTTTCCTTCTATCGAAAAGAAGAGGTGCGGAGGAATGTCTCCTGGGGAACTGAAACAATTGGAAATTAGGCGGGTCTTGGAAAAGAAGGCAGACGTCTATTTATTCGATGAGCCAACAGCATCACTTGATATTGCTCATAAAGAAGCTCTGATAAATGCTGTGAAGGAACTGCGCAAGCACAAGATTGTCATTGTTATTACACACGATATGGACCTAATAGCAGCTAGTGATGAGGTGGTAGAGCTTGGGAAAAGCGACTGAAATAATGCGCCTGGGGGCACGTTATCTACTGGGTACGATGGTTGCTAGCGTGCCGTGGGCCATTTGGGTTATTGCAAAAGGATCTCCCGCTTGGCTGTGCTCTACAGGGGCGCTCTTTTGTGCGTTGGTAGTCTATCTTTTTGCAACTCGGGGCGCTGTTTCCCGCGATAAGACCAAGCAGCGCGGGATTCTTTTGGGATGGCAGTTCATTTTCATCGTATTTATTATTATGGCCGCTATGCTCGATATAGGTGGAAAATCAATATCCAGATGGGTATTGGTCTGTTCGGTTTCAGTTTTGCATGAGCTGTTATTTAGGTACGTATTTTTATTTGAATACACAATCGTCGGAATAGTTCGGCCGTTTTGTATAAGGGCATTTGTACAGTCGATTCTATGGGCATTGCTTCTCGTGACTCAACAGTGTTTAATCGGGGCACCCACAAATTACATCATTGCAATGATGGGGGGCTATCTTTGTCTGGGCCTTATTTTTGCGCTGCTCGTGCGAAAAACAGGGACAGTGTGCCCGTCTCTTTTAGCCATGATGTTTCTGGATTTTATCAACCTCCTAGCTCTTTGAGTTACGGATAAAATCTTCAGGTGTTGGCGCCATGGCCGACAAGGCCCGCACGGTGCTTTCGGTATGTAATAACATGGGCGAGGTCTGGCTGCTCACGGCCGAGATACTCGACCTGATCAATCGCGGTGCGTCCAACATCATCTGCACGCAGCCCTTCGCCTGCCTGCGATTCGGTTAGCGAGGAGGCCGTGGCATCGGTCGCAAAGCGTCTGTGACGCGGTATTAAGAAGTAGCCGACCTCTTCGGGCTAGATATGAGACGAAAGGGTGGTAGCCGTACCGGCTGCGGCCCTTTTTTACTGGATACATGTTGCGTAAATGGCCTTGCCGACGCCTTTCGTGGACTCGGATTTCGGAAGTGCGGGGAAAACTCCGAACCTTCGAGCACACTGCTCTTTTGAACTCTTGTGACCTGCGGTTTTGTTGCTAAAAAAGTCGGTCTGGTCGGCAGAACTCGATTTTTCACCGCACTTCCGAAAACTGCGATCTTGCAGTACGAAAAACGGCCTCCATAACTCTGGGTTAATTGATAAGTGTAGCCGTTCGCCGTATATCATTGTCCGTTTATGGAATCTATCTCCAACGAGTTGTAGTCATATGGTTTGATGTTGGAAACATATGATTGCTGGAAGGCCGTAGGTGACGTTCGCCATGATATCGGAGGTTCCGGGTATGTTACGCGCTCCGTTAAACAACTATCGGTTGGGCTAACATGGATCGCCGTGTTATTTCGATAACCCTTGCAGTGGTCTGCCTGGCTGTGCTCCTGGGCGCTGCAGGGCAGTTTGCTATAAATCGAGAAACATCCTATATGCAGGAATGCGTTTCCGAAGGCTTTACCATTGACGGTTACTATCGGGATGACAAAACGAGTCGGGAAACCCTGGCTTTTCTTGAGGAGGACAACTGTCGATGGCAGCTGGTCGACCAAGACGGAATCTGCACAGACGGGCAGTTTAAGCGTACGGATGACCCCAGCATCCTGATATTAAAGAAGGAAAACGGCGAAGAATTCGGTACGGTCCACGTGGCGTATATTTCGCGCCGACGCGATCAGGGCTTGCTCTACCTATTTAGAGATACCAGGGTGACCCGTTTTTATCTGGTGAGTACCGGTCCGGCGTTTACAGTGGAGTCTGGCGATGTCGATGCGGACAGCTGATTCACGGCAATAAATCAGCGAGCGGAGCGCGGCCATGGACCGCGCCCCGCTATTTGCTCGTGGCCCGCGTCACGTCTGCGCCATGTCGTGACTCGCGGCTGCGCGCATCCATCCCACGTCGCGTATTACTGCACATCAAACTCCACGCGATCGAGCTCGGGCACATTGAGGTCGATGAGCTTGCGGGCTACACGGCGGTCGTGTGCCCCAAGCGCCTCGCTTGTCGTTACATGGGCGACAACCTCGCGCTCGACAAGGCCCTCCTCCTCGCCTTCGGTGGCCGAGGTCTCGACGGCAACGGTGTAATCCTTAAAGCCCGGCAGCACCGCGGCAAGCTCGCGCGTGGTTTCGGTGACGCCGTAACCGTCCTGCACGCCGGCCTGCGCCGAGCCAATAGACCCCGCCGTCATAACGATGCAGGGGATGGCAAAGATCACCGTGCCCACGATGATGCGGCGGCGCACCTTGAGTGACAGCTCATCGACCTCGGCGTTTTCCTCGGCGGTCACAATGCCGTCGCCGTTGAGGTCACGTTTGAGCGGCACGCGCAAAAGAAGCAGCACGGCTTCGGCAGCCAGTGCGATAAAGACCACGTTGATGCCAAACTCGTAGAGGGCTGAAAGAAACAGCGACCCGCTTGCGATGGCGATGCCATAGCCCGCCGCGCACAGGGGCGGCATGAGCGCGGTCGCCACGGCCACGCCGGCGATGAGCGTGGCGGGTTCCTGGTCGCGCGAGTTGCCCAGTCCGCCCGCAAAGCCGCCCGCGAGCGCGACGGCAAGGTCCCACACAGTCGGTGTCGAGTTGTCGATGATGGCGGCCGTGGTGGTGCCAAGGGGCGAGAGCTTAAAGTACAGCGTGGACGTGATTAGACAAAAGACCATCTGCAGCGCGAGGCCGGCAATCGCCTCGACGGCAATCTCGCGGTCGAGCGTGGCGATGCCGTATGCCATGGCAAGGACCGAGCCCATGAGCGGACAGATGAGCATGGCGCCCACGATGGCAATGTCCGAGTCGATATCGAGGCCGATGCTCGCGATCAACATGGCAATGATCAGGATGCATAAGTGCGAGCCAGTCAGGCGCGCCCCGTTTACAAAGCGCTTGCGAATCACGTGATAGGGCGCGCGTCCCTCGCGTATGTTGAACGCCTGCTTAAGGAAACGGGTGGCATTCTCCATGGCCTCGCTGTGTGCAGGGCGTATACCGTGACGACGATGATGACGCTCGCGCAGCCGCTTGATCTGTTGTTTGTCGAGTTCCATGCTTACCTCGTTTAGCTTCTGAGCCGCTTCTTGCGTCTATCGTCTTTACTCTACACCGCGTTAGGCGAGGTGTCAGACAAGGTTTGTTGACCTGGAAGTCAGGACAATCGACATGGCTAAAACGCCGTGAGGATCATAAGAGTCAAATAGACAAAAAAGCGCGGGGCCGGTTTGATTCCGACCCCGCGCTCTACGCTGGTGCGTTGTTGTTCGGCCTACCCTAGCAGGCTCAGGCCAACGGAGACAAACGCCAGGATAACGCCGACGATGGACTCGCCACCGAGCAGGCCGCTGGCGACAACCAGGCCCTGCTCCTGGAAGGCGGCGTCCTTGGCGGCCTTCTCCTCGTCCGAAAGACCGGCAGCGGCGTCGCGGCGTGCGGCCCACTTGTCGTAGGCGAGCTTGGCGCAGGAGCCCAAGAAGGCCGTGAGCGACATGTAGAACGGCAGGTACACGCCCAGGCCGATCATCATGGCCGGAATGCCGAGCCAGTACATGACGATGCCGGCGATAAAGCCGCCTGCGAACCACGGCACGCTCGGGATGCCCGAGACCATGGTGGCGACGACGCTTGCCTGCGCGGCCACAAAGCTCTTGTCGGGGCCGAAAGCATCCGGACCATAGGCGGTGACGAGCGCGACCATGACGGCAGCGGCGACCAGGGCGCCCACGATGCCGCCGATGGCCTGGCCGATCCACTGCGCACGCGGATTGGTGCCCAGCACGGCGCCGGCCTTAAAGTCGTTCATGACGTCGCCCGCAAGGCCGCATGCCACGGCCACGATGCCGGCGATAAAGAACAGCTTGACCTGGGCGATCTGTGCGAAGGCAGCCACGATGAGCATGACGATGAGGCCGAAGATCTCCATGGGGTCGATGCCCGTCTGGCCGCAGCTCTGCGCGCTCATGATGGTGGTGACAAAGGTGAACAGCGTGACGATGACGGCCGGGACGGGGCCAAGGCCGAGCGCGATGGCGACGATCACGGCGATGGCGGCAGTACCCAGGCCGATGATGCCGGCGTCGAGCTTAAGCGAGCCCGAGATGAGCGACTGCTCGTCGGTGTCGCTGGAGCTGTCGGCGGCGAGGCCGCGGGCGATGCCGGCGACCTGCGGCAGGATGTCCTTGAGGACGACGGCGACGCCAAAGCCCATCATGAGGCCCATGCCGAGCGATTTGACGATGCCCTGCGCAGTCACAACGTCGAATAGACCGGCAGCGGTGCCGCCCACGATGATGCCAAAGTTACCTAGCAGCGCGCCGGCAAACCAGAAGGCAACCGGGGCGAAGCCAACCAAAAAGCCGATGGAGAGCAGCATGGGCGAGTTATAGATGGCAAAGGTCACGCCGGGGATATTGAGCGTGCACAGCATGCTGGGCACCACGCCCAGAGCGTCGCGAAGCACGCTGTAGATGCCTGCGATGGCCATGGAGCCAAAGAGCTGCTTGCCGGTCTTGCCGCCGGCCTCGGTGGCGCGCAGTGTCTGAGCTGCGGCATTGCCGGTGGGAAACTCCAGCGCGGCGTCCACGATAAAGTGGCGGTGGATGAGCGCCGTTGCCAGCAGGCCCAAGATGGTGCCGACGAGTGCCACGATAAACATGTCGAGCCAGCTGATCTGGTCGGCATAGCCCAGCATCCAGGCGCCCGGGATGGTAAACGCCAGGCCGCCGGCGACCATGGCGCCCGCGGACATGATGGTGTGGGTGACGTTGGCCTCGTTGAGGCTGGCGTCACCCATGAGCTTCAGGAAGAACAGCGAGATGACGGCAGCGAAAATAATCGGCCAGGGGAGTGCACCCATCTTGAGGGCCGTGTAGGCCGAGCTTGCCGTGATGATCACGCAGCCAAGGACGCCGATGACGACGCCGCGCAGCGTGAGTTGACCGCGCATCGAGGCGCGGTTCGAGGGATTGCTCATATAGAACTCCTTTGCGTATATCCGCTTCCCCCGCAAGCGCCGCTACGGATACGGCGCGGGAAGTCGGGTTACCAAGGGCCGCCGCGTGAGCTCGCGTACGACCGCGCATCAGTATAGCCGCAACCTAGCCATTTTGGGATGACTGGTTTAGGTAGGCGATATACTGCTGGGCAGACGAAAGGAGCGCCGACGATGCTTAATGGGTGCGCATATATATTGACGGTCGACGTGGGCAACACGTTCATTCGCTTTGGCCTGTTTGCAGAGGATTCGGCCGCGGCGCAGGAATGTCCGCTTGCGACATGCGAGATCACGACGCCGTCGAGCATTACGGCCGACGAAGCGCGCATGCGACTTATGCAGGTCATGGGCGCGCTCGCCGCCGATGCAGGTGTGCCCGGGGTGCTTGCACCCGCCGCGGCCGTGCTGAGCTGTGTAGTCCCGGCGCTCGAGCGCCCGTGGAAGGCGGCACTTTCCCGCACCTGCACGGGGCGCGTGCTCACCGTGGGGCCGGGACTTAAGACCGGCATACCCGTGCACTACGACGATCCGGCCGAGATCGGCCCCGACCGCATCGCCGATGCCGTGGCGGCCCGCGCCGTCTACGGCTCTCCGTGCATCGTGATCGACCTGGGCACGACGACCAATATCGAGGTCATCGACGCGCACGGTACCTTTGTGGGCGGCGTTATCGCGCCAGGCCTGGCCCTCGGCGCCCGTTCGCTTTCGGCGGCAGCAGCGCGCCTACCCCAGGTTGAGCCCTCGGCGCCAACGCACGTCATCGGACGCAACACGCGTGAGGCCATGCGCTCGGGTGTGGTTTTGGGCGAGGTAGCCCGCATCGACGGAATGCTCGACATGGTGCTTGCCGAGATGCGCGCGACCAAGGCCGCGGGGGAGGGCGATGTGCCCATCGTCATTACCGGAGACGATGCCGAGGCACTTGCGGCGCTGGTCGGCCACAGCCTGACGGTAGACGACGCGCTGACGTTGCGGGGTCTCGCCGAGCTCTACCGCATCAACCAAAAGCCCCGCCGCGCGTAGGGCGAGGGGCTGGTGGGATAAGCGCCCCTACCTTTCACCTGCTACAATGGGCCAAACTATTGCGATTGCGGAGGTGTCTGCCATGTCGGACGATCTTCATCAAACCGCGTCGGGCAAGCGCCGCGACGTTATTAGCTGGGACGAGTTCTTTATGAGCGTGGCCATCGCCGCGCAGCGCCGCAGCAAGGACCCCAACACGCAGGTGGGAGCGTGCATCGCCAGCACCAACCACCGCATCCTTTCGGTGGGTTACAACGGCACGCCCTCGGCGCTCAACGACGACTTTTTCCCGTGGGGTACGAGCGATGACCCGCTGCAGGACAAGCACAACTACGTGGTCCATGCCGAGGCCAACGCCGTGCTCAACTACCGTGGCTCGCTCAAGGACCTTGAGGGTTCCACGGTTTACGTCACGCTGTTCCCGTGTCACGACTGCGCCAAGATCCTGGCGCAGGTGGGCGTGGGCGAGGTCGTCTACCTGGACAATAAGTATGCCGACACCGATGACGGCCGTATCAGCCGCCGCATTCTCGACTCCTGCGGCATCAGCTACCGCCAGGTCATCGTCGATGTCCAGATTGGTACCGGGGGACAGGCTCGGCAGTAGCGCGTGCCAACGCCAGCTGGCAACAAAAGGCAGCCAAAAGAGCCCCGTCCCAAATTGACTACTCGTGAAAGTCGCGTCTGCGCGCATGGACGGCTCGTGAGCGGGTACACGGCTGTAGTAACATAGCTTCTGTCCGCGGGCGCGCCCGCGTAATTGTGAGAAAGGAGCCCCTGTGGCTGTTAACGAAGAGCTGCTTAAGAAGGTTCTTGAAGAGATTCGCCCCAACCTGCAGGCCGACGGCGGCGATATGGAGTATGTGGGCGTTGACGACGAGGGCGTCGTCAAACTGGAGCTGCAGGGCGCTTGCGCCGGCTGCCCCATGAGCTCGCTGACCCTGTCCATGGGTATTGAGCGCATCCTGAAGGAGCATGTGCCCGGCGTTACACGAGTTGAGCAGGTCAATGCCTCCGGCGAGGCCGAGGACCTGTACGACGAGTACGCGCCGTTCTAAGCTGCGAAAGCTGCGGACGGCATACTCCGCATAGACGTTACGCCCAAATATGCGGCTGCGAGCGCAAGGCCCGCGGCCGCATTTGGTATGTAGGGAGTAGGAGGGTCGACATGCTCAACGACTTCTACCATATGCTTGATCCCGTCGCGATTTCGGCGGGGCCCATCACGATTTACTGGTATGGTCTGGCCTATGTGGTCGGCGCCCTGCTCACGGCGGTCGTCATGTACCGCACGCAGCGTCGCTGGGGCTTTAACATCACGATTGACGACCTGACGAGTGTCGTGGTCGGCGTGGTCTTTGGCCTCATTATCGGTGCGCGCCTGTTTTACGTCGTCTTTTACGGCGATGGCTACTATTGGACCCACCCGCTCGAGATCTTTGCTACCAACGAGGGCGGCATGAGCTTCCACGGCGGCCTGGTGGGCGGCATCTTGGGCGGCATCATCGTGTGCCGCATGTATAAGCTCGACGCCTGGACCGTCGCCGACCTTGCCGTGATCGGCGCCCCGCTGGCCCTGTGCCTGGGCCGTTGTGCCAATTTCGTCAACGGCGAGCTGTGGGGTAAGCCGACCAATCTGCCTTGGGGTGTGGTCTTTGGCGGCACGGCGGGCGATATGCCGCGCCATCCTTCCCAGCTCTATGAGGCATTCCTGGAGGGCGTCGTGCTCTTCTGTATTTTGCAGGTGCTCAGCCGCAAAAAGTCGCTGCTGCCCCAGGGCACGTTTATGGGCGTGTTCGTGATGGGGTACGGCATCGTCCGCTTTCTCGTTGAGTTCGTGCGCGTGCCCGATGCCCAGCTGGGCTATCTGCTGGGAGGCGTTATCACCATGGGCCAGCTGCTGAGTTTGCCGCTCGTGATTGCCGGCCTGGTGCTCATCATTTTCGCCCGACACCGCAATCGCCCCCAGCGCATCTACCTGGACGCCTAATCACCAAAACCACCACAAAGGGGACAGGCACCTTTGTGGTGGTTTGCTGGGCAACGATGACAGAACCGTAACGTTTTCCAGATAAAACCTGCCAAAATAAACCTGTCCCTTTTTGGCAGGTTTCTAGAAAGGCTCTTTGGACTGTGAAGGATTCCGACCTCTCCACAACGGCTGCGCGCGACGCTGCCCGCATCGTCTGGTTTAAGCGCTACCCCGCCAAGCAGACGCTCATCGCATTTCTGCTCGCGCTGTTGGCGACCACGGCGTTTTCCATCGATCCCGCGCCGGTCTCGAGCAACGCAGTCTTGGCGATTGACCCCAAAGCCTCGGGCATGCTGTACGTGTGCTACGAGGTGCTCCTCTCGTTTGCCGGCCATACCGACGCGGTCATGCTGCTTGCGCTTGCCTGCCTGCTCACTCTGCCGTTTCGCTACGTATTCTTTGGCCGCGGCGATGCTTGGCGTCCTTCGGTGATCCTTCCGTCGCTGTTCTTTGCCGTCTGCATGGTGTTTGGCCGCAGCTACGACCTCACCGATTCTGCCGAGATCGTACTCGGCGACAAGGCTCGCATCATCTGCGCCTGGATAGGCGGTGCGGGCTGGATGCTCTTGGCGGTCGTTGCTTTCTACCTGGCTTTTGAGTGTCTAGATTGGTTGAGCTCTCGGCGCATTCCGTTTTCCGAAGCGCACTTTGGCCGCGTATGGCGTGTGGCTCACGCCGTGCTCTCGGTCCATCCCTTTGCCGGGCCCTTCCTGGTGCTTATGGTCGCCTGGGCGCCCACGCTCATCGCTTCGCTGCCCGGCCTTTTTATGGGAGATACGGGTGCGCAGATTCGCCAGTGGTTCAACTACCCCAACGGCACGAGTGACTACCTGCGTCTGCTCAATCCCAATGTGTTGCTCAACGGACATCATCCCGTGGTGCACACGGCTATCATCGGTTCGTGCGTCCAGCTGGGGCTTTCACTGTTCAACAGCGCCAACGCAGGTCTTGCCATCTACACCTGCGCTCAGTTCGTCATTACGGCCGCCTGCATGGCCTATTCCATCTCGTCGCTGCGCAAGCTGGGCGTGAGCCTGCCGGTCCGCGGCGTGATCTTGCTGTTCTTTGTGTTTATGCCGATGTTCTCTAACTACGCGGCGTTGCTCACCAAAGACGTGCTCTTTGCCGACGCGTTCTTGGTGCTGCTGGTACAGACCGTCAAGCTCGTGGCATGTGGCTTGCCCCGTCGTGATGCCAATGTCGAGCGAACGGGCGAGAAAGCCCCCGTGCTCTTTGCGCGCCATGACTGGCTGATGCTCGCTCTGGGCACCATGGGTTCCACGTTTCTGCGCAACGGCGGCCTGGTGTTTCCCCTGGCGGCATGCGTAATCGCGGCGGCGTTTTGCGCATGGGACGCGCATGTGGCTCGTCGTGCAGCCAAGCAGGATGGTGCTGCGCCTTCGGGCGCCATCCCGCGTTTCCGCTGGGTGGGAGTTCTTGTGGTGCTTGCACTCTGTCTTGCCTCTAATATGTACTTCACCAAGGTCTTTATGCCGGCGCACGACATCACGCCTGGTTCCAAGCGCGAAATCCTCTCGATTCCGTTCCAGCAGACGGCTCGTTTCGTCCAAAAGCACGACGGCCTCAACTCGGGCGTCAACCCCACGGTTAAGGAGGACGGCACCATCGTGGAGGCTCCTTGCGACGGCTTGGTGACCGACGAAGAGCGTGCCGTGATCGACCGTGTGCTCAAGTACGAGAATCTGGGCCGCCGCTACAACCCGGATAAGTCGGACGCCGTCAAAAATTGCTTTAACGAGTACGCCTCGCAGGAGGACATCAAGGCCTATTTCGAGGTGTGGGCCCAGATGTTCAAAAAGGATCCCGAGTGTTATATCTCGGCGCTTATCAATAACTACTACGGCTACTTTTATCCGAGTGCCCGCGATGCGTGGGTCTACAGCACGGCGCGCAGTGCCGAGATCATGGCGAAGCCCGATAACCTCAAGTACTTTGACTTCCATCCGGTCGATAGCAAGGTTGTGCGCTGGTGCGACCACCTGATCAACCTGTATCGCGTGGCAGTACAACGCATCCCGTTTATCTCGCTCGCCATGAGCTCGGCCACCTATGTGTGGATCATGATCGCCGTGGTGGCCTATCTGCTACGTCGTCATTCGTGGCGCGGGCTGGCCATTTGGGTGCCGCTGCTGGGCGTGCTCGCCGTGTGCCTGATCGGTCCCTGCAACGGCTCGACCTACATGCGCTACCTGTACCCGGTTATCGCCTGCATGCCCTTTGCCATCGGCGCCACCATCACCCGCAGCGACCTCCTCTGGTCCTAAGTTTGGTGCAAAGGGGGCAGGTTACTTTGCACCAAGGGGCTGTATCATCACGACGCCTTCATTTTGGGGTTTATCTCGCAGGCCAGTAGGTATATCATAACGACGTTTGTTTATATTGCCCGAGCATCTGCGCTGGGCTTTAGGTCGAAACCGATAGGAGACACGTATGTCCGGACACTCTAAGTGGGCCACAACCAAGCATCGTAAGGGCGCGCAGGACGCCAAGCGTTCCGCCCTCTTCTCCAAGCTGAGCCGCAACATCACCGTTGCTGCCCGTCTCGGCGGTGACCCGCTGCCCGAGAACAACGCCAGCCTCGCCGCTGCCGTTGCCAAGGCCAAGGCTCAGTCCATGCCCAAGGACAAGATCAAGTCCGCTATCGATAAGGCCTTTGGTTCGGGTGCCGACGCCGCCGTCTACGAGAACATCGTGTACGAGGGCTACGGTCCCGCCGGTGTCGCCGTCTACGTCGACTGCCTGACCGACAACCGCAACCGTACTGCCGCTGATGTCCGTTCCGCCTTCTCCCACGCTGGTGGCAACCTGGGCACTTCCGGCTCCGTCGCCTTCCAGTTTGAGCGCAAGGGCCAGATCGTCGTCGCCAAGGAGATCCTGGACGAGAACGCCAAGAAGGAGACCATGATCGCCAACGGTGCTGCCGGTGACGAGGATGAGTTCATGATGGCTATCGCCGAGGCCGGTGGCGAGGACTACGAGGACGCCGGCGAGGAGTGGATCGTCTGGACCGCTGCCAACGACGTCATGGCTGTCTCCAAGGCACTCGAGGAGCAGGGTATCCAGGTCAAGGGCTCCGAGACCACCATGGTCCCGACTACCCCGACCGAGGTCTCCGGTACCGACGCCAAGAAGGTTCAGCGCCTCATCGACCGTCTCGAGGAGCTCGACGACGTCCAGGATGTTTACAGCACCATGGACATGACCGACGAGGTCATCGCTGCCCTCGAGGAGGAGTAGCGCCCGCGCGGGTTAAGCCGCGCATATCTGGGCATAATGAAACGAGCATGCAAGCCTCGTGGAATAGATGAGCCGGATCCGCGTGCGTACAGCACCGGACCCGGCTCTTTTATAATGATGCGAATCGTTTTGCATTCTGTGGACCGAAACCTGAAGGGAGCGCGCGTGCGGGTACTCAAACGAGCCCTAGCGATCGTGTATCTTGCCGCCGCCATCGTGGCGCTGGGTACGCTTGTCTGCCAGTTCTGGGGACCGTATACGTATCGCTTTATGCTGCTGTTACGTGACACCATGCCTCGCGTCGTCGTTACGATGTGCGCCGCCATCGTGGCACTTGGCGTGCTCATCGGGTTTTTCCGCCTGATGTTCGCGCGTCGCGAGCCGTCCTGCGTGCATCCGGCGGGGGAGCGCAATATCGAGGTCACGCTCGCAGCGCTTTCCTCGTGTGCCCGTGCCGCGGCGGAGTGCGATGATCGCGTGATGGTTGAGCATATCGAGGCACGTGTTCAGGGTTCCGATGAGTCGCGCGTTCGTTTTAAGGTCGAGGCCATCGCGCTCGATGATAAGGACGTCGCTTCCCTTGCCGCCTCGATGCAGCAGCGCATCGAGAAGGCCTGCGACACCATGCTCGGCACGCCGGGCACGACCGCACGCGTCCGTTTTTTGCCGTCCAAGACTACCGTCCAGACCGTGGAGGTTTCCGGTGAGTGATACCAACCAAGACAAGACCGCCCGCACGCCGCGCCTGACGATCGACCAAAACGCTACGCCGGCAGGCGAGACCGCCGACACCAAGCCCGAGGCCGGCGAGCAGCACGACAGCGCCGCTAATGACTTTGACGAGGCCATGGGTCTCATCAAAGGTACGGGCGCTGCTATCTGGAGCTACGCCGTGCGCCACCCCAACACTACGCTCGGTGCCGTGGCAGGCTTTATCCTCGCCGTGCTGGTACTTACATTGGGCCTGTGGGACACGCTCGTCATCGCATTCTTTGTGTTGATCGGCGCCGTGATCGGCCAGATTCGCGACGGCGAGAACGGTATCGTCAACTTCTTCGGCCGTCTGTTTAGCGGCCGCTAATACGTATTCGACTGTCGCATCCGCGGCAGGCATAAGGAGGAACCATGGCTTTTAACACGAAGGTCGATGTGGCCGATACCGAGCTCGAGGCGAACGAGGCCGTCGCCGCCGAGGCGGAGGACGTAACGCTCGAGGACGAGACGCTCGTCGAGGCCGAGTCCAAAGACGAGGCGGACGAGGACGACGAGGAGGCGGACGAGTCCGAGGACTCGCTGACCTATTCCAACGGCGTGATCGAGAAGATCGTCGCCATGGCCACCCGCGAGGTGCCGCACGTTCTGGGCATGAAGGGTAACCTTATGCACTTTGTGCAGGAGCAGTTTGGTGCCGAGAACCTGACCAAGGGCGTGACGGTCGAGGTCACCGACGACAACCGCGTGGTCGTCAACATCTCGGTCATCATCGAGTATGGCGCCTGTGCGCCTGCGATCTTTGACGACGTTAAGGCGCGCGTCACCGAGCGTCTGGCCGCGATGACCGGCCTTGAGGTGGCAGGCGTCAACCTGCGCATCGAGGATGTCATCACCCCCGAGGAGTACGAGCACCGCACCAGCCAGCACGAATAACCTTCCAAAAAGGGACAGGTTTGTTTTGGCAGGTTTTATCTGCGAAAACATTAAACGGCCGACCGCGCAAGCAAAAGCGTGGCCGGCCGTTTTTGTACGCTCCCGATATAGTCATACCGCTCGTCTAACTAAGGGTTGCAATCCCCACGTTCCGCGTTACTCTAATGGGCGCATTGTTTCCAAATTGTTAACGAGGGGTTGCCGTAATGGCCGACGAGCACGAAACAGAAAGCAAGGCATGGGCAATTGAGGCCGCTGCGGCAGAGGCGGCGTCGCGTGCTGCCGAGGAGGTGCATCGTCCTCCCGTAGTGCCGATGGAGCGCGTGGTCGATCGCGATGTTATCGAGCGGGGCGAGCGCGCTGGTCGCAAGCGCAGCCAGGAGCCGGGCTTTCCGCGCTTTTTTGCCGAGCTCAATTTGGGCCTGATCCTCACGGCCTTTGCCATCGTCGCGTTTAAAACCCCTAATCACTTTGCTTTTGGCGGCACCTCGGGCGTGTCGGTCATTCTGTCCACGCTGTTCCCGACCTTGCCCGTCGGCGTTTTTATGTGGATTATCAATGCGGTCCTGGTCGTTCTGGGCTTTATCTTTTTGGAGCGCAAGGCAATCCTGTGGAGCGTCTTCGCCTCGTTTGCGCTGTCCGCCTATGTTTCGCTGTTTGAGCTCTTTATTCCGACCGATGTCTCGATGACGGGCGATATGTGGCTCGACCTGTGCTTTGCCGTGATTCTGCCGGCGCTCGGCAGCGCCATCGTCTTTGATATTGGTGCCTCGACGGGCGGCACGGACATCCTCGCCATGATTCTCAAACGCCGCACCACGCTTGAGATCGGCCGTGCGCTGCTGTTGGTCGATATCGGCATCGTGACCATCGCGGCCTTCTTGTACGGTCCGCGCGTCGGTCTGTACTGCGTGCTCGGCCTGTTTGCCAAGACGCTTGTGGTCGACAAGGCCATCGAGAGCATTCACCTGCGCAAAGTCTGCACGGTCATTTGTTCCGAGCCCCTTAAGGTCGAGGAGTTTATCGTCAAGCATCTCAACCGTACGGCGACTATCAGCCGCGGCTACGGTGCTTTCTCGGGCAAGTGCGTGACGGTGATTATGAGCGTGCTGAGTCGTCGCGAGGCCGTGCAACTGCGTCGCTACGCGCGCGAGATCGATCCGGGTGCCTTTATCACGATTGTCGACAGCTCCGAGATCGTCGGCAAGGGTTTCCGCGGAACGAACTAACGCGGTCGAGCTCATCAAACAATCGAATAGCACCCTGCGCATTGCAAATGCGTCATGTTGGAGTATTTGTCCCCACATTGGGTGATAATGATGCCAAAGACATCGTTTGCGATCCAAGTGATTCGCTCAAGATACGAAGGGATGATTCTATGTTCTGCTCGCAGTGTGGCGCCCCCATGGGCGATAACGACAAGTTCTGCGGCGCGTGTGGTGCTCCTAATGCCGGTGCCGCTGGACCCGCTCCCCAGGGACAGCCTCAGCCCCAGCAGTTTGTTCCGCAACCGCCCGTGGCGAATGCGTCCAAGGGCTGTGTGGCTCAGGCGTTTGAGGATATGACCAAGACTCCGGGCGTGCTGCAGCGCGTGTGCCAGATTGCCTTTTTACCGGCGCTGATTTGTGTTGTGTCGGTACTCGTGCTGTTTATTCCCGTTATTGGCGGCATTGCAGCTGCCATCGGCTTTTTGGCAGCTTGCATTGCGAGCGTGTGTGGTTCCGGCTTTGGTATTGAGTGGGGTCGCGATCTGTCGCTCAAGGTTGATGGCGGTATGGATCGTCCACTCATGCGTTCCACGTCGTTTGGCCTCGGAGTCTTTTCGAGCGTTATCTCGGTCGTGCTCGAGGTTATCGCTGCCATTCCCGTTATCGGTGTAGTGCTTTCGCTGGTGGAGAGCGTGGTAATTGGCGCCGCGGGCTCGTATTCGTATTACGGCTCCTATGCACTCGAGGCAGCGCTGTTTGGCTCGCTTGGCCTGCTTGTCCTGGCTATGATTGCCACGGCGGTCTTGGGGGTCTTCTTTAAGATGTTCGCCGACATTGCCGTGATGCACTTTGCGGTGACCGGTCGTGTCGAGAGCGCGTTTTCGCTCGACAAGGTCTGGGCGGCGTTTAAGCACAACAAGACCAAACTGTTCTGCGCTTCGTTCCTTCCCGAGTTTTTGACGGGCCTGGTCGCCAACGTTGTCACCTGGATCCTGACGTTCGTCTTTGGCACCATTGCCTCTGTCGGTATGTATAGCTACTACTACCGTCCTACGGCTATTGAGGCGCTTGTTACCGGCGGTGGCATCACGCTCGTATTGTTCTTGGTGCTGACGGCGTTTGTCACGGTATTCCTCACGGTCTTTGGCAAGATGCTCAAGCACCGTGCCGTTGGCTATTGGGTTGCGCGCTACGCAAGCGAGTGGGCCGACGAGGACAAGGACGACGTCCTGACTTTTGTGCTGCCGTTTGAGAAGAAGTCTGCTCCGGCTGGTTTTAGCGCCGACGCAGCGCCCGTATCCGATTCCGCTGCGGCGCCGGCGCTTGCGCCCGAGCCCGCGCCCATGCCGGAACCGGAGCCCGAGCCTGCACCTGAGCCCGAGCCTGCGCCAAGCTCCGACGAGGACCCGCAGGACGAGTAACCCTGCCACCTGCCATTTGGGGACGGGGTAGAAACGGTAGAAATAGCGCTTGACAAATAAGCGGGGACGGACGTGCCGAAGCGTCCGCCCCCGCTTTGATATCGCGATGCGGCTATGACTGCGAGATGGTCGTGGATCGACTACTCGTCGTGCTTCTCCTCGCGGCGAGCGGCGGCACGTGCATCGTGGATGCCCTTGATCGCGGCATGACGAGCCGTGCGGGCATCATGGATGGCGTCACGGGCCTCGGCGGACGTCGCCTTGGCAGAGCGCAACTTGGCGGCCAGGTCGGGGTTGGTTTCGGCGACCGCGGCAATCGTGGGGCCGTCGAGCTCTTCTTGTGTGGGCTCGGCCAAAAAGTCGATGGCATATTGGGCGGCCACCATGGAGCCTTTGGCCAGTACCGACTCGTCAATCTTGTAGAAGCAAGAATGTTGGGCGTACGTGGCGCCAATCTGGGGGTTGCGCGTGCCAACAAAGGCGAGCACGCCCGGTACGCGGCGCAGGTACTCCGAAAAATCCTCACCCGAGAGTGTGCCGCGATAATGGCCTTGGCCGGTGGGGCCCAGGCATTTGATTACTGCCTGGCGGCACCGCTCGCTCGAGGCGGCATCGTTTTCGACCTTATAATTGGCGATGGTGTAGTCGGTGAGCTTTGCCTCGGCGCCCAAGGCGGCCGCGGTATGCTCCACGATGCGGCGCATGAGCTCCGGCATTTCCTCGTGGGTCGAATCTCCGTAGGTGCGCACCGTGCCGGCGAGGTAGGCCGTGCCGGCGATAACGTTGCGCGCGGTGCCGCCGTGCAGCTCGCCGACGGTAATGACGGCCGGCTCGTAGGGACTGATCTCGCGCGAAACGATGGTCTGCAGAGCGTTGACGATCTCGGCGGCAACCATAACGGCGTCGTGACCGCGCTGGGGCATGGCGCCGTGGCACGAGGTGCCGCGGACGTCGATGCGGAACCAGTCGGTATTGGCCATGCGCGGTCCGGGCTCGCAGCTCACGGAGCCGGCGTCGACCTCACTCCAGATGTGCGCGGCGTAGGCGCCATCGACGCCGTCGAGCACGCCCGTGCCGATCATGAGTTTGGCGCCCTGGCCGTTTTCCTCACTGGGCTGGAAGACGATGCGGACTTCGCCGTGGATGTCGTCGGTCATATGGCGCAGGATCTGCAGCGTGCCGAGCATCATGGCGATGTGGCAGTCATGGCCGCAGGCGTGCATGCAGCCCTCGTTGACGCTGGCGAACTCTTCGCCGGTCTGCTCGGTGACGGGCAGGGCGTCGATGTCGGCGCGCAGAAGGATGCGGCGGCGTGGCGTGCCGTCCTCGCGATAGGCATCCGGCGCGGTGCCGCGAAGGGTCGCCACAAGGCCCGTCTTAAGGGGACGCTCGTAGGGGATATTCATGGCGTCGAGCTGGTTGGCGATGTCGGAGGTCGTGCGCTCCTCGGCAAGGCTCAGCTCCGGGTGCTTATGGAAGTGCCGGCGCTGCTTGATGATATAGGGTTCAAACTCGGTAGCGATATCTTTGATGGCTGCGGTGACGTCGTCAGCCGCGCGAGCCTCGGTCGCCGCCATAATCTGCTGTGCCTTGGTCTTCGTCATGGTCGATTTGCTCCTTGCTGGGTTGATCGCAAAATCGTACAGGCTCTCTCCAGTATGCCACCTGCCGCTAGGGCTGGTAAAGTTGCCGTTTGCCGCTTGGGGTTTTGTTACAAGGGCGGGGGAGTACACTCGGGGGTGTTGAATCTCCTGCCAGAGATGGGGATGCCCATGCAACATATCGATCGGATTATCCGCTCCAAGAACGTCTTTACCGCGCAAGACGGTATCGATACCGCCCGCGAGCTGGCGATTGCCATTGCAGGCGACCGTATCGTCGCGGTCGGTGCGCCCGATGACGTGATTGCCGCCGCTCCTGCCGCCACGTCGGTTATCGACTACGGCGAGCAGTTTGTCTGCCCCGGTTTCCATGACGCTCATCTGCACTTCTTCCATACCTCGGTCGGTTCCTCGCCGTACATGCTCATGGATATGGGCACGTCCGAGGCGGCGTTGGTACAACACGCGCTTGAGTTTTCCCAGGACCTGCCCGACGACGCTTGGGTTGTAACGCAGGGTTGGCGCGACTACCGCTGGGACCCGCCCGAGCATCCCACTAAGGCGTCGCTCGATGCGGCATTTCCCGATCGTCCCTGCGTTATGTACTCGGGCGACGGGCACACGCTGTGGCTCAACAGCCGCGCACTCGAGGCGCTCGGCGTTACGCGCGACAGCGAGCCTCCGGTGGGTGGCAGTTACGACAAAGATGCAAATGGCGAGCTTACGGGTATCGCCCACGAGGCGGCTGCTATGCAGCTGCTGCCGCGCTGCCTGGAGTGGCTGGGCGAGGACCGCATCGCGAGCGCTTACGCCGACCAGATGAAGCGTATGGCCGAGCAAGGCATCACCTCAATCTGCGATATGTCGCTCATGCCCATGCCGGGCTGCGACTTTATTCGCGACGATGTTTACGAGAAGCTACAGGCCTCCGGCAAGCTGGGCATCCGCGCCCATCTGTTTCCCACGCTGCTGGATGACCAGTCGCGCTTGGAAGAACTCCAGACCCGCTACGCGAACAACGCGCTGCTCTCGGCGCCAGGCTTTAAACAGTTCTTCGACGGCGTGTCGAGCGAGCATACCGCATACCTCACTGAGCCCTATACCAACCCGCGCTTCCCGGGCGACCAGGGCCGCCTGACGGTCCCTGTCGAGCGTATGCGCAAGTTGGTTTTGGCGGCAGCCGAGCGTGACCATACCGTGCGCATCCACGTTATCGGCGACGGTGCCATCCATGCCGCACTCGATATCTTTGAGGAGGCGGCAGAGCTCTACGGCTTGCCCCAGCACGGCCACAATACGCTTGAGCACCTGGAGAATCTGCTGCCTCAGGACATCGATCGTCTGCGCAAGCTCAACGTCATTGCCTCGAGCCAGCCTTGCCACATCACGCTCGACCCGGGTGGCCCGGAGCGCGACCTGGGCCTGGAACGCAGCCGCATCATGTGGCCGTTCGCAACTTATCAGCAGCGCGGTATCCGTCAAGCTTTCGGTACCGACAGCCCCATCACGGCCGTTACCAGCATGAACGTGCTCTACACGGCTATCACACGCCAAGATCCCCGCAGCCACTGGCCCGAGGGCGGCTGGCTGCCGAGCGAGCGTATCGACGCGGCAACGGCCCTGCGCAGCTACACGCTTGGCAGCGCGTACGCAGCGGGCGACGAGCAAAACCTCGGCAGCCTAGAGCCCGGCAAATACGCCGACCTGGTAGTCCTGGACCAAAACCCGCTCACCATCGACCCCCAAGAGCTGCAAGCCACCAAGGTTCAGGCCACCTACCTGGCGGGCAACTTAATCTACGAGCGCTAATATTCATGCCGTACCGTTAAACGCGGCTCGGGCAGCATATTTTGGGATGGCGCTCGAGCCGCGTTTGTTTGCCGATGGGGGTTCGTTAGGAGCGTCCCCTCTCTGCTGGATTTGGGCGCAGGGTGGAAGCGCTGCTGCTCCGCGCGCTCAATTGGGATATCAGCGATGCTTTCTCTTAGCGTTTTGCATACTTCCAGTTGCAGATTGCAAAAAAAGTTGAGATGTTCTTTCCGGTCCTGATGTACCCCCGCCTGGGCCGTGCAAAAAATGGAGTATTCAGCACCGTGAGCTTTGCCGGTGCCGCTGCAGTCGGGTGGCATTGCGGAGATCGACGTCATTTTGGGGTCCGGTGCGGCGCGAGGCACGCTTTTTTGTCCTGACGGGGTTTGCCCGTCGACCCAAATCGCCGGTCAAAGGCGTTCTTGGGACCAATATGGTGTGTCCGGCGCGTATGCAGCCGTCCTGGCCTGCTGAAAACTCCCAAAAATGCACGCTGCTCCCCAGGGGACCCGTGCGCGCAGCGAAAACCATGCACATGTCGCTATCCGCATCGCCATTTTGCTGCACTGACTTTTCTGAATGCCGGGCCCGAATTAGTTAACCTGCCTCCCGGGGCGGACCGGAGGGCATGAAGTTTGTCGCGAGTTCCGCACGCAAAGGAAAGCACTTAATGTGCTTTCCGTCTTGCGCAGGACTGTAGAGCAGCAAACTTCATGCCCTCCGGTCCGCCCCGGGAGCCACCGCTAAGTTATCCCCCGGCATTCAGAAAATCTAAGTGCCAAAAAATAAGATTTTTTGACTCCGTGTTGTATAACCCGCCATTCGTGGGTACCATTCAACGCGTACGCAAACAAAAAGGGTTAATTCGCGTGGCATAACCACGCGGCCCAAAAAGGAGGAGACAAGCATGTCGTCTTTGAAGCCGCTTGCAGATCGTGTTCTGGTCAAGCCCGACGAGGCCGAGCAGAAGACCGCTTCTGGTCTGTATATCGCCAGCAACGCCCAGGAGAAGCCGCAGCGCGGCACCATCGTTGCCGTTGGTGCCGGCAAGGTCAACGACAAGGGTGAGCGCATCCCCATGGACGTCAAGGTCGGTGACGTTGTCATCTACGGTAAGTTCGGTGGCAACGAGGTCAAGGTCGACGGCGAGAAGTATCTGCTGATGCGCGCCGACGACATCTACGCTGTTGTCGAGGCCTAGTCTCGTCAGAATCTCTGATTCGTCTTTGAACGCGCCCGCCGCATAGGACTCGGAAGCGGCGACGCGAGTCACATTTCTTTTGGAGGATTACCTACCATGGCAAAGAACATTACGTTCAACACCGATGCCCGCGCTAAGCTCGCCAAGGGTGTCAACACTCTGGCCGACGCCGTTACCGTCACCATGGGCCCCAAGGGTCGCTACGTTGCTCTGCAGCGCACGTTTGGTGCCCCGACCATCACCAACGACGGCGTTTCCGTCGCCAAGGAGATTGAGCTCGAGGACAACATCGAGAACATGGGTGCCCAGCTGGTGAAGGAGGTCGCCACCAAGACCAACGACACCGTGGGTGACGGTACCACCACCGCAACCCTGCTCGCTCAGGCCATCGTCAACGACGGTCTGCGCAACGTCGCCGCTGGCGCCAACCCGCTGGCCATCCGTCGCGGCATCGACAAGGCCGTCAACGCCGCCGTCGCCGAGATGAAGAAGCAGGCCAAGCCGGTCGAGACCAAGGAGCAGATCGCTTCTGTCGGCACCATCTCCGCTGGTGACCCCGAGGTCGGCGAGAAGATCGCCGAGGCTATGGAGGTCGTGGGCAAGGACGGCGTCATCACCGTCGAGGATTCCCAGACGTTCGACATCACCATCGACACCGTCGAGGGCATGCAGTTCGACAAGGGCTACGTCTCCGCTTACTTCGTCACGGACAACGACCGCATGGAGGCCGTGATGAAGGATCCGTACATCCTCATCACCGACCAGAAGATCTCCAGCGTTCAGGACATCATGCCTGTTCTCGAGGCTGTCCAGCGCGCCGGCCGTGGCCTGCTCATCATCGCTGAGGACATCGACGGCGAGGCTCTGCCGACCCTCGTCCTCAACAAGATCCGTGGCGCCCTCAACGTCTGCGCCGTCAAGGCCCCGGGCTACGGCGATCGCCGCAAGCGCATCCTCGAGGACATCGCCGTCCTCACCGGTGGCCAGGCCGCTCTGGACGAGTTGGGCGTGAAGGTCGCTGACATCACCGCCGATATGCTCGGTACCGCTAAGTCCGTCACCATCTCCAAGGACAACACCGTCGTCGTCGGCGGCGCTGGCTCCAAGGAGGCCATCGACGCCCGCATCGCTCAGATTAAGGGCGAGATGGAGAACACCACCTCTGACTTCGACCGTGAGAAGCTCCAGGAGCGCCTGGCCAAGCTCTCCGGTGGCGTTGCCGTCATCAAGGTCGGCGCTGCTACCGAGTCCGAGCTCAAGGAGATCAAGCACCGCGTCGAGGATGCCCTGCAGGCTACCCGCGCTGCTGTCGAGGAGGGCATCGTCGCCGGCGGTGGCGTCGCCTTCATGGACGCTGCTCCTGCGCTCGATGCTGTCGAGATCGACGACCCCGAGGAGAAGATCGGCGTCGACATCGTCAAGAAGGCTCTGACCGCTCCGGTCGCCACCATCGCCAAGAACGCTGGCTTTGAGGGCGCTGTCGTGGTCGACAAGGTTGCCGAGCTGCCCGCTGGCCAGGGTCTCAACTCTGCCAACGGCGAGTGGGGCGACATGATCGAGATGGGCGTCCTCGACCCCGTCAAGGTCAGCCGCGTCACCCTGCAGAACGCTGCTTCTGTCGCCAGCCTGATCCTCATCACCGAGGCCACCGTCTCCGATGTGCCCAAAAACACTCAGCTTGAGGACGCTATCGCTGCTGCCACCGCTGGTCAGCAGGGCGGCGGTATGTACTAAGGCCGACAAGGTCTAGAACTCCCACCGGGAATCCGGGGGCGTGACGGGGTTTCTCTCCGGAACGTCCTCGGACATGCAAAGAGGCTCCGCATCGCGCTTCGCGCTGCGGAGCCTCTTTGCGTCCTGCGGAATGTTCCGGAGAGAAGCCCCCGTCACGCCCCCGGATTCCCTGCGTTTACGGCCTTGAGGTCGGCGGGCGGAGAAGGACGTGGTCGATAGGGATACGTGTCCCCTTCGCTGTTTCGCGCTTTGCGCGAAAGGCGCGCTACTTTGGGATGGATGGGGAACGTGGTTGTTGCGGTGGCTTTTCCCTTTTGCTGTTTCGCGGCTTTGCCGCGAAAAGCGCAGCACTTTGGGATGGGCGGGTACGTTATTGTCGCGCTGCTCTGTCCCGGCCGCATTTCTAGAGCGTTTCCCCCGCCATAAATTACCCTTGGCATACTTGCGCGAAAGCCTACTGGTGCTACACTTGCAATTGCTGTTTCAGGGCGGGGTGAAATTCCCCACTGGCGGTAAATCGGGCGGTGCTAAAGGGGTGCCGTGGCGCAGTCGAGGTGCCTGCGGCCGAGCCGATGAGTCCGCGACCCGTGTGTGCGTTGGTTCGCATGCCGGCTGAACTGGTGAGATCCCAGTACCAACGGTTAGAGTCCGGATGAAAGAGGCAGGTGATCTTAATGTCTGAACAGTCGCAGCATATCCATTTTGAGAACACGAATAGGTGGAGCACCAAACAGCTCGTTACCATGGCGCTGATGTGCGCCTTGGGCGCCCTGTTTAT
Source organism: Coriobacteriaceae bacterium AF08-21 (assembly GCA_027687465.1). GTDB lineage: Bacteria > Actinomycetota > Coriobacteriia > Coriobacteriales > Coriobacteriaceae > Collinsella. Next base: position 108,725 of record JAQCQR010000008.1, read on the forward strand.
GTATGTGCAGCTGCCCATTCTTCCCTCGGCGCCGTTTTTGACGTATGACCCGTCGCTGGTGCCGGCGATGGTGTGCGGGTTTGCGTATGGTCCTGGTGCCGGCACTGCTGTTGCCGCCATGGCGATCGTTATCCATGCGCTCACCACGGGTGACTGGGTCGGCGCGCTTATGAACCTGGTTGCCACGCTGGGCTACATTCTGCCCGCGGCTATCGTCTACCAGAAGATGCATACCTATAAGGGTGCCGTGATTGGCCTGGTGCTCGGCGTCATTGCCGCTACGGCGTTGTCTATGGTCGCAAACCTTACCATTGGCGTATGGTTCTGGTATGGCTCGGTCGATGTGATCGCCCCGCTTATGATTCCTGCCGTGCTGCCGTTCAACCTTATCAAGACCGTCCTTAACTCGGTATTGACACTTGCGGTGTACAAGGCGGTCTCCAACCTCATCACGCCTAAAAAGGACCAGGTCAAAGGCCGCGCATGATTGAGTGTCGGGGCGTTTCCTTTAGCTATGACGGTGCCGTACCGGCACTCGACGGCGTCGATCTGAACATCGAGGACGGGGAGTTTTTCTGCATCCTCGGTGGCAATGGGTCGGGTAAGTCGACGTTTGCCAAGCATCTGAATGCACTGTTGCAGCCCGATGCGGGCACGGTACGCATCAACGGCATGGATGCGTCCGATCCCGAGCTGGTCTACGACATTCGTTCGACCGTGGGCATGGTATTCCAAAATCCCGATGACCAGCTGGTGGCAACGCTTGTCGAAGATGACGTTGCGTTTGGTCCCGAAAACCTTGGCGTGCCATCGGCACAAATTGCGCAGCGTGTACGCGAGGCGCTGAAGGGCGTGGGCCTGGTGGGCTTTGAGTGCCACGAGACCCACGCGCTTTCGGGCGGTCAAAAGCAGCGCGCGGCGCTTGCCGGTGTGCTCGCCATGGAACCGCGCGTGCTCATTTTGGACGAGGCGTCCTCGATGCTCGATCCGCGTGGACGCAAGGGCCTCATGAAGGCTTGCCACGCGTTGCACGATCGCGGCATGACCATCGTGATGATTACGCACTTTATGGAAGAGGCCGCCGAGGCCGATCGTGTCGCGGTATTTCGGGCGGGGCGCGTTGCCATGCTCGGTACGCCCGAGGAGATTCTGACGCGGGCAGATGGGCTCGTGGAGCTCAACCTGGATATGCCGGCGTCGTGCTGCTTGGGCATGGCACTTCGTGCGAAGGGCGTGCCCGTTCATGCGCAGGTGCGCGAGGCGGATATGGTCGCCGAGATTGCGCAGGTATATGCCGACCGGAGTGGGGAAGACACCGCAGGGCGGCCTTCTGCATCCGATTCTCGTGTGCTCGACAACGTCTCCTCTGCAACCGACGGGACAGCCGTGTCGGAGCCCGTCATCGAGATTTCGCACCTCTCGCATAGTTACTCGCTGAGTGCCCGCGAGCGCCGTCGATGGCGCAAGCGCTCGGCCACTGCGGGCAAATCGAATAAACAGGCTCTCTGGGGAAACGACCCCAGCAGCCCGTGGGCGCTGTGCGATGTATCGCTGACGGTGCATCGCGGCGAGTTCCTGGGCTTGGCAGGTCATACCGGTTCGGGTAAGTCGACGCTGGTCCAGCATCTCAACGGTTTGATTCGCCCCCAGGAGGGATTCGTTCGCGCGCTGGGGCTCGATCTGTCAAACAAGAAAGACGCCGCCGCGGTTAAGGCCAAGGTCGGCGTGGTGTTTCAATATCCCGAGCGTCAGCTGTTTGCCGAAACCGTGACGCAGGACGTGGCGTTTGGCCCGCACAACCTTGGCTTGCCGCAAGATGAAGTCGACCGTCGCGTCGAGTCGTCGCTCTCGCGCGTGGGCCTCGACCTTTCCACGGTCGGCGACAAGAGTCCCTTTGAGCTTTCGGGCGGTCAGCAACGGCGCGTGGCATTCGCCGGTGTGCTCGCCATGGAGCCCGAAGTCCTGGTGCTCGATGAACCCATGGCGGGGCTCGATCCGGCTGCGCGCAGGGATTTCCTTGAGCTTATCGATCGACTTCACCGCGATGGCCTGACCGTTGTCATGGTTTCGCATAGTATGGATGACCTGGCCAACTGCTGCGACCGCATCGTCGTGATGAACGAAGGCGCGGTGTTTGCCGAGGGAACCCCCGCGCAGGTGTTTGCACATGCCGATGAGCTCAAGTCGATCGGCTTGGGCGTTCCCGCCGCCCAGCGCATGGCGTTGGCGCTCGCGGAAGCGGGCGTGCCGCTGCGTTGCGGCGGGCTCTATACGGTTGAGTCGCTGGCCGACGAGCTGGCAGATTTGCTGATCGGTCGCTCAGACGGTCCTTCTAACGTCGCGGACATTGCTAAATCCAAGACGGTCGCGCGAGAGGAGGGCTGCTAATGGAGGCGTTTTCGTTTGGCAGCTACTATCCCGGCGATAGTGCAATCCACCGCCTGGACCCGCGAACCAAGTTGCTCTTGGGCTTTGTGTTTCTGATCACGACGCTCACGGTCAGTGGCTTCCGCGGACTGGCCCCTGTCGCAATTTTCGTCGTGCTGATCTATGCCGTGTCCCGGGTGCCGGCTCGTCGCGTTCTGTCGTCGATGGCGCCGCTGCTGGCAATCGTCGTCGTGGTCGCGGTGCTCAACTTGTTTACCGATCAGAGTGGGCGCATCCTGTGGCAGCTCGGCTTTCTGCAGATAAGCGAGGGCTCACTGCGTTCTGCCGCCTTTATGGCGTGCCGCCTGACGTTGATGATGGCCGGTATGAGCGCTATTACGCTCACCACACCGACGCTCGACCTCACCGCGGGTTTTGAGCGCCTGCTCGCACCGTTTGCGCGTGTGGGACTTCCTGCGCACGAGCTCGGCATGATCATGGGCATCGCGCTGCGCTTTATGCCGCAGTTTGCCACCGAGATGAAGCAGACGGCCGATGCGCAGGCAAGCCGCGGTGCACGCGTGACGGGCGGTCCGCTCGGCGGCGTGCGTATGCTCGGCAGTGTGGCTATTCCACTGTTCACGGGCGTGTTCCGTCATGCCGAGACGTTGTCTGCCGCCATGGATGCCCGTTGCTATCATGGCGAGCAGGGCCGCACACGTCTGCATACGCTTGCATTTGGCCGCGGCGATGCGTTGGCGGCGGTGGTGACGGCGTTGCTGCTCATCTGCGTCATCGTCATCAATCTTCAACTTGTTTAGGCGCGATTCGAGCGCACGAAAGGGGTCCCTATGACCGACAACGACCGCACGGCTCAGCTTGAGCGCGCCTGTTCGTATCTCAGACGCATTCCGGCGTGGTATCTAGCCACGACCGATGTGGCCGACGGGCATCAGCCCCGCGTGAGGCCGTTTTCGTTTGCCATGGTCGATGACGGCAAGCTGTGGTTTTGCACCTCGCGCGATAAGGACGTGTGGACCGAGCTCAGCGCGAACCCCAAGTTTGAGGTTTCGGGTTGGAAACCGGGGGAGTGTTGGATTGTGCTGACTGGCGAGGCCGCACTTGAGGACGACGCAGTTGCGAGCGACAAGGTGCGTCAAGCGGGTTTTAAGCACATGGTGGGCATCGGCGAGGAACACGAGAGTGCCAACGACGGCCGCCTTGCTTTCTTTTCGGTCCGCAACATTGCCGCGCGCTTCTGTGATATCGACGGCAGCGAGGAGCGCCTGGAGCTCTAGCTCACACCAACCAGGCTCTCAAACTGGCTAGTACAGGAGGAAACGTGGACGGATTGAATACGGTTTTGGAGTATCTGACGTCGGTGCCGGCGTGGTACTTGGCGACGAGCGTGGACGGGCAGCCACATGTACGTCCATTTTCGTTTGCTCAGATCCAGGATGGCAAGCTGTGGTTTGTAACAGCGCGCACCAAAGATGTGTGGCAAGAGCTGCTGCAAAACCAGCGCTTTGAGGCCACGAGTTGGTGGCCGGGCCATGGCTGGCTCATCTTGCGCGGGCGTGCCGGCTTGGATGACCGGGCTTTAGGCGAAATGCGCGAAGCCGGGTGGAAGCATCTAGAGCACCTGGGCGAGCACTATGAGGGGCCTAACGACCCCACGCTCGTCTTCTTTAGCGTCGAGGATCCCGAGGCTTTTATCTGCAATCACGACGAATGGGTGCCGGTCGAGCTCTAGCCAGCTGGCTCATCCTAACAACTTGGTTTTCGCATGGGCGGGCCCCGTATTGCCCGGCGCCGTTAGGAGCGCCGGTCAATACGGGGCCCGCTCCATTTGTCAATTCCTTCAAGCGAATGTGTCGGGAATGTTTCAATGCATGAATATGCAAGCCATTTACGTAGTCATGCATCTTTTGGTGCTAAAGTTTCAACCCACTTCATAACGACCGCTGCGAAATGCGCATCGGTGCATAAATCGCAGACAAGGAGTCTGATATGTCTTTGAAGGTTGGAATCGTCGGCGCGGCTGGATATGCCGGAGCCGAGCTCATTCGCCTCGTCCTCGGTCATCCCGAGTTTGAACTTGCTGCCATTACGTCCAACGCCGATGCCGGCCAGCCGTTGTCTGCGGTGTACCCGAGCTTCACCGGCGTAAGCGATCTTGTCTTTACGACGCATGATGCCCCCGAGCTCAAGAACTGCGACGCGGTCTTTTTGGCCGTGCCGCACACGGCTGCCATGGCACAGGTGCCCGCGCTGCTTGCATCGGGCGTCTCCTGCTTTGATCTTTCGGCCGATTACCGTCTGAGCGACCCGTCCGTCTTTGAGGCATGGTATGCCGCCGAGCACACGAGCCCCGAGCTGCTCAAGACACGTGCCTTCGGCCTGCCCGAGCTGTTCTGTCAGGACTTGGAGACCGCTGCTTCCAGCCATGCCGCCGGAAAGCCCGTGTTGGTCGCCTGCGCCGGCTGCTATCCCACCGCAACGAGCCTTGCTGCTGCTCCTGCCGTGCGTGCGGGCTGGGTGGCAGAGAACGGTCCCGTAATCGTCGATGCCATCAGTGGCGTGACGGGTGCCGGTAAGTCCTGTAACGCCCGCACCCATTTTTGTAGCGCAGACGAGAACCTGGAGGCCTATGGCGTAGGCAAACATCGCCATACGCCCGAGATCGAGCAGATCCTGGGCCTGACCGATCGCGTCGTCTTTACCCCGCACTTGGCACCGCTCAAGCGCGGACTGCTTTCCACGGTGACGATGCCGCTCGCGCCGCAGGCTCTCGACACGTTGACCCTTGAGGACGTCGTCGACCATTACAAGATGTTCTACGCCGGTCGCACCTTTGTGCGCGTGCTCGATGCCGGCCAGCAGCCCAAGACGGCTTCGGTCGTCGGCACCAACGCCGCCCAGATCGGCCTCGCGCTCAACAAGTGCGCGGGCGTGCTGGTGGCGACGGGCGCCATCGACAATCTGTGCAAGGGTGCAGCAGGCCAGGCGGTCCAGTGCGCCAACATCGTCTTTGGTTTTGACGAGCGACGAGGCTTGCCCACAGCGGCGTGCCCGGTGTAGCACATTCGATTGTTAGCGATTTGGTAGTCGGGCATCGAGTGGGGCGCCACTCTTAAGCTGGCCTCATGATTGTGGCTGGCATGGCGCACCAACCGATGCCCTTTTTTTGTTTGACATAAGGAGTCATAAAGACGATGAATACAGAGCAGTTCGATATCAAGATTCGTGCCGTAGAGGGCGGCGTAACGGCGGCAGCCGGCTTTAAGGCGGCGGGCATCCATGCCGGATTCCGCAAGAATCCCGAGCGCCTGGATTACGCGCTCGTCGTGCCTGATAAACCCTGTCCCGGGGCCGGCGTGTTTACGACTAACCGCTTTTGTGCGGCGCCCGTGCAGGTGAGCCGTGCCAACCTGGGCGGCGCCGACAAGGGCTACGGAACCATCGCCGGCGTTTCGGTCAACTCTGGCAATGCCAACGCCGCCACGGGTGAGACCGGCCTTGCATGCGCGCACGAGACGTGCAGCATCGCATCGCAGGTCATCGGCTGCGAGCCCCAGCAGATTCTGGTCGCCTCCACGGGCGTAATTGGCCAGATTCTGCCGATCGACACGTTTGAGACTGCCGTTCCTGCCGCCTACGAGGCGCTTTCCGCCCACGGTGGCGCCGATGCCGCCCGCGCTATCATGACGACCGACACGCACTCCAAGGAGTATGCCGTGTGTTATCGCAGCGAGGCCGTGGGGCACGCAGGCAATGCCTATACGGTGGGCGGTATGTGCAAAGGTTCGGGCATGATCATGCCCAATATGGCCACCATGATCGCAGTCATCACCACCGATGCCCCTGTCGAGCCTGCGGCGCTCCACGCCCTGTTGCTCTCCACCGTCAAGCAAACCTTTAACAAGGTAACGGTCGATTCCGACACCTCGACTAACGACACCTGCATCATGCTTGCATCCGGCGCCGCTGCCGCGGATGCCGAGCCTATTGTCGAGGGCTCTGACGCCTTCGACGAGCTGGCCTTTGCCGTGCATGAGGTGTGCGAGAGCCTGGCGCGCAACATCGCCGCAGATGGCGAGGGCGCGTCCAAGCTCGTGACGGTTAACGTCACCGGCGCCGTGAACGACGAGGAGGCTGATATCGCCGCTCGTGCTGTCGCCAACTCGCCGCTCGTCAAGACCTGCATCGCCGGCCACGACTGCAACTGGGGCCGCGTTGCCATGGCGCTCGGCAAGTGCGGCGTGCAGTTTAACCAAGAAGATGTGTCCATCGACATGATGGGTATGCCCGTCTGCCGTGATGGCCTGACCGTTCCCTTTGACGAGGACGAGGCGCTGCGTCGCTTTGAGGCGCCCGAGATCGTGATCTCGGCAGACCTGGGCGCAGGGGACACGGCGACCACCGTGTGGACCTGCGACCTCACGCACGAGTACATCTCCATTAACGGCGACTACCGTTCCTAGACTCCCGATGTGCCGCGCGTCCCGCTGCGATCGCGGGCAACGAGGTACGGCGCGATAGCTACACGAAAGACGAGGCAGACTATGAAGTTCGCACACGATTGTCGCTCGAGCGAATCCAACGAAGTTACCGCGCAGCTGCTGTTCGAGGCGCTGCCGTGGATTAAAAACCTGACCGGCAAGACGGTCGTTATCAAATATGGCGGAGCCGCCATGGTTGACGAGCAGCTGCGCCGCGACGTGATGAGCGACATCGTCCTGCTCAAGATTATCGGCATGCGCCCTGTTATCGTACACGGTGGCGGCAGGGCCATCAACGAGGCGCTGAGCCATTACGATATTCCCGTCGAGTTTAAGAACGGGCAGCGCGTGACCACGCCGGCGACTATGGATATCGTGCGCGAGGTGCTGGGCGGCAAGGTCAACCAGGAGCTGGTTGCTGCCATCAACCAGCACGGCAACCTGGCTGTGGGCGTGTCGGGCAGCGATGCCGGCACGCTTATCGCCGAGCCACTCGACCCAGAGCTCGGCCGCGTAGGCAAGGTCACGCACGTCAACACCGACTATATCGAGCGCTTGCTCGATAGCGAGTACATCCCCGTTATCGCCACGGTCGCGGCGGGGGAGGACGGCGGCTTCTTCAACATCAATGCCGATACCGCCGCCGGCGCCGTTGCGGCGGCGCTCAACGCGCATAAGGCAATCTTCCTTACCGACGTCGATGGCCTGTATAAGGACTTTAGCGACAAGGATTCGCTTATCTCCAACCTGACGCTCGACGAGGTCAATGAGATGCTCTACGGCGGAGAAGTCGACAAGGGCATGATTCCCAAGCTGCGCGCCGCCGTCGATGCGCTTACCGCCGGCGTGTTCCGCGCGCACATCATCAACGGCACCACGCCGCACTCGCTGCTGCTGGAGCTGCTGACCGATGCTGGCGTCGGTACCGTGATTCATTCCACCGAGACGGCCTACGAGTTCGATACGCATCCGCACCCGCTTTCGACGTTTGCGGCGCGCCTGACCGAGAACCTCGACGAGGTCGAGAAGCTTCCGGCAGTCTAGTCGGTTCGAAATCGCTACGCCATTACGCCCACAGTCCGCGCTTCCCGGCGCCTAACGAAAGGTATCCCATGTCACTTGCAGCTCAACAATCGCTCGAATCCCACTACGTTATGCATACCTTTGGCCGCTCGCCGGTTGAGTTTGTCGAAGGTCACGGTATGAAGCTCACCGGTGACGATGGTCGTGAGTATCTCGACTTTCTCGCTGGAATTGGCGTGTGTAGCCTAGGCCACGGTAATCCTACAGTGCTTTCGGCACTCGAGGCTCAGACCAAAAAGCTTCTGCATGTGTCTAACTACTTCTACATCGAGCAGCGTGGCCAGGTCGCGGCGTTGCTGTCCAAGCTCGCTAACGACGACGTAGACGGTGCGCGCGTGATTGCCGATGCCATCGCCGCCGGCGATGAGACCACGGCAGCTGCGCTCGGTGCTCCGACGGCGGGCGAGCAGGTGTGGGAGACGTTCTTTGCCAACTCCGGCGCCGAGGCCAATGAGGGTTCGATGAAGCTTGCTCGCCTGTACGCCAAGCGTGCCGGTAACGGTGGCAACACCATCGTGTGCATGCGCGGTGGCTTCCATGGCAGAACGCTCGAGACCATTGCCGCTACCATGCAGGATTGGCTGCAGGATAGCTTCCGCCCGCTGCCGGGCGGCTTTGTGGCCTGCACACCCAACGATATCGATGAGCTGCACGCAATCTTTAAGCAGCTGGGAAGCGAGATTTGCGCCGTGATGCTCGAGCCGATTCAGGGCGAGAGCGGCGTGCACCCCATGACCGAGGAGTTTATGACGGCAGCGCGCGACCTGGCGCACGAGGCCGGTGCCGTCCTTATCGCCGACGAGGTCCAGTGCGGTCTGTTCCGCTCCGGCAAACCGTTCGCTTACCAGACCTATGGCGTGGAGCCCGACATCATGAGTCTTGCCAAGGGCATTGCCGATGGCGTGCCCATGGGTGCCGTGGTGGCAAAGAAGGAGATCGCCGACGTATTTAAGCCCGGCGATCACGGTTCGACCTTTGGCGGTAGCTGTTTGGCCATCGCGGCGTGCGCCGCGACGCTCTCCGCGCTTGTGCGCGGCGATTATGCCGACCATGCTGCCAAGGTAGGCGCCTATATGGAGCAGGCGCTGGCTAAGCTTTCGCATGTGGTAGAGGTGCGTGGCCGTGGCCTGATGCTCGGCTGCGATCTGGACGATACTGCGGGTGATGCACACGACGTTGTGGCCTGTGCATTGGGGGCTGGTGCCGTGATCAACGCTACAGGTGCGCATACGCTGCGTTTCCTGCCGCCGCTCGTGTGCGAGGAAGCCGACGTAGACAGTCTGATCGAGATCCTGTCGGACGTTTTGGCCTAACACAGCGCAATAACTTAATTTGGACCGGGTTCCGGACTGCGGACGTGCCCTATGCGGCATGATTCAGCGGTCCGGAGCCCGTTTTGCCTTAGATTTGCTAAGGCAGGGAGACCTGCTGGTCAAAAAACATCAAATATGAGTACTGTTACCGATTTGGTAGCAGCAATTTTGGACTAATAAGGCCAGATGGCAAGTCGAAATGGTAGCGCACAGAGATGTGGTGTAAGAGGCGGGGCATGCCCCGCC
>JAQCQR010000009.1 GCA_027687465.1 Coriobacteriaceae bacterium AF08-21
TAAAAAAGCCTCCCATTTCTTGTGTCCAAGAAATGGGAGGCAGTTCACACACGCCCGGCGGGGGCTTTTTTCTATGCCGGCCGCCCGACCACCACAAAGGTGCCTGTACCCTTTGTGATGGTTTTTGGTCGGCTAGCCTTCGAGTTGAGCCACTTTGTAGCGGTAGGCAGCGGCTATGACGTCTTTGCAGCCTTCGCGGCCCAGCTTGGCGCGGTTGACGACGATGTCCTTACCGCTCGTCATCTTCCACTTGCCGGCGCTGTAGCGCTTGTAGAACGCCTCGCGCGCCTTCTGCTGCTGCTTGACCAGCTTGGCGCCCTTCTTTTTGTTGAGACCGCGCTTTTTGCGCACAATCTCGACGCGGTCCTCAAAGGGGGCGGTCACCAGCACGGCAATATGGTTGGGATTATTGCGCAGCAGATAATCGGACAGACGACCCTCGATAATGCAGCTCTCGGTCTCGCCCAGGTCCAAGATCACCTGGCTCATCTTTTGGAATAATTTGTCCGAGTACGAACGGGCATCGTAGCGGTCGGGCAGAAACGCCATGTTCTCCACAGCCAGACGCTCGTCGTAGGCGGCCATCTTATCGAGCGACTCGCCCGCGCGCAGCGACGCACGCACCAGCAGCTCGTTGTCATACAGCGGAATCCCCAACTCGTCGGCAAGCATGCGACCAATCTCGTGGCCCTCGGCGCCAAAGTCGCGCGCGATGGTAATGACCACAGGATTCTTCTTGTTCTCCAGATCGCTCATCGCGATTCCTTTCTCTGTGTGGCAAAGGGGCTGTCCCTTTGCCACATTCTACGCTGCCACAATACGGCGTTGATATGCTCGAACCAGCAGCGAGATACCAAAGTTGAGCACGAAGTACATCGCAAACACCAGGCCGTAGAGCATAAGCACCTGCGACAGATCGATCGCGTGGGCCATCACAACGTTTGCCGTGTACATAAGCTCGGCCACGTTAATGCCCGAAAGATACGAGCTGTCCTTAATGACGGTCGTGCATTGGCTAAACAGCGCCGGGATGATCGTCTTAAACGTCTGCGGCAGAATGATGTAGCGCATGGTGGCAAAGAAGCCGAAACCCTGGCTCTGCGCCGCCTCAAACTGGCCGCGCGGAATCGAGTTGAGGCCGCCGCGCACAATCTCGGCCATAACAGCGCTGGTAAACAGCGTAAAGGCGATGGTCGAAATCACAATGTCCAAACCCTGCACCGTAAAGTAGATAAACAGAATCCACAGCAGGTTCGGCGTGCAACGGAACAGCTCGATATAGGCGCTCACCAAAATACGGAACGGACGGGGCGCATAGCTTTTAACAAGCGCCAGCACCGTGCCAAAGATGAGCGAGAAAAAGATCGACAGCGCCGAGATCTCGATTGTCTTAACAAAGCCGCCCCAAATGTAGAGCAGGTTGGTCGCGTTGAAGATTTCCATGCGCTAGGCCTCCTCTACGTTGTCGAGCCCCAGCTCGGCCAGGCTCACGCCACGCGGACGCTCCTTGGAGCGGCGCTCGAGCCACTGCACCAGCATGGCGAGCGGAAAGCAGATGATGAAGTACATAAGGCAGCAGACGATGTATCCCTGCAGGTAACCGTACAGACTCACAAAGTTGTCGGAGCGGTACATAAGGTCGCCGCCGGCCACAAGTGCCAGCACCGACGTGTTCTTGACCAGGTTGAGCGCCTGGTTACACAGCGGCGGCAGAATGATCTTAAACGTCTGGGGCAGCACGATGTACCAGTATGCCTGCGCACGGGTGAAGCCCTGGCTCTGGGCCGCCTCCATCTGACCGCGCGGAACCGCTTCGATACCAGTGCGGATGACCTCCGAAATGTAGGCCGCGTGATACAGGCCCACACCCAAGAAGCCCAGCACGAACGGCGCGATGCGCACCGGCTGGTCGGCACCAGTTATGGCCTGCAAAAACTGCGGACCGGCCATGTACATAAAGAGCACCTGTACGGGCAGCGGGGTGTTCTGGTAAAACTCCACGTACACGCGGCTTATGGCGCGCAGCACGCGCGAGCGAGTGGTAGAGAACACACCCAGCAGCGTGCCCAGCACCAGCGACAGCAACAGACCGGCAACGACCACCTGCAGCGTCACGCCAAAGCCCTCCCAGAAGGGCCCCATGTTTTGAAATGTCGTCGACCAACGGTCGGCGTCAAATAATCCTTCGAGCATTTGATTCCTTCCTTGGACGATGCGCCTATACAAGACCCCAGGTCTTGACCTCTTGGTCGAGCCAGCCGTCGGCCAGGCGATCGCAAATCACCTGATCGACCACGGCCGAAAGGTCGCAGCCCTTCTTGGTCGCCACGCCGTAGCCCTGCTCGCCAAACTTGACCTCGGGCTGCAGCAGCTCAACAGTCTCGTTCATGTAGCCGGCCAGCGTGGAGCGGTCCATGGCAAAGACGTCGATATTGCCGGCGTCGAGCGAACTCTTGATGATGGGGTAGCCGCTAAAGGCCCTGAACTCGGGCTTACAGCTAAAGCCGTTGTCCTTGATCATCTGCTCGATCAGGCCCTGCGTGGTGGCACCCTGGCTCACGCCGATGACCTTGCCGTCCAGGTCCTCAATCGAGGTAAAGCCCGAACGCTTCTTGACCATGAGTCCCACGTAGTCGGTGCGGTACGGCGTCGAGAAATCCCAGCTCTTCTTGCGCTCGTCGGTAATGGTGTAGGTCGCCGCGACCACGTCAAGCTGGCCGTTATCGATCAGCGGGCCACGCGTCTTGGGCGTTACATCGGTAAACTCGACAAGCTCCCGGGCACGGGCCTCCTTGTAGCTCACGCCAAAGACGGCAGCAGCGATCTGGTAGCACAAATCGACTTCCATGCCCTCAAAGCGGCCCTTGGCGGTGTCGTAATAGCCATAGCTGGGAACGTCCTTCTTAACGCCGGCATTCAGATGGCCACGCGACTTAATGGCCGCAAGCTTGGACCCCTTTTCGGAGCCCTCGCCGCTGGTAGAGTTGCCGCAACCGGTAAGCGCGGCCCCCGTCAGCGCAAGCATGCCGGCGCCAGCCAGCTGCAAAAAGTGACGGCGCGACACGGCCGCCCTCGTCATATCCGTCATGTCCATCACCGCGCCTAGTGCAGAATCTTGGACAGGAACTCGCGGCAGCGCGGGTTCTCGGGGTTATCGAAGAAGTGCTCGGGCGTGCCCTCCTCCAGAATGCGGCCGTCCTCCATAAAGATGACGCGGTCGGCCACCTGGCGCGCAAAGCCCATCTCATGCGTCACGCAGATCATGGTGATGTCCTCCTGCGCGAGCTCGATCATAACGTCCAGAACCTCCTGGACCATCTCGGGGTCGAGCGCCGAGGTCGGCTCGTCAAACAGGATGATGGGCTGCTTGGTGCACAGGGCACGGGCGATGGCGATACGCTGCTGCTGACCGCCCGAGAGGTTCTGCGGATACTCGCCGGCCTTATGCGCCATGCCAACGCGCTTGAGCGCGGCGATGGCGATCTCGGTCGCCTCCTCCTTGCTCTTCTTTTGTAGTTTGATGGGCGCAAGCGTCAGGTTGCCCAGCACCGTCATGTTGGGATACAGGTTGAACTGCTGAAACACCATGGAGCTATACTTGCGGGCCATCTCCAGGTGATTCTTTTTGGTGAGCGGCGTACCGTCGATGATGACCTCGCCCGACGTGGGCTCCTCCAGATAATCGACGCAACGGATGAGCGTCGACTTACCCGAACCGGAAGGCCCGATCATTACGAGCTTCTCGCCGCGCTTGACGGTGAGGTTGATATCTTTGAGCACATGCAGGTCGCCAAAGTACTTGTTGAGATGCTTGATCTCGATCATGTCTGCCATGAATGTCCCTTCCCTGCGTTTACACGAGTTGAACTATTGTACGGAAAGAACCACGTTTCCGCAGCCCACACTACATCCCCGTAAAGAACCCGCAATCTTCCACCCACTCATTGGGGACAGACTTAAATGAGTACCTGCTCATTGGGCACTCATTTAAGTCTGTCCCCAATGAGCGCCGAAAATAGTACAACCGTCCTTGTTGAGCATAAGTCAGCGAAAACCCGTACACGCGAGCAAGGTGACGTGAAATGAAAGGGCGCAGACCTTATGGTCGCGCCCTTGAAATTGAACGTCAGATTGCCGCGTGTACGGGTTTGCAGCGTCGAGCCGTTGCGCGGTTTGGTAAAACCGCGCAACAAATTACGCCAGCTTTGCGCCGACGATCTTTGCTGCTGCCGGCTTGTCGAAGTTGCCGCCGGTGGCCTTGCCCAGCGCGCCCATGACCTGGCCCATCTGCTTCTTAGAGGTCGCGCCCAGCTCGGCGATGACCTGCTCGATCAGGGCCTCGAGCTCCTCGCCCGAAACCTGCGCGGGCAGCAGGCTCTCCAGAATCTTGACCTGCTCGGTCAGGTTGTCGGTACGCTCTTGGTCGGTGCCGGCCTTGATGGACATCTCCAGCGTCTCGCTCGTCTGCTTAATCAGACGCTTGATCATGCTGTTGACGTCTTCCTCGGTCACATCGCGACGCTCGTTGACCTCGATGTTCTTCACTTCGGCCTTAACCTGGCGAATGATAGACAGGCGAACCTTGTCCTTGGCCTTCATGGCCGCGATCATTTCTTTCTGCAGCTCTTCGTTGGTCATCTGCAAATCCTCTCTAATAGCGTGGGCGGCACTCGCGCGAGCACCGCCCCATGATTACTCAGTCGTCGACGAATCGTCGGTCGAACTCTTGGTGACGCCCTTCAGGCTGACGTTGTATGGCACGTCTTTGGGCATGGGATTAACGGTGATGTCGGCATCCTTCTTGTACTGCTCTAGCCACTCGCTGTACGCGGTGCTGGCCGCCTGCGTCTTCACCACGTTGGAGACATACTTCTTGATGTCCTTGGGTACCTGGTTGATGTCATCAACCTGATTATCGAAATGGAAGTAGTCGGTGCACTTGATGATGTGGTAGCCATAGGTCGACTCGACCACGCCGCTCACATCGCCCTTGTTGAGCCCCTCGAGCGCCGCCTGGTAGCTGTCGACGAAGGTGGTGAGCTTGTCCCAACCCACATCGCCCTTCTTATCCTTGGAGCCGGTATCGTCGGAGTACTGCTCCACGGCGTCCTCAAAGCTCAGCTCGCCGGAGTTAATCTTGTCCAGGCACTCCTGCGCCTTGGCCTTGGCGGCAGCCTTGTCCTCGTCAGATGCGTTGGAAGCGACCTTGATCAAGATGTTCGACGAACGACGGGCATCGTTGTAGTTGGACAGGTTCTCATTGATATAATCGACGATCTCGCCGTCCTTGGGCTTGCTGGTAGGTGCCACGGCATCCTTGAGCTTCTGCTGCGCCAGGCTCTCCTTGAGCGAATCCTTGTAGGTGTCCTCGGTGTAGCCGTAGGTCTTAAGCGTCTTCTTAAAGGTCTTGGCGCCGCCCGCGCTCTTGCACGCGTCCTTCCAAGCCTTCTCGACCTCCTTGTCCGACACCGTCACGCCGTTTTCCTTCTGCGCCTGCTGAAGCAGAATCTGCTGCGTGTAAGAGTCGATGAGCTGCTTGCGGTACTTCTTGGGCGTGAGGTCGTTGTCGACCAGGTACTGTGCCCAGTCCTTGTCCTTGGTGTAGCCATAGGACGTGCGCATGCTCATGATCTGCTTGGTCACGGTGTCCTCGGTGAGGTTGGTGCCATTGATGGTAGCAGCCACGCCACCAGTGAGCTTATAGCCCGAGCTGGTGCTTTCGGTCTGCGACATCAGGCCGGAGCACGCCATGGCCGAGACGGAGAGCAGCATCGCCAGCACGCCGATGACCACCAGGACAATCTTGACGGTCTTGGACACATAGGTCTTGCGCTGCTTCTTGCGAGAGCTGGAGGCGGCGCGGGACCGCTGCTCGGGCGTCGGCGCGACCTCGGGGTTCTTTTTCTTGTTTGCCATGCTTGGCCTTTCACATCACGAATCGAACAAACGCCATTGTGTCACAACGCAGCCCCCGCGGCACACCTGGTGCAAAGGGGTCAGGTTAATCTGCACCATTTTGGTGCAAAGGGGACAGCTCTGGCAGCCGGCACCTTAGAAGTAACGGCGGATAGCGTCGACCATGCCCTGTGGCGTGGTCTGGCCGAGCACGTCGGCTGCGGCATCGGCGTCCATAAAGATGTTCATGAGCGCCTGCAGGGCCTCGACCTGGCCGCCCGGCTCGGCAATACCCAAATTGATGACGATCCGCGCCGGCACCGGGGCGCCCATGCCCGCCATCGCGTTGAACGTCACAGGTGCGGCGGGCTTTACCACTGCGATATAGGGCTTGGCCACAAATCCCGGATCGGTATGCGGAATGGCAATGTTTGCCGCCGGCATGGCAAGACCCGTGGGATAGGCATCCTCGCGCGTGCGGACGGCGTCGAGCCAACCGTCGGCAATGTAGCCGCGCGGGGCAAGCTCACCCTCGAGCCGCGCAAACACCTCATCCGGCGTCGCGCACTCCCAATCAAAAAACACCAGCTCAGGCGAGAAAAGCGCCTCGGCGTTATCCGCCATACCGTCCTCCAAAGTTGCATGGGGTTCACATTGCCCCATATGATAGCGAAACCAGACAGACAAGGTTAGTCGAGGATCCCGATCATCTCGAGTGCACGCGCGGGCGTCAGGCAAACCTCGGGCATCGCCTCCAACATGCGCCGGTCGCTCGTGACCACGTAGTCGACATCTGCCGTCTCGCCCGAAGCGATGATGAGATTGTCTTCAAGATCCGGCATGCGCTTGCCAAGCATGCGTGCCATCTCGCACTCTGCCAACGAAAGCGGGGAGGCGGTTGCCACCTGCATCATGTGCTCAATGCAGGCCCACGACGCCGAGGCAAACGACACGTTAATCCCATTCGCATTCCGCCGGACCAGACGACGAGGCAGAATATAGAACACATCCTTTGCCGTCGTGGGCGCATACAGAAGGTCGATCTTTCCCGCCTCGGCCAGTTCAACCAATCTTTTCGCTTCGTCGAACGCCCCTTCTTGCAGGTAATAATCGAGCCAAACGTTCGTATCTACCAAGAGATGCTTTGCTTCAATCATCGGCAATTCGCCTCGATGTCGGCAATCATCGCGTCATACATATCATCTCGTACGGCATCCCAGTCTTCCGCAGACGATCCACCTGGCGCAAAATCCGAAGGGCTTAGTCCCAACGAGGAAAAAGCTAGGCCACACCCCCGCTCGGCCAGGCTCTCCGCACGGGGCGCCTCGCGCTTATCCGCCACCATAAATCCCGGCAGCGTTTGATGCTCGACAAGATAGACCCAAAGCGCCCGAATGGCATCGCTCGGCCCCAATCCATTGCGGGTTAGGACCGCATCGCCACCAGCTTTGAGCATAGGATCGATTCGCGTGTTGAGCTGCACCGTTGCTGTACCCATAGCGGCTCCTCTCTACCTGCTAGCAGTATAGCAAACATGATAGGCCACGCAAAAGGACCCCGCCCGCACACGGACGAGGCCCTTACAGACTTCTTGGTTTTGTTGAAGGATTTACACCTCAAAAAGACACAGGCGACCCTTTTACGCACGATGACGCGCCGGGTCAACTGCCACCTTGCCGCTCTCCAGCACGTGAACGCGACCGTCGGCGAGCATCTGCACGACCTCGGGATACAGTACGTGCTCAATCGCGTGGATGTGCTCCTCGAGCGTGTCGACGTCCCAGCCTTCCTCGACAGCCAGCGCACGCTGGGCGATGATGGGGCCGTTGTCGTAGATCTCGTTGGCAAAGTGCACGGTCACGCCGGTCACCTTGACGCCGCGCGCAAAGGCATCGTCGATCGCATGGGCGCCGGTAAAGCTCGGCAGCAGCGCCGGGTGTAGGTTGACCACGCGATTGGGGAACGCCGCCAGCAGCGGCGTGTGCACCATGCGCATATAGCCGGCCATGACCACGTACTCGCAGCCGCGCTCGAGCAGCTCGTGCGCGATAATCTCGTCGGCGGCGATAGGGTCGGCATAGACATCCTTGGAAAGGGTCAGCGTCTGAATACCCGCACGCTCGGCACGCTGCAGGCCCTTGGCCGAAGGACGGCTCGAGACCACAAGCTCAATCGAAGCATTGAGCTTGCCTGCGGCGATCAGGTCGATCAGCGCCTGCAGATTGGTACCAGAGCCGCTGATGAGCACGCCAATCTTGAGCGGCTCGGCCGTATCGGTGCCGGTCGGACGGGTGTAGGGCACAAAGCCCAGGCCCTCGGCGGCAGCCATCTGCTCGTTAGCGCTCATCGGAGTACACGACCTTGCCGGAACCCTCGACGCACTCGCCCACGCGGAACGGCTTCTCGCCCAGCGCGACCAGAGCCTCGGTCACGGCGGCCTCGTCCTCGGGAGCGACGATCAGGCACAGGCCAACGCCCATGTTGAAGGTCTTGCATGCCTCGTTGGGCGCGAGCTCGGCCAGACGCGACACGTAGGTGATGACGGGCGGAACATCCCAGCCCATCTCGGCGCCGTTGCGGGTGACCACAGCGTCGACGTCGTCGGCAAGCGCGCGGTTGAGGTTCTCGGTAATACCGCCGCCGGTGATGTGGGCAATGGCATGAACGTTGGCGCCACCGCGAAGCAGCTCCAGAATCGGCTTCACATAAATGCGCGTGGGAGCCAGCAGAGCGTCGGCCAGCGAAGCGCCGCCGAGCTCCTCGAGCGGACGGCTCAGTTCCTCGGCCTTAGCGGCAGCCTCGGGCGTGCCCGGCTTGATGCCGTCGACACCGATGACCTTACGCACGAGTGAGTAGCCGTTGGAGTGCACACCGGTGGAAGGCAGGCCCAGAATCACGTCGCCGGGGCGGACGTTCGCGGGGTCGAGCATCTTGGGACGATCGACAACACCCACGGTAAAGCCGGCGAGGTCGTAGTCGGCGGGAGCCATGACGCCGGGGTGCTCGGCCATCTCGCCGCCCACGAGCGCGCAGCCCGCGAGCTTGCAGCCATCGGCCACGCCCTTGATGATCTTTGCCATGTGCTCGGCCTCAATGTGACCGATGGCAACGTAATCCAGGAAGAACAGCGGCTCGGCGCCCGAAGCCAAAATGTCATTGACGCACATGGCGACCAGGTCCTGGCCCACCGTCTCGTGACGGTCCATGATCTGGGCGAGCACGAGCTTGGTGCCCACGCCGTCGGTGCCGCTGATCAAGATCGGGTCTTCCATATCCTTGAGCGCGGCGGCTGAGAACAGGCCACCAAAGCCACCGATGCCGCCGATAACCTCGGGGCGGTTGGTGTCCTTGACCATCTGCTTAATAGCGTCGACGGCGCGGCCGCCCTCGGCGGTATCGACGCCGGCGTCCTCGTACGTCACATGCTTGCTGTCGCTCATCTGAGCCTTCCTCTCCCACTACCGTGGCGCCGCGCGGGCGCCAAACGGTGCTCATAGTTGCGTTCATTTCGGCGCGCGTCATAACAGCGCGCGCCGTCATATCAACAAAACAGCAGGTAAAACCTACCAAAATAAACCTGTCCCTACATGGCAGGTTTTAGGCCTCACCGTGCTCCTCTTCCCAGCTGCGGTCGTCGTATTTCTCGACCACGGCGTCGTCGTCAAAGTGCAGCGGCTTGTCCAGGTTGCGGGGCTTAAAGCCCTCCATGAACTTGTCGCGGCCAAAGCTCTCGGGAATCGCCACGGGGTAGCGTCCGGTAAAGCACGCATCGCAGTAACCGCCCTTGGGCATGACCTTAAGCAGGCCCTCGACCGAAAGGAAGGCCAGCGAATCGGCGCCGATATACTCGCAAATCTCATCGACCGTCTTGTTGGCGCTGATGAGCTGCGACTGCACGTCGGTATCGATACCGTAGAAGCACGGCCAGATGACCTCGGGCGAGTTGATGCGAATATGAATCTCCTTGGCACCGGCGTTGCGCAGCATCTTGACGAGCTGCACCATGGTGGTGCCGCGCACAATGGAGTCGTCGATGACGACCAGGCGCTTGCCCTCGATGTTGTCACGCAGCGGGTTGAGCTTCATACGCACGCCCATGGCACGCAGCTCCTGCGTAGGCTCGATAAACGTACGACCCACGTAGCGGTTCTTGATAAGGCCCTCGCCAAAGGGAATGCCGCTCTCGTGCGAATAGCCCTCCGCGGGCGGCAGGCCGGAGTCGGGCACGCCGATGACCAGGTCGGCCTCGACGGGCTCCTCATGTGCCAGCTGACGACCCATGTCATAACGGCAGGCGTAGACGCTCTTGCCATTCATGATGGAGTCGGGGCGAGCGAAGTAGACCTGCTCAAAGATGCAGTTGGCCGGTTCTTCGGCAGCGGGCACACCCTGCTCGGATACCAGGCCCTCGGCACTGATGCGCAAGATCTCGCCGGGACGGACATCGCGCACGTACTCGGCGCCCACAATGTCGAGCGCACAAGTTTCGGAGGCGACGACCCAGCCGCCGGCGCGGGTGACATGGGTGGTGGCGTCGACCGTCGCGGCGCCGTCCTGCGACGGCAGCTGCGAAACGGATGCGGCATCGGCCTGGTCCAGGCCCTCGTCCACCAGCTTGCCCAGCACGAGCGGGCGAATGCCGTGCGGATCGCGGAATGCGTAGAGCGCCTGCTCGTTGATGAGCGTCATGGCGTAGCCGCCACGCACGAGCTCCATGGTCTTGCGAATGCCCTCGCGCAGATGGCCTGTACGCTGAGTAAAGTAGCCGATGAGTTTGGTCGCGACCTCGGAATCCGAGTTGGAGAGGAACGGCACGCCCAGCTCGATCAGCTGGCGGCGCAGCTCGTCGGTGTTGACGAGGGTGCCGTTGTGCGCGAGCGCGATAATGACGCTATTGATGGTAGAGAGGTGCGGCTGAGAGGCTTCCCAGCTCTTGGCGCCGGCGGTGCCGTAGCGCACATGACCCACGGCCAGCTGACCGGAGAGCGTCGACAAGTCGGCATTGGAGAACACGCGATCGAGCAGGCCCAGATCCTTGCGGACCATAACCGTACCGCCGTCACCCACGGCGATTCCCGCCGATTCTTGGCCACGGTGCTGCAGTGCACGCAGGCCAAAGTACGTCAGTCGAGCCACGTCGCGATCGGGCGCCCAGACACCAAAAACGCCGCATTCCTCATGCAGCTGGTCGGAGTCCGGATCATACGTCGACATGGCGTTCACCTGTCCCGCGGCACGCTCGGCCGCGCGGATGGTTTCTTGAGACATGGCATCCCCTCAGAGCCTCGTATTTTGGCGTTACCCGCCTTATTATACGCACGGCGCGACGCGCTCCCCAGCGCATGAGCAGCGCTTTTTAAAAGCCCACCGAGCTAATAATCCGTTTTGTGGCCAAACATTTTATCGGTCTGTCCAGTGCAAGCGCCCGCGCCCCCAGATGGCCGCCGCGCTCACCGTTGGGGATTACAAAGTTGCAATTGGGACGTTCGTCCTGTCTTTTGGCAGGTCGGCGGCGTATCCTTATAACCAACAACAAAACGAGAAAGGTTGTGTATGGGTCGCAACGAACTCGATCCCCGTGTCCCCAGCGCCACGGAGGTCAAGAAGATCCCCCTCATCATTAAGGTATACGCCGTCCTGTGCATCCTGTCCGGCGTGGGCACGCTCCCATCGGTCGGCGCCTTTATGTGGCAGGTCATCACCGCGCTCATTAACGGCAACGCCGCTGCCAAGCTCGGCGACAACACGCTCGTCGCGGTCGGCCTCATCGTCGCCGGCATCATGCTCTCTGCGGCAAGTGCCGTCATCCTGATCATCTTTGGCCTGGACCTCATCAAAAACCAGCGCCGCAACGCCGCCCGCCTGTCCTACATCCTTATTGCATTCACCGTCGTCGAGCTTTTGGTCGACGTGATGCTCCAAGGTATCGGGCTCTTCTTGCTTCGTCCCGCTATTCAGCTCGGTATCCTCATCGCGCTTTCAGCCACCGTCGATCCTACGCTTCGCCAGGAGCGCGAACTGCAGCGCCGCCTGCAGGAGATGCTCGACCGCGACGCCGCCGCCGAGGGCATGCTCGGCCGCGATGAAACCGGCGAGGGCTACATCAAGCTCAACTACTTCAACCTGTTCTGGGTATTCCTCGTCTGCTGCGTGCTCGGCCTGATCGCCGAGGACATCTGGCACATGACGGTCGACGACCCAGGCGTCTACCAGGACCGCGCCGGCATGCTGTTTGGTCCCTTCAGCCCCATCTATGGCTTTGGTGCCGTACTCATGACCATGGTGCTCAACCGCTTCTATAAAAAGAACCCCATCATCATTTTCCTGGTAAGCGCTGTACTCGGCGCGAGCTTTGAGGTGTTCGTGGGCTGGTTTATGCAGACCTCATTTGGCGTGGTCTCGTGGAGCTACTCGCACATGAAGCTGTTCGGCATGCCCGACCCGCTCGCCGTCCTTACGGGCGGACGCACCTGCACGGGCTTTGCCTGCCTGTGGGGCCTGGGTGGCCTTATCTGGATCAAGCTGCTGCTACCGAGGCTGCTCAAGCTCATCAACATGATTCCGTGGAAGAGTCGCTATTCGGCTACCGTCATCTTTACCGTCATTATGCTGGTCGACGGCGTCATGACGCTGCAGTCGCTCGACTACTGGTACCAGCGCGTCAACGGCACGGAGCCGGATATTCCCGTCGCGCAGTTCTACGGCAAGTATTTCGATAACGACTATATGGAGAACCGCTTCCAGAGCATGACCATGAGCCCCAAGGATGCGACGCGCGTGTAGCACCCACCGCGCCCAAAACGCAAAAATGCCCGCCGGTATCACACGTACCGGCGGGCATTTTTATAAACGACCCTTCTATCGACGCAAGCCCCTACGCCTCGCGCTCGACCTCGCTCACACACTCATTTTTGATGGTACCGACGAGCGCCTGCAGCGCATCGACCACATGCGGGCGAATGTCCCCGCCAATGAGCACGAGCATGATGTCGTCGCCTACGGCGAGCTCGCCGCTCGCCAGCCACACGCGCACATAGCCGATACCCGGCATCGCGCGCGTTGCCTCGATAGCGGCCTGCACCTTTTCGGCATCGAAGCCAAACACCATGCCGCCCACCTTGTGGCCCGGCGCCACGCCATCGGTCTCGACTCCGCGCACCTCGGCCTTGGGCGTCGCGCGCACCACGCCGTTGTGTGTCAGGTACATCCCACAATCAGCCGCCGAAACATCGGCCTTGGCTTCGCGCAGCCAAGCATCAACCGAAGGCATCGATTTGCCGTTCTCAAGCATCATTTCTCCTTTTGATTTCCAGGGTAATCTTTTGGGGCGGGGCTCCCGGACACTTTATTCCTCGACCGGCGTGAGCACCATGACGGCGCGCGTATTGCTAAATGACAGTGAACGACAGGTCACAAGCGTTACGACCTTGGTTGCCGAAGCGGCACGGTCGGTGGCATCGCTCGCCACGGCAGAGGCACCGTCGAGCATCTCGGACAGGTAATTCTTCAGTCCGTCATCGCCCTCAAAGTTGGGCGTGCGCGCCTTGGCATACGTGTCCTCGACCACCTTGGTCGCCAGCGGGCGCAACTTATACGTCGCATCGCGCGTGATGTAGTACACATATTCCATGCTGTCGAACGTCGCCTGATCGGTCGTACCCGAAATCACGTTGAACATCGAACCGTCGTTCATGTGATGACCGTAAATCGTGGTCTGCTGATCCACCATGCCCGGCGCGGTATCGTCGCTATCCAAGAAGATGGCGCCCGACGCATTGGCCGTACCGTCAAACAGCGTGTTGAGGTACTTGGAGTTGTTGTTGGTCTGCACCACGGGGTAGTTGATGTTGGTGCCGGGCGCGTAAATCCAACCCACAACCTCGGGATTTGTCTGGGCAAGCGCATTGAAGTCGATAATCGGCACGCCACTGGCGTCCTTGTCGCTCACATATTGCTTTTCGATTTTTTGATACGACTCGCTCGCCTGCTTGTAGCCAATCTGGGCATTAATAAAGATGGCGGCCGCAGCAACGATCAGGCCAATGCCAATGATGATGAGCAGAATGGGAATGACGGAGCGGCGCTTTTTGCGCGGCGGCTCGGTATAGCTCGATGGCGCGGTATGCGCCGAAGAGCGAGGTGACTTCTTGGCCGTACTGTATGACGAAGGGCGATATGCAGCAGGAGTATCCTGACGGCGATGCTTCGCCGGCGTCACGGGGCGCGGCGCGCGCGGCTGCTGAGGAGAGGATGTCCGACCCTGCTGCGGCGCGCGGGCTGCTCCCGACTTGGCTGGATCGGGAATCCGAGAAGCCGAAAAACGCTTTCCCTGATAGTCGGACATGGCTCTCCTTATGCTGCAAATGGACTGGCAGAGCGCTTAGGCGTCAGCCATCTCCTGCTTCATCTTCTCGATAACCTTGCGGTACTCGGGGTCGCAGGCGCCCAGAATCTGCGTGGCATAGATGGCAGCGTTCTTGGCACCGTTAATGGCAACGCAGGCCACGGGCACGCCCGAAGGCATCTGCACCATCGACAGCAGCGAGTCCATACCACCCAGATCGCTCGTCTTCATAGGCACGCCGATGACCGGCAGCGGCGTAAACGCAGCCACGACACCGCCCAGGTGAGCAGCCTTGCCGGCAGCAGCGATAATCACCTTGATGCCGCGATCGGCAGCGGTCGAGGCCCACTCATGGACCTTCGCCGGCGTGCGGTGCGCACTTGCAATCACGAGCTCATAGGGCACGCCCAGCGCCTCGAGCTCGGCGGTGCAACCTTCCATAACACCCAGATCGGACTTGGAGCCCATGATGATCCCGACAACCGGCTTCTGATCTGCCATAAACAAAGACCTCCTGTTGAGAGCGGTGACGCGGCGAATCCGCGACCCTTAACTGCAAATAATTCAAGTATAGCCGCCGATGCTGATGTGTTCGGCGGGAGACGGAACGCTTTGCGAGATTAAGGCCGAAGGGTCGGAGCTTTCCGCCTACATTCAAAAAGCGTGCCCACCGTCCTTGGGTGGGACGGCGGGCACGCTTGCTTAGCTGTTGCTGGGGCTACTTAGCCTTGCTGCGACGATGGAAGAAAGCGCCGATCGCGGCGATGATGGCGCCAAGACCACCGACGGTCGCGACGGTCGCCGCCGTCTGGTCTCCGGTATTGGGAATCGCCGAACCGTTCTTCTTGCTGCCCTGGGCCTTGTCGCCTGCGGGCTTGCCCGCCTGGTTGCCGCCGTTCGAGCCATTGCCGGAACCCTGGTTGCCCGAGCCGCCCTGATTGCCGGAATCGGCATCCTTGAGGCTCTCAATAGCCAGCTTGAGCTGGTCATAGGCCGCCTGGAGCTGGGTGTCGGAAGCATTCTCAGCACCCAAGACGTCCTCGGCGTAGGTAATGGCATCCGTCAGGGCCTTGACAGACTCGGCCGTCTTGCCCCTAGTGTCAGTCTCCTTCGCCTGCTTGACCAGGGCCTTGAGCTGCTTCTTAGTCGGTTTCTCGACCGGGGCCACCGGGGTCTTCTCGAGCGCGCCGCGGGCGCTCTCGAGCGCCCTGAGCGCCTGGTCGACCTCGTCCTGCGTGGCTTTCTCGTCGCTCAAGATGGCGCGGGCGCTCGCCAGGGCGTTCTCGAGCGCCGTCCAGGAGGCCTCGGTGTAGTCACCGGCCTTGAGGTCGCCGGCAGCAACCTCGGCATCAACCTTTTCGATCGCGGTAGCGAGATCATCCTTCGCCACCGGATCGGGGACGGCCGTACCGTAGAACTTGAGCTCCGCCATGCTGCAGTAGGCATCAACGTTGCCACCGCCGGCGTGAATCACCTTGACGGTCACGTAGCGACCGCGCGCGGCGCCAAAGCTCATCTGTTTCCAGTCGCCACGGTCGGTGAGCACGCGGCCGTCATTGTCGAAGGCGAACGTACCCATCGACGCGGCGGTGCCCATCTCATAACCGTCGGCAGTGTCGGCGACCAGTATCTCGGCCTCGAAGATATCGCCGTTAGTGCCGCCGTCCTGGCGCGGCAGGAATGTAACGTCGGTGAGATCGTAGTCGCGGCCCAGGTCGACACTCAGATACTGGGGCATACCGGTCCCATGGGCCCAGTCGCTGTGCCAAAGCGTCCGCTCGTCGCCGTCGAGAGCGTTGACGGCGTTGCTGCCCTCGTAGTCGGCCTCACTCGAGAAGCCGGCCACCTTGACGTTCTTGCGGTTCTCGGGCGTGTTGATAAGAATCTTCTCATCGACAGGGCGCATCTTGAGGCCGTCGATTGCCTTCTCGATCTTGGCTGTGGCGTCTGCGACATCCTTCTTGCTATAGCTGCCTTGGCCGCCGTCGAGGAGCTTCTGAGCCGCCTCGACCGCAGCGGTGAGAGCTGCATAGGAATCCTTAGTGTAGACGGATTCGCTGTAGCCCGCGGCCTCGGAAAGCGCTGCCACGAGCGCAGAGGTATCGACACCAGCCTTGACTTCGACCTCATAGGATGCGGTCTTGGAGGGGTCGAGTACCGACGCCACCGTGATCTTTGCCTTGCCGGCCTTGTTGGCACGCAGGTAGTAGCTCACGCTATCGCCAGCCTGAACAGCGGAGACGCTTACCACAGAGGGGTCGGAGCTCTCGACCGTCACATAGGGGTAGCCGGCGCTCTCAGGCGTGGCCTTGGCGTCGACGAGCGTAACGTCGCCTTCAAAGAACTCGGTCTGGTTCTTGCCTAGCTCGACACCCTCGATGGCCTCGACACCCTGCGTGTAGTTGAAGTTGACCTCACGCAGTGTGAGCATCTGGTCACCCGATGCCTCAAGCGGCGTGACCTCGACCTTGGTCGCCTTCTTGCCCTTGTTCTCGGCAGAGAGGCCAAAAGCGTAGCGAGCCCGGAAGGAATCGTACTCCCCGCCCGCGAACTCTTGGGTCGAGCCATCCTCGAACGTCACGACAGCCTTGATCTTCTGCACGGTTCCGTTGCCACCGTTGCGGTTAACGACCTCGACACTATCGAGTTTCGAAGGCGTCTTAAATGCGAATGTCATCGTGGTGGGAAGCTTCACGTAACTCGGAAGCTTACCCTCGCTGTCCCAGTTGCCGCTCCAGTTCCATAGGAACTCAAAGCCGTTGTCGCCCTCGTTATTATCGAACAGCGCGTTATAGCTCTTCTGCTGGATAAGTTTCTCGACGTTGGTCCCGTCGTCGGTCGTGAGCTCATCGTTGGTCATCGTGATGTTGAAGGCATCCTGACCGTACTCGGCGACCGTTGGCTGAGGAACATCCGGCATCGTCACCGTGCCGTCGCTCGCAAACTCAAGTGCGTCGCATGCCGGACCGATGAGCCAAGATGTCGAGGGCAGTTCGACCTTGCCGGCGGTCTTGGCCTTGAGCTTGAAACTCGCCACCGCGCCGGTACCGTTGTAGAGCTTGCCATCGCCGCGGTTGGCAAAGGCGAGATTGATAGTCTGCGTTCTGTCCGCGAACTGGACCTTCTCGCGAGACAGGTTCTCCATGCCGGCAGTCGAGCCGTCCTGCGCGATGCTCTCGGACACAAACTCGAACTGGTCGCTCTTGAAGTTGACGAGAGCGCCCAGGGCGTTGACGTTCTTGGCGTCGGCCGCATAGACATCAACGGTGATCTCATCACCGGCCTCGACCTCGGTCTTGCTCGGAATCACCGCGAGCGAACCTGCGACCTTGCCCTTTTGTTTAGTGCCGCCGTCAAGACCCGCCATGGTGAACGAGTAATCGTAGACGTCGTAAACGCCGTTATCGTTGAGGTCGGCGAAGTGGTCGCGGATCTGCGAACCGAACGTCGGGGTATCGGGCTCGCGGTTCTCGAGGCCCAGATAGTTCTTCATGTTGGAGTAGTCTCCGTCGGAGATCGTGGCCTTGTTGAGGTTGGAGCCCACGGCGAAGCCATCCGTGCCGTCGGTCTTGTAGATGGCAATCTCGGACGCGGAGAAGAAATTGCCGACCGAGGCGAGCGGTGTCATGCGCACGTAACGGGCGGCCACGGTGCCGTCAAACGCTACCGTCTTACAATCAGCGGAACGTGCCCAATCGACCTCCTGGCTCGTCCAGTGGACGCCATCGAGACTCGTCTCAACACGCATCTTGGTCACAGTGCCGTTGCCGGCGTCATCGCGCGGATAGTACTCGAGCTTATCGAGCTTGTAAGCGCGTCCATAGTCAACGGTAAGCGCCTTGCCCAGATCGTTGCCACCGGAGTGGAAACCGCCGTCGCCCGACTGGAACTCATGGTCGAAGGCAAGCTCGGCCTTATGGCTGCCGTAAAGTGAGCCCTCCCAGGTGATTTCCTCGGCGTCGGGGACGTTCCGCCACGGATCGAGTGCGGAGTTCGCCTCGAGCACATCGCTCCAGGCGGAGTAACCCTCGGCGTTGCGCGAACGAATCTGGTAGGTGTGCTTGCTATTGTAGGCGAGGTCGGTGTGCGTGAACTCGGCCGCATCACCCACGGCAAACACAGTGCCGTCGACCTTAAGGTCGTAGGAGGTAGCACCATCGACCTTTCCCCAGGTGAGCTTTATGCTCGTTGGGGTCGTGACGTCCTCGGGGGCAGCAAGGTTCGTGGGTGCGGAGAGGTTCTCGTTGAGGCGATCGGCTGTGAGCGTGGCGTCGGCATTCACGAAACCGCCCAGCTCAAGCGTCTGCGCCGCTGCAGCAACATCGGTCTTCGCGAACTTGACGTAGACCTTGGGGTTCGTGGTGATCTTGGTGTTGTTAAAGCTCTCGCCCTGCTCGGCCTCGGTGCCGTCCGCATCGCTGCCGTAGTGGTTGAGGTTGGGGGTCTCGCTGTAGAAGTAGACCGCCTGGCCGGCCTCGGGGGTCGCGGCGTCAAAGGTCTCCTGCGAGTCGACCTCAACCACGTTGAGTGCGGATCCGCCGTTCTTGGCGACAACGCTCGTGGGCTTGGCGGACACATTGGCCACGAAGGTCGTGGTGCGGTTGGAGTCGTAGCCGTTGTAGCCGCCCTTCGAGGCCTCGGCGGTAAAGGTCGCGGTGCCGCCTGCGGCCTTGGAGCTGTAGACGGTGCTCACATGCTCACCGTAGGAGATATTGTCGATCGTGCCGTAGGAATCGTCCTCAGTCGTGTTGTTTTCGATGGAGGAGCCGTCGTCCTCGTACTGCGTAAAGGTGCCGTCGCCCTCGGTGGCGAAGAACTCGACGATACGCTGACTGCGGTCGGTACCCTTGGTGTTGGTGTCGCTCACTGCCTCGGGGTTGTTGTTCTCGGCGTACATCGGCACGATAGCGTTGGCCTTCACAAACAGCGGCAGCTTCCAAAGCGGAGCCTCGTAGTTGTTGAGAACCTGGCCGCCGCGATACTGCTTACCCGAGAAGTAATCGATCCAGATGGTGGGATTCTCGTCGGTGCCGTAGTTGGGGAGGTAAATCCCATTGCGAATGTCGTTGCCGTTCTCGTCTGCCTGGGTATCCTGATACACCGGTGCCACTAGGAAGTTCTCACCGAACATATACTGGTACTGCGTCGAAGTGCTTGCGGCGTACTCGGAGTTGTCGGAAAGCAGCATGGCGCGGATCATGGGCAGGCCGGCATCGCCGTTACCCGTGTCGATGTTGGCCGCCGAGGCCGCGCTCGTGTAGATATAGGGCATGAGCTGCGCCTTGAGCTTGAGGTAGAAGCGCGAGATGCCTGTGTAGGGATCGCCGTGCGTCATGGGCGATTTACGGTAGGTGCCCCAACCGTCCATGTCAAGCATAGAGGGCGTGAACGTCTTCCACTGGTAGTCACGCGCAGAGATGATGGGGTCGCCGCCAAAGATGCCATCCATGTCGGAGCCGATGTTGGGGTTGCCCGAAAGACTCTGACCGATATACGTGGGGATATGGAAGCGAATGTACTCCCAGTTACCGCCATACTGGTCGCCGGTCCAAATGCCACCAAAGCGCTGCGTGCCGGCCCAACCATCGAGCGTGATGATGTTGGGGCGCTTGTTAGCGCCGGTCGTCACCGTGTCATAAGCTGTCTTGATGCCATTAAGACCAAAGGAGTAGCCAGATCCAACCCAGGCAACGTCGGTCTTAAGGGTAGAGATGCCTCCCGTCTTGACCTCGGCGTCGAAGTCGCGAAGCAGGTGCCACGGGGTCTCGGAGTTGCTGTCGGGCTCAAGGTTGGACTGGGTCCACAAGCCCGTGCTCACACCCTTGGAGTTGGCATACTCGGTGAACTTCTTAAGGTTGTCGACATTGGCACGCACAGCGTTAAGACGGTCGGCCGAGCTCGTTCCGTCGGAGTTGACGCCGCCGGTCTTGTAGTAACCGTTCTGGCCATAGCCGGCGCCGTAGCCGTCGTTCGGCAGGAACCAACCGAGCGGCATGTCGTTGTCCTCGTAGTCATCGATAACCTGCCGAGCAGAGAACTGGCGGTCGAAATCGGTCGCTTTCATGTTCTCGGTATCAACCGAAGGGCCCTCACCGTTGAGCGTCTCGGCCGCAAGTGTGCCGTCGAGCTTGTAGCCCGTCGACATGCCAGACTCGTACTTAACGTCGCCCTTCTCGCTCGAGGACTTGCTGCCCTTGGTCTCCCACTTCTTTTGACCCGAGGTCGTTGACCAGCCATCACGGTTATAGGCATTAAGATGACCAAGGTAGAACCCGTACTCGGGCAGCAGTACCGGGTTACCGGTCACCTTGTAGTAGTCCTGCAGCATCTCGGTTGCCACGTTCGAAGCGCCCTCGTTGGTCGCCACGAAGTAGTAGGCATCAAACTCATTCTCGCTGTGCAAAGTCGTGACCGTCGATGAGTCCGTGGAACCGAAGTCGTAGGAACCCTCTGCAAACGTGTTTCGGAGTACGCCGTAGCCGTCACTCGTCCAATAAAACGGGTTGGGCGAGGCAACGCCGCCATCAGTCCAGTTGTTCGTGTTGGAGATGGCGATGGTCTGGTTGGTGTGCAGGAAGCGTCCGTTCTGGGTGCCGCCGCCAAAGAAGTTCTCGGACTTCTCCTTGGCGAGCGTCTGGACGGTACCCTTCTTATCAAGGTCGAGGGACGCGGACTCGGAAACCACGACACGGTCGCCTGACTTGATACTCATCTTGCCAGTCGCCTTGTCCAGGATCACGGTCGCCTTTCCGCCGGTGATCTCGATAGTGTCGCCCTTGTCGGCAACCGTCGCGCTCGGCTTGCTGTAGGCGTCCGAGGTATCGGGCTGAGCCTGGATTTTAGCCGTGTGGGACTTACTGCGCGGTGTGGCGTAATCGGAAAACTCACCCTTGGGGTCGACGTTATAACGGAAAATACCGTCCTCGAGGAACGTAATACGGCCCTTGATGCCGTCAGCGAAATCGATGTCGACGACATTCGAGGCAGACTGGGACACGGTCGCTGAGTCGACGCCCTTGAGTGGCGTGGCAATCGCCTGCTGGGGATTGGCAAACACGAGCGTCGCTGCAGTGGCAACGAGGACCGCGCTTCCCTTCACCCACCGTTTCGTAAAAATGGAATTCCTGCGCACCTGGGCTCCTTTCTTCCGACATGCCGAGGACGCCCCCCCCGGCAGCATGGGAAAACGTATCAAACGGGGATGTTCGGTACATTCCGCACAATGGGGCCACCCGTTACCAAGGGGCCAACTGGTAGTAACCAGATAGCCACCTACTAGGTCATATCAATATATGGGAGCACTTGCGCAACCAAGTTCGGAAGTCCACCAACGGCAGTAAAATGAGCGTCAACGGCAAGGTAGGCTTAATAAGCCATACCAATTGGTTCTTCAGTCAAATACCAATCTAGCAAAAATGTACTGTTTATCTGGTATTACACAGACCATACCTTTCCCTCGGGAACTGGGCTTCGCGAAGTTTCCCGAGGGAAAGGCTCAGCCGCCACCCTGCGACCTACCGGGGGTTGCCATGGCGTACGTTGGCTGATTTGGTTTGGATAAAAAGGTTGGCGGAGAGTGATGGGCAGTTAGTTCAGATACGTATAATTTGGCCGTGGCCTTGGGCACGAAACTGCCGCTTGGAAGCCGGCGCGGACCCAGTATTGGGCCGTTCCCAGCTTGACAGAGCGTCTTTATCGATTCAGATTGCCAAAAATAGGCTGAATGAGTCCAAATCGATCTTCTCCTACTCTCTAGAAAACACGAATTTGAACTAACTGTCCAGAGGCGTCCTCGACTAACAGTAAAAAGGCCTCCATACAAAGAGTGGGCTCCGCCGTTCGAACGAACGGCGGAGCCCACACTCACTTTTTATTCAGCCCTAGTCATCGCTCAAAGCCCCTTCGGCAGCACACGGTGCTACCGAGTCACCGCAGGCCGGGGCGGGAGGCGGTCCTTTCTCTCGGAAAACTTCGCGAAGCCCAGTTTCCGAGAGAAAGTGTCCGCCTCCCGCCCCGGCCGGACAGCTCAACCTACACCGTGTGCTGCGGCAGGTCCTGCAGGGCGATGACGTCCATGCCCATGTCGTTGGCGCTGCCGTGACCCTGCTGGTCCTCGCGCACGGCCTCGATGGCACTCACGTAGGTGTTGGCGGCAGACATCGCCGTCACGCAGGTCACACCGCGACGCACGGCCTCGGTACGTAGCAGGTAGCCATCGCCACGCGAGCCCGGGCCGTACGGCGTGTTGATGATTACCGCAATCTTGCCATCGGCGATGAGGTCGCCGATGTTGGGGCACTCGCCGTCGTGCGGGCCGCTGATCTTTTCCACGATCTCGCACGTCACGTTGCCTCCACGCAGCACGCGCGCCGTACCCTCGGTAGAGCAGATGTCAAAGCCCAGGTAGCGCAGGATGCGGGCGACCGAAAGGATATGGCGCTTGTCGCGGTCGCACACGCTGATGAATACCTTGCCGGCGCTCGGGTCGGGCAGCTTGTAGTCGATCGCCAGCTGCGTCTTGGCGTATGCCTCGGGATAGCTCTTGGCGATGCCCATGACCTCGCCCGTCGACTTCATCTCGGGCCCCAGGATGACGTCGGCGCCCGGGAAACGACCCCAGGGCATAACGGCTTCCTTCATGCAGAACCAGTCCAGCTGACGTTCGTCGCTCGGCAGGCCCAAGCTCGCGATGGAATCGCCTGCCATGATGCGCGCCGCGCACTTGGCCAGCGGCACACCGGTGGCCTTGGAGATAAACGGCACGGTACGGCTGGCGCGCGGGTTGGCCTCGATCACGTAGACGGTCTCGCCCTTGATAGCATATTGCACGTTGACCAGACCGCGGACTCCCAGCGCCATCGCGATGCGGCGCGTGGTCTCGCGGAGCTTCGTCTGCAGGCTCTCGCTAAAGCTGAACGGCGGGATGCAGGTCGCGGAGTCGCCGGAGTGAATACCGGCCTCCTCGATATGCTCCAGGATGCCGCCGATGTAGACCTCCTCGCCATCGCACAGGGCGTCGACATCGGACTCGATTGCGCCCTCCAGGAAGCGGTCCAGATACACCGGGTAGTCGGGGCTGATGCGCGCAGCCTCTGCCATGTAATCGCGCAGATGCTCGGCATCGTAGGCGATCATCATGCCGCGGCCGCCCAGCACGTAGCTCGGACGCACCAACAGCGGGTAACCGATGTGCGCGGCCACGGCCTCGGCCTCCTCAAACGAGGTGGCCTGGCCTGCCGGCGGGTACATGATGCCCAGCTTGTCGAGCAGAGCGGCGAAGCGCTCGCGGTCCTCGGCGAAGTCGATGGCATCGGGCTTGGTGCCCATAATGTTGACGCCGCTCTCCTCGAGCATGCGCGCCAGCTTAAGCGGGGTCTGGCCGCCGAGCGTCACCACGACGCCGTCGGGGCGCTCAACATCGATAACGTCCATGACGTCCTCGTAGGTGAGCGGCTCAAAGTACAGACGGTCGGACGTGTCATAGTCGGTCGAGACGGTCTCGGGATTGCAGTTAACCATGATGGTCTCGAAGCCGCGGGCCGCCAGCGCGTAGCTCGCGTGCACGCAGCAGTAATCGAACTCGATACCCTGGCCAATGCGGTTGGGGCCGGCGCCCAGGATCATCGCCTTGGGCTTGTCCGCCAGCGTGGTCTCGTCGGGAGCCACGCACTTCTTGGCATCCGGGCTCGTGCGGTAGATGTTCTCGTACGTCTTGTAGTGGTACTCCGTGGCGCTCGAGAACTCCGCAGCGCAGGTATCGACCGTCTTCATGCTGGGAACCACGCCCAGACCCTTGCGATAGGCGCGCACAAAGCGCTCGTCGGAGCCGGTCAGCACGGCGATCTCGGCATCGCTTGTGCCGTACTGCTTGAGCAGGCGCATCGCGTCGGCGTCGATGTCCTCCACACGCAGGCCGCGGATGCTTTCCTGGACCTGCACCATGTCGTTGATGCGGTTGAGGTACCACGGATCGATGCCGCAGATGGCATGGATGCGGGCGATGTCCCAGCCACGGCGCAGGGCCTCGACCACAAAGAAGATGCGGTGCTCGGTCGGGGTTGCCACGGCCTGAGCGAGCTCATCGTCGCTCAGCTTGTCGGCACCCTCCTTGCCACCGGCACAAATGCCCTGATGCCCGTCCTCCAGTGAGCGCATGGCCTTGCCGAAGGCCTCCTCAAAGGTGCGACCGATCGCCATAATCTCGCCCACGGCCTTCATGCGCGTGGTGAGCGTGGGATCGGTGCCCTTGAACTTCTCGAAGGCAAAGCGCGGCACCTTGACCACGCAGTAGTCGATCGTGGGCTCAAAGCAGGCGGGCGTTGCCTTGGTGATGTCGTTGACGATCTCGTCGAGCGTGTAGCCCACGGCCAGGCGAGCGGCGGCCTTGGCGATGGGGAAGCCCGTGGCCTTGGAGGCCAGTGCGGACGAACGGCTCACGCGCGGGTTCATCTCGATGACGATCAGGCGGCCGGTCTGGGGGTTCACGGCAAACTGCACGTTGGAGCCGCCGGTCTCGACGCCGATCTTCTCCAGAATGGCGAGCGAGGCCACGCGCATGCGCTGATACTCGAGGTCGGAGAGCGTCTGCGCCGGCGCCACGGTGATGGAGTCGCCAGTATGCACGCCCATGGGGTCGAGATTCTCGATGGAGCACACGATGATGCCGTTGCCGGCGTGGTCACGCATGACCTCCATCTCGTACTCTTTCCAGCCCTCGATGGACTCCTCGACCAGCACCTCGTGGGCGGGCGAGAGCTCAAGGCCCTGGCTCACGATGGAGACGAGCTCCTCGTGAGTATGTGCGATGCCGCCACCGGCGCCGCCGAGGGTAAAGCTCGGGCGCAGTACGCAGGGATATCCCACGCGCTCGGCGATGGCCTCGGCGTCGGCCACGCTGTAGGCATAGCCCGAGCGCGCGACCTCCAGGCCGATCTCGGCCATGGCCTCGTTAAAGAGTTTGCGGTCCTCGCCGCGCTCGATAGCGGCCAGGTCGCAGCCGATCATCTCGACGCCGTACTTGTCGAGCGTGCCGTCCTTTGCCAGCTCGACGGCGGCGTTCAGACCGGTCTGGCCGCCCAGCGTGGGCAGCAGCGCGTCCGGGCGCTCTTTCTTGATCACGCGCTCGATAAACTCGGCGGTGATAGGCTCGACATAGGTGCGGTCGGCCAAGCCCGGGTCGGTCATGATGGTCGCCGGATTGGAGTTGACCAGGATGACCTCAAAGCCATCCTCCTTGAGCACCTTGCAGGCCTGGGCGCCGGAGTAGTCGAACTCGCAGGCCTGGCCAATAACGATGGGGCCCGAACCAATAACGAGGATACGCTTGATGTCAGTACGTTTCGGCATGTTAGTTCTCCTCGGTCGCAGCGTTCTCGGACTCGGCGAAATTCCAGCCGGCGAGGCGGTCCTTCGCGGTGTCGATGTCCAGGTAGTTCTCCTCGCCATCCATGAGTCGCGTAAAGGCGGTAAAGAGATAGTGGGCATCGGTGGGGCCAGGCGAAGCCTCGGGGTGGTACTGGACCGAGAAGCACGGGGCGTCGAGCAGCTGGATGCCCTCGGCGGTGCCGTCGTTGAGGTTCACATGTGTCAGGCGAATGCGGCCAAAGCGCTCGTTCATCACGACCGGCGCGATGCCGCGGCGCACCCAGACGCGCAGATCCCCATCGACCGCATGCTCGGTCTCGCCGCCGGAAAGCTCCGGGATCAGTTTGCCCAGACTGGGGAACAGCAGGCCAAAGCCGTGGTTTTGCGCGGTGATCTCCACGCGACGGCTTACCAGGTTCATGACCGGCTGGTTGCCGCCGCGGTGACCGAATTTAAGCTTTTCCATCTGGGCGCCACAGGCCAGGCTGATCATCTGGTGACCAAGACAAATACCAAAGACCGGTACCTTGCCGATCAGCTGCTGCACCTGCTCGTAGGTCTCCACCACGGCGTCGGGGTCGCCGGGGCCGTTGGACAAAAAGACGCCATCGGGATTCATGTCGAGCACCTGCTGGGCGGGCGTATCCCACGGCACGACGGTGAGGTCGCAGCCGGCACGGACCAGGCCCTCCAGAATACCGCGCTTCACACCGCAGTCGTAGGCGACCACGTTGTGGCGGGCGGGAGCAGCAGGAGCCAGCGCAAAGTCATGCGTGGCAGGCAGGTCGGCGGCCACAAACTCGTGAGGCGCGGGGCAACTTACGGTCTTGACCAGGTTCTCGCCGACCAGCGTAGGCGCTGCGGCCAGACGCTCGGCAAGCTCGTCGACGTCGAAGATCTCTGTCGAGATAATGCCCATCTTGGAACCATTGTCGCGCAGATGGCGCACCAGAGCGCGGGTGTCGATACCCTCGACAGCGACGATGCCGTGAGCGCGCAGGTACTCCGGCACGCTGACGGCCGAGCGCCAGTTAGAAGGCGTGGCGCACATGTCGCGAACGATCATGCCGCGCATAGCCGGAGCGCTCGCAGGGCGCACGGCGTCGCCGGGGAAGGCCGACTGGACGTCGGTCTCGTCGATACCGTAGTTGCCGATCTGCGGATAGGTCATGGTTACAATTTGGCCGGCATAACTCGGGTCGGTCATGACCTCAAAGTAGCCCTCGAGCGAGGTGTTGAAGCAGACTTCGCCGGTCGCGGTGCCCTCGGCGCCGCATGCACGTCCATAAAAAATGGTCCCATCCTCAAGATACAGGATGCAGGGACCGCAGGCGCCCTTGCTGGTTTTGGCCAGCATACGCTGGCAAAGCTCGCTGGGCGCGAAGGTGCGGGCGGCAGCGCCCGCGGTATGGTTGTTCGCCATAATTCTCCTTCCCGGTCTCACAGGACCGGCTTAAAGGTGTGTAGTTAGGCCTCGCGGTATTGTAACCGCAAGCATGCCTCATGGCGTTAATTTCATCGAAATGTTTACGAAATGATAATTATGACTTTCTATGCATAATGATTTTTCTGGGACGGGGATTAAAAATCATCCCGCGGGGCTTGTGGCTCACGCGGGATGACGGCGTCTTACTTTTTCTTGTCCTGTTCCAGCAGATCGGACGGTGAGCGATCGGGCTTGCCGCCGCGGAAAATCTCGCGGCCATGCAGACGATGCTCCAGGTCACGTTCGGCCTTTTCCTCGTCAATCTTGGTCTGGCTCACCACCGGGTCCTCGATCAGCGACGAAACCGAGTTCACCTGTTTTTGAATGCGCTCGGCAATGGTGTCGTCCATGCTTACGATGCGCATCTTCCAGTCGATACTCGTGGCGTTGGATGAGCTCTTGGTCCACACAAACGTCAAAATGGCGCTCTGATGACCCCGCGCGGGGAACATGCCAAAAAAGGAATCGTGCTGAATGTTGCTATCCTCGTCGATATAGGCGTGAACGTTATACACCACGCGGTCAATCTTGTCGTTGAGCAGGGCGTTGGTCGCAAGCGCCGCGGCCTGGATCTGCCCGTTGGACAGCAGCTCGAGCTCATTGGCAGACGACGTGTCCAACACCGTCACCTCAACCGTGCCCGTGCGCTCATCGGCCTCGTCGACAGAAAAATCGAGCGGGAACTGCGTAAAGCCGTTGCCCCATTCGAGTCCACCCTTGAGCGCGGTCGAGACGGTATCCACCGAAACGCTCTCGGACAGGTTGGCGGTATTCAGACGGCGCATCACGCCGTAACCGATCTGCATGCCCACGATCAGCACCAGAATACCGATGACCACGGCCATTGCGGTCTTCGTAATGGTATGGCTCACCTGCGAGCCCGAAGGATCGTCCTCGGACAGCGGGTCGATATGTTTTGCCTGGCTCGCGCGGTCCTCGCTGCGCAGCTGCGCTAGCGCCGCTTTGTCACCGCGCTTGGCCGCAGCCTCCTTCTCACGCATGCGCTCGGTTCGCTTTTTGGCAAGCGTGGGATCCAAGACACCGGATGCATCGATTTCGGAGAATAACTCCGTCACTTCTTCCGGAGTCAAAGGGTTCTTGTCAGCCATAAACTTCCTGTCATATCAATCAGTCGAGCTCGTGCGCACGCGCACCTTCGAACTGCATTCGATAGTAACGGGCATAGGTGCCGCCACGGGCGAGAAGCTCCTCGTGCGTGCCACGCTCCACAACGCGACCATGCTCAACGGTCGCAATCTCATCGGCATGCTTAATGGTCGAAAGACGATGGGCGATGATAATCGTGGTGCGGCCGCGTGCCAGCTCTTCGAGTGACTCCTGCACCGCCTCCTCGCTCTCGTTATCCAAAGCACTCGTCGCCTCGTCCAAAATCAGGATCTTGGGGTTCTTGAGAAACACACGCGCGATGGCAACGCGCTGCTTCTGTCCGCCCGAAAGACGGCTGCCGCGCTCGCCCACGACCGTGTCATAGCCCTGTGGAAGCGACTCGATAAAGGCATCGATATTGGCGCGGCGGGCGGCCTCGGCGATCTCTTCTGCCGTGGCGCCCGGCTTGCCGTAGGCGATGTTCTCGCCGATCGTTCCATCGAACAGGTACACATCTTGCTGCACCAGGCCGATGGCGTGACGCAGGCTGCGCTGCGTCACGTCGCGCACGTCCTGGCCGTCAATGCTAATGGACCCAGCGGCAACGTCGTAAAAGCGCGGCAGCAGCGAACAGGTCGTCGACTTGCCACCGCCCGAGGGGCCAACCAAAGCGATGGTCTGCCCGGGCTTGATGGACAGATTCATATGGTCGATAACGGGACGCTCGTCGGCATCGCCTTCGCCCAGCTCGACATCCTCGTAGTTAAAGCACACGTCGTGATACTCCACGGCGCCGGCGGTCACCTGCAGATCCGTGGCACCCGGCTTGTCCTGGATATCCGGCGCGGTCGAGAGTACCTCGTCCATGCGCTTAAAGCCGGCGATGGCCTTCTGATACATTTCGGCCGAATTGACGAGTGTCTCGAGCGGCGTGCAGAACAGCGAAATGTAGAGCGCGAAGGTTGCCATATCGACCGTCTGCAGCTGACCCTGGGCAACGAGCCAACCACCCAGCAGCACCACGATCACGTACAGCACGCCCGAGAGCAGGCCATACGTCGCAGTATAGACGCCCATGGCGTGATACATGTTTTCCTTGGACGAAAGGTAGCGATTGTTGGAGGCGCGGAACTTAGAGCGCTCGGTCTCCTCATTGGCAAAGCTCTTGACCACGCGCATGCCCGCCAGCGAATCCTGCAGCTGTGCATTGATGCCGCTGATTTTTTTGCGATTGTCGCTAAAGACCTCGCGCATGCGCATGTTCTGCCAAAACATGATGACCGCAAACGCTGCTGTCACCGCAGCCATGGCAAGCGCCAGCACCGGGGCGATGGTAAAGAGGATCACAAACGAGCCGATAATCTCGATGCCGCAGATGATGATCCACTCGGGCACGTGATGCGCCGCCTCGCAGATATCGAACAGGTCGTTGACCACACGGCTCATCATATCGCCCGAGCTGTTGCGGTCGAAGTACGCAAAGCTAAAGCGCTCGTACTGGTCAAACAGGTCCTCGCGCATCTTGGACTCCATGCGCGCGCCCATCACGTGGCCCCAGTAGCTCACAAAATAGCGGCAGGCGCAACGGATGACATACATCAGCACCAAACCCACCGCGATCATACCGAGCGCCTGCATAATGGCAGCCTGACCCTGAGTAAACAGCCCACCGGTCAAATTGCGCAGAATAATAGGAAACGCAAGGTCAATGGCGGCAAGCACCAGAGCGCAAACAGTATCGGCAACAAAAAGCCCCATCTGGGGCTTGTAGTAAGAAAGAAACCTCTTCAGCATAATCACCTTACGCGGTTTTACCAAACCGCGTTTCGTCTCGACGCTGCAAGTGCTCCATTTGAACAATCTGGCCTTCAATCGTCGGTCGCGTATATCCATACGCTTCCCTCCTCTTTTAGGCCACCTTGTCTCAAATGGAGCACTTTCGCTGACTTACACAAATCCGCGAGGTCATAGCCCCCGCCTCAATAACGTTGGCAAAATGACCCCAGGGTCACCCCACTCATTAAAGCTCCGCGCCCCCAAGGCGGTGCGCGATGCTGTCACAGGCAAGCGCGCCCACGACGGTCTTGGCGTCTTCGATCTTGCCGTCGAGTACGGCGTCGATCAGCTCGTGCAGCGGCACCAGGTCCACGTTGACAAACTCGTCATCATCGGGGTTGGGCGCATCAAACTCGAGCTTGGTAGCCAAGTAGATGTGGATAATCTCATCGCAAAAACCGCAGGACGTGACAATCGACGTCAAAAAGCGAATACGACCAGCCCTAAAGCCCGTCTCCTCATGCAGCTCGCGTTTGGCGCAATCGAGCGGGTCCTCGCCTGGATCGAGCTTGCCGGCAGGAATCTCGACCGTCACGCGGTCGATGGCGGTGCGGTACTGACGCACCAGTACGATCTTGCCGCTCTCGGTCAGTGCCACAACGGCCGCCGCACCCGGATGGCGAACGATATCGCGGGCGCTGCGGTGACCGTTGGGCAGCTCAACCTCAAGACGGTGGACGTCGAGGATCTTGCCCTTCCAGGCACACTCCTCCGAAAGAATCTTCTCGTGCAGCTCGGCATCGTGCGGGTCGTCGTCGCCCAGCACCAGCGCCGGCTCGTCAGCGACCTCGCCACCAGGCTCGCCCTCGGCGTGCCCATACATGCGGCTGTCCTCTTCGACGATCTGCGCGTCCACGAGCTCTTCGTTCTTCTCGTCCATCCGTCTCATTCCTCTCGGATTTTAGGCATCCCAGGCGTCGCGGCCGCGCAGCGCGCGCAGGCCGATGTCGTGACGCAGGGTCTTGCCCTCAAAATCAATCTTCTCGCAGGCCTCGTAGGCAAGGTTGCGAGCGTTCTCGAACGTGTCGCCCAGAGCGGTCACGGCAAGCACGCGGCCACCATTGGTCACGAGCTGGCCGTCCACCACGGCAGTGCCCGCGTGGTACACGGTCACGTTCTCCATGGCCTCGGCATCCTCAATACCGGTGATGACCTTGCCTTTCTCGTAGCTGCCGGGGTAGCCCGCGCTCGTCAGGACAACGGCCACGGCCCACTCGTCACGCCAGTCGAGCTCAATCTGATCGAGCTTGCAGTTGGCGCAGGCGAGCATGACCTCGACCAGGTCGTTCTTAAGGCGCGGCAGCACGACCTGAGTCTCGGGATCACCAAAGCGGGCGTTGAACTCCAGTACCTTGGGGCCGGCGGGGGTGAGCATAAAGCCGCCGTACAGGCAGCCGCGGTAGTCGATGCCCTCGGCAGCAAGCTCGGCAACGGTCTGCTCCATGACCTTCACCATCGTGGCGTGCTCCTCGTCGGTCACGATGGGCACCGGGCTGTAGACGCCCATGCCGCCGGTGTTGGGGCCCTTGTCGCCCTCGAGCGCGCGCTTGTGGTCCTGCGAGGTAGCCATGGGGCGCACGGTCTTGCCGTCGGTAAAGGCCAGCAGCGAGCACTCGGGACCAACGAGCATCTCCTCGATAACCACGGTGTTGCCGGCATCGCCAAAGGTGCCGCCAAAGCACTCGCGCACGGCCTCCTCGGCCTGCTCAAGTTCGGTCGCCACGATAACGCCCTTGCCCGCGGCAAGGCCGTCGGCCTTGACGACCAGCGGGGCGCCCTGCTCGCGCACGTAGGCGAGAGCCGAAGCCTCGTCGGTAAACGAGCCGTAGGCTGCCGTCGGAATGCCCGCACGCTCCATGAGCTGCTTGGAGAACAGCTTGGAGCCCTCCATCTGGGCGCCCTCGGCACCCGGGCCAAAGCAGGGAATACCCGCCGCGCGCACGGCGTCGGCCACGCCCGCCACGAGCGGAGCCTCGGGGCCAATTACC
Organism: Coriobacteriaceae bacterium AF08-21; assembly: GCA_027687465.1. Taxonomy (GTDB): domain Bacteria; phylum Actinomycetota; class Coriobacteriia; order Coriobacteriales; family Coriobacteriaceae; genus Collinsella. Next base: position 32,021 of record JAQCQR010000009.1, read on the forward strand.
ACGAGTCCGCATCCGTGGCTCTGCGCAAACGCCGCCACGGCCGCAGGATCGCAGTCGTCGAGAACAACGTTCTCGCCGCAGCTCGCGGTGCCGCCGTTGCCCGGCGCGATGTAGAGCTTGCCGGCGCGCGGTGATGCTGCGAGCTTGGCTGCCAAAGCATGCTCACGGCCGCCGCTGCCCAACAACAGGATGTCGATGGTTTGAGTGTCCGCCTTCAAGGGTGCCTCCTCTATGGATGAATGGCCCGCTCCGCGCGAGCCCTTTGCAAGCAAATATACCCCTCGGCCGCCCGCCCGGGCTGCAAAGGGGTATATCGCAATAACCAAATAGTCCCGATTACTTCCAGAATCGGTTGATGATCTGCTCGCGACCAGCGCCAACGCCAATGAACGTCACGCGGGTGTGTGCCAGATCCTCGATAAACGCCACGTAGTCCTGAGCCTCCTGCGGCAGCTCGTCAAAGCTGCGGCAACCGGTGATGTCGCACTTCCAGCCAGGGAGCTCCTCGTAGATGGGCTTGGCATGCTCAAAGCGCACCTGATGCTCGGGCACGCTGGTGTAGCGCTCGCCATCGACGTCGTAGGCCACGCACACCTTGATGGTGTCGAAGGCCGAAAGCACGTCGAGCTTGGTCACGGCGATGTCGGTGAGGCCGTTGACGCGCGAAGCATAGTTGGCGATAGGGCCGTCAAACCAACCGCAACGACGACGGCGACCGGTGGTCACGCCGTACTCATAGCCCTCCTCGGTCAGCGTGTGGCCAGCCTCGGACTCATAGGAAAGCTCGGTGGGCATGGGGCCCGAACCGACGCGGGTGATATAGGCCTTCATGACGCCCAGCACGCGGTCGACATTCTTCATACCGACGCCGGAGCCGGTGATGGCGCCGCCGGCGGTACAGTTGGAAGACGTCACGTACGGATAGGTGCCGTGGTCGATGTCGAGCAGCGTCGCCTGGGCGCCCTCAAACAGCAGGTCCTTGCCCTCGTCGATCATGTTGTTGAGCAGCAAGCTCGTCTCGGTGATGTAGGGGCGCAGGCGCTCGGCCATCGGCAGGTACTCGTCGCAAATCTGGTCCACGGTGTAGGTGGGCAGGTTGTAGATGAGCTCGAGCTCGGGGTTCACGCGGGCGAGAGCGGTCTCCAGCTTGTCGCGGAACAGCGTCTCGTCCAGCATGTCCTGCATGCGCAGACCAATGCGGGCCATCTTGTCCTGATAGCACGGACCGATACCGCGCTTGGTGGTACCGATGTTCTTCTTGCCGAGCTTCTGCTCAAAGGCGCCATCCAGATCGATATGGTACGGCATGATGACATGCGCATTGCCGCTGATCTTGAGGTTCTTGGTGGTTATGCCGTCGGCCTCGAACATGTCGATCTCCTCAAGGACAACCTTGGGGTTGACGACGCAGCCGTTACCGATCACCGACACGTGGTCGGAATACATGATGCCGGAGGGCACCTGGTGCAGGCCGTACTTCTTGCCGTTGACGACGATGGTGTGACCGGCGTTGTTGCCGCCCGAGTAGCGCACGACGGCATCGAAGTCGCCGGCGACCAGGTCGCAAATCTTACCCTTGCCCTCATCGCCCCACTGGGCACCGACCAAAACGGTTGACGGCATGTTTACTCCTTACATTCATGGACTGTCTACGCGCCACGCCGGCACGCAGAAGCACAAAACATTCCCAGTATACCCGTGCAACGGGCGCCTGTCCTACTCCTCGGCATGTGCCCCATCAAGCTCATAGAACTTGGTGGATGCCGGCAGGAACATCAGGTCGACGTCGCCGATCGGGCCCGAACGGTTCTTGGCCACGACGATACGCGTAACGCCCTCGTCGGGTCGATCGTCGCGCGAGGCTTCGGCCTCGTCGGCGGAGCGGTCCAAGAACATAACGATATCGGCGTCCTGCTCGATGGAGCCCGATTCACGAAGGTCGGAAAGCTGCGGGCGCTTGCCGGTACGGGATTCGACCTGACGCGAGAGCTGCGACAGCGCGATGAGCGGGATCTTGAGCTCCTTGGCCATGATCTTCAGACCACGCGACATCTCAGAGACCTCGACGGTACGGCTCTCGGAGCGGCGTCCCGGCGGAGGACTCACCAGCTGCAGGTAGTCCAAGATGATGATGGCCTTCTCCTTGTTGTGGAGCATGCGGCGGCTCTTGGCGCGGATCTCGGTCACCGTGGTGCCGGGCGTATCGTCAATCAGAATATCGAGCTTGGACAAGGTCTGCGTGGCCTCGTTGATATTGGCCCACTGTTCGGGGCTAATGCGGCCCGTGCGGAAGTCGCTGATCGAAATCATGGCGTAGGCGCAAATCAGGCGCTGGGCGATTTCCTTGCCCGACATCTCCAGCGAGAAGAAGCCAACGGTATAACCGGCAGCGGCGGCATTGAGTGCCAGGTTCAGAGCGAACGACGTCTTACCCACGGCGGGGCGGGCGCCGATAATGATGAGCTGGCCCTCGCGAAAACCCATAAGCATACGGTCGAGCGACGGGAAGCCCGTGGGCACGCCCGCCGCCTGACCACCGGCCTGGCACACTTCCTCGGCCTCGTTATAGGCCTCGACCATAAACTCGGTCAGCGTCTTGTAGCTCGACTTGACCTCGCGCGCCGTGACCTTGAGCAGCTTGCTCTCGGCCAGCTCGACAACCTCTTTGGTGTCGGTGGGGGCGTTATATGCCAGCGCGTTGATCTCGTTGGTGGCGCCGATCAGCTCACGCAGCATCGAATCGCGGCGAACGATGGCGGCATGGTGCTGCCAGTTGACGAGCGACAGGGTCTGACCCATCAACTCCAAAATGTACGCTTCGCCGCCCACGGCATCGAGCTTGTTGATGCTTCGCAGGTAATCGATCAGCGAGATGGAGTCGATGGGAATGCGGCTGTTGTACATATCGACCATCGCGGTATAGATGGTCTTATGAATGGGCCGGTAGAAGTCATCGGGCTGCAGCTCGACCTGGGCCTCCTCGACCACCTCGGGCGATAGCAGCATAGCGGCCAGTACATTGGCCTCTGCATCTTGGTTTTGGGGAAGACCCAACTTTGAGCCGCGGTCCTCAACCGTCAGCCCGGTCTCCCTATCGTCATATGCCATGAGCATCCTCATTCATATCGCTTGCGAGCATCCATAGTATCAGCCACGGTCCCAAAACGCGCCGCGCGCCGCCAATCATCACCGAACCAAACGGATGAACGGTCCTGTATATAGGACTTCGACGCAACGTTCACCATGACACTCACTCAGCGAAAAAACAAAAGGGCGCCCTGGTTTCCCAGAGCGCCCTTCTTAGAACAAGATTGTTGCGTTGCAGCAAATGCTACTCGGCAGCAGCCTCAGTCTCGACCTCGGCGGTCTCGGCCTCGGCGACCTCAGCGGCCTCCTCGACCTCAGCCTCGGCAGCGAGCTCCTCGGCGGTAACGCCGACGAGAACGACAACCTCGGCCTTGATCTCGCGGTACAGCGAGATGGCAACGGTGTGGGCACCGGCAACCTTGATGGGCTTACCGAGCTCGACGCGCTTGCGGTCGATGTCCATACCGAGCTGAGCCTTGATGGCGTCAGCGATCATAGCGGCGGTAACAGAGCCAAAGAGGATGCCCTCGTCGCCGACCTTGACGTCAACGGTGACCTGCTTGCCCTCGAGGGCAGCCTTGGTCTCGTTGGCGGTAGCCAGACGGACGGCCTCGCGCTTGGCGATGTTGTTGCGACGCTCGTCGAGCTGCTTGAGGTTGCCCTTGGTGGCGGCAACAGCGAGCTTCTTGGGGAACAGGAAGTTCTCAGCGTAACCCTGAGCGACCTCTACGACGTCACCCTCGCCGCCCTTGCCCTTGATCTCATCGAGAAGAATAACCTTCATGATGCGTCTCCCTTCTTAGCCGCGGTCGCGGTTGCCACGAGAGGAAACCACGGGGACGGTGTACGGCAGGAGAGCCATCTCGCGGGCGCGCTTGATGGCGTTGGCGATGTCATGCTGATGCTGCGTGCAAGCGCCAGTGACGCGACGGGGCTTGATCTTGCCACGGTCGGTCATGTACTTACGGAGAAGCTGAGTGTCCTTATAGTCGATGAACTCAGTGTTCTCCTTGCAGAACTGGCAGTACTTACGACGCGGCTGACGTGCAGAAAAATCATTAGCCATGTCAAAATACCTTTCGTTTGGCAACTTCGGCGAACCGAAGCCGCCTCTCACTCAAAAATAGGTGAACAACCCTTAGAACGGGATGTCCTCATCGTAGACGTCGACCGCGGGCGGCGTGGCCACCGGTGCGGCAGGACGTGCTGCGGGCGCGGGAGCTGCGGGGGCGTAACCGCCCTGATCGTAGCCACCCTGGCCACCACGGGAGCTCATAAACTCGATCTCATCGACGATGACCTCAAGCTTGCTCCGGCGCTGGCCGTCGCGCTCCCAAGAGCTGTAGCGCAGCTTGCCCTCGATCGCGACCTTGTTTCCCTTTGCCAGGAAACGGCTCACGGCCTCGGCGCGGGTGCCGAACATAGTGCAGTCGACAAAGTTGGGATAGTCCTCCCACTCGCCAGTCTGCGCGTTGCGGCGACGATCGTTCACGGCGACGCCAAAGGACAGAACCTGGGTTCCGCCGGCGGTGGCGCGCAGCTCGGGATCGCGGGTGAGGTTACCGGTGATGTTCACTCGATTGATGCTCATAACTCACTACTTCCTCTTGGGGCACAAGCCCAGTCCAAAACGACAGTCTTACTCCTGGTCGTCGCGACGGACGATCATGTGGCGGACCACAGCGTCGGTGATGCGCAGGACGCGATCAAGCTCGGCGATCTGGGTAGGATCTGCGTGGAAGTTGATGAGGGTGTAGTCACCATCGGTGAGGTCGTTGATCTCGTAGGCGAGCTTGCGCTTGCCCCACTCGTCAACGGAGTCGACCTTGCCAGCGCCCTCAGCGATCGTGGTATCGATACGCTTCATAACAGCGAGACGAGTCTCGGGGTCGAGCGACGGGTCAACAAAGAACAGCAGTTCATAAGCCTTCATATTGTCACCTCCTCTGGGCAAATGTGGCTTCAGGTCGTGAAGGTGCGCCTGAAGCAGGAAAAGACTTGGTAATAATATCTTTCAACCTCCCAGGCCGCAAGAATATGCAGCTACAACCTCATGACCTCCACATATGCCCATACTCGCACGACGTTTCATGCGCATTCCAACCAAATGCTGACCAAAAGCTTGACGGATCTGTGGACAAGATACGGCGCCGTGGGAACAAGCTGAGCCAAGCCGCAGGTCAACGGGTACAAGGCTGTGGTCGCAAAATGCATACCAGTGGCGCACAGCACCACCCAAAGATTTTTAAATTCATTGCCAAGTCGCTTATGAATACCCCTTTTGAACAATTGAGTTAATCAACCACGCTGGTCGGAAGCCGTTTTTTGGCACCTCAAACCCCACTGCAACGACAAGCGCGGCCAAGCGTTTTAAAAAATGCCAACTTTTCTGTTTGCACTTTGCGATTCCTCGTGTATACTGACTTTCGCATTTAACGGAGAGTTGTCCGAGTGGCCGAAGGAGCACGATTGGAAATCGTGTAGGCGTCAAAAGCGTCTCCAGGGTTCAAATCCCTGACTCTCCGCCAGTTAATTCCAAAGCAGGCCTTCGAGCCTGCTTTGTTTTTACCCCACGCGGAGGGGTGGCAGAGTGGTTGAATGCGGCGGTCTCGAAAACCGTTTGGCCTGTATAAGGTCACGAGGGTTCGAATCCCTCCTCCTCCGCCATTTAGGTTGAGAAAGCTCCCGGCAACGGGGGCTTTTTTGTTATCGAGATACGTCTCGATCCCACGCTTCCCCAAACGTGTACGTCAGCCTCCAAAACCGACATATTTCGACATCTTTGGAGGCTGACGTACACGTTTGGATTGAGCTCACGGGAGTGGCACTATTCGGAAGGCACCTCTTCGTCTCGCATGCTTTTCCAGTTGCGGATAAGCGCCTTGCGTAGTTCGTTTTGCTCTCGCTGGTGCCCGGTATCGGTACAGCGAGGCATGCCGAGTGCTTCGCGAATGTTGTTCATGGCGCGGTGAAAGGCGAGCTGGCTGCCGAACTGAGCCGAAGTGAGCGTAACGATTCGATATCCCATTTGGGAGAGAACGGCCTCTCGCTCCGCATCTGCTCCTTTGCGCTCGAACTCATCGTGAAAGCCGCCCTTATATTCGATACCGAGCTCCCTGCGCTTGTAGGTAACGATCGCATCGATTTTGAGTGTTCGAGCTTTGGCGCAATGCCAGAGACGTTGAGGGATCTCGAGCGGTTTGTTGAGTTCGATACCTCGGATGCCAACGCCGCCTTCGCTTGTTGGGAGCGAGAGGGCGATTGCCGAAGCGGTCTCCATAGGCGAGGCCGAGTGATCGTAGATGTGCCTGAGCGCGAGCCGTGCACGCGTGGCACCGGGTTTGCCGGGGTGCCGATCGAGCAGTTCGGTTATTTCATCCTTGGAGGAAGTGGCTGGTTGCTCGGTATAAGGGTCGGCGGGATTGAGCCTCATGCGATAATCGCCGCAAACTTCATAGCCATATTCGAGATATTCGATCCTATCCATCCATTCGGCTGCGAGCACGAAGGTGAAGGCTTCGTCGGTGATAAAGATGCCGGGCGTCAACTCGTTAATATGCTCGTAGGGAAGATTTTGTCCAAGAATGTGGCAGACGACGCCTTTGGTACGAATTCGCTCAAATTCGAATACAACCGCGATATCGATAGTCTTAAGCATATCGGACGGAATGCCACAGTCGGTAAGGGCCTGTCGTATGCGCGCAACACGTTGCTGGGTGGAGATGCCTTGTGCGCCTATCTGGTAGTCGTGCCGCGCAAGAGACTGAACCAAATTCTGGGGTGCATGATGGACAAGCCATGCGGTTTTATGCGAAATGAGAACAGGGGTATCCATTGAGGGCCTCTCGCTCTGAGCCGGTATCCAACTCTTATGTCCGTTGAAGTGGGGAAATATACCGGATGTGAGTAAATCAACTCACTCATGCCGTGAGCTCAATCCAAACATGTACGTCAGCCTCCAAAGATGTCGAAAAATGTCGTTTTTGGAGGGTGACGTACATGTTTTGGATCCCTGGCATTCCAGTAACGCCACGCCCCCACCCGGTCCCGACCGTTTACCGAGCAATAGGGTCGCCACGCCCGCCAACCATGTACTATGTACGGGCATTGTCTAAACCCACGATCCAAAGGACCCCATCTTGCCCGTCATCGCCGCCGTAACCGTTACCTCACATGCCTCGGATGCCATGGTCGCCATTCCGTTTTGGCTCGAGATGTTCGCTGTTGTCGCTGCATCGATCTCGGGTGTGTTGGTCGCGCGCGAGCACAAGCTCGACCTGGTGGGCGCCGTCGCGCTCGCCGTGGTCTGTGGACTGGGCGGCGGTCTTTTGCGCGATATGACGCTGCAGGTGGGCAACGTCTACATCCTCAACCAGCCGATGGCGCTGCCGCTCTCCATCGCCACGGCGGCAATCATCTACATCTTCCCGGCAATCGTCGATAAGCCCGAAAAACTCATTCCCCTGCTCGACATCATCTCGGTCGGCATCTATGCGGCAACCGGCGCGGACAAGGCGTTGGTGTACGGATTTGCGCCCGCCGTATGTATCATGATGGGCTTCTTTACCGCCGTGGGCGGCGGCATGCTGCGCGACGGCTTTATGGGCGTGGTCCCGGGCATTTTCCAACGCACCAACTTCTATGCCATCGCGGCCATCGCCGGATCGGCAAGCTATGTAGCCCTCGTCATGAGCGGCCTCATGAGCAATGTTGCCGCGCTGATCGTATGCGTTGTCGTGACCATGGGTCTGCGCTGGCTCTCGCTGCGCTTTGACATCAAAAGCCCCACCGAAGAAGACATCGCGCGCTTTTTGCATCGCAAAAAGTAGGTAGCGCGGGCTCATTCTTCGAAATGCAACCGAGAGGTTCTTTTAGAGCGCCCGCGCGTTGGGTACCCTGTTAAGTGCATATCGAGCATCTGACGAAGGATTCACTATGTCCCGCAATCAATTCCCGTCGACCCAGCGCCGTAAAGCGTGGGGCCGCATCACCATCCTATTCGCGCTCATCGCGCTGGCGCTCACCGCACTTCCCACGGCGTCATTTGCCGGCACGGACACGGCAGGCAACGTACTTGCAACCGACAACGACTCTAATCCGTCCGGTGTCGAGGGCGACCTGTATTGGGCCGGTAAGGCCCTCAACTTGGACGACGCCTCCATCGACCGCGACATAATTGCGGCAGGCGAGAGCCTCTCCATCCGCGACTGCACAGTGGGCGGCGCCGTCCGTCTGGCGGCACGCACCATCGACATTGCCAAGACCACGGTTGATGGCAGCGTGACCGTTGCTGGCCAGCATGTCGTTCTCAATTCCAACAGCACCGCCAACTGTTTCTACGCGATAGGCGAGACGGTTGCCTTGCGAGGCTCCACCAAGTCGGCAGCGCTCGCGGGCGATACGGTAACCATCGACGGCACCGTCGATGGCGATGTCGAGGTTTGGGCCGACAAGCTCATCCTGGGCAAGAACGCCCACATCACCGGCACCGTGAACGCGCACGTCTCCGAGGACCCCGAGCGCGCCGCGGGAGCCGAGGTCGGTGCCCTCAAGATCGACCGCACCGAGAACGAAGATACTTCCACCGTTAACGATGTCATCGGCGGTATCGTCGCCGCGGCACTCTCGACCTGCTTTGTCGCTCTGCTGCTCGAGCTCGTCTTTCCGCGTGCGACTGCCAGCGCCGCCGGTATGCTCCACCAGCGCCCCATGCCCCTGTGGGTGAGCGGTCTTCTGGGTACGATTGCTGTCGTCCCCGCCGTCCTACTGCTGATTATCTCTATCGCTGGTCTGTCGCTTGCCGGAGCCCTCATGTGCGGTGTTATTGGCATCGCGCTGGTGTCGAGTGCCTTTGCAGGGTGCGCGATCGCGCGCATGGTCGGACACAGCCAGAACCGCTACGTCATGGCAGCCGTGGGTGGCATCGCCGCGGGCGCGCTTACGGCAATCCCCCTCGTAGGTGATTTCATCAGCGGCGTAGCCTTCGTCTTTATGCTCGGCTACGTTATCCAGATCATCTGGCGCAACGCCCACCTCAAGTCGCAGCAAACCCCCAACACACCAGGACTCCCCACCGCCTAGCAGCCGACCACCACAAAAGGGCCAGGCACCTTTGTGGTGGTACACAAACGTAGCGGGGCACCCGATCGCATCGACCGGGTGCCCCGCTTTTTCATGTCTCGTATTGATATTCGAGACGAGCAATTACTCCTCAGAGCCGTCGTCGCGCCTACGACTACGGATGAGATGCGCCACACCGATGCACAGTACCGCGCCACCAGCAATCCAAGTGAACGTCACGCCATTAAGGCCGGTGAGCGGGAGGCTGGAGCCCTTCTTGTCGACGATGGTGAAGCTGAGCTTGCCGGCCCTGGCCGTTGCGGTGCCGCCCATGACAACATCTTTGCCAGCATCAATGGTGGAAGTATCAAGCTTCACATTCTTACCTGTTTGATCGAACGTACTCTTGATAGTGAAAGTAACGCCATTTGCTGCAGAGTTATTGTAACCGGGCGCCGGGGTGACCTCTTTAAGGATGTAGGTGCCCTCATCAAGGCCGACAACGTTAATCTTGCCGTTTGCGTCGGTCGTCAGCTCGGCCAGTTTACCATCCGTCGTCTTGGTGCCGTTTGCCATAATAAAGGTGTCGGCATCATCGCCCTGCTCTTGCAGCGTGAACACAACACCGGCGAGAGGCGGATTGTTAGTCTCTGAACCAACCTTGGTTACATCGATACCATAGGTATAGTCGTAAGCAGGATGTTTAACCGTGGTACCGGTGGTACCGGTACCCTCGGCGTGAGGATTGTTGGAATAGGTCAACGTAACGGTATTCTCCTGGGGGTTACCCACCAAGCTGCCAAACTCCGTTTTAATCGCACCATCCTTGCCGTTTACGAAAATCTTTGTAGAATCAAGCTTGGCCTGATATTCAACGGTCACATGGGACGATTCGCTAACGGTAATGGGTTGATTATTCTCATCAAAGCATGCTTTAAGATTCGTAAAGCTAACGGTAAGCACGTTATCCCTTGAGAAGGCTCTGGTATAGTCACCGCTCCTAACGGTCTTACCATCAATCTTAACCGTCACAGCAGGGGTCGTGCTGCCGACCTCATCAGTAAACATGGGCGTCATGGATTTGGGCAGCTCATCCGTGAAAGTGTACGTATAGGCACTGTAGGTGTTGATGTTGCTCGCAACCGTGCCGGTAAGCTGGTACTCGATAAACTGATCCATGCGGGAGTCGGCGGACTTATTGGGGCTCTTAAACACGTCGGCACCAAACGTGCCGTCCTTGTCATCCTTGACGGCCTTAGTCACGTTGGGGACGTTCTTCTTGGGCTCCGCATTTACATCGGCGCCGCCGACGATGGTGAAAATCGGTGAGGTGAACGCGTCGTCATTACCGTTGGTCTTATTGGTATCCTTAGTCGAACCGGGCCGATCGGTCACAAAGAGCCAGTAACCAGCGGGCAGATTATTGAATTTACCATCGGGCGAGGTTTTCCAGCCGGTAGCGTCGTCAGTTGCGGTTACCCCTTCCAAGGCTTTGGCGATTTTGTCGAGCACGCTGCCGGAATCAACCTTTACTTTCTCGCCAACGTTATTGCCGGCTTTTTGCGCAATGTAATCCGCCCATTCCTGCGGAGTAGCAGTAGAACCGGGCGCATCGGACACACCAGCAAACACGCCCTTCACGGCTTTCTCGGCATCAGTCGATGCCCACGTGATATCGGAAAGCGTCTTCTTCCCCGCAGAATCCCAATCATCAGCGCTTGTCCGATCCTGCGTAACCGTAGCGGAGAAAATCTTGATGCCCTTAAAGGTCGTACCCTCGTAGCCGCCATCTTCAATCGTCACATTACCGCTCGTCGTAGCCACAGGCGTACCCGCTGCAAACGCCATACCCACTGGCGTCACTACTCCGCCGAAGCTCAGCGCTGCTGTGAGGCCGGCGGTTACTGCCAGGCGTGCGATGTTCTTGGTTATCTTCATGTTTGGTCCTCTTTCTTGGAGGGTTCTCTAGTAACTTTTTCAAAACCAATGATCATCAGGTCGGTAGACCTGCGCGTCACTCGCTACGGAGGCAGTACGCCATTGAGCAAGGGGGGGGCAATTATTTTTCACGGCGACCTCCTCCCCGCTTGATGACGAGCGCGACAACAATAGCCGCCACTCCGATGGCAGCCAAAGCCGCCACCAGCACCAACGCTCTATCTCCCGTCGAGGGCATAAAGCCTCGACTTGCTTCTTTGCTTGGGGTGTTGAGCACCGACAGCTCAATCGAACCCGTCCCGGCATCGGCGGTATCAACCCGTAGGGGGCTTTCGACCGACACGGTCACCTTGGGCTTCGCGGCCGTCCCCTGTTTAACGTCCAGGCCCTCGGCCGTAACCGTCACCGTACGTTTGCCTTCAAAGGCGGCGTATCCCTTGGGAGCCGCGGCCTCTTCGACGGTGTAGACACCCGCGTCCACACCGGTCAATTCCACGTGGCCGTCCGCGCCCGTGGTGACGTGCGCGGCGGCATCCGTCGACCACGAGCCGTCAGTCGTTAGAATGCGCCCGCGGTCATCGATGATGCGCAGCTTGGCGCCCGCGAGCGGTTTATCGTCCGAGCTTGAGCGCTTGATCAGACTGAGTCCCCAGGTGTAGGCGCACGCATCGTCGCTCGGCGTGCGGGTGAATCCGGCGTCGCCGGACTGGCCGGCGAGGGGAGAGCGCGGGTAGCGCAGGTAGACCTCGTTGGGGTTGCCCTTGGTGGCACCTCGATTGCAGTTGGCCCCCAACGGCGCATTGTAGACAGCAACCACGCGGGCGCCCGTGGCGAAGGCGTCGGCCCCGCCGAGCGCGGCGATGAGGTCGCCGGTGCGCACGGTGAAGGCATTGCCCTCGACCGAGACCCTGCACCGTGAAGTAATGTCCGTCCACCCTTTAGCCGGCGTCGAGCTGGCGTTGCCGCCCTCACATGCGACGGCGTCGAAGCCGCCGTCCGCGCCCGCCGCCACGTACACGCGCATGCTCGCGGCCACCTTGGAGGGGTCGAGCCCCGCGCTCATGGTGTCGACGAACCGCACCGCATAGGTGTCGTAGGCAGCAAGGCCCGCCGGGACCGTGGCAGAGAGGCGCCAGTACAGGTCGTCGGCGACCGTGGCGTCGGCGGCCTTCTGCCATGCGGCGGTGCCGTCCTCCAGCACGTGCTTGGCCACCTTGGGGGTCGCCGCCTTGGGCTTGACGGTGACGGCGCTGCCGCCGACCAGGGCCATGATCGGCGCGGTGCCGGCCTCGCCCTGGGCGATGGCGTCGTCGTCGGCGACGATGAGCCAGTAGCCGCAGGGCAGCTCGGCCACCGTGCCCGCGTTAAGGGCCACGGAAGGGACGCCGGCATTGCAAATCGCGCGGGCAAGCTTTGCCGTCAGCGCAGCCGTCATGTGCCCGTCGGCATTCATCCATTGGGCAGCATCTTGCGCCGTCGATGCCGAGCCATCAAGTCCAGCGTCATGAAGCACGGGAAGAACGGCATGGCGAACGACATCATTCGCCCACGTTACATCGGTTGCAACCTTTTGGTCGACATCGTCATCGTCGACAACGGTCGCCGAAAAGAGCTGGTGCGCGTCATACCGCGTCGCAACCGTACCGTCCACCGTAATGGCTCCGGTGTCGGCAGCACGGGCCGCCCCAGGGGCAATCGCGAAAGACAGAATAGCGACCATGATTATCGTCGCGGCAGCCAACAAGCGGCGGTTAAGTCTACTCACGGCTACCACCTCGACCTTGATCGCGATGGCGACGAGCATGCATCCACGTCGCAGCAAAACACAGCAGCGATGCACCAGCCAGATACGTCATAGTCAAGCCAGCCCCGCCCGCCTCGGGAAGCGTGGTCGAATACCTGTTAGTAAAGGTCGGCGGGGTCGAAGAGGTGCCATCGTAGGTGACGGCGGCGTTGAGTTTCCCCTTGCCATTAGTCACAACAACCTCAACCTCGTGCTCGGTTGTGTCGTAGGTGATGTGGTCTTTGACACCATTCACCGCGCCCTCGGGGACGACCTCGGAGATAAAGTACTTATAGGTCCCCTCCTCGGTGTAATCCAGAACAAAGTTGATATTGCCGTTTGCATCGTTCTTGGTTGTCTTGAGAACCTTGTGATTTGCATCTTTAAGCACAAATTCAAACTGATCCCGCTGCAAAGTCGAGCCTTGGAGCGACTTGACGGCAGAAATCTCAGCCTGCCCACTATACGGTTCGTCAGAAACCATAATGTCAGTACTAGCCGTCGGGGTCTTGACGACGGGACACGCCCGCTTCAAGCTCTCTACCTGAGCAAGGGCATCTCTGTATTGTTGCTCGTCTTGCCCTTTCAACATAATCCATATGGGTTCGGAAATCGCAGTATAGCCCTCGGGCGCGGTGGTTTCTTTGAGACAGTACAGCGTATAGGCCTTCATCTTATTGCCCGCAGATCCAAACGCTGCCTCACCATTGCTATTAGTCGTGACCTTCTGAAACTCAGTCATGGCGCCGTCAACGCCCGACTTCAGAGCCTCTTCCATATCGACCTCATAGAGCGTGAATTCGGCACCAGACAGCTTCTTTGTAATATCGCTCGCATCGACCTTGGTCACCGTGATACCGCCACCGCTACCGACAGCCGAACCATTCAGCTTTTGAATTTCCCAGTCTTTTGAATGGACCGTATCACCGTCGTAGACACCCGTAAGCGACGCTTTATTGCTCAGAGAAACCTTTTCCCTCTCGTTACCTGCAGGAATCACTTCATACTCAACTTTGAGATACTCCTCATCGGGCACGCGGAGCGTCATCTTTGTACATGCCGCGCCGTTTTCATCTTCAATGGTCCTAGCGGAAACGGGGCATTTATCAGAGCCAAGCAACTTCCAGACTGCCCCATCGAATTGGTACACCTTGACCGAATCCGTCACCAGCGTGCACTTGGCATCCATGACATCGACAAGCTCAAGGAAGTCGCTGTCGCTCTTAAGGTTAACTGCCGATTCGTTAACCCAGATGGTGTATTTGATACGGTTGCTGCCAGCGACCTGATCTCCGGTCTTTTGTAGCACGTTGTTCTCAATGGTGACGGTGCTGCTACCGGAGATACCGGTTTTGAACTCTTTATCACCCGACTCGGCACTAGCCGAGTTTTCGAGCGTGGCCGAGTTCGTGGAAGTGTTGAGCGCTCTGCGCTTTATTGCCGTTTGAAACGTAAGCTTGACATAGCCGGCATATTCACCGAGTGCCGTCGTGGGGATGGAGAAAGTAACTTCATTACCCGAAACGCTCCCTTCAACACTCCGATTCGCCACTTCACGTTCGGCTTCTCTACGCTCGTCATAGGGATTCGCATAAAGCGTATATGTGGCCGATCCGGGAACAAAACTCATAGTTCCGTCCGCCGGCAAGGTATCCTTAATCGTTATGGGCTGACCGCCAAGCTTTCCAGCACCATAGTGTTGACCAGCAGGAGTCTTATAGCGGTTGGCATAAACCGTCCACGTCGCAATCCAGGCGCCCTTTTCAGTTGAACCGGGCTCGACCTGCGACCAATCAAATTTGCCATCCCACGTATATCCATCCGACGATTTGTCCACATCAGGCGTCTCGGAGTTATTAACGATGTAATATGGATCATTCGATTTCTTATTAATGGGCTGCCCTGCAAACGGAAAATTAACGGCTGCTAAATTCCAGTACTGACCATCGAGGTTGTCGGTCACGGTCGTATAGGTAACATCAATCTGGTACCCGCTGGCTACCAATGCGCTTCTCACCCTCTCAGTGTTGCGCAACCGAATATTAAAGTTAATTTTGGTCTCAGTCGTTAACCCATTAAAGAAATAATAGTCCCCTCTTTCGCTGGTCCCCTCAGTAAGCGTAAACCCACCAATCTTTACGGTAAGCGACTCAACCTTAAGGTTCTGTTTGTATGTACTTTGAAATGTGTCTAGGATCTCAATCTTAGAAATATCGTCCGTTCCGGGAAGCTTCACATGGGTGGTCCACGTCGCCCGGCCTTTATCATCTTTTGAATCAAGCTTTTTGTTGATCGTCACCTGGTCGGCAACACCGCGCCAAAACGTTGCTGTGCTCGCTCCTAATGGCGACGTCGTTCCCTCATGCTCAATCCTCGCCGTATTTTTAACGGACTCATACGAGTCTAGATTGTTCATCTTGGTGTGATAGACAATGCGATAGGGCTGATACTTATCTTCGTTAGACAAATTTGAAAACGTATAGCTAAACGTCGTGCCGGTAGAGCCATCGAGATTGCCGTCGGCAATCTTATTCTCGCCGTAAAGCCCCTTATAAACAACGTATTCACCCGTATAAGTCTGTTTGTCATCCAGCGTGTCGGTGAATGTATAGCCATTCATGTCGGTTTTGACATCACCGTTGTTGAGCGTAACAATCCATTTGATATCGGACGGCGTTCCGGTGCCATCGCTCTTCTGGATCATGTCATAGCGAAACCGATTTGCTACCACGCCTTCGCAACCGCTTGATTCCTTTTTGTTTTGGCCCCATGTCCAGTCGGCTTTGTTTTTTGAACCGCTGAGCTCATTAATCCAAACATAGTTGTCCACAGAAACATTCGGATTCATCACCGAATCATAGGTAACCGTATTGGTCCCCTTGGACAAGTTACCCAGGCTCAAAGTCGCGGTCTGCCCCTCAATGCTCGGCTGCTGCTTGAGCGTCTCGCCGTTCAACTTAAACGACCCAGGCACAAACGAAAAATTCTCACCAAGCACATCAGTGAGTTGGACATTTTGAGCATAGGACTCGACCTCGAGATTGAGGGTCCATGTTACTTTTCCCTCGCCGCCGTTTTGAGGGACGAACTGTCCCTTCTTCTCTCCCGTCACAGCGCCGTCCCTGGTCGCAATGTCGATTCCGGTCGTTCCGGGAAACTCAACTTTTGTTGTATTGCCGGAGCCAACGTTCTCATTTGCTAGCTTGAATGAAAAATTAACACCGACATGAACATCGGACGGATTCGTATTAATCCAGTTTTGGTTGAAAGTGAAAATTAGCTTATTATTCTCGCACTTCCAGGTGCCAGCCTCTTTTTTCTGACCGTCATAGAGCACCCCGCCTTCAACATTCAATGTAACATTGCTCGGAAGAGAGTACTCCGCAACATTTTGCGCCAAGCTCGGGGTATGGCTCGGCTTAAACTTCGCGCTAAACGAACCGTAGAGCGTGTCGGTCGAAAGCACGGCGGTATTACTCAAAGGCGTTTTACGACCCTCATCGGTAAACAGCTCAACCGTAACGTCCGCCGTCTTCTCATCAATCACAATCGGCGTCGGCGTCGTCACGTCCTCGGCGCGCACGGGGGATGCACCATGAAAAACCGCGGCGGTAAGGCTAATTAAAATGAAGATCAGGGCCGCCATACCAAGCGACCGTGAGCGGTGTGCGTCCATAGTTGTCCCTTAATTCCTACAACACAGTGTGGAATACGGCGAATCGTCGGATCGAACACAAACCCCAACATCAACGAGAACCTACCTAGCGCATTGCAAGAACCCATTGGGGAGCAACTTCTAAGACGGTTCGTCTATGCCACAATGCATAACATACAATATAGATACCAGTCATGTAAACCGCAGGTAAAGAGGTCTTTTAATTTAATACCAGTTGATATTTACCTGTTAACAGTTTTGCATTAAAGCAGTTATATTCTATGGATTTATGTATATGTTTAAACAACTTAACTTTGCCTGAAAAGCCGCTCGGGGGATAACTTCCTCCACCGTGGTGCAGAAAGCTCAATCTCCTTGCACCAAAAAGGGCGCCGACCATTGCGGTCGGTGCCCTTTCTTGTTAGTCGCTATAAAGCTCAGCGCTTATTTGTTGACCTGGCCAGCGCGGACGGCTGCCTTCTTACGGTCGGTGGCGTTGAGCAGACGCTTGCGCAGGCGGATGTTCTTGGGAGTAATCTCCACCAGCTCGTCGTCGGCGATGTACTCCAGCGCCTCTTCCAGAGAGAAGGTGCGAGGCGGCACCAACTGCACGGAGATGTCGGAGGTCGAGGAGCGCTGGTTGCCCAGGTTCTTGGTACGGGCGATGTTGACGACCATGTCGCCGGCCTTGCTGCGCTCGCCCACAATCATGCCCTCGTAGCACTCGGTGCCCGGCTCAACAAACAGCTGGCCGCGCTCCTGCAGCGTACCCAGAGCGTAGGCAACGGCCTTCTCGGTGGTCATGGAGATCATGGCGCCGTTCTGGCGGTTGCCGATCTCGCCGGCGTAGGGGCCGTACTCCAGGAAGGTGTGGTAGAACACGCCCTCGCCGTGGGTGACGTTCATGATACGGTTCTTAAGACCCATGATGCCGCGCGTCGGGATCTTGAACTCAAGGTGCGTCACGATGCCCGAGGTATCCATGCTCGTCATGATGCCGCCCGAGGTGCCAAAGACCTCAACGACCTTGCCCGAGTACTCGTCCGGGCACTCGACGACGGCCTGCTCGACAGGCTCCATCTTGTTGCCGTTCTCGTCCTTCTTAAACAGAACGCGGGGACGGCCGACCTGGAACTCAAAGCCCTCGCGGCGCATGGACTCCATCAGGACGGACAGGTGCAGAATGCCGCGGCCAGAGACCTCGACGCCGCTCTTGTCCTCGAGCTCCTCGATCTTCATGGTCACGTTGTTCTCGGCCTCGTTGAACAGGCGCTCCTTGAGCTGACGGGCGCCCACAATGTCGCCGTCGCGGCCGACGAGCGGGGAGGTCGAAGCCTCAAAGACGATGGACAGGGTCGGCGGGTCGATCTCGATGGGCTCGAGCTCGACGGGGTTCTCGGGGTCGGTGTAGACATCGCCGATATCGGTGCGGTCGATGCCCACGACGGCGGCGATGTCGCCGGCGCCGACTTCCTGGCACTCGGTGCGGCCCAGGTAGTCGAAGGTAAAGAGCTGCTTGACGGTAGCGGTGGCGCTGGAGCCGTCGTTCTTGACAACCAGGATCTGGTCGCCCTGATGGATGGTGCCGGAGTACACGCGGCCGATGCCGATACGGCCAACGAAGTTGGAGTGGTCGATGGTCACGCACTGCATGGCCAGCGGGGCGTTCTCGTCAACCTCGGGCGCGGGCATGTCGTCGATAATCATATCGAGCAGCGGATACATGTCCATGTTGCCGTCGTTGGGATCAAGACGGGCAAAGCCATTCATGGCGCTGGCGTAGACCACGTGCTCCATGGCGAACTCAAGCTGGTCGTCGGTAGCGCCCAGGTCGGCCATAAGGTCGAGGCAGTCGTTGTAGGCCTTCTCGGGGTTAGCACCCGGACGGTCGATCTTGTTGATGACGATCATGATCTTAAGGCCGGTGTCGATAGCGTGACGCAGCACGAAGCGGGTCTGGGGCATGGGACCCTCAAAGGCATCGACCAGCAGCAGGGCGCCGTCGGCCATACGCAGCACGCGCTCGACCTCGCCACCGAAGTCGGCGTGGCCCGGGGTGTCGATGACGTTGATCTTGACGTCCTTGTACTCGATAGAGATGTTCTTGGCGAGAATCGTAATGCCGCGCTCGCGCTCCTGGTCGTTAGAATCCAGGACGCGGTCCTCGACCTGCTGGTTGGCACGGAAGGCGTCCGTGGCACGCAGGAGCTTGTCGACCATCGTCGTCTTGCCGTGGTCGACGTGGGCGATGATGGCGATGTTCCTCAGATTGTCTACGCGCATGTAGTTCCCCTATCTTCTATCCATATACAAACGGCACGCGTATGCGGCCCGCCCAGCGATACAACGCTCAGCGGGAATATTGAGCCTTTTACCGAAAACTCGTTTATTTTAGCGATTTTAGATAAGAGGGGTTTCCTCACCTGCAGGTTCAGGGTCGCTCCACATAAAACCATCGCCGGCACCCATGCCCTCATACAGCACGTATGCCGAAAAACCACTCTCGAGCGTGGTTTCGAAGAAGCTCACGAGCAGAGCATCGTGATAGCCGCCGTCAATCTCAACGCAGCCGGTGTAGCCGATGGCATAGCGGGCGATACGGCCCAGGCCCTCGTCCTTAAGACCCATCTTGTGCTCGGAGATAAAGTTGGTAGCCGCCTCGAGGCACGCCTCTTCGCCATCCTCATCGAGCGCCGCCAGATAACGGTTGGAAGCGGCATCCTCAATTGCCACGACCACGCCAGGGTTTTCACCGGCGGCCAGGTCGTCCAAGAACGCACCGATCAGGTCACACACCATGGCGTCGAGCTCGGCGGAGACGTTACCGGCGTCCTGCATATCCTGTGCCATCTTTAGACCTTCCCATCGAGTCTGGCATCGTTACAGTTCTTGCGCCTCGGCGGCGATCTTGGCGGCAGCGTCGCGGGCGCGCATCATATCCATCGCGCGCTTGTCGAGCACCTTGATCTGACTGGTCAGCATTACCGCATCGACCACGCCCCAGATCACGAGGCCCGTAGAGATCGAAAACCCAAGCGCACCAACTGTACCACGAAGGCGCGAGCAGATCGCCGCGACAAGGGCGGAGATGACAACCATCTTGATAAACGAGCCGCGGCGTTCGCGAAGCGTGCGGGCCTGCGTCACATAGGCAATGCGAGCCGCCTCAGAAGCCTCCGAGCGCATCTGGGCCTCGCGGGCGATCGCAGCCGCCTCGGCCGACATACCGCCGGCCATCAGCGAACGCTCCGCATCCTGGCCGCCCCGCATTTAGAAATCATCGGGGGAGAGCGTATGGACGAACTCGTCGAACTTCTCGAACTCCTGCTCGTCGTCGACTTCCTCGGCGTGGGTGGAAACAGTGCCCAGGCGATTCATGATGTCATCCTCCACAAACATGGGAGCATTGCTGCGTACGGCAAGGGCGATGGCATCGCTGGGGCGGGCATCGATCTTGCGCTCCTCGCCATCGGCCAGCACGACGATCGTCGCGTAGAACACCGGCGGCTCGGCGCGAACGATCTCTATACGCTCGAGCTTGGCGCCCAGGGCGTCAACGGCATCGAGCAGCAGGTCATGGGTAATCGGGCGCTCGGCTCGGCCGCCATCGATGCCACGGCTGATTGCCGCAGCCTCAAACGAACCAGTCTGAATGGAAAGGGAACGCAGCGGCGCGGGCGAGTCCGATTTGCTGCTGCGCTCACGAAGCACGATAAGCGATGGCACGGGACCGGCGGCCATGACGATAGTCTCTATGTCGACACGAACCATGGAACACCTCCGGTACGTAGCGGTTAACACGCGGCAGGGTCGCCGCATTGAATAGCTATACTACCCAATCTTTCGCACAGCACACAAAACCAAAATGAGATTTATCGCAGACAAGAAAAAAGCCCCGAGGCAACGCCCCAGGGCTCTTCACGGTTTTGATGGTGGACCTGACAAGATTCGAACTTGTGACCTCCCGGTTATCAGCCGGACGCTCTAACCAACTGAGCTACAGGTCCATCATGGTGGAGGTTAGGGGGATCGAACCCCTGACCTCAGGCTTGCAAAGCCCGCGCTCTCCCAGCTGAGCTAAACCCCCACGGAGACAGTAATAAACACCCCAGCGGCGACTCGGCTCTCGCTGGGGTGTTTATTGCGAAAGAAAGTGGTGGACCTGACAAGATTCGAACTTGTGACCTCCCGGTTATCAGCCGGACGCTCTAACCAACTGAGCTACAGGTCCATCGCGCAAGGGATATATTAGACGAGTCGTTACGCGCGCGTCAACAACTTTTTTGAAAATCTTTGGGAGGGATGGTCGCTGGGCCGGCGAGATGGTTTTGGTTTGCTGCTCGGACAGTCCTGCGCAAGACGAAGGCCACATAAAGTGGCCTTCTTTGCGTGCGGAACTCGCGACAAACCAAAACCATCTCGCCGGCCCAGCGACCATGGGATCCCAAGGTTTTCAAAAAAGCGGTCGGCGCGCAGTGCGCCGACCGCCGATATAAGGGGTCTGATGATTTTTACCAGCTAGGGCCTCTTACTCGTCTAGGAGATCCTCTGGCATGTCGTTGCCGTCGCCTAGATCGACAGGGGCTTCTTCGGGGGCAGAGCCGTCTTCCGTGGCTTCGCCTTCGGGCTTCTCTTTGGCTGCTGTCATGCGGGCTACGGCGCATACGCGGTCGTTATCGTCGACGGTCATCATCTTGACGCCCTGGGTGGCGCGGCCGGTCTGGCTGATCTCGTCGGTCTTGACGCGAATGACCGTCGCGCCCTCCGTCACGATGAACAGCTCGTGCTGCGGGCCCACCGTCTTCATAGCCGCAAGGTTACCCTTACGCTCGGTCATTTGGATGGTATAGACGCCCTGGCCGCCGCGATTCTGCTCCGGGTAGTCCGCGACCGGCGTGCGCTTGCCGTAGCCGCGCTCGGTGATGACAAATAGGTCACCATTGCCGTTGGTAACCTCCATACCCAAAACGCTCACGCCATCCTTCATGCCAATACCGCGGACGCCGCTGGTATCGCGACCGGTGGCGCGCACCTGGTCCTCGGGGAACATAATCGCCTTGCCCGCGGTGGTTGCCATGATGATCTTGTCACCCTCGCGCACGCGGCGTACAGCGAGCAGCGCGTCGTCGTCACGCAGGTTGATAGCGATCAGGCCGTCGCGACGGCTGCGGTCATATGCGCTCATCACGGTCTTCTTGACCATGCCGCTCTTGGTGGCAAACATCAGGTACTCGTCGGCCGGGAACTCGCGGCAGCTGATGACGCTCGCGATCTTCTCGCCCTCCTCGAAAGGCAGCAAGTTGACGATCGCGGTACCGCGTGCCTGGCGCGTACCTACCGGCAGCTCGTGCACCTTCAGGCGATAGACCTTGCCCTTGCTCGAGAAGAACAGCACGTACTCGTGCGTGGACGCGATGAACATCTCATCGATGACATCGTCCTCTTTGAGGTTGACGCCCGACACGCCCTTGCCACCGCGCTTCTGGGCACGGTAGGCGGCCACCGGAATGCGCTTGACATAGCCGGTGTGGGTGATGGTCACGACCATATCCTCGTCGGCGATGAGGTCCTCGACATCCAGGTCCTTCTCAACCTGGCTGATCTCGGTGCGGCGCTTGTCGCCGAACTTCTTGGAGATCTCGCGCATCTCTTCCTTGATGACGCCCAGGATCTTCTCCTCATGCGCCAGCAGGTCCTCGTAGTAGGCGATGGCGCGGCGCAGGCCGTCCAACTCTTCCTGGATCTTGTCGCGCTCCAGGCCGGTCAGGCGGCGCAGCTTCATCTCGAGGATGGCCGTGGTCTGCTCGGGCGTAAAGCCAAAGCGCTCGATCAGGCGGCTGCTGGCCTCGGAATCGGTCTGCGAGGAGCGAATGATGCTGATGACCTCGTCAATATGGTCGAGAGCCATCAGGTAGCCCTCGAGGATATGCGCGCGAGCCTGGGCCTTCTTAAGGTCGAAGCGGGTGCGGCGGGTGACGACGTCGACCTGGTGGTCGATGTAGTGCTGCAGCATCTCGCGCAGGCTCAGGCATTTGGGAACGCCGTTGACGAGCGCCAGGTTGTTGGCGCCAAAGGTCGTCTGCAGCGAGGTGTACTTATACAGGTTGTTGAGTACGACCTGCGGAATGACGCCCTTCTTGAGCTCGATGACCAGACGGATGCCCTTCTGGTTGGACTCATCGCGCATATCCGAGATGCCCTCGATGCGTTTGTCGTTGACGAGCTGGGCAATCTTCTCCTGCAGGGTGCCTTTGTTGACCATGTAGGGAATCTCGGTAAAGACCAGGCGGCTGCGGCCGGTCTTGGTGGACTCCACGTGAGCCTTGGCGCGCACGGTAATGGAGCCGCGGCCGGTCTCGTAGCTCTGCTTAATGCCGGCGCTGCCCATGATGATGGCGCCGGTGGGGAAGTCCGGACCGGGCATGATCTGCATGAGCTCGTCGACGGTGGCGTCGGGGTTGTCGATCAGGTAGCAGGTGGCCTCGATCGCCTCGGTGAGGTTATGCGGAGCGATGTTGGTGGCCATGCCGACGGCGATGCCCTGGCTGCCGTTGACCAGCAGGTTGGGGAAGCGCGCAGGCAGCGCCACGGGCTCGGCGAGCGATTCGTCGTAGTTGGGCTGCCAGTCGACGGTATCCTTCTGCAGGTCACGCAGCAGCTCCATGGCAGGCTTTGCCAGGCGGCTCTCGGTGTAACGCATAGCAGCGGCGCCGTCGCCATCGATGTTGCCGAAGTTGCCGTGGCCGTCGATGAGCGGCGTGCGCATGGAGAACCACTGCGCCAGGCGGACCATGGCCTCATAGACCGCGAAGTCGCCATGCGGGTGGTACTTACCGATAACTTCGCCGACCGTCCAGGCCGACTTCTTGTGTGGGCGGTTGGGGTAGATGCCGCTCTCGTTCATCGCGTACAGGATGCGGCGGTGCACCGGCTTTAAGCCGTCGCGCACATCCGGCAGGGCGCGCGCCGTGATGACCGACATCGAATACTCGATAAACGACTGCTTCATCTCGCGGCCAAACTCCGAAATCTGGAGCTGGCCACCGTTGATATCCTCACCGGCCGAGGCACCACGGTCGACTTCGCCAAAGCTCTCCTCGAGCTCGGCGTCGTCGTCCTCTTCCTCATCATCATCGGCATCGGGGTTATAGGCGTCCGGGTCGCCGTCCTCGCCCTGCTCAGCACGGGCAAGCAGGCGCTTCAGATCGTCGGGCATGCCGGCATCGCCGGCCTCGCCCATACCCTCGTTATTGTTGATATCGTCTGCCACGTTACCTCCTCTTAAGCATCAAGGAAACGCGCGTCATGCGCATGTTTTTCAATGTACTCGCGGCGATAGCCGACCTCGGAACCCATCAGCTCGCGCACGGCGCGGTCTGCCACCACGGCATCCTCGATCGACACGCGCTGCAGGATGCGGGTCTTGGGGTCCATCGTCGTCGAGGCAAGCTGCTTGGGGTCCATCTCGCCCAGGCCCTTGTAGCGCTGGACGGTATAGCCCTTGCGCTTCTTGGTGATCTTGCCATCCTTGGCCTTGCCGGCCTCGTCGTTGTCGTCGGGGTTCAGGCCCAGACTCTGGATGGTGTCGCGCAGGATCTCGTCTTCGGGCTGGCGGCCGTTGGGATACACGTAGTGGATCTTGTTGCGCACCTTAATGCCAAAGATGGGCGGGCAGGCAACATAGACGTAGCCGGCATCGATCAGCGGACGCATGTACTTGTAGAAGAACGTCAGCAGCAGAATGCGGATATGCGCACCGTCGACGTCTGCATCGGTCATGATGATGATCTTGTGGTAGCGCGCCTTGGTGATATCGAAGTCGCCGCCGTCGCCGGCACTCGTCGTGACGCCGCAGCCGATCGCGGTAATCAGCGACTGGATGGTGTCACTCGAGAACGCGCGATGGTCACCAACGCGCTCGACGTTCAAAATCTTGCCGCGCAGGGGCAGAATCGCCTGGATGTCTCGGCGACGGCCGTCCTTGGCCGAACCGCCTGCCGAGTCGCCCTCTACGATGAAGAGCTCGGTCAGCTCGGCATCGCGCACCGAGCAGTCGGCGAGCTTGCCGGGCAGGGATGCCGTCTCGAGCAGGCTCTTGCGGCGGGTCGCCTCGCGCGCCTTGCGGGCGGCGCTGCGCGCCTTGCAGGCCTGTTGCGCCTTCTTGACGATCTCGCGAGCAGGCTTGGGATGCTCCTCGAGGTAATCGGCGAGGCCGTCGGTCACGATCTTGAGCGTGAGCGCACGCATATAGGAGCTGCCGAGCTTGGCCTTGGTCTGGCCCTCAAACTGCGGGTCGGGCAGCTTGACCGAAATAACGGCCGAAAGACCCTCGCGCACATCGTCGCCGGTCAGGTTGGCATCTTTTTCCTTGAGCAGGTTCTGCTTGCGTGCGTAATCGTTGATCACGCGGGTGAGCGCGGTGCGGAAGCCCTCAAGGTGCATGCCGCCCTCGGGAGTGTAGATGTCGTTGGCGAACGACATGACGTTCTCGCCGTAGCCGCTATTCCACTGCAGGGAAACCTCGACCTCGCCCATCTTGGCCACAGGCGCGTCCGGGTCCGATTTGCCCTCGATATAGATGGGCTCCTTAAAGGCCTCGGGGACGTCCTTGCCCTCGTTGAGGAACTTGACGAAGTCGATGATGCCGCCCTCGTAGCAAAACTCCTCCACGTGGGGAGTCGCCTCGCGCTCGTCGGTCAGCACAATCTTAAGGTTCTTATTGAGGAACGCCGTCTCCTGCAGACGGTTGTGCAGCGTATCGAAATCGTAGATGCAGGTCTCGAAGATCTCGTCGTCGGGCCAGAAGGTGACGGTGGTGCCCGTTGAATCCGAGGTGCCCACGACCTCCATCTTCTTGACGGTCTTGCCGCGCGAGAACTCCATCTCGTAGGTGTTGCCATCGCGACGAACCTGAACGACCACGCGCTTGGACAGTGCGTTGACGACGGAGATGCCCACGCCGTGCAGGCCGCCCGAGACCTTATAGGCCGAGTTATCGAACTTACCGCCGGCGTGCAAGATCGTCATAACGACCTCGAGCGTCGGGATCTTTTTAACAGGGTGCTCGTCGACCGGGATGCCGCGCCCGTTGTCGACGACCGTGATGGAGTTGTCGGCGTGGACCGTCACCTGGATCTCGGTGCAGAAACCGGCCATGGCCTCGTCGACGGAGTTGTCAACGATCTCCCACACCAGGTGATGCAGACCGCTGGCGCTCGTCGAGCCGATATACATGCCCGGGCGCTTACGAACGGCCTCGAGACCTTCGAGAATCTTAATCTCGCCGCCATCGTAATCGTTTTCGTTTGCCACACGTCCTCCTTCAGTCAAGAAAATGTGTACAGCCTTACTAGTTTATCGTAAAAAAATACCCTCGGGAACGAGGGTATTTGGCTCTACAAGGCCACCAGATGCGATTTAAGGCTCTTTTTTGCTTTGCACGCCCTTGGCCCACTCGGCGCTGGCTCTCATGGCATTCTCGAGGGCCTCGCGCAGTTTTTGGTCTTCGATGGGCGCCACTTGGCGCTCGATCTCGGCACGCTCGGCCTCACTTAGGTCGGCGTGCGGGGCCGGCGGTCGCTCGGTCGTCGCCGGGCGCAGGCGCTCCTTGGCGGCGGGCGGCGTGTGACCGGGCGCGGTGGTTTTGAACACCAGGCCGTCCACATGCGCACCGGCGCGCTCCATGCGCGCACGGATGATCTCGCGCAACAGCGTCATTTCCTGCGTCCACGAGGGCGAGTCGAGATACACCAGCAGCTCATTGGACTCGGGCAGGTAGCGCAGCCCCGTCACATGCCGTCCCTCGCGCGTGCCCGAGCACACCGCGTTCCATGCGCGATAGACCGTGCGCGACTCCTCGGCAGCCTCCATCTGCGCACGGCGCTTAGGCGTTGCAGCCGCCAGGATGCGCTGGCGCTCTGCGTTCAAAAATCCACTGAAGGCGACTGTCTCGCTCTCGCGCTCGTAATTAGCACGTCTCACCCATGCTCACCACCTTGGCTCGATCAAGCAGGTCATCGGTAAAGTATCCCAGGTTGGTCGTGGTTATGACCGTCTGGATATCATCGCCGATCAGCCGCAGGAAAGCACCGCGACGCTCGCCGTCGAGCTCGCTCATCACGTCGTCCAAAAGCAGCAGTGGGGCGGTGCCCAGGACATCGCGAGCCACGGCCACCTCGGCCACCTTCCAGGACAGCACCAACGTTCGCTGCTGTCCTTGGCTGGCAAATGAACGGGCGGGGCGACCCGCCACGGTAAATTCAATCTCGTCGCGATGCGGTCCCACCAACGTCACGCCGCGGCGAATTTCCTCGTCGGCGTGCTCATCAAGGGCGGCCAGCATGCGCTCGTACGCCCAGCCCTTCAGCTCTTCGCGATCCTCGACCTGGGGTAAATCCCCCAGCGTGGACGCATAGGACACGTTGGCGGCTTCACCGGACGCTACTTGCCCGTAGGCAGCGCGCACATGGCCCGCCAGCCGGTCGAGCAGGGCCAACCGGTGCACGAGCAGGGCCGAGCCCGCGCGGGCAATCGATTCGTTCCACGCGCCGAGCATCTCGCGGCAGCACCAGGTCTCCTTGAGCAGGGCGTTACGCTGGGTCACGCAGCGCCCATAGGTGTTCGCAAGATCGGCATAGCGTGCGCTCAGTTGCATGCCAAAGTCATCGAGGGCGGCGCGGCGCACACTGGCGCCCCGCTTAACCATGTCCAGATGGTCGGGGCAAAACAGCACGCTCGGCAGAACCCCGCGCACACCGGCGGCAGAGCATCTCTTGCCGTTGCGGCTAAACGAGCGCTTACCGTCCTCCGCGCTCAGTCCCATATCAAGCACGCGGCCGTCGCCCTCGAGTCTCAGCTCGACCTTGCACGAGCCCACGCCGTCATGGACGAGCTCGGCTGCGGTCGGATGCCTAAACGAGGCGCCGCTCGTCAGCAGCTGCAGCGCCTCTATGAGATTGGTCTTTCCCGCCGCGTTGGGTCCCGCAAGTATCGTCACGCCCTCATCCAGGGCAAGGCGATAGCTATCGAAGCTGCGGTAGTGCGCGACGGAAAGATCGCGGGCGAACATGGTCATGGCGCAGCGCTAGATGCGGACCGGCATGACCAGGTACAGGTAGTTGATCTTGTCGTAGGACTTGAAGATGCCCGCCTGCGAGTAGCTCTTGAGCTCCAGCGTGATCTCCTTCTCCTTGGACAGGGCATTGAGGCAGCCGAAGATGTAGTGGTAGTTGAAGGCGATAGTACCCGACTCGCCCTCGGCCTCGACATCGATCGTCTCCTGCGCAAGGTCCTGGTCATTGGAAATGGAGGACAGGCCCATCTGTCCGTTCTCGACATCGATCTCGAACTTGACGGCGGGGTTGGCGCTCGCGATAACGGCCACGCGCTTGAGGGCGGCGTTAAAGGCGGCGACGTCGATCTTGACGCTCGTCACGCACGAATCGGGGATGAGCTGCTTGTAGTTGGGGTACACGCCCTCGATGCGGCGCGACACGTAGGTGGTGTTGCCGGCCTCGAAGACGACCTGGGTGTCGGTAGCCCCGATCATGATGGTCGCCTGGCTGGCCATGATGCTCAGCGCGTCGTTAAAGGCGTCAGCCGGAACGTTGAGCTCAAAGGAGCCCTCGAGGGTCGAGGTCTCGACCTGCGTATCGCACACGGCCAAGCGGAAGGAATCGGTCGCCACCAGGCGCACGGTGTTGTTCTCGACCTTCATGTGCACACCACCCAGGATGGGGCGGGCTTTGTCGGTCGAGGTGACGCGCCACACGCGGCCGACCATTTCGGACAAGATATCGGTCGGCAGCTCCACGGCACTCTCGATGGCATAGGCCGGAAACTCGGGGAAGTCATTGGCATCGAGCGTATTCAGGCGGAAAGAGCTCTTCTTGCAACCAATCAGCACCTGGCGCTCGGACAGCTCAAAGGTGACCGGGGCATCGGGGAGGGTCTTGGTGATATTGGAGAGCATCTTACAGGGGATAACCATCTCGCCCTCTTCTTCGACATGCGCCGCGATGCGATGACGGATCGAGATGGTGTAGTTAGAGGTTTGGAATTCCAAGATGCCGTCTTGGGCCTTAACGAGCACGCCCGACAGGATGGGAAGGGTGGATGCCGAAGCGACACCCTTCATAACGACGCCGATGGCTTGTGTAAGCGAGCTCTGGCTGACGGTGAACTTCATCTTTTAATACCTTTCTATAGATATAAATATCTTAATAATAGTAATAGCACTGACGAAACTGTTGATTACTCCCAAAGACGCAGGTCAGACCCGGAAAGAGAATCGACAGCAACCTGTGTGCAACAGGGGTGGTTTTCCACGTTCAAAACCTGCGCAAAACTTTTCATCACCGCGGGTTGGGTTTTAGACACCTTATGCCCGTGGTTTCGACAAGTTTTCAACAGGTGTCTCTATTTCCCTACGAGCGCAGTGTAATTTTATCGCGCAGCGACTTGAGGTCTTCGGTGACGGTGCGGTCTTCCTGGATCATCTTCTGGACCTTTTTGTAACTCGTGCTGACGGTCGAGTGGTTGCGGTTGCCAAATTCGGCGCCCACCGCCGTGGTCGTCATTTCGCACATCTCGATGGCCAGGTAGATAGCGATATGGCGTGCTTTGGCGATATTGGCGTTGCGACGCGGGCCGATGAGCTCCTCGTGCGTCACGCCGTACTGCTCTTCGATGACGGACTGAACCGTCTGGACGTTGATCTTTTTGGCCGATGTGTCAAAGTACTGGCTGGCGATGGCGTCGATATCGTCAAAGGTGAGCTCCCCGCCCTCGCGCTCGCGGTCGCCCGCCTCGCCGGCGCAGCGCTCGCAAAAGCTCTCGAGTTCGCGGATGTTGGTGCCCGAGACCTCGGCCATGTGTTTAAAGTGCTCGTCGGTTAGGTGCCCGCCGTCGCCCCCATAGGCCGCCAGCAGCGAGTCGTCGCCTGCCTCGGGAGCGGCGACGATGGTGTTCTCGTAATAGCGCTGCAAGATCTTGTATTTCATTTCGTAGCTGGGCTCTGCGACCAGGCAGAGCATGCCGGCGTTGAAGCGGCTGGTTAGACGCTCGTCCATGCTCAGGTCCTTGGGGGCGCGGTCTGCCGCGATGACGACCTTCTTGTTGTTGCGGATGAACTCGTCCATGAGCTGGAAAAAGTAGTCCACGCTCGCGCGCTTGCCGATGATGTTTTGGATGTCATCGATGATGAGCACGTCCACGCCGTGGTACGCCTGCATGATGGGGGCGTTGCTCTTCTTTTGGCGGTCGAACTCGGTCATCAGGTCGTCCAGATATGCCTGGGAGTTGGCATACTTGACCTTGATCTCGGGCGACTTCTCGGCGAGCTCGTTTTTGATGGCAAGCAGTAGGTGCGTCTTGCCCAGGCCCGATTTGCCGTAGATGAACAGTGATGTGCATGTGCCGCGCTCGTCCGCGAGGGCGGCAAACTTGAGTGCCGAGCGATAGGCATGGCTGTTCTCGGGGCCGTAGACAAAGTTCTCAAAGGTAAATTTTGAGTTCGCGGCGAGCGGGGCTCCATCCGTATTCTGCTCGGCCGGCACAGTCGGTGCTGGCATGGGTGAAGCGGGGGTCGCAGCTTGCGTGGATTTAGTTGGCGCTCCGCCCTTCATCTGGTTCATCATGCGACGAAAATCATCGGCCGAGAGTGTGTTCTTGATTGCAATGCCCGAATCCGCGCTCGCCGCTGCGTCGTGAGCGATGGGCATGTGCGTGACGGGTGCGTTCGCTGGCGTCGCCGCCGCGGTCGGCAACGGTGCCATGGTTTCACGGGAAACATCGCTGTGCTGGTGCTTGATTGTCGGCACGTCGCCTGCGGAGGCTGGCGCCGCAGGGGAAGCAGCGGGAGCCGTGGCGGGCACCGTCGCGGCAGCAGATTCGGCCGTTGCGCCTTGCGGTGCCACGATGTCGAGCGCGATCGGAGCAAAGGCGATTTCTTCCAGATAGGCCTCAATAGTCGGCTGATGCTTTTTGAGCTGCGCGATGGCAAAGCGCGAGGGGGCCTCGATCGTGAGCGTATCTTCGGTCAGGCTTATGGCGCGCGATTGCCCCAGCATGTTGATGAGGCGTGCATCTTGGCCGTCGCGCTGGCAAAAGGCGATGGCATCCCCCAGGATGATGCTTGCTTCCTCGTCCACTGTCTCTCCCGTTCTTTAGCTCTGAGCTCGCACGCGAGCGGCGCCGAGTTCGGTCAGATGGTATTTCTGGCCATGCTTGATGACCAAGCCGGCCTGCGCCAAGTCATTGAGCGTGCGTGACCAAGTGGGGGCCGAGTTTCCAAACGCCCTCGCCAGATCGGTTGCACCGCACGCTTGATTTTGCGCCAGATAGCCCAGCGCGGCGTTGCCGCGATCGCTTACGAACACGTCCGGCTGTGGCTGCGCATACTGATTTGCTGCATTAGGATACATCATTTGAGCTGCTGATTGTTGAGAACTCTGCATCGGCGGCATTTGCTGTTGAAAACTTTGAGGCCACTGTTGGTAAGGCTGCGGAGTCATCTGCTGGGCCCAGGGGTTGTACTGCTGCTGCGGCATCTGCTGGTACGGCTGCTGATATCCCTGCTGGTACTGCTGTGGGAACTGCTGGCCATACCCCAGTGGCGGCATCTGCTGATATGGATATCCCTGTTGGTACGGCTGATATCCCATTTGCTGGCCACCCGGTGCCCCCGTCGCCTGCTGCATTGCTGCTGCATCCTGATCCGCCAGCGGCATGGCCTCTGGCACGTTTGGCGGCATCGACATCGACGCCGCCTGGGACTCTTGTGTAGGAAGCATTCCGGGCTGCTGCATCTGTCCCACGCGGGGCTGCATCTGTTGCGTTGCCATGGGCTGCTGCGCAAAAGCTCCCGGCAGGGGATATGCGGGCTGCTCCGTCTCGGGCCGCACGGCAGCACCGCGCCCGCCGGCGCGTTCGATTTCCTGCACGCGTTTAGGATCCAGGCTTACCGTAACCACGGTGCCGTTGCCCATGTTGTCCTCGATGGACACGGCCCCGCCGGCGTTTTCCAAATACTCCTGCACCATGGGAAACCCTGCTCCGGTTCCACGGATATAGCGCTTCATCTTGCTGTTTGCGCTGGTAACGCCAAAGTCGAAAGCGCGCTCCTTGTCGTCGATGCCGGGTCCTTGATCAGCAAAGCGGATGGTGTCTCCGCCGTCCAGAATCGAGATGATGGGCTCGGCAAAGTGCGCGTGGATAAAGTTTTCGACAATCTCGCGGATGACCATGAGCGAGATATGGCCACCTTGTTCTTTCATGCACTGGTAGACGGTGTTGGTCGTCTCTTCCAAATACGTGCGGACATCTTGCGGATCAATGACGATCACACGCGGTGTCGACAGCATGTCGTCATAGACGGCGATGCGCGCGGCGTACATGGCTTTTGGCGCCTGCGTGGTCGTCTGCTCGCCTTCCTCACGCTCTTCGCGCACGCCGGTGATGTGCTCGTTGTCGGGTGCCGGGTCTCCGGAATCGACCATGGTGTAAAAGTCGTCAGACATGCCGCTCGCAATCTTTCAAAAGGTTTCGAACAAATAGTAGCTCACCGTGCAATGTTTCTCATCTTTCGACAACTTTTCAAAACCTGTTGAAAACTTTGGAAAACGGACGAAAAGTTCTCAACATTGCCAACATGACCTGTTGAAAACTCGATGAAATATCGTGAAAAGTTGCCATGCACCGCTAAATCGAGCTCGGCTTATGGGGGAACCGTGTGAACTGCGCAACCTTTTACCTTTGATTTCTTGACATTTGAACATTGATTTCCCTACAATCTTCAAGCTCACGTGTCTATATCTGCGTCCGCGCCCCCGCGGACACTCGAAATGCAGCAGGAGGAACTTAAGATGAAGCGTACGTATCAGCCTAATAAGCGTAAGCGTGCCAAGACCCATGGCTTCCGTGCCCGTATGGCCACTAAGGGTGGTCGTGCCGTGCTCGCCCGTCGTCGCGCCAAGGGCCGCAAGCGTCTCACTGTCTAGCAGCGATACACACATCTCGCATGAAGACTATTAAGTCTCGGCAAGATTTCGAGCATGTGTTCAGTCAGGGGCGTCGTTTCAATCACCCTCTGATTCGAATGACCATATGTGAATCGGTTGGCGAAGGCGACTCCGGAAGGGTCGCCTTCGTTGGTGCTAAACGGCTCGGTTGTGCTGTCGTGCGCAACCGTTCTAAGCGTGTGATGCGCGAGGCCGCCCGCAGCTGTGGATTTCCCGTTGCGGGTTATGACATCATCTTGTTCGCAACTCCCAAGACGAGGGTTTCTTCGCCTCAGGAGATGGACAATGCATTGCGTTCGCTTATGAAACGCGCCGGCGTTGCCGGGGAGGAGCGATGAGCAATCACGTTTTGCGACGTGTTGCCATCGCTCCTATTCGCATATATCAACAGGTTATTTCGCCCTTATTGCCTGACGCCTGCATTTATTACCCAACGTGCTCGCAATACGCCGTCCAGGCGATTGAGAAGTACGGTGTTTTGAGAGGCTGCTGGCTTGCCGTGAGGCGCATCGCTCGCTGCAATCCCCTGCACGTCGGCGGTTATGACCCTGTGCCCTAGCGGGCACTCGCTATCGGAGGAAAACTTACATGTGGGATTGGATCGTTAACATCCTTTTCGAGCTGCTCAAGCTCATCCAGACCTTTGCGGTCGACTGGGGCCTGTCCATCATCATCCTGGTGGTCATCATCCGTCTGCTGCTGACGCCGCTTATGCTCAAGTCGACTAAGTCGACGGCACGCATGCAGGTGCTGCAGCCCAAGATGCTCGAGATCCAGGAGCGCTATGCCGACGATCCCCAGCGTCAGGCCGAGGAAATGCAGAAGTTCTACAGCGAGAACAAGTTCAACCCGATGGCTGGTTGTCTGCCGCTGTTGATTCAGATGCCTGTCCTGTTCGCCCTATTTACGCTGCTGCGTAACCTGCCGGACTACTTTAACGACGGCGCGTTCTCGTTCTTTAGTATTCTGCCCGACCTGACCACCACGCCGAGTGCCTCCTTTGCCGATGGCTTTATGGTCGCGCTGCCTGCGCTGGTCTGCCTGATCCTGTTCGCTGTCCTGACCCTGATTCCGCAGCTCTATATGTCGCGCAACCAGACCGGCCAGCAGGCTCAGAGCATGCGTATGATGGCCGTTGTCATGACGGTCATGATGCTTTGGATGGGCTGGAGCCTTCCCGTTGGTGTTCTGCTGTACTACGACGTCTCGTCTGCTTGGCAGGTTATCCAGCAGATTTTTGTGACGCAGAAGGTCATCGACAA
The DNA here is from genome assembly GCA_027687465.1 of Coriobacteriaceae bacterium AF08-21. Lineage (GTDB taxonomy): Bacteria > Actinomycetota > Coriobacteriia > Coriobacteriales > Coriobacteriaceae > Collinsella. The sequence continues at coordinate 65,825 of JAQCQR010000009.1, forward strand.
GGCGAAGGCCGATGAGGAGGAGCGCCTTAAGAACGCGCCGCTGCAGGTTGAGGTCACTCGTCGCGAGAAGAAGCCGCGCCCGCACAAGAAGAAGTAGCGGGATATCAATCTTATTTAGGTACCTAACTTTTGGAGTACGTTATGTCTGAAGAGATCATCGAGGATATGCTTGAGGAGGTTGCCCCGCAGGTCGCGGGCGATTATCCCGAGATTGCACAGCGCTACAAGGCCGGTGAAGAGCTGACCGACGAGGAGCTCGACACCATTGCCGATGTCGCGATTTCCATCCTGCGTTCCATCCTTTCGCACTTCGATGCCGCCAACTCTCCTATCGATGAGTATGAGGGCGACGAGGGTGAGCTGATTCTGGATGTAACGGCTCCCGACCTTGCTGTTCTCATTGGCCGTCATGGTCGCACCCTTGATGCCCTTCAGGTTATGTTCTCTTTGCTAGTGAGCCGCAAACTTGGCTTTAGGTATCCGGTTGTAGTGGACGTCGAGGGATACAAGAGCCGCCGTCAGGACAAGGTTGCCTCCATGGCTCAGTCTGCAGCCGAGCGTGCCATCCGCACTCATAAGAGTGTTTCGCTTCCGCCCATGAATGCCTACGAGCGCCGACTGGTTCACATTGCACTTCGTGGCAATGACGCCGTCGATACTCATTCTGAGGGTTCTGACCCCGATCGCCATGTGGTGATTGTTGCTCGATAATCTACTCGAGCTTATGCTAAGGGGACGTGGTTTCCACGTCCCCTTTTTTTGTCAAAAGTTCTCGATACACTGATTTTTGTCAGAAAGGAGCTTTCGTTGTTAGTACTTACTGATCAGCAAGCTGACGAGATGTTGACTCGTCTAACTTCCTATTGCAAAGAGTATTCCTTGAGCGTATCTGATGTTGAGATGAGGAATTGTATTCAGCATTTGGATTTGGTTCTGGAAACAAATAAGACAACTAATCTCACCCGTATTCTTAACGTTGAAGATGCTGCGGTACTTCATATCCTCGACTCACTTGTTTTGCTCCCCTATATCAATAAGGCTCCTGAGGGAGCTTTGCTCGATATGGGGACAGGTGCGGGCTTCCCTGGTATTCCGTTAACCATAACCACGCATCGTAAAGCTACTTATATTGACTCTGTTGGTAAGAAGGTTGATGCCGTCAATTCTTTTGTTCATGCTCTTGGGTTGAAACATGCTCATGCGGTCCATGATCGTCTTGAAGAATATGCTCGAAGCCATAAGAAGCAGTTCTCTGTCGTAACTGCCCGCGCACTGGCTCCTCTACCGATTCTTGTTGAGTATGCAGCTCCGTTCCTCAAGGATAGAGGGCTATTTGTTATCACCAAGGGCAATCCTTCGGATGAGGAGCTTGCTTCTGGCATGTCAGCAGCTAAGATTTGTGGCTTCACTTTGCTTCTGAATGACGCAATCGATTTGCCTGAGGGCTTGGGCCACAGGGAGTTCATTGTTCTTAAGAAGAGTCATCCAGCATCTGTTTCATTGCCTCGTGCAAATGGCATGGCAAAGAAGAATCCGCTTGCCTAGATGTTTCACGTGAAACATAATGGATACTAACAACTTGCAGTGTTTCACGTGAAACATGGCGGTTGATATCGAATCGGAATGTTTCACGTGAAACATCCTCCGTTTGACAGCTTTAATACACACCAGGAGGGACCGTGGGATTTCGCGACGTTAAGCGTTCTGAGAACGCAAAAGACACGCGTATCATTGCAATCATCAATCAAAAAGGCGGCGTCGGTAAGTCAACAACGGCTGTAAACCTTGCAGCAGCACTGGGTGAGCAGGGTCGTAAGACACTGATTGTCGATTTTGATCCGCAGGGAAACAGTACCAGTGGATTTGGAATTGAAAAAGAAGACCTTGATCACTGCATCTATGATGCATTGTTGAATGATGTGCCGGCAGAATCGCTTGTTCTTGATACAAATTGCAAAAAGGTATTCGTAATTCCAGCTACGATTCAGCTTGCAGGTGCTGAAATTGAGCTCGTAAGCGCAATTGCTCGTGAAACCCGCCTCAAAGACTTGCTTGAGCCGATTCAGGACGAGTTCGATTTTATTTTCATTGACTGTCCTCCTTCGCTCGGCCTGCTTACAATCAATGCCTTGACCGCAGCAGATAGCGTTTTGATTCCAATCCAGTGTGAGTATTACGCACTCGAGGGCGTTACGAAGCTGCTTGAGTCAATGAAGATGGTCAAATCACGTCTGAACAAGGGCTTAGACACCTATGGCGTGCTTATGACCATGTATGACTCACGTACTTCTTTGTCGAATCAGGTTGTTGAGGAAGTTCAATCGTACTTTGGTGATAAGGCGTTTAAGACGCTGATTCCCCGTACTGTTAAAATCTCTGAAGCTCCGTCTTTTGGAGAACCGGTAATTACCTATGCACCTCAAAATAAGGGTGCAAAAGCGTATATGAACCTTGCAAAAGAGGTGATCAAGCGTGCCTAGTGCAAAGAAACGCGGTGGATTGGGACGCGGACTCAATGCTTTGGTCTCAGAGGCTGAGTATGAGACCGGTGGTTCTGCTGCATCTGCTTCAAATACAGCATCTGAAACAAAACTACCGGTTGAGGATATCGTTCCCAACCCTAATCAACCGCGAATTCACTTTAATGAAACTGAACTTCGCGAGTTGAGCGAGTCAATCCAAGAACATGGCGTTTTGCAGCCGCTTTTGGTTCGCAAGCATGGAAACGGCTATGAGATCATCGCTGGTGAGCGTCGTTACCAGGCGTCAAAGCTTGCTGGTCTTGAGGAGCTGCCTGTCATCATTAAAGATGTTAATGATGAAGAGATGCTGGCCCTTGCTCTTATCGAAAACCTTCAGCGTTCTGATCTGAATCCCGTCGAAGAGGCTAAGGGCTATCGCCAGCTCATTGATGCCAGCGGTATGACTCAGGAGGCATTGTCGAAGGCAGTAAGCAAATCACGCTCTGCAATTACAAATTCGCTGCGCCTTCTCGATCTCCCCGAAGTAGTTCAGCAGATGATTTTTGAGGGTAAACTTACTGCTGGTCACGCACGTGCGATTCTTGCAGTTCCCTATGAGGATGCTCGAATTCGACTTGCAGAGAAGGTTGTTGCGGAGGGCCTTTCTGTAAGAGCGACAGAAAATCTTGCTCCATTGTTTTCTGCCGGAGAGACACCTAAGACGCCGCGGCCTGCAACGCCCCAGTCTTTTAAAAAGGCTGCGCGTGTACTTCGTCAGGTATTTAATACCAACGTGCGCGTGAAAAGCTCGCGTGGAAAGAATAAGATTGAGATTGAGTTTAAAGACGAGGAAGAGCTCTCTCGTATTCTTGGTGAAATGATTCAGTTTGATCAAGGAGGCCAAGATGAGGAATAAGATTTTAACTGCGATTGCATTGGTGACGACTGTCGCGGCCGGTGCCTTTGCTGGCTATAAGATCGCGACAGACGATGAACTTCGAGGTCGTTTGCTTCGTGGTGCGCAAGATATTGTCGATACTTCCAAGAAGAAAATGGATGTTATGACAGAAGATGTTGCCATGCGCACCGCTCAGGTAACAAATAATCCTAAGATTAATCAAGGTTGGGTTAGCAACCAATGGGAAAATGTAGGCTATTAGGTACCTAACAATTACCCTGCATATTTTGAGCGGCCCTTGTCTGATTCATGAGACAAGGGCTGCTTATTTTGTCCGTAAACAATGGGGAAGCTAGCAGCGGTCCAAAATTGAGGTCAATAAATGAAACGGCCCCTGTTGCATATCCTGCAACAGGGGCCGTCCGATGTTTCACATGAAACGTTTTGGAGTGCGACTCCCCTATGCGCTCTTCTGAACTTTGAAGCGCTGTTTCAGCTGTCCGCAAGCGGCGTCAATATCGTTACCACGGGAGTTACGAATCGTGGTCTCGATGCCACGGGACTCAAGACGACGCTGAAGATCCTCAGCCTTATGAATCGGCGACGGCTTGAGCGGGCTGCCCTCGATGTCGTTAAGTTGAATCAGGTTAACGTGGCACAGCGTTCCCTCGCAGAAGTCGCAGAGTGCCTGCATCTCGGGATTCGTATCGTTGACGCCTTCGATCATGGCATACTCATAGGTCGGGCGGCGGCCAGTCTTCTCGGTGTAGAGCTGAAGCGCTTCGTGAAGGCGAAGCAGCGTGTATTTCTTAACACCGGGCATGAGCTTATTGCGCGTCGACTGGATGGCGGAATGCAGGGAAACGGCAAGAGTGAACTGCTCGGGGATATCGGCAAATTTGCGAATACCGGGAATAACGCCGCTGGTAGAGACGGTGAGGTGACGAGCGCCGATACCGATACCATCGGGGTCGTTGAGGATACGCAATGCCTTGAGAACCTCGTCGTAGTTGGCAAACGGCTCGCCCTGGCCCATGAAGACAACGCTTGTGGCACGCTCGCCAAAGTCGTTGGATACATGAAGCACCTGGTCGACGATCTCTTGAGCGGTCAGAGAGCGCTTGAGGCCGTTGAGACCGGTAGCGCAAAAGGCGCAGCCCATGCCGCAGCCTGCCTGGGTGGAAACGCAGACGGAAAGTTTGTTACGACGGGGCATGCCGACAGTCTCGACGGAAATGCCATCGTGGTACTCGAGCAGATACTTGCGCGAGCCATCTTTGGAAACCTGCTTGGTGAGTTCAGTCGGCGTATCAAAGGCAAAAGCCTCTTTAAGCTGCTCACGGAAAGCCTTGGGAAGGTTGGTCATATCGTCAAACGAACAAACGTTCTTCTCAAAGACCCATTCGATGAGCTGCTTCGCGCGGAAGGCGGGCTGGCCAAGTTCGGCCACGAGCTCGCGAATATCGTTTTGGCTCAAGTCGCGAATGTCCTGAGATTTAGTCTTGGGATTCATGGAAGCCTTTCGATTTTGGGGAAACGTAGAGGGTATCGCTACAATATGGTATCAGCTGCAGAAATTATAGAGGAGGAGTCTGCCCATGCCGGGTAAAAGCCTAGAGAACATGCACGTAGCGGTCTTGGCGGGCGGTCATTCCGCCGAGCGCGAGATCTCGCTCGATTCGGGAAAGAACGTTGTGGTGGCACTGAAGGAAGCCGGCTACACCTCGGTGGAGCTGCTTGACACGGCTGCCGATGATTTTATGGTAACCATGGCGACCGGTGGTTTCGACGTGGCATTTATCGCCATGCACGGCGCCGGCGGTGAGGATGGTGCCATGCAGGGTGCCATGGAGGCCCTGGGTATCCCCTACACAGCCTCGGGCGTGCTTGCCAGCGCCTGCGGTGCCGACAAGGAGGTCTCTAAGCTCCTGTACGCCAAGGCAGGCATTCCCATTGCCCCCGGCCTCGCGCTCGAGGTGGGCGATGAAGTCGATATCGATCATATCGTCGAGGTTTGTGGCGAGCGCTGCTTTGTGAAGCCGGCCGTCAACGGTTCCAGCTATGGCATTTCCCTGGTCCATGAGCCCTCCGAGCTGCCCGCGGCAATCGCCAAGGCGTTTGAGTACGGCGACAAAGTGCTGGTCGAGAAGTGCATCGAGGGTACCGAGATCACCGTCGGCGTATACGGCGAAGATGACGTACGCGCCCTGCCGATTGTCGAGATTCGTAAGCCCGAGGACTGCGAGTTCTACGATCTGGACGTGAAGTATGTCGACCCTACGGATATCCATCGCATTCCGGCGCAGATTTCACCCGAGAATTACGCTCGCGCTCAGGAACTTGCCTGTGCCGCTCACAAGGCCCTCGGTTGCCTGGGTATCTCGCGCAGCGACTTTATTGTGAGCGAGGACGGCCCCGTTATCCTCGAGACCAATACCATTCCCGGCATGACCGATACGTCGCTGTATCCAGATGAGATCCGCCACACCGACGACATGACGTTCCCGCAGGTCTGTGACAGCCTGATCCGTATGGGCCTTCGTCGAGCGGGCATTGCATGCTAATCGAGGACGCGGTTTCGTCAGGAACGCCGCAGTTTGTCATCGACTCCTATGCCACGCTTGCCGACCGCGCCAAAACGCAGTCCTTCGGCCTTATCGAGGAAGATGTGATTGTCCTCGATACCGAGACCACGGGTCTTTCGGTGCAGGACAACGAGCTGATCGAGATCTCGGCGGCCCGTCTTTCGGGCCGCGAGGTCATCGACCGCTTCGATACCTTCGTGCATCCCAAACAGCTGATTCCCGCCGAGATTACCGAGCTCACGAGCATTACAAATGCCGATGTGGCAGATGCCCCGTCGGCGGTTGAGGCCGTCGCCGCTCTCGCCGATTTTGTCGGTGGCTGCCCGGTGATCGCACACAACGCCACGTTCGACCGCTCGTTTATCGAGTCGATCAAAGGCGGCGTCAACGTGAGCGATATTTGGATCGATTCGCTGGCGCTGTCGCGCATCGCGCTTCCGCGCCTGGCCTCGCACAAGCTGTCTTTTATGGCCGATCTGTTTGGCTGCGACTCGGTATCACACCGTGCCAATGCCGACGTCGACGCCCTGTGTGGCGTATGGCGCGTGTTGCTCGTGGCGCTCACCGACTTGCCCCAGGGCCTCATGGCGCGCCTAGCCGACATGCATCCGGACGTGCCTTGGTCCTATCGTCCTATCTTCTCATTCTTGGCAGGGCAGAACCCTGGTTCTATCTTCTCTCTCAGCGCCGCTCGTGCTGACGTTCTCAAGGCCGATCGCGCCGACGATCGGGTGGACGCCGATGAGCTGCCGGTTCTCAAGATGCCGAGTCGTGAGGAGATCGAGGCAGACTATGCGCCAGGTGGCCTGGTCAATCGCATGTATCCCACCTACGAGCCGCGTGATGAGCAGATCGCGATGGCGCTCGAGGTCCGCGATGCGCTGGTCACGGGCACTCATCGAGTAATTGAGGCAGGCACAGGCGTCGGCAAATCGATGGCCTATCTGGTGCCTTTTGCCGAGGCAGCACGCCGTAACAACATCACGGTTGGTATTGCGACCAAATCGAACAATCTTGCCGACCAGCTCATGTACCATGAGCTGCCAAAACTTGCCGAGCAACTGGACGGTGGTCTGTCATTTTGCGCTCTCAAGGGGTATGACCACTATCCGTGCCTGCGCAAGCTCGAGCGCATGAGCCGCGGCCAGGTCGAGATTACCACCAAGCGCGATCCGGCGGACACGCTCACGGCGGTCGCGGTCATTATGGCGTACGTCTGCCAATCAGCCGATGGCGACCTCGACTCGCTCGGCATTCGGTGGCGCAGCGTCAACCGTCCCGACTTTACGACGGCCTCGCGCGAGTGTGCTCGTCGCCTCTGCCCGTTTTTCCCTGATAAATGTTTGGTCCACGGCGCTCGCCGTCGTGCGGCGCATGCCGATGTGGTGGTCACCAACCATTCCCTGCTGTTCCGCAACGTCGCGGCCGAGGGCAGGATTTTGCCGCCGATTCGTCATTGGGTAATCGACGAGGCCCATTCCATCGAGCGCGAGGCGCGCCGTCAGTGGGCGCGTGTGGTGTCGGCGGACGAATCACGCGTTCTGTTTGAGCGTCTGGGTGGCTCGAGCACCGGCGCGCTAAGCCAGGTTTCCCGTGATTTGGCAACCTCCGAGGGCTCTACGCTCTATCTGGGCCTTACCGCCAAGGCGACGTCGACGGTTGCGCGCGCGAGCATGGCGATCGCCGGCGTGTTCGATGGCGTTCGCGAGCTCGGTCGCCGTGCCCGTGGGGGCTATGACAATGCCAATCTATGGATTGGCCCCGAGCTGCGCGAATCTGACGACTGGCATGATTTCTTACAGTCGGCCTACACTGGCATCGACGCATTGGAACAAGCTGACAAGAGCGTCGACGCGCTGGTGCAAGCCGTCGCCGCCGACAAGCCAGAGGTTGTTGTCGACCTGGGTGATATCTCGCGCCGCCTGCACGAGCTGGCCGAGAACCTAAAACTCATCATTGATGGTACCGATGAACACTACGTGTATTCGCTGCAGGTCAATCGCAGGCTGCGTGCCGGCGGAGAGTCAATGACCGCAGAGCGCATCGACATTGGCGAGGCCTTGGCAACCGAGTGGCTGCCCGAGGTTCACACGGCTATCTTTGCCTCGGCGACCATGACGGTGTCCAAAAGCTTTGAGCACTTTAACCATGCGGTCGGCCTTGATCGCATCGGTGCTTCAACGTCGTCATCGCTGCACTTGGATTCGAGCTACGACTTCGATTCGAACATGGCTGTAGTCGTTGCGGGCGATATCCCCGATCCGCGCGATCGTGAGAGCTATCTTACGGCGCTCGAGCGCGTACTGGTCGACGCCCATCTTGCCATGGGCGGATCGGTGCTCACGTTGTTCACCAATCGGCGCGACATGGAGGACCTATACACCCGCGTTGAGCCCAAGATGGCCCGTGCGGGTCTGGAGCTCAACTGCCAGCAGCGCAACTCATCTCCTCGTCGCCTGCGCGACCGGTTTATCAACGAACCGACCTCGTCGCTTTTTGCGCTCAAGGCCTTCTGGGAGGGGTTTGATGCCAGCGGCGAGACGCTGCGCTGCGTCATCATTCCCAAGTTGCCGTTCTCGAGCCCCACGGACCCGCTCTCGTGCGAGCGCAACCTGCGCGAAGACCGCGCATGGGCGCGCTATTCGCTGCCCGAGGCGGTGCTCGAGGTTAAGCAGGCCGCGGGGCGTTTGATTCGCTCGTCGACCGATAGCGGTGTGCTGATCTTGGCGGATCCTCGCCTGGTGACGAAGGGCTATGGCAAGAAGTTCTTAACGTCGCTGCCCACGAGCTCCTACCAGCGCATCGAATCGGCGCAGATCGGGCACTATCTACAGCTGTGGCGTGCACGCCACGAGCGGCGGCGCTAAAGCGGGCAGACGAGGGTTTTTGCCATATCGCACAGACGCTTTGACAGGGCGGGGTCATCCAAGATGCGGATGGCTCCGCCCGCTGCGATTATCTGGCTCAGCAGCCAACGCTCGGAGCCGTAATGTACGGTTACCGTTGCCATGTCTGTTCCGCTGAGTTCGATTAGGGTGATGCCGGCCCAGTCCAGATGCTCCGCCATATCGAATGGCATCAAGAGCTTTGCGCTACGCTGCGTCCGGGCAAGGGAATCGTGGAGGGATGCAACGTCCGGTGCGTGAGGCACGACGGAGTCTTCCGTCAAGGCGAGTCCCTCGATTTTATCCATGCGATAGGTGCGCTGCTCATCGACCGCGATGTCCCAGGCAATCAGATATGTTTGGTCGCCGTTTGCTGTAATGCGCAAGGGGTCGACCAGACGCTCGCGTGGCCGCGCATCGTCCATCGAGCGATACGAGATACGACAGCGAACGCCGTCCTGAATGGCGCAGCTCAGCTGCTGCCAGTGCGACCCGTGGTTGACGGTGTCAAAGACGTGCTGGTTATAGCCGAGCTCTTCGGGTAGAAGAGCATGTCGAATTCGAGCCGCCGCCTGGGGCTCGATCCCCAACGATTCAAGTTCGTGGTTGAGCACAGCGCCCTCGGCGGCACTCAGACGCAGCGGTAGCACACGCCCAGCGTCACCGGTGAGGACCACACGCTCGCCGTGGCATTCGCAGATGATGCGCGCACCCGATTCTCGGTCCGCGAGCGTCGAGACGATCTCGAGAATCTCGTCGAGCGACACTCCTGTGATGTCAAAGCGACTGCAAATCTCAGTTCGTGTCATGCCGCTCTCGCCGGCGGCGTAGAGGGCCTCAATGATGTCGATGGCGCGCGAGAGCCTCTGCTCGCTGGTGAGTTTACGCACGGGCATGCTCGTGCACCGTCCTTTCAATGAGGTGGTTCCACGCCTGCTTGAGCGATTTGGGGGCCATGGGCCTCATGCCGTCCATGGCGTGGGCCATGCAAAATGAGGCGGCGGCTTCAAGATCGCGCACGTCAACGGTCCAAGTCCATCCCGAATCGGTGTGTGCGAGCTCACCTCGCCCGCGCGTGAGGCCGTTGATCATATCGATCTGCGTCTGCGGGGCGAACGAGAACGTAGCCGCAACGGGCGGGCGGTCGGCAAAATCGAATTCAAAGAACAGGTAGTCGTTGAGATTGAAGTCTGCAGGGATGGCGTAGGCCTTCGAAGGACGCCAAGCGCGAACGATACGGTCGCAGCGGAATGTCCTGATGTCGTCGGTGGCATTGTCGAGGCCGCAGAAGTACGCAACGCCCTCGCGCTCGAACATGCCGTAGACGCAGACGGTACGCTCTTTCTGCTCACCGCGTCCGTTCTGATATAAAAATCGCAGCGCGCATCGCTCGGCAAAGGCGCTCCATACCGCATCGACGGTGGGAGAGCGGCGGATCGGTGCTTCGTCCGCCGTCGTCCTGCCGGTGAGGTAGGCAATCTTGGAACGAATATCGGCAAGCGGCGCGGCAAAAGTGGATGAGCCGGCCGCTATTGTCTGGTCGATAGCGTTGAGCAGGATATCGGCGTCGTCTGCGGTGATGAGGCCGCCTGCCGCAAACGTGTGCTCGCGGTCGATTGTCCATGAGCTTTCCTCGGTCTCCTGCGCGCCGGCGGGGCGAACCTCCTTGATTAAGATGCCGCGTTCGAGCAGTTTGTCACGATCGCGCCGAAACTTGCGCTTATCCGAGTCGATATTGCCCGAGCCATATCCCAGGTCAGAATCCAAGACGATCTGCTCGGTCGTCAGCGGTTCGGGGGAGCTGTTGAGCACAAAGAAAAGATTGAGGATGCGCTGAGTCGTTTTATCGAAACTGGGCTCCGAATTCCCCTTTTTAATTGTCGCGGTCGCGTCGCTTGCCGTCATAGAGTCCTCGCATGAGAAGGTGGTTTGCTGCCATGATTTTAGTCCGATATGGAGATTAGGCTATATCCTTGTCCGCTCGGGGCGTTAAGATGGCCCGAATTCGGTCGTTTGCGCTCGCTCGGGGTATACTTTCGACTATATACGGTTCTAATGTGCATGCATTGGGCCTATTTGTCGGATTATGGATGTGGAGCGCACATGGCGAACACCCAGAACTATATTAACCACCTGCTGCAGAACACCGGCATCACGCCGGCATGCAGCGAAGAAGAGCGCTTGGCTGCCGAGGATATCGCTCAGATCTTCCGCAACCACGGCTTTGATCCCGAGGTTCAGGAGTTCAATGCCCCGGCGCCCAGCAGGTTGGCATTTGCCGTTACCGGTATTCTTGCGTTTGCCGGCGCCCTGCTGATGGGCATCGGCGGCGGCATCGGCTTGGTCGGCACCTTGCTGGCCATTGTCGGTGCCGTTCTTTACGTGCTCGAGCGCACGGGCCACCCCGTGGTTTCGCGCCTGGGCAAGACGGGCGTGAGCCAAAATGTCATCGCCTACCACAAGGCCTCGGGCCCGCTCGCGTCTCCGCGCAACCGCCCGGTGGTCGTTGTCGCACACTACGACTCTCCCCGTGCTGAGCTGCTCGCCCGCGAGCCCTATGCTTCGTATCGTGCGCTCATCGCCAAGCTGTTGCCCGTTGCCACGGTTGCCCCTGCTGCCGTTGCCATCTTGCGTATCCTGCCGCTCCCCGGCGCGCTCAAGGTTCTGCTGTGGATTGTCGCGATCCTCGCTTCCCTCGTTGCGCTCGCCAACGCGGCAAACATCATTTCTAACCGTTTTGTGCTTCCCTATACGTCCGGCGCAGTGTGCAACAAGTCTTCTGTCGCCGCTATGCTCGGCGTTATGGACAACGTTGCTCCCTTCCAGGGCGAAAACGAGTTTCCCGACGATGTTCCGTTCGATACCTATTTTGGGGAGCAGAAGCGTCGTGCCGAGGAGATGGCGCGCGCAGCAGCGGAGTATGCCGCGGCCCAACAGCAAAACGACTACGGCAACACCATCGAGTATGAAGAGCCTACCTACGCCGAGGACGAGTTCGGTCAGCCGATTGCTCCCGACGCTCAGACCGAGCCCGAACAGGGCGAGGCTTTCGACGAGCAGATCGAGGGCTTTGAGGGTGCGTCTGCCGACGAGACGCTGATTGGCGCCATCGTGCCCGAGGATCAGAATCAGGCTGTCCAGGCCGAAGAGTTCAATGACGAGGTTCCCACTGCCGAGCCGGCGGAGGAGCCTGTCGCGGCCGAGCCCGAGCCCAGGCTCTATCGCAATGCCGCCGGCAACATCCGCTTTGGTTCGGATGCCATCCGTGCGCTCGGAATGCTTCCCGAGTCCTGCACGCTCGATTACGAGGAAGGCGAGGAGCCGACGTTTGAGCCCGAGCCTGCCCCCGTCGTGACTGCATCTGCGCCCGTTGTCGCCGTGGATGATGAGTCTGCCGCGGTTGCCGCTGCCGTTGCCGAGCCCGAGGCGGTGTCCGCGATCGATCCCGCGGCAGGACTGGACATTTTGGCTCCCGCCGCGCCGGCGCAAGACGTTACGGACGAGCCTGACGACGATTACGCTGAACAGCCGAGGCGCGTGTCTTACGAGAGCGATACTGATTTCTCGGCCGAGATTCCCGCGGCAACGCCCCATGCCGATATTGCATCCGCGTTCTCTTCGATTGGCGCCAGCGCTTCCAACTTCTTTAAGGGTGCGCTTGCAAAGGGCAGGAAATTTGTCGACGATTTCGAGGGGAAGCGCGCTGCCGCACGCGAGGCTGCCGAGCAGGAGGCTATCGCTCAGCAGCAGGCAGCCGAGGCGGCACGTGAGCGCGCGGCGCAAGAGTTCGAGCAGAACGAGGCTATGCAGTCCGTGCCTGTCGACGCCGCCGAAGCTACGACGTCCTTTGAGGCTCAGCAGCACGTCGATAGCACCATGTCGTTTGATGCCGCGCAGTTCGATTCCACGATAACGTTTGAAAAGCAAGGCACCGCGATTGCCGAGCCCCTTCCTGTTTCCGATGAGCAGGGCGACGCGGCAGACGATGACGAGCCTATTGATGCTGCCGAAATCCAAGATGTCGCCGGGCACGAGCCCGTCGAGGTCAACTGTGACGAAGAGCAATACGCGGCAGCCGATCAAGGTGATTCGACCGAGGTCGAGCAGGAGGAAGTGCCTGCGGTTTCCGAGGCTCCCGAGACAGATGAGTCGAGGCCTTACTCCACGCAGATTTTCACCATGCCGACCCCGAGTGGTTCCGGTGCCACGGTTGCCGATGTTGCTCCCACCCAGGACGAAACGGTCGATTCCCTTATGGCCCAGATTTCCTCCCAGGCATCACCGCGTCCGCAGGTGAATGTTCCCGATCCGGCGTCGGCTCCGTCGCCTGCACCTTCCTCGTCTCCGCTGGCTTCGGTCCCCGATCCGTCGCTGCCGTCGATGAAGCAGGCAAACGTTGCGTCTCGCACGTCGCTGTTCGACCTTCCCGACCCCTCCGCACAGGTCAACGACCCCTTTGCTACCGCTCAGGGCCCCGAACCAACATCGGCACCCGTTGCGCCTCCTAGGCCCGTTGCGTCGGGCGCTCAGCCGATCGAGACCATTTCGGCTCCCGCCCCGGCGGCGCCCAAGTCTCGCAAGCGCGGCCTGGGCGGCCTGTTCGGTCGTAAAAAGAAAAACGAACAGGACAGCATGAGTGATTGGCTGGGCGTCGAAGACGATTACGATGCCAAGAAGTCCGGTCGCGGCGTCGGTTCGTGGGATAATTTCGAGGACGATAACGATGGCTGGAAGGGCGGCGCTACGTCTTCCGACGGCGCTTCTTCCGAAGATATGCTCTCGGCTGTCGCCTCTATGGGCGACGATGAGCTGCTCGGTCACGATATCTGGTTTGTGGCAACGGGCGCCTCGGATTGTGATGGCGCCGGTATGAAGGCCTTCTTGGCTTCGCATCGCGATAAGCTCCGCGGCGTCTTCTTCATCAATCTTGAATCCGTCGGCGCCGGTAGGCTTTCGGTGGTGACGGTTGAGGGCGAACAGCAGCTGCTCAAGGGCGATCGCCGCATCATGAACCTGGTCAGCAAGGTGTGCAAGTCGTTCCATGTCGATTGTGGCGCGCTCGAGATGCCCTATGCCAAGACCGATGCCTACGCCGCCCTCGAGGCGAGCCGCCGAGCCCTCACCATCGCCGGCGTGGACGGCACGCGTCTGGCTTGCGCTCGTACCGAGGACGACCTGCCCCACAATGTCAACCCGACGAACATTGCCACGGTATCCGAGGTCGTGACCGAGGTTATCCGCCGTTCGTAGACGGAGCTCTAAGGAGTCAACGTGTTTTCGTATATTAAGCGCCACTGGCCTGTCTACGTGATTTTGACCTTGATTGCCATTGCGTTAGGGTTTGGAGCTGCCTACATCGTGGGCGCGAAGGGCTCGACCCCCGCCTCCGCAATCAGCGAAGAGGTGGAGCAAGAACAGAGCACGGGTGCCGATGGGATTCCTGAGTCCGAGCAAGCAATCGTTGATGGTGGATCTTCGTCTGCAGAGTAGATGCGGCGATTTAAATGATTGAAAGCGGGCGAGCCGGGGGACTGGCTCGTCCGCTTTTTCATCGCGCTAGCGCTTCTTTGGGATTGACCTAAGGCGAGCGAACCATAGGGCTGCGGCACCCGAGGTCAGGAGCGCGGTGATGCAAGCGGCGATGGGAGCTGATCCTGTTGCCGGTAGGTCCTGCGGTAGGGTACAGCGTTGAATGACACTGTCCTCGTCATGTGACTCAAGTTTATCGCCGCCGCCGTTGCGGCAAAGATCGACGCGTGCGCTGTTGGTGAGTGCAGTTTGGGGTGTGTAAGCCGACGTTGCCTGCATGTGCACGACTGCGCCCCGAGCATCTGTGCCAAGGATTGCTTTGGCATCGTCAAGGTCGTCGTGCTCATCTTTGAGATCATCGCGGGTCCAAGAATCCGTATCGCTTCGAGTCGTAAAGTCGGCGGCTACCGCACCGTATTCAATGCGAATGCCCGTCACGACGGTATTGGATGCAAGGTCGAGTTCTTTCGCCTCGAGTGTGGCGGATTCCGTGGTCGGGACATCCGCCTTCCAGAGGCGCCAGCCGTCGTAATCGACGAGGCGACAGTCCTCACCAAGGCTCTCTTTTACTTCGTCGGACTCAAGCCAAGGATTTTCGTGCCCATCGTCAAGTGTCGCGTTTGCCGGCTCATCGACGTCTGTCGAGTCCAACGGCGTTGTGCGATACCACACGTTGCACAGACCGTTGAGGTCGCCGATGGCGACGGGGATTTCGATTGAGACGAATCTCGCCGTGCCGTCTTTGGCGCACTCAAGATTATCGGTAATCGTAAACTCATCAACCCAAGTAGCGGAATCGTTTCGAGCATCGATGGTATAGGAGAAAAGCCCATCACTATTGGTTTGCGTCGCGGCGCGATTTTTACCATCGCCGTTGGCCAACAGGCCCTTTTCGATAGGTTGGACAAGCTCCTGACGCTTGTCGACCTGTCCTTTGATCTCGATGGGCGCATCCTTCATCGAGACGGATTGGACTTCTCCCGTGTCCTTTATTTCAAACGTTATCTCCTCGGCAAGGTCATAGGTCCGCGGAGATATCATTTCGCGCAACGAGTAGGTGCCGGGTGCAAGATGTTCGACGCGGTGCGGCTTGTCGGATGAGGTCCAGGAGTCTATTTCGGTTTTATCGGGACCATATAAGGTGAGTTGTGCGCCTTTCACTTCCTGCTCTCCGCTTGCAGCGACCTTGGAGATATCAACCTTGGTGTAATCGTCGGATACGTTAAGCCGTGCTTCTACAACGGGTGTTTTCTGGTCGGCATAAGTAAGGTCGACAATATGGGATGTCCGATCGAGTAAGAAGCCTGCCGGCGCTTGAGTCTCGACAACCTCGTAGTGCGCGGTGCCAGATCCCAGCGGGAGGTCGTCCGCACGTGCTTCTCCAGTTTCATCCGTCGTGACGGTAGCGACAGTCTCACCGTCGAGCGCGGCAATGCTACCGTCGGGGCGCACGATATCACCCGAGGCACGGATCTCAAAGACGGCGCCCGCGAGGCTGCTGCCGTCTACGGCATCGGTTTTAACGATCCTGATGTTTCCGATCGCGGCGTGGTCATAATACGAGGCGATTGCAACGGGCGTTAGGTTCATGTCGGCGGGTATGTTTACCTCGATCTCTTCGCCGACAAGATAGGGCTCTTTGGCCGAGGTTTCGCGTACATAATAGGTGCCCGGCACGAGCGATTCGGGCAGTGTGACGGTCCCGGTCGCGTCAGTCGTAAAGGTGTCCATTACGTTATGTGCTGGATACCAGCAAGTTTGTGAGACAGGTTTGTGATTGCTGTCGAGTAGTTGGAAGGTGAATCCGGCTAGTGGAACAGAAGCGCCTGTTTGGGCATCGCGTTTTACAATTTGGAGATGCGTCGACAGAGCGTGGTTGTCCACGATATATTGAAGCTCGGCGCCGTCGGAAATCTGATTGGCCCCGACGGTCCATTCTCCTGCACGTTTAAAACCCTCGGGGACGGATTCCGGAACCTCGCGAACCGTGTAGCCGGCACGGTCGTATGGGACGGCCCCGTGGACACCGGCGGGTCGCTTGCCTGTGCCGAACCATGCTTCGGGCTGGTCTTTGGTGGAGGCAAAGCCATAGATGTTTGTAGTCAGTGTGCCAACAACCTGCTGAGAGCTGTTACTGACAACCTCAAAGACAACATCTCCTGCCGGCTGCTCCAGGCCGGATTGATCGCTATTGCCGTAGTCCTTGAATTTGGAAATCTCAAGGTCAAACGCAATGGGGATATCGGAAACGCGAGATTCGATTTCGACCACGCCTGAATCGCCGAGTTGGTCGGCTCCAACGGTGTAAGACCAACTGTCACCGGAGGGCAAATAGCCCTCGGGCGCCTTCGATTCATAGATGGTAAAGGTTCCCAGGGGGACATCGGTGAGGGTAGCTCGACCGCTTTCATCGGTCCTGAGAGTTTGTGTCCATCCAGGGGTTGATTGCGATACGCACACGAATTCTGCTCCTGCGAGCGAAGCCCCAACTTGGGGGCCTGCATTCGTTGCGGCGTCGAGCTTTACAATGCGCAAGGTAATGGTGCCGGGTTGTTCATCAATGGTGACGTATCCGCCGTTATCCGTCGTGGTAAAGGCAATGCGATCGTGCAGGGGGATATAACCAGCTGGCGCTGTTGTCTCAACTAGGTAGTATGTCGTGTTGGGTAGGAGTGTTGCCTGCGCTCGACCGTTGCTGTCCATCTGGACGGTGCCGACACGCGCGCCGCTGGCGCTCTCAAAAACATCGAATGTTGCCCCGTCAAACTGATAAGTATTGTTTCCGCTGGTAATGGCAGCGTTTGCAGACTGCTTTTGGAAGGAAACAGAGACTGCCGGCAGTACATAGAGCATGTCTTGACGTTTGCTGCCGCCCGATACGGTTCCTATATAGCGCCGCGCGCGGTGCGGAGCGGCTTTGATGCTTCCTGATTTTGCGCTGTCGTGGAGCCACCGCGCAGCCGCCACGACTTCATTGTCGGCGGTAAAGTGCCCGCTCTTGGTTTTGCCCTGAGCGGTTGTGTAGGAGTAGGTGCCGTCGACATGGGTAGTGCCGTTGAGCATCCATACGGCAAGCTGGGTGGCGGCGCGGGCGCGATCGGGTGAAAGATGGTAACCGCCAAACGACGTGGCGGTAGGATATCCGCGACAAACGATTGCCGCGAACTCGTCGTCGAGCCACACCCAGCCTTGATCAAAGTTGAGCCATGGGCCGCCCGGCTTGGTGGGGCCGGGGCGCTCCTGGTTCATGCAGTAGGCAATCGAGGCGTCTTGAGCTTCATACTTGCCGATGAAGAAGGGCCCACAATCATCGCTAATAGTGCGGAAGCCGAGCTGGTCGTAGCCATCGACGGCAAATGCGGCTCCCGGTGCCAGACAGCCGAAAAGCAGGAAGAGGAGCAGGAGCAGCGGACCTGTTGCGATTGCGCTGTGGACAGAGTGCGTGGGTGCGTTGGACATGGCTGCTCCTTATCCCTCGTGCGCCGCACGGGGAGGCCGCGGCGCTTGGGATGAGGCTACCGCCATGGTTCATGCGGGTAAGTACCAGAAGCTGACCAAAAGCTTGCCCGATTTCTGACAAATCGAACTCAAATACAACAATCAGATAAAAGTACAGGTAGAAGATGGTAAGAAAAGAAAGACAAAGGTCCTCATCTCCACAATTGACGCGATTTTCAAACGAATCTCCACAGCTAAAACAAGCATCACCACCCTTGTATCGAACAAGACAACCGCGTTATACTAGCCAACACACAAGCGGGCATCGCCAAGTGGTAAGGCATCAGCTTCCCAAGCTGACACTCGCGGGTTCGAGTCCCGTTGCCCGCTCCAGTTAAGAGCACAAGCACGGCACCATCACGGTGCCGTGCTTTTTTCAATAAAGTGCCGGGACTCGAACCCGACAGGGTGCGAGCGTAAATAAACGCGAAGCGTTTATAGCGAGCAGGCAAGGTCGCCGATAGGCGACCGCAGCCGGTGCGGATTTGCGAAGCAAATACGCGGATGTCCCGTTGCCCGCTCCATCGAGCACGGGAGACAGCCGGGGGCGTCAGATTCAACCCATTTTGCCCGCGCATGGGTGTAGGTCCGGGTGTGTCGCCGCAGCCGGTGCGGATTTGCGAAGCAAATACGCGGACGTCCCGTTGCCCGCTCCAATTCCAAAATGTTAGGTTCATGCCTGCTGCCCATACTTGCACCTGCGCACGGTACAATGGTTGGGTTACGACCAACGTGCCAATAACCAAAAAGGAGCCGCTATGATCGATCGCTATACCCGCCCGGAGATGGGACACATCTTCTCCCTCGAGAACAAGTACGCCATTTGGCAGGAGATCGAGGTCCTGGCCTGCGAGGCCCAGGCGGAGCTCGGCAAGATCGGCATTTCTAAAGACGAAGCCCAGTGGATCCGCGACCACGCCAACTTTGAGAAGGCAAAGGTCGACGAGATCGAGGAAGTCACGCGCCACGACGTTATTGCCTTCCTGACCAACATGAAGGAGTACATCGACGCTGATGTTCCCGAGGGCGACCCCAAGCCCAGCCGCTGGGTTCACTATGGCATGACCAGCTCCGATCTGGGCGATACGGCTCTGTGCTACCAGCTCACCCAGGCCTGCGATCTGATCATCGAGGACGTCAAGAAGCTCGGCGAGATCTGCAAGCGCCGCGCCTTCGAGGAGCGCAACACGCTTTGCGCTGGCCGCACCCATGGCATCCATGCCGAGCCGATGACCTTCGGCATGAAGTTTGGCTCTTGGGCCTGGGAGCTCAAGCGCGATCTGGATCGTCTTGAGGATGCCCGCAAGAACGTTGCCTTCGGTGCCATCTCGGGCGCGGTCGGCACGTACAGCTCCATCGAGCCGTTTGTCGAGGAGTACGTCTGCGAGCACCTGGGTCTGGTCCACGACCCGCTGTCCACGCAGGTCATCTCCCGCGACCATCATGCCTATCTCGCCGGAGTCCTCGCCACCACGGCGGCCACCTGCGAGCGCATCGCTACCGAGGTTCGCAATCTGCAGAAGACCGATACGCTTGAGGCCGAGGAGCCGTTCCGCAAAGGTCAAAAGGGCAGCTCCGCCATGCCGCACAAGCGCAACCCGATCACCATGGAGAAGGTCTGCGGCCTGTCGCGCATCGTGAAGTCCAACGCCCAGGTCGCCTTCGACAATGTCGCCCTGTGGCACGAGCGCGACATTTCGCACTCCTCTGCCGAGCGCGTCGCCCAGGCCGATAGCTTCATCGCGCTCGACCACATGTTCCAGTGTCTCATTCGCGTTATCGACGGCCTGCAGCTGTATCCGGCTCGCATGATGGCCAACCTCAACAAGACTCGCGGTCTCATCTTCTCCTCCAAGGTCCTGCTGGCCCTCGTCGATACGGGCATCACCCGCGAAGATGCCTATGCGATCGTGCAGGAAAACGCCATGGCTACCTGGCACGAGGTGCAGGATTGCGTCTCCGGTCCCACCTTTAAGGAGCGTCTCGAGGCTGATCCGCGCTGCACCGTCAGCCAGGAGAAGCTCGACGAGATCTTTGATCCGTGGGACTTCCTCACCCGCATCGACACGGTCTTCGATCGTCTGGAGCAGCTGAGCTTCGAGTAGGGTTGACCTAATTCGACCGCCTGCGGATGCATTTCAACCATTGGCGCCTTGCCCGTCTTGGGCAAGGCGCTTTTTTATTGCCGCATCAGCCCCGGGTATAAAATGAAATCCGACTGCTGTTTCGATGAAGGGAGGCGCGTGCCCGGACGTATCAAGCGAGTCGCCATTGTCTCGTTTACGCTCATGCTCCTTGTTGCTGCCTGTGTGGCCGCCCTGACGTATACCGTTCGAAGCAGTTCTTCCTCCTCGAATGAAGCCGACAAAGATCTCCCAGTACTCAAAATCGGCGTTACGGATAACGACCCCTATGTGTATATCGATACCACGGGCGATTACGTCGGTATCGATATCGACATCGCCCGCGAGGCCTGCAAGCGTGCGGGGCTCAAGCCACAGTTTGTCGATATTGACTGGAACGATCGCGACCGGCTGCTCAAAAACGGTGATATCGATTGCCTGTGGTGTGATTATTCTCCCTGTTATCGCGAGGATAAGTATTACTGGACCGAGCCGTATCTAACCGTGACGGTCTCGGTTGCCGCCAAGAAAACGAGTGGCATCAAGTCCTTGGCGCATCTCGATGGAAGCAAGACCATCGCGGTGATTGCGGGCTCGGTGAGCGAACGCCGATTGCTCGCAGGGGATCTGGAAATCTCGCCGGACGTGCAAATCAAATCGTATGGTTCTGCCGAGCTCTGCAAAGCCGCCCTCGCCAAAGGGTATGTCGACTGTTGGATGGCGGACGTTCAGCCGCTTGATCGACTTGTCGCCCAGTATCCCGGTGTTTATCGCGTGTTTGCCGACAACGTTATGACGGTTGACCTTGGCGTCGCGTTTAAGGACGGCTATGAGGGGGAGTACGTCAAAAACCTCAATACCGTGCTGTTCGAGATGGATCGAGATGGCACGATTGAGCGCATTGTGGGCAAGTACAAGGCGGGGGCGACGACGGACGGGCAAGGAGCGGAATCATGACAAATGATGAGCGCCGCTTACGCCGAAAGGCATTAGTCACCGTGGCTATCTGCGTTGTGGCCAGCGCTGCTTTGTTGGGTCTGCTGTATGTGGTCGGCACGCATCGCTGTCTCGATAAAACGCTTGGGTTTGGCCAGGAAACCATGGTGTTTTTAAAAAACGCCTGCGAAAAATATGACCGATATGAACAGGGAAGAAAAACCGAGGCGACGCACAATTTGGATGCCGCGCTCGAGTCGTTTGCGACGTTCTTGCCACCTGATCACGTTGAAGTCAACGATGACCTCGTCGAGGAGTACGTCCATACCGAGCACCTTTCGGGAATGTTGGTCATGGACGCCGACGGTCATATGGCCGCTCATTACGATATCGACGGTCGCGATCCGCTGATGCTATGGCGAGAGGAGCTTGCCTGTTCGTCGGTCGCATCGATGTACCGAGGCTCCAAGGTGTCCTACTCGACGGTCGTTGAGCGTCGAGATGTCGACTTTGCCGTGAGTGTTGTTCCGTACGGTGATGGCGTAGCGCTGGGGTATCGATCGCTTGCGCCCGAGCCCGCCGATGATTATTCGTATACGATCGCCGACGTGCTCGTGAACAACACATTCCATCAGAGCCCAACGGTGTTCGTGATGCGCGATGCACAAATCGTTTCTTCAAACGATTCGACCGTCGATATAACTCTCGCCCGGCTTCTTGCCGATAGCGGAATTGATTGGAAAGACGAAGGCTTATCACGTGTCGAATATCGGGGAAGTACCTGGTATGCCGTGCGTGCGGCGTATAAGGACTATCGCCTGTTTGCGCTCTATCCCAAATCTGAGGTCATGTCGGGCAGGATTTCATTTATCACTGCCGGCGTACTGGCGTTCCTGGTGTTTTTGGTTGTAGTGCTGTTGGTGCGTATCGTCGCCGATCGTCGCAATTTGGCCGAAAAGGACAAGCAGCTCGGCATCATCAATGCCATCAGTTCCACGTATGAGTCGACCCTCCTGTTGCATCTCGACACGCTTGAGATCGAGGGGATTAACATGTCGCCATCGGTGGCGAAGATATTTGCCGAGCACTCCGAGGCATATGACTTTTTTGCAACGGTTTGCCGAGACATTGTGAGTCCCGAAAGTCGCGAGGCGGTCATGGAACTCTTAGATATAAAGACGCTTCGGGATCGTATGGAGGGCGTGCCGTACTTGGATGCCGAGGTACGAGACTGCCGAGGTACGTGGTATTCGCTGCAGGTTGTTCCACAGCGCCGCGATGAGCGGGGTCGACTGGAATCGGTCGTCGTGGCAACGCATAACATCTCGATGACAAAGCGCGCCGAGGAGCTTTCTTTCCAGGACAAGCTGACGGGACTTCGCAATAGAAATTACCTTGAGTCCCTTGGCGACGACCTGGTGAACGAGTCCCTGCCCGTGAGTGTGATCATGATGGACTGCAATTTCCTCAAGCGTACCAACGATCTCTACGGTCACGAAATGGGCGATGAGCTGCTACGGCGTACGGCGTCTGTATTGAGGCGGGCGGCAGGCGAGAAATATGTGCCTATGCGCATTGGTGGCGACGAGTTCTTGCTGATTTGCCCTCACACCGATCGCGAATCCGCATGTGAAGTAGTGCAAGATCTTCGCCTCAGCCTTGCTGCTGCGAGCGATGAGGTGCTGACAGTCAGTGCGTCGTTTGGCGTCGCGACGGCAGAGGCACCCGATTATACACTGACCGAGATTTACCACATCGCTGACCACAACATGTATCAAGAGAAACGAAAAGTCCACGCTCGGGAAGCAGATTGCTAGTATTGCTGTTGCCGGTTTGCGCATTGGGGAATGTTGAATCGGTGCCCGCGATACTTTATCGGTTCGGACGGGGATAATAGACGTCTGAAATTGCTTTACGAGAGGGGAACGCAATGATTAGTTTTGATTACAAGCCTCAGGGCGTATGCGCTCGCAATATCCACCTTGACCTGTCCGATGACGGCAACAAGGTGGTGGGCGTCGAGTTTACCGGTGGCTGCAACGGCAATCTCAAGGCTATCTCTAAGCTGGTCGAGGGTGCTCCTGCCGATCGTGTAATCGAGGTTCTCGCTGGTAATACCTGCGGTATGAAAAAGACCTCCTGCGCCGACCAGCTTACACGCGCTATCGAGGCCGCTCGCGCCGAGATCGCCTAATGGGTATCGCCGACCACGTCAAGAACGGAATATCGCGCCGCGGCTTTGTGCTCGGAGGGGCTGCCGCGGGCGCTGCCACAGTGCTTGCCGGATGCTCGAAAAAAACGGGCACCAGCGATGATGCCGCCGGCGAGCCGCAGGTTATCAAGGACGATTCCAAAATCATCTCGATTACGGATGAGTACGAGGCAGTCGACATCGATCTTGAGCCGGCGGCGTCGTGGACGCTGCCTCTGGGTACGCTGCTGTACTACTGCGACGGCGATTACGCCGCGGCGATGATGGCGCCTGCTTCTGCCCTGCATGCCAATACGCTTGGTGTGCTCAACCTGGGCGATGGTTCGCTTACCACATTAATCGAGGATCCTATCGAGGGCACGGGATATGCATTTTACGATGTCCGTGCCGGCGATGGCGTGTTTGCGTGGGTCGAGATGAACTTTGCCAATTCATCGTGGAAACTCTACGCTCAAAATCTGTCGGGCGCTTCGCTCTCTGGCGACGTGGTTGAGCTCGATCGGGGTGGCAAGGACTATGATCCGCCACTGTTTACGGCGTTCGGGTCATCAGTCATCTGGTATAAAATGCCTTCGGCAGGCGGCAATAAAACGAGTAGTGATTCGTTTTGCTATCGTCGCTCGCTTGATGAATCCAAGGCCGAGACAATTTGGAAATCGACGGGCCGCTTTGCATCGGCCCCGCGTGCGAGCGACGGCATTTTGACCATCTCGCCGCGTGTCCGCAACGACGAAGGCGTCTACTACGGCATAACGGCAATCGATCTGACCGACGGCAACAACACCAAACGTGCCCAGCTAGTTCTTCCCTCGTCAGTCTCGCCTTTCGAGGCCGTATATATGGGCGATACCTTCGTGTTTTCTATCGAGGCGACCTATAGTGGCGTGGGCAGCTTGGGCAATATGGGCACGTATATCGGTAATGAGGGAGGGCCGTACCTCTTCCTGTCACGCGAGCCGCTCGCATGTGCGGCTGGCAAGAAGAATAAATACCTTGTTAAGGTGCAGGCATCGCATTTCCTGATCGACACCTCTGCCAAGACCTATGGCTCGCTGCTGTCGCCCGACCGTGCTTTGGAGTATGGCGATTATCCAGCTACGGCGGGAAAATCGGACTCATTCCTTACGTACGCCACGGTGCGCAACAGCCAGGGTATACCAGAGACGGTCACGGCCCGCCTATTCTCTCTTTAAGCTTAGAGGGGTTAAAAAGGCGCCAACAGGGGAATAAACGCGTTGTAATTGTGAGTACCGCCCGCCGAGCTGCCGCGTCATAGCGGCATCCGGCGGGCTCAGGTGCGTTAAAATGGGCTTGTTCTTAGCTAATTGAGACAGGGGGGCCGTGTTATGGCTTCAGATGCAAAAAAGATTCTGCTGGTCGAGGATGAGAAGGCAATCCGTGACGCCGTCGCTGCCTATCTCGAGCGCGAAGGCTACTGGGTTGTGGGCGTGGGCGACGGCCAGTCCGCTATCGAGGAGTTCGAGAAGCACCAGTTCGACCTGGTTGTGCTCGACCTCATGCTCCCCAAGATTCCCGGCGAGCGCGTTTGCCGCACCATTCGCGACACCTCGGATGTCCCCATCATTATGCTGACGGCCAAGGGCGAGATCGAGGACCGTATTATCGGTCTTGAGCTCGGCGCCGACGACTATCTGATTAAGCCGTTCTCGCCGCGCGAGCTCGTCGCCCGTGTTCGCGCTCTGTTCCGCCGTGCCCATCAGGCCGACGAGCCCGCCGTCGAGGTGCTCGACTTCGGCGATCTGGTCATCGATATCTCGGGCCACAAGATCTTGGTCGAGGGCAAGGAAGTCGATCTGACGGCTTCCGAGTTTAAGCTGCTCACCACGCTTGCCCGCCATCCCGGCCGTGTGTATAACCGCATGGAGCTGGTCGAGAAAGTGCTCGGGTATGACTTTGAGGGTTACGAGCGCACCATCGACAGCCACGTGAAGAACCTTCGCGCCAAGCTGGGCGATGATCCCAAGAAGCCCAAGTGGCTCTACACCGTCCATGGTGTCGGCTATCGCTTCGAGGCTCCGGCCAAGACCGATAAGTCGGACGAGAAATAGGGAAATCACATATGACACCTGCGCGCTTTGAAATCGGACAAAAGCACAAGCAGGAGAGCGAGGCGGGTTCCAAGGCTAGTTGGAACACGCCTCGTTCCGATTCACGGCCAACGATGAGCTATCCCTCGCGCATGGCACTTGCTTTTGCTCTGACATCGCTCATGACGGTATTGGTGCTGGTGGGTGTTGTCTCCGTTGTGTGGGGCACGGTCTTTTCGGATTACACACGCTCCAATATCGTAGAAATCGCAAATTCCGCTGCCGAGAAGTTGGCAACCTCATATGAGGAAAACGGCTCTTGGACCGCGGGGGAACTGCGCACGGTTGCAACGTCGAGTTTGGTTTCCGACGATCTGGGTATGCAGGTCGTCAATAAAAAGGGCGTGATCGTTTATGACGATTCCTGGCCCTCGGCAAGCGCCACCGCCGATGTACGCGAAAACCAGGCTACGACCGACGAAACGAGCGGCAAGAGGGCATCGCATAGCCCGGTCTCGTCTGCTCCAACCGACTCCGATAGCGTTGCTAACGTCGAGATTGTAACGTCTTCCGGCGAGCATGTCGGACAGGTAAAGCTGTGGGCCATCGGCTCCGACGCTCTGCTCACCAAGGCGGACACTGCGTTTAGGGAGAAGACCTTTAACGCCATGGCCCTTGCCGCGGTTGTGGCCGTCTGCATCTCGGTCGTTATCGGAGCGCTCATGTCGCGCATGCTCACCAAGCCGATTCATCGTATTACCAGCACCGCCAAGCAGATTCGCGATGGAGACCTGTCCGCTCGTACGGGCTTGCGCGGCGATGATGAGATCGATCAGCTGGGAGAGACCTTCGACGAGATGGCCACCTCGCTCGAAAAGGATATGAAGCACGAGAAGCGCCTGACCTCTGATGTTGCCCACGAGCTGCGTACGCCGCTCATGGCCATGCTTGCAACGGTCGAGGCCATGCAGGACGGCGTGTATCCCACCGACGACGAGCATCTGGAGACGGTCGCTTCCGAGACGCGTCGTCTGGCCCGTCTGGTTCAGCAGATGCTCGACCTGTCGCGCATGGAAAACAGTACCGCGCCGCTCAATCTGGAGCCGGTGGATATGGTGCCGTTTGTGCGTTCGATTGTGAATGGCCAGGAGCGCCTGTTTGCCGACCGTGACCTGCGTTTGCGCTTTGCAGATGAGACGCAGGGCCACGATGACGTGGTCGAGGCAGATCCCGACATGATCACGCAATGCGTCATCAACCTCTTGAGTAACGCCATGCGCTATACCCCCGAGGGGGGTTGGGTCGTGGTGTCGGTGCTCAGCGACCGCAAGCACGTCGATATCGCGGTTTCGGATACGGGCATCGGTATCGCCAAGGATGATTTGTCGCGCATCTTCGGTCGTTTTTGGCGTGCCGACGCCAGTCGCGCCCGCGAGGCTGGTGGCCTGGGCGTGGGCCTCGCCGTGACCAAGCAGATTGTCGAGCGTCATCACGGCTACATATCCGTGGAGTCGGAGCTTGGAAAGGGTACGACTTTTACGATTCATCTGCCTCGCGAGCACACGGCGGACGCGGCATCTACTACAATGGAGCACTAGCTTTTCGCTATTCGGTGAAGGAGGGGTTTCGTCCCTGCCGCTCCGAGTTTGCGAAAACGTGCGGGGAAGAACCCGCATTACTGTCGTATTTTGGTAAGGAGTGACTCACGTGACAACGATGGAGCGTCGTCCGGATTCCCGTGGCAAGGTTCGTGATATCTATGATGCCGGTGAAAACCTGCTGATGGTCGCCACCGACCGCATTTCTGCGTTCGACTTCATTCTTCCCGACGAGATTCCGTTTAAGGGAGAGGTGCTCAACCGCATCTCGGCATTCTGGTTCGATAAGTTTGCCGACATCGTTCCCAACCATCTCGTCTCCATCGATCCGGCGGATTTCCCCGAGGAGTTTGCTGAGTATCGTGACTACCTCGCTGGCCGCGCCATGCTGGTTAAGAAGGCCCAGACGATTCCCATCGAGTGCATCGTCCGCGGCTATCTGACCGGTTCGGGCAAGAAGACCTACGACGAGAACGGCACCGTCTGCGGCATCCAGCTGCCTGAGGGCCTGACCGAGGCTTCCAAGCTTCCTGAGCCGCTGTTCACGCCGTCCACGAAGGCCGAGATCGGTGACCACGACGAGAACATCTCGTTCGAGCGTTGCTGCGAGATCGTGGGCGAGGACATCGCCACGCAGATTCGCGACCTTTCCCTCAAGATCTACAAGGCCGCTGCCGAGTACGCCGCGACCCGTGGCATCATCATTGCCGACACCAAGTTCGAGTTTGGTGTCATCGATGGCAAGGTCACACTGATCGACGAGTGCCTCACGCCCGACTCCAGCCGTTTCTGGCCTGCTGCCAGCTACGAGGAGGGCAAGATCCAGCCTAGCTACGACAAGCAATTCGTCCGCAATTGGCTCAAAGCCAACTGGGATATGACGGGGGAGACCCCGCACCTGCCCGCCGAGGTCATCGATGGCACGTCCGAGCGCTATCGCGAGGCCTTCCAGATCATCACGGGCGCCCAGTTCACAAGCATGAAGGAGAACGCATAAGTGAGTACCCGTAGCGCCACGAACAAGCGCACGCAATCCCACGAAGTTACCGGGGTTGCGCGCAAGTCTGCCGCATCTGCTAAGCCCGCCCGCCAAGCAGCGAGCTCCGTTCGCGTCGTGCCGGCTTCGTCTAAGGCACGCCGCAAAGAGCTCGAGAAGGGCGAGAACCTCGAGGGCCTCTCTAAAGAGGAGAAGCGCGCCCGCAAGGCTAAGCAGCGCGCCAAGGAGGACCGCATCTATACGGTGTCGAATATCCTCCTCAAGCAGGACGAGGACTACACCAAGCGCCGTCGCATCTGGTGGATTGTGCTCGCCATTGGCATGGTGCTCGTCGTGGCAATTGGGGCCTCGCTGTACTTCGCTCCCGCTGGCATGGTGTCCAGCCCTGTCCAGATGGTCGGCATCGTTTTGTCCTATGTCATCATTTTGGGTGACTTTATCTACGACTTCGTTCGTATTCGTCCCCTGCGCAACATGTACCGCGCGCAGGCCGAGGGCATGTCCGAGAACAAGCTCAACGCCCTTATCGAGCGCTCGGCTGCCGAGGAGGACAAGAAGGACTCCAAGAAGAAGTAGCGTTTGCATTCATACTTATCGCTAAGATATAAGGCGCGTCGTTTTTGCGGCGCGCCTTTTTACTGTTCTATAGATAGATGGAGTGGCACATGATTCGAGCTGCCCTGACGGTCGAAGAGGCTCTGGAGGGCATGAAGGCCCTGGAGCCCAAGATTAAAAACTACGCGCGCCTGGTCGTCCGCAAGGGAGTAAACGTCAAACCCGGTCAGGAGGTCGTCGTTCAGTCTCCGGTCGAGTGCGCGCCTTTTGCCCGCGTGGTGGTCGCGGAGGCTTATGCCGCCGGCGCTGGTCACGTGACGGTCATCTGGGCCGATGATGCCGTGACGAGGCTCACGTACGAGCATGTCGATAAAAGCTATTTTGAGCAGACGCCCGAGTGGAAGCGCCTGCAGCTGGATTCCCTGGCCCAGGACGGTGCCTGCTTTATCTTTATTGAGGGTGCGGATCCTGCAGCCCTCAAGGGCATCGATCCAGCCAAGCCGGCCGCGGCATCCAAGGCGAGGAATACGCAGTGCAAAGTTTTCCGCCGTGGACTGGATTACAACATCAATCCGTGGTGCATCGCCGGCGCTCCGGTCGTGGCTTGGGCACGCGAGGTGTTCCCGGGAGACGCCGATGAGGTTGCAATCTATAAGCTGTGGAATGCGATTCTGCACACCGCTCGCGCCGATGGCCAGGACCCGGAGAGCGACTGGGAGCTTCATGACGCGGCGTTCGAAAAGAACTTGCGCTTCCTGAACGACAATCGTTTTGACCGGCTGCATTACACCGCGGCAAATGGAACCGATCTGACGATTGGCATGACGAAGGGTCACGAGTGGGCCGGCGGCAAGGGTAAGACGCCCGATGGACATCCCTTCTTCCCCAACATCCCCACCGAGGAGGTCTTCACCTCGCCTGATCGCATGCGCGCTGACGGAATCGTCTACTCGGCCATGCCGCTCATCCACCACGGTAACAAGGTCGACGATTTTTGGATTAAGTTCGAGGGCGGCCGTGTGGTGGACTACGACGCCCGCGTGGGCAAGGCGACGCTTGCGAGCATCATTGACACCGACGAAGGTGCCGCTCATCTGGGCGAGGTCGCGCTCATTTCCAAGAACACGCCGATCCGCGAAAGTAGCGTTCTGTTCTACGATACGCTCTATGACGAGAACGCCAGCTGCCACCTTGCGCTGGGTGTCGGCTTCCCCGAGTGCATCGAGGGCGGGTATGACATGTCCAAGGAGGAGCTCCTGGAGCATGGCGTTAACGTATCGAGCACGCATGTCGACTTTATGATCGGCACGGACGACATCGATATTACGGGCATTACGCCTGATGGACGTGAAGTTGTGATTTTCCAGAACGGCCAATGGAGTTGGGAATAGTCCCAGACCGTGGTACAATGCCACCCGCGGGCCGTTAGCTCAGCTGGCAGAGCAGGGGACTTTTAATCCCAAGGTCCAGGGTTCGAACCCCTGACGGCCCACCCAAAGATTGTTGGGACGGTCAACTTCGGTTGGCCGTCTTTTTTTGTCGCCCTTTCATGGGTTCGAACCCGTCGGTGCGCGGAGCTGAGTAAACGCGTGAGCGTTTGCCAGCGCAGCGCGCAAGGCGCGAAAGTGCCGCAGCGGCCGCCTGCGGAGCAGGCTGAACCCCTGACGGCCCACCATAGAAAAGAAAAAGAAATGAAAACAGATAGATACGGAATTAGCGGCAGCACATTAAAGATAATAGCGGCCATCTCGATGGTTCTCGATCATGTAAGCGGGATCGTCCTGACCAATGGAATCATGACTCACGCATCGTACAATCAGATATCAGACGAACAGTGGGCGATTCTAAGCGAGGCTTCGGATGTGCTTCATGTTCTTGGCAGAATTGCATTTCCCTTATTTTGCTTTTTGATAGTTGAGGGATTTTTGCATACTCATGACATAAAGAAGTACCTGCGAAATATGCTTGTCTTCGCAATCATTGCGGAGCCCATATACGATTTCGTTCAAACCGGGCAGCTATTTGACCTTCGGCAACAGAATGTTATGTATGAGCTCCTGCTTTCCTTGGTCTTTTTGATTATTCTGGAAAAGATACAAAGTCTTTCAAAATGGAAGAGGCACATTGCAGAAATTGCTCTGATTGTTTTGACAGCACTGGCAGCTGAATACACTAAGCTGGATGGCGGTGCGTATGGCATTCTGCTTGTGGCTGCATTCTATTTATTCCACGACAGCGAAGCTAAGATGTTCTTTGCTGCAGTATGTGCAGTGCTCCTTTCGTCATGCCATATAATTGGCGGCGGATTTGAGTTCACTACAGCTAATTTTTTTAATCCTGATGTTGCTGCCGCGATAATTTCGTTGTTGCTTATCAATCTTTATAATGGCAAGCGAGGGCTGAAGCTGAAATATTTCTTCTACATTTTCTATCCGGCACATCTTGCTCTGCTTTATGGTGTCTCGCTTATTGTTTTGAACTGTCTTTAAAAACTCTCAAACAAGTCTCTGAAAGCAGAAACAAATTGACCCTAAGACTGCTTGTGAATTTCCGGAAGACCTGAGAGATGCGAGGATAGACAACGAGGGCTGCAGAAAGATGCTTCTCAGTTCTCTGGCGGATCGCATGAATCTGTATGAGGATCACTTCCACACACTCATTGATAACAGTGATAAACACGGCAGATCCTCAAAACATGAGACTGCGAAGGTCGAAAGATGCTTCGAAAGCCTGAATGGCAGCGAGAAAACGAGTTCGGAAGCACCCTCTGGATGCTCCAGCATAGAATAGAAAGCGGTCAACTTCGGTTGGCCGTCTTTTTTTGTCGCCCTTTCATGGGTTCGAACCCGTATCTATCTATATATAAGAACGCTTGGCGAACAAAACCCGCCTTTTACCGATGGGAAACAAATAGCTGATGCCTTTGGAGTAAAGTAACGCTCCAGAGATGACCGATGTCTCAATACTCATAAAACAGCTGGTCATCGCCAATATCAGAAGCCAATGCTTCAGTTTTAACCCCAGTGATGCAACTGAGGGACCTATACAATTGTGAACAAAATATGGAGTGCGCGATTCCCGCCCCCGGGGGCCCTCCGGTCTGGCAATATATCTCCTTGCCGCGCGGCCCGGTCGAAC